>JBKPRA010000131.1:0-21704 GCA_046734335.1 Actinomycetota bacterium | reverse complement strand
CGTGAGGACGGTGTCGATCAGCCTCACAGTGCTGGCGCTCACAGCTGGAGCGCAGGCAGGCATCTTCGTCCTAACCGGCTCGGTCGCTCTCGTAGCTGACCTGATCCACAACTTCGGGGACGCGCTCACCGCGATCCCACTCGGCATCGCGTTCTTTCTTCGCTCGGCGCGCGGCGAGACGCTCGCCGGCCTGGCCGTCGTCCTCGCGATCTTCGTCTCCGCCTGCGTTGCGCTCTACGAGACGATCCAGCGGCTGATCCACCCGGAACAGCTGACGCACCTGTGGGTGCTCGCAGCCGCCGGAGCGCTCGGGTTCCTCGGAAATGAGATCGCAGCCCAGATACGGCTGCATGGCGGACGCCGCCTCCACAGCCCTGCGCTCATCGCCGACGGCAACCACGCCCGCGTCGACGGCTTCGTCTCACTCGGAGTAATCGGAAGCGCGATCATCGTCGCCCTCGGCGCCCCAATCGGCGACCCGATCATCGGCCTCGCGATCACTCTCGTCATCCTCACGATCACCTGGGACTCCTGGAGAACGATCTCCACGAGCAAGAACCCTGGCAGCTAGCGGTTTGCAATCCTCCGGGCGTGTGGTCATTCAGCGCGCTCCGCCGCCGGTATCGCGGTCGCCGCAGGCTGGTCATGCGAGTGCGCATCTTTCCGCTGAGGGGCATTCCGGCGGGCCGTCGCGTGACGTTCAGGCGATTCCGGGCTCGATAGGTCGGTTTTTAGTCGGATCGCGGCGCGTGACCCCGCGGTCAGAAATCTCCCCCGTTCGCGCGGCTGACAACGGATCGCTGCGGAACATCGCGGATACCAGCAAGTGCACGATGAATAGAGGGATTCGGCCGAGTCCGTCGCGGCGCGGTGACAGGCGGCGCACCGGACGCGACGAGCTGCGATCGAGTTGCCCAAGAGAGAGAAGACACGCCCGCGCGAAGCGCGCCGGCACAAACACGTTGTGCGCCCTCGAGAACGACCGCCTTATACTCGAGTTCGAAACCATGGCTGTCCTAGACAGGATCAAGCACTGGTTCCGGAGGGCGGGAGACGAGACCGCGGACCTGGCAGAGGGCGGCAAGCCGGTCGCAACTCCGCCAGAGGACGGCTCCGGCCAGCCCGAGCGCGAAACGTCGACGAACGCCCAGGTGCAGGGCGCAAGCGACGAGCCCCGCGCCTAACTAGAGCCCTGCGCCGCTACGCCAAGCGCACCCCTTTTGGAGCGTCCACCCTTGGGCTTCCCAGGCTCCCGATCTAGCTGTGGAGCGGCCCCACTTCCATCGACGAGCTTTGAACTCCTGCGGGTGCCTCTCAGTTAGGCGGTGTAGAGGACACACGCCCGCCAGCGCGTAGCTGGCGCCCGGTGGCTCGCAGTCAACCACCGCAGCCGAAAGAGGTTCGAGCCTGGGCCGCCTAGCCTCGTTGCTCGATAGGGCGTCTCGTCAACGTCCGCCGTTGTAGGGCCTGCACGGGTCTGGGCTGTCTCCGTCCAGGGCCTTCTCCGCGGAGGCGAGCCGAGACAGCAGCGCCGAACCGCTCACTAGCCGCGCCGCTGGGTCGCCTTGTGATGGGGGTGGCCCGTGGCACGGCACAGACGACAGCTAGGCACCGAGACTCGCGGGTGACCACCGTGGACGAGCTGCGGGCTTGGCCGCCGCTCTAGCCTGGCTCGCCGGGGCGACGCCACGGCTGCCCACACGTCCCCGTCGGAGGCAGTTCAGCAAGGTCATCTACTTGTCCTCACTACTCCCGCTCAGCTCCGTGATGGATGCGACGAGTGTTTCCTCGAGCATTCGCTCTTCGGTTGGCTCCGACGCTGACTTCTCGCCGCCAACGTGAGCCACCGGGCGCTCGATCAGGCCTTCGAGCTGCGAGGCGGCGTCCACCAGCCCGGTTGCGAGCTGTTGAAGTCGTACCTCGGCTCGTTCCACGTTGGCCTCGAGCTCCCGCAAGCGTTCCTCCGCCGCCTCGGAGCGAGTCTTTGCGACCTCCTCGGCCCAAGACACGATGTCCGCAGCCTTGTCCTGCGCAGCTCGCAGCTCCTCTGCCGCATACGTCTCCGCCTGTTTGCGGGTCTGGCTGCTTTCGTTCTCCGCCTCCGTGCGTAGACGCTCCGCGTCGGCGAGCAGTTCCTCCGACTCTCGCCGCGCACTGTCGAGCGTCGAAGCCGCCTGACTCTGTGTGCGCTCGCGAAGACGCTCGGCCTCGGTCCGCGCGTCGTCTCTCACCTTCTTGGCCTCATCGTTGGCAGCTTGCAAGACGGACGAGAGGTGTTCGGCAGCTTGCAAGACGGACGAGAGGTGTTCTCCGAACTGAGCGTAGTCGGGCGCGATCTCTTGGTCGACGTCGGCGTCGCCGCCGGTCGACTCGGTGGACTCATTCACCTTCGCAGGCGGCCGCGAATCAGAAGACGGTTCGACGGCGTCCAGCTCAGCCGGGTAAGCGACGGGACCCTGTCTCGCGTTTCGACCCTTGTTACGCATCTCCTGTCCTCCTTTTCACGGCCGAGCCGGGGAGGCCGCTTTCCCCCTCAGCATCCTATGTCCATCTGTCTTCCTCCTCGGAGGCGGCGGAAACCCGCGAGGAGCCGGAGACGCGGGAGAGGTCAGTGTGCGGCGCTGTCCTCTCCCAAGGCCTCGAGGATGATCGTCACCGGGCCGCCGTTGACCAGCTCCAACCTCCATCCTGGCCGCGAAGAGGGCTATGATGCGATTCGCGAAAAGTTGGGAGAGCACTATCCCTGACCTTCGCACATAAGGGCCTGCAAATTGGCCACTTTTGGGCGGTTAGCTCAGTTGGGAGAGCACCAGCTCGACAAGCTGGGGGTCACTGGTTCGAGCCCAGTACCGCCCACTAAGAAAAGGCCCGCTACGGCGGGCCTTTTGTTTGCTAGATCCGAAAACGCCTCGGTGGATTTGGCCGGTTCTGGTCAGAACTTGGGTGGTGGGGAAGTCCTGCGCCTCACGTGTGACGGCAACTCCTGGCGTCCATGCTGACGTCGTGGTCGCTGCGATCTAGTCGTGAGGGGTCGATAGGGGCGCGTCGCGCCGGCTGGCGTCAGCGCCTGACGAGCTCCATCAGTAGCTTCGCCGCGGCATCGTGCCCGTCGCCGCGAAGCTGGCCCAGCGCCGCGAGTGCGACCTGGGCCTTGAGCAGCGTCACGCCTGGCCCTTGTCCAGGTAGCGCGTTCGAGCTTCGCGGGCTCGTACGCCGCGTACAGCCAGACGAGTTGAAGTGCTTCTTCCAGGCTGCGCCCAAGCTCCCGGGCCGTCGTTCCGCGATCACCACGCTGCCGCGCTCGACCGCCCGCCGGAAGATCCCTCGGATGCCCCTGTGCTGTCACGGCCCTCCCGGTGGGGCCGGACGGCTTCCGTAACCTAGCGCCCGTTGGCGATCAGATGTACTCGTCGGCCGGGTTGAGGATCTGCTCTGCGGCGATGAGGGAGTTCTTGGCGTACAGCGCATGCGGCGGACTGAGCGAACCACTG
Source organism: Actinomycetota bacterium (assembly GCA_046734335.1). Lineage (GTDB taxonomy): Bacteria > Actinomycetota > Thermoleophilia > Gaiellales > Gaiellaceae > DATBLE01. The sequence continues at coordinate 18,213 of JBKPRA010000131.1, read as the reverse complement.
TCAAGCGCCTCTCGAAAAGCTGCGTGTATGTCGTCGGCATGGCGCTCGATGTCGGTGCGATACCACGCCCAGAGCCGTTGCACTTCCGTGGGCTTCCACTCGGCGAGCTCTTGAACGTGGAAGCGAACGTCGAGGAACGCTTCAACGGCGGCCCCGCCGTGTGGGATCGACTCTCGCAACGCCGCCAGGGTCTCCTCGACATGCTTGGTCTGCTCATCAGCCGGGAGCTGCTCGAACTCGCCCCTCGATAGCCGTTCCACGACTCTTAACCCTACCGGTGCCGGGGAGGGAAACGCGCGTTATTTCCGTCCGTCGGCGTTGCAGAACCCGGCTGTGCGTGGGGGCTGGGCGGCGACTATTCGGAGGCCGGCTAGCTTGGCTTGGCTGGGACGAACCGCTTGACGAAGTCGAGCGCGGTCTGCGCGACCTCCTGCCAGCCGTGGTCGATGGTCAGCGAGTGGCCGCGGTTCGGCATCTTGACGATCTCGGTCACGCCCGGGTTGCGCTTCTGCTTTTTGTAGGCAGCGTTCGCGATGGCCCACGGCACCGTGTGGTCTTTCTCGCCGTCGATGATCAGCAGGGGGCCGCGGTCGGGGTTTTTTGTATCGACCTTCGACTCCGTCCCAGGGTTGAGGTTTGCGTTGCCCATCTGGACGAGGGCGATCCCCGACCCGGCCACGTGGTAGGTGTCGTAAAGACGCTTCGCCTCGTCCTCATCGAGGGCGTTCGTCCAGCCGTATTTGAACTGGTCGAAGGTGAGGGTGATTGCGCGTCCGCGCGTGCGGGGGTTGATGAGGAACGGGCCAACGCCCTTTAGCACGGAGGCCGGCAGAGGCAGAACGCCGCGGAAGACTCCTGGGTCGATCGCCACCGTGGCCGCCGAGAGGCCCCGGCCCGCGAGCATCTGAGCCAGCAAGCCCCCCGTCGAGTGGCCCATCACGGCAGGCTCCTTCTCGAGCTTGCCGATCACGTCGGTCGTGTGGTCGGCAACCTGTTTCAGCGTCTTCTTGGCGAAGACGTCCGGGTTCGCCCGCGCCTCTTCAACCGTTTCCGGATCGTCTGGCCAGTCCGGCGTCAGCGGCGCGAACCCGGCCTGCTTGAAGAAATCCGCCCAGTTGGCCCAGCTGCTCGGCAGCAGCCAGAGGCCGTGGATGAAGACGACCGGAGTGGCGCCGGAGGTGTTTGCCGCCTCGATCTCCCTGCTCTCCCGCTCCGAAATGGACGCCATGCCGAACTCCTCTCGGTCGCAGTGGAAGATCATCGGACCCTAGCGAACCGATGACGCGCTCCACGGTCTCCGGTTGAGTCCCCGACGCCGTGAGTGGGATCGACCCCCTTGCCCGGAATCGACGCGGACACCGCCCAGGCGCCGCGAGAAATTTCGAGGTGACGCTCTTCGTCGCCCGGCCTTGACACGGATCGATGGGTGTCTATATATTGACGCCTATCGATACGAATAGGGGAGGGTGATCAAGCTGAGTGCTGTTGTTGCTGAACCAGTGGACTGCTGTGCGCCGTTGGCGGCTCCTACCTTGTCGGACGCGGAAGCGAACGCCACCGCTGAGCTGTTCAAGGCCCTGGGTGATCCAGCCCGGGTGAAGATCGTGAATCTGCTTGCGACAAGCGCGGAGCCCGTGTGCGTCTGCAACCTGATCGAGCCGCTCTCGCTGACGCAGCCCACCGTGTCGCATCATCTCAAGCGACTGATGGACGTCGGGCTCCTGGAGCGCGAGCAGCGCGGCAAGTGGGCCTACTTCTCGTTGAGGCGCGAGGCCGTGTTGAAGCTGTCGGCCGTCGCCGACCTGGAAGGAGTGTGCTGCTGATGGCAAACGAAAGCGAGGCGCTGCGCGATCAAGTTCGCCGGCGCTATGCGGAGTCGGCACGCGCGGTCACGAATGGAGACACCGGTTGTGGCTGTGGGGGTGGATCGTGCTGCGACGACTCACAGGCGAGCGCTGTCGGCAGTGCGAAGTTCGGCGAGGTGCTCTACGCCGCGGAGCAGCGAGACGAGCTCCCTGACGCAGCCGTGCTCGCATCGCTGGGATGCGGGAATCCGGTGGCGGTCGCCGATCTCCACGAAGGCGAGACAGTGCTCGATCTTGGCTCGGGCGGTGGCATCGACGTGATCCTCTCGGCCAAGCGTGTCGGCCCGACCGGCACGGCCTTCGGGCTCGATATGACCGACGAGATGCTGGCGCTTGCACGGCAGAACGCAGCGGAGGCGGGCATCACGAACGTGCACTTCCTGAAAGGCGTGATCGAGCAGATCCCACTGCCCGCCAACTCCGTCGACGTCGTGATCTCGAACTGCGTGATCAACCTCTCGGTCGACAAGGCGGCGGTGTTGACTGAGATTGCCCGGGTTTTGAAGCCCGGAGGACGGGTCGGCGTGTCCGACGTCGTGGCCGAGGATCACCTGAGCCCCGAACAGCGCGCCGAGCGCGGGTCGTACGTGGGCTGCATCGCCGGCGCGCTGTCGAAGGACGAATACATCGGTGGGCTCGAGGCCGCCGGCTTCGAGGACGTGAGCGTTGAGTTCACGCATCGGGTAGCGGATGGGATGCACGGTGCAATCGTCAAGGCGACCAAGACGACGAGGGCCGTGCATGGACTGCCGGTGATCCAGCCGGCCGAGCGCGCGGGGTGCTGCTGATGAGCCAGACACTCGATCCCGTCACCCAGCACCACGTACGTCAGGCGGCTGATCGGCTTGCCGACGAGTTCAAGGGCATCTACTCCGAGCAGTCGATCGAGCGCTACATCGCCGAATCTCTCGATCTACTCGGGGAGTCCAGGCTCAACGTCTTCGTTCCTGTGCTTGCACACCGCTTCGCCCGCGAGCGGCTTCGTGCGCTTGCCCAGTCGGAGGGAGTGCTCGTGAAGGATCAGCCAGAGGTTCTGTTCGTCTGCGTCCACAACGCCGGTCGCAGCCAGATGGCGGCAGGCCTGGTCAAGCTGCGCTCGGACGGGAAGATCGGGGTTCGCTCGGCGGGAAGTGCCCCGGGAGAGGAGATCAACCCAGCCGTTGTCGAGGCGATGGGCGAGATCGGCGTCGATCTCACCGAGGAGTTCCCGAAGCCACTGACCGATGAGTTCGTCAAGGGCGCCGATCTCGTGATCACGATGGGCTGCGGCGACGCCTGCCCGATCTACCCTGGCAGGCGCTACGAGGACTGGGATCTCGATGATCCCGCCGGACGAGACCTCGAATCCGTTCGCCGGATCCGCGACGAGATCGACGCCCGCGTCCAGAAGCTCGTCGCGGAACTGCTCCCAGGTTGAGACCTGCACCGCCGATCGCCCGCGCCCTCGTCGCAGAGGCGATCGGCACATTCGCGCTCGTCTTCGCAGGATGCGGGGCGATCATGGTCAACGCCAAGACCGGCCAGCTCGGCCATATCGGTGTGGCGTTCAGCTTCGGCCTGGTGATCATGTTCGGGATCTATGCAGTCGGTCACATCAGCGGCGCCCACTTCAATGCCGCCGTCACCTTCGCCTTTGCGCTGACCCGTCACTTCCCGTGGCCACGCGCGGCGGCGTACTGGGCGGCACAGTTAGTAGGAGCGGTCGCTGCGGCCGCCCTTCTACGCGCGTCGCTGGGGAACATCGCCAACGTCGGCGCGACCTACCCGAGCGGCTCGGACGGCCAGTCTTTCTTGTGGGAGCTCGTCATGAGCTTCTTCCTGATGTTCGTGGTCCTCGCCGTCGCCACCGATACCCGCGCTGTAGGCGAGGCTGCGGCCATCGCGATCGGCGGAACGATCGGTCTCGACGCAATGTTCGGCGGCCCCATCTCCGGCGCGTCGATGAACCCGATCCGATCCCTTGCACCTGGGCTCGTGTCCGGCGACTTGCACTCGGTCTGGATCTACCTGACTGCGCCGGTTGTCGGCGCTGGCCTGGGCGCTGTCGCCTACCAGTTCATTCGCGGCGAGCGCGACCTCCAACCGACCTAACAGCCGGCCGGAACCAGCGACCCCTGGGTAGCGACAGCGGGAAGCGCGGCCTTCCACTCTCGCGCGCGCTCCATGGCCCCATGATCGGGTCGGGCTCATCTCGGTGCCTGGCCTGCGTCCAGCAGCTTCGCCAGCGCCGCGGCCGAATGATCCAGCGCCTCCACGGTCGAGCCCACCAGGAACTTCGCTTGGATCGAGCCCGCCAAGACCCCCTTCCCGGCCACACTGCTCGCGGCTTCCGATCCCGGCCGCGCGTCGCCGAACACGGCGCGTAGCCCGCTACCAGGCGGAAGTGGGGGCGGCCCGCTGGCTACCACTCGCGACGCTCGGTGGGGGGCCGGAATCTCGCCGAACCTGACAACGGCGTGCGACTGTCACAATCGCCGGCATGGCCGTGACGGTCGAGGTCGTCGAGGCTAGGGTCGCCTAGCTCGTCGCCGCCCGCCGCCCGCGTGTGTGAGTGGCCTCGCCCGCCGCACATGGTCGACGAGATACGCCACGCCGGCCGTCCAGAGCACCAGCAGTGCCGGCAGGCCGGCCTGCAGATATCTCGGATGCTCCCACGTCGCGAAGAAGAAGGCGTAGATCGCGGCGTTCGCGAATGCACCCGTCAGAAGCATCAGCGCGACTGGACGGGACCGCGACGCGACCACGCCGACCGCCACGAACGGCAGGAGCACAACGAGCAGCTCAGGCCGCCAGACGCTCGAAGTGGTGAACGTGGAGACGAGATAGTCGTTCGACCAGAGCGGCGTCCCGGCCTGCCGAGCCAAATTCAGGTCGTAGCCGCTCTTCTTGGGCAGGAATGCGAGTACGATCGGCACCACGGTGAGCCCGCCGACGACGAACCTGCCGAGGCTGCGCCAGTCGCGCTCCCATGCGAACAGAATCGCGGCGGCTGCCGCGAAGACGATGTTCGTCGGCCTCACTGCAACGGCGTAGCCGAGTGTGATTCCCGCTGCCACCGGAGCCCACGGAGGGCGACCTCTCACGACCGCGAGCGCGATGCCCGCCGCGACACATGCGGTCGAAACAGGCTCGGAGTAGACCGCCAGGCCCGCGTCGACCGTCCAGGCGCCGTTCGCCCAAGTCCGGTCACCGAGGAGCATCCACGTCAGGAAGGGCCAGAACGTGAACAGCGCCGCAGCCGCCACACCGGTTCGCCGGCTACCGGTCACTCGCTCGCCGATGAACGCCGTCGCGAAGATCGTGACGGTGTTCGCCACGATCGCGAGAGCGATCCCGACCCCGACGGCGACATCGTCGTTGATCCAGCCGATGACCCGGAACGGCACCATCGGGAGGCTGAGGATGAGCGGCCAGCCGATCGCCCCCGAGGGCGCCTGCCCTGGGATCTTCAGGATCACGACCGCGAGCAGGCAGAAGGCGACTGCGGCTCCGGCCGCGATCACCCAGTGCCGGTCGCGCGGATAGCGGCGCCATGCCCAGCGCGCTCCGAGGAGTGCGGCGACCGCGACGACCAGGAGCACCGGCAGCAAGGGGGTCGCTCCGGCAGAGATGATCGCGCGCGCGGTCGCAATGTAGCCGCTCGCGTCACCCTGCGGCCCCTCGTACGAGTACGCAGGAAAACCGGGAAGCAGCCCCCCGAACGCGAGTGCAACGAGAGGGATCGCGGCTCGCACAGCCGCAAGCGCGCACAGCCACACGAGCCACGGCCGAAGGTCCCTCCGCTTGCGCGCCTCAGCGGACACGCGGGCACCCGTGATCAGCGCTTCCACGTAGCACGGTCTATGCGCAGCCGAGGTCGCGGAGGCCGGACGTCGTTTGGATCTGTGCAGGTCTCCGCAAGCGGAGAACGCCTCTTGTTCGCCACAGCGCAAGCGCCGCGTTCCCGACCGGGGGGGCGATGACGTCTCGGGCGCGTAGCAGCGCGAGACGCACCCCGACGATCGGGATACGAGAGTCGAGAACCACGTAGCCCGGCCGGAGAACCTTGCCTCTTGCAGTCACGACCCCGCCCGGTCCGACCGTGACCGACGGAGACCGGACAGTGCTCACGGGGTTCGTGCCCAGGGCCTGTAGCACAGTGCCGACCCTCCGGTTGAAGATCTCGGTGTAGACAGCCATCGCCGCAACTTCGCCCATCCGCGGAGACACCTCACAGGCGACTTGCCCGGGCGCAGCGAGATAGAGAACGGTCGCCTTCGCGCCGGCGGGGAGATTGCGGTCGACCCAGCCGTAGCGCGTAGCCACGGATCTCGACTGCATCGGCGGCTTATCGTTTGCCGCCGTTACTCCGACTGCCGTCAGCAGCGCAGCGATGACGATTGGCCAGGTACGGCGCAGACGAGCTATCACGAGCGCTCCGACTGCAACCGCTGCGATCATCTGTCGCGCTTGCGGGAACCAGCTGCGATCAAGCTGAGTCCAGAGCCCAAACGTGTGCGAATCGACGACGACGGCAATCGAGCCAGGCGGCATCAATACCGCGAGCACGATCGCGGCCGTCAACACAACCACCGTCAACCGGACCGGACGGGGGAAACCGCGCTCGGCCCAGGCCAGCGCTCCCGTGAAAATGAGCGGCACGACATAGAACAGGTTTCGCTCGCCAACCGTTCCCGTGCCGTATCGGCTTTGACAGAGCACGACCACCGTCGCCAGGATCGCGAGTGAAACGGCCGTCGAGGCCGAGGCGAACGCTGCCTCGCTCGCGCCGCTCCCGCGTCGCAACAGCGCTGCCAGTCCGAGCGGAAACGCGATCGTTGCCAGGACTCCAGTGCCGAGACCGATCGAGGTGACATTCGCGGCCGTCCAGAGCAACAGCCCGTGCGGATGCAGCACGCTGAGCGAGTCGTCCAGCAGCTTCTGATAGGCGCCCAGGGGACTGACGACGCCGGCCGCGGTGCCGACCACGACAGCGAGAGCCGCAACGCAGAAGGCGATCCATGTGGGAGCAAACGCGCGCAACGCGGACACCGTTCTACGGCGACTCCAGCCGTAGATAGCGACCGCCAACACAATCGCGCCGACGAGGCAAACCGCCTGCGTGCGGGTTTCGAAGGCGAGCACGAGCGCCCCCAGCAGCGCTGCCTGACGGCCCCAGGACGGATGCTCGAGAGCACGCACCAATGCCAGTACGAATACGAGAAAGACCGGGTAGAACGCCGCCTCGGTCGTGATCATGTCCGAGTACGTCATCCACGGGACGCTCACCGTCAGCGCGCCCACCACGAGCGCTGCACCATGTGAGATCACACGACGAGCCAAGAAGTAGGCAGGCAGCGCCGCACTCAGCATCACAATGACGTTCAAGAGCTGGATCAAGTGGAAGGCCGACGCCCCGTCGCCCGTCAGCCAAAAGCCGAATGCGTCGACAATGCCGGAGACGAGCCCATAGCCATGTGCCGCCAAGCTGCCGGACTCCGCAACCCCACGCGCGACCCGCTCGTGAAGCAGCTCATCCGAAAACGTGCGCGGTAGGACCCGCGCCCGACCGAGCGCGTACCAGACAACACCGGCGGATACGCAGATCAGAAGGAGAGCTTGCGGCCAGGGCACCGCCTCGAGTACGCCTCGCGCCGTTCGTTCGACCCGCGCGCCCGCACCCCGGACCGGCCTAAGCCTCTGCCCCACCACCACGACCACGGCGAGGAAGGCCATTGCGACGAGAAGGCGCGCAAGCGTCGCCTCACCCAGTACACGGCGCACACCGCGCGCAACCTCGTCCGGCCAGACCCCGCCTACCACGACCACGACTATCGTCGCACCGATACATAGCCATGCAGACACGCGTCGCCAACCGGGTGTCTCGCCCTGCTCGCGAGCCGGAGGCAAAGATCTCGAGACTGCAGTGCGCACCGTGGCCACTAGCCTCCCGCGAGCTACCTAGTGTTTTCCGGCTCGCTCAGGGCGAGGCGAAGAATTGCCGGTCTGAACTCCTCAGCCGCGTGCTCCATGTTTTCCAGATCGAGCGGGTCGTCCTCCAGCGGCATGAAAGTCGCCGGCAGGCACCTCGGCCGGCGGCCTGATCCATCCCTGTTCTGTGGACCGCTCATAGCGTGAGTCTTTCATCGGATACCGCCTGCCAGCTGTGCGCGTGAGAGAAGAGAACATGTTCGATCCCTTGCACCACCCACACCAGCGGTCAGACTCCTGGATGCCGTTCTCGAAGTCAACGTTCACAGCGCACCCCGAGCGCGTCGTCGCCGCCCAGGCCACGAGCCTGCAGGACGCTGAGGTCGCCGCGAGGCGCGTTCGGCTTCATCCGCGCGAGCCCGAGGTAGGATGGCTGGTGCTCTCCAGTGCTCGCCCGGACGACCGCCCGTAACCTCTCGTCGTGTCAGCAGTGCCCAGAGTCGATAGAGGTAAGGTCGTCTCCCCTGCCGGGAGACCTGGGCCGAGCGGCGTCGGAGGCAGTCCAAAGGGTCTCCGCCTGCTCGACGTGATCCCGACTCGCCGCAGCCGGGCCTGAGGCTCGGGTATGGGGCTTGTGACGCAGGCCATCAGGCTTCCCAACCTCGCGCTGCGGCCGCTCGGATTCGAGTTGCAACGGGTGAAGTCGCACACGTGGCAACCGCGTAACTCTCGCTTCCTCTACTTCCAGGAACTCGTCGAGACGATCACCGACGTCCCCGGCGACATCGTCGAATGCGGCGTCGGGAACGGCAGGACCCTGTTCTGGCTCGGCCTCCTGACCGAGGGCGGGGAACACGCTCGGCGTGTTTGGGGATTCGACTCGTTCGAGGGGCTGCCGCCGCCTCATCCGGAGGACCAGGCGGACCGGTTCTCGAGCGGCAAGATCAAGGCCGGGATGTTCGCCCACAGCGAGGCAGAGGTGCGTGCGCTGCTCTTGCGAAACCGGATCTCCCCGAACCGCGGAATCTCCCGACGCCAGCTGCGAAAGCGGTTCGTCCTCGTCCCCGGCTTCTTCCCGGAGAGCTTCCCGAAGTACAGCGGCGGGCCGATAGCGCTGTTGCACCTGGATGTCAATATCTACCAGTCGTACAAGGACTGTCTGGAGTACTTCGAGCCGAAGGTTGCGATCGGCGGTGTGGTGGCCTTCGACGAGTACGAGAAGTCGACGTGGGTGGGAGCCACGCGCGCCATCGAGGAGTACTACGGTGGCCCGCCACCGGGGATCCGGCAGGGTGAGCACGCGCGCCGCCGGTTCGTCGTGAAGCAGTGAGTCGCTCGGGCTTTCTGTCCAGATGACTCCTCTTCTGAACAGAGCGCTGTTCCAGCTCGGCCTTGAGCTGAAGCGATTGCCGACCTTCGACGCGGACGATGCGAGCCTCTTGTACTACCGAGGACTGGTCGAGCTGATCGCAGACGTCCCCGGTGACATCGTCGAATGCGGCGTCGGGAACGGCAAGTCCCTGTTCTGGCTCGGCCTCCTGACCGAGGGCGGGAAACACGCTCGGCGTATTTGGGGATTCGACTCGTTCGAGGGGCTGCCGCCCGCGCAGCCCGAGGACGAGAAAGCGTCAAAGCAAGCAATTCGGAAGGTCAGGGCGAAGAAGACGACCCGTTCCGAGGCGCATCTTCGCTGGATGATCCTCAGGTATCGGCTTCGTCCACGCAGAAGGATCTCGCGAAGGCAGCTTCAACAGCGATTCGTCTTCGTCAAGGGTCTTTCTCCGGTCACCCTTTCGACCTACGCCGACGGCCCGATCGCGCTCCTTCACCTCAACCTGCATCGCTACCAGGCGCACAGGGAGTGCCTGGAGTACTTCGAGCCGAAGGTCGCGGACGGCGGCGTCGTCGTCTGTGATCGATACAGGGGGTTCAAGTCGATCGGCGCGACGCGGGCAGTCGACGACTACTACGGCGGGCCGCCGCCCGGGTTCCGGAAGAGCGAACACGCCAGAGGCTGGTTCCTGGTCAAGCGCGCGAGCTAGGACCGGCGTGCGTGGACGTCGTACCAGCCCCGTCCAGATAATGATTCGCGACTGATCCATTGGGCGCAGACCTGCTCGAGTGTTTGCCAGGGCTGCGGAAGATCGTCACCGAACGGACCGCTGGAGTGATGAGGAAAGGCGTGAGAAATGACGGTACCGTCGAGAGTACTGACTGGATGGTTCTTGAAGAGTTCTCGAACTCGGCGGCAATTGATCAGGCGGAACTGGGTGAATCCCATCGCATAAAGCCTGAAAAAAATATCGAACGCGTGCACCTCCACGGAAAGATGGGGTGGAACCATGTCGAAGCGATTCAAGTCATCAAGGACGGCTCCATCCATAAACTCTACGTCAATCTTGGCAAATGCAGGCAAGCCATACTCCTGCATCAGCGAACTCAGTCTTACGGCTTGCACCTCTATTTGTGAAAACCCGACTCTCTTTCTGACCATTGAACTCTGAAGTGCGTTACCCGGCCCGACATAGAAGGGTACGAGTTTCTCCTCTGGACCGACCGCTTTATCGATGAGAGTAAGACGATGAGCGCTGATGTCACCGGCAAAACGACTCCGCAAGCCCGGAAGCAATGCGGGATTGGCTTCAATGCCCACGACCTCAGCACCTTTCAGGAGGTAATACTCTGTGTCGTCGCCGTTGTGCATGCCTACGTCATAAATCAGCAAGCTTGACCTTTCTGACTTGTTGAGTCGAGGCGCGGTGCGACAACTAACGATACCTAGGCGCTCCCCGATATAGGCATGGCCGCGTAGCCGGGCCCGGGGAAGGCGACTTCGACGTGACGGGCCTTGAAATAGGACCTATCTGTCGGGGCGGAGCTTGCAGGTCCTCTTGGTGGAGGAGGCAACCACCGGCGTTACGACCCGCGGACCGTAGTACCGGCGGCCCGGAGCAGGATCCGGTGGGAGCGCGGGTGCTCGCGGGCTGAAGCTTCGAACTCGGCGAGCGTCATTCGCAGCGATGTCTTCAAGTCGGTCGCGGTGGTGTAGGAGGCCGCGAGTGCTTGCATGGAACCGTGCTCGATCGACTCGTTCAAACTCCTTCGTCGGAAGCGAAGGACGATGGGAACCTGCGCGGCGACGAGCTTCGAGGCACCGGCGAGGACCTCTGCCTCGTGGCCGGCGGTATCTACCCAGACCAGGCCGAGGCGGTCGATGTCGATCATGCCGCTGTCGACGAGGCTGTTCAGCGGCACAACGGGCGCGGAAGTGGAATCTCGGCTTCCGGACGCGACGACTTCGGAGCCGCCGACGTTTTTCTTGAGGCGCACCGCTGCCGTGTGCTCGCGGCTGCCGACAGCGGCAGTGATCACCTGCACGCGATGTTCGAGGTCGTTGAGAGCGACGTTCATCCTCAGGACTCGGGCCGTTGTCGCAACGGCCTCGATCGACACGGCGGAATCGAAGAAATGGCGCCGAAGTGCCGAGATCGTCGTGGTGCCGATGTTGGCCCCGACGTCCAGGAAGACACTGCCCTCCAGAGCGAATCCTGCTTCGGAGAGCAGGCGAACTGCTCGGCCCAGATGGGTGATATCGCTGCGCGAGCGCCTGGCGAACAGCCCGCGGGAGAGCCCGCGGTCGCTGGTGGGGAGGAGGAACGTCTCGGGGCCTGTCGACACAGATAGGTAGTCGGTCATTTCCATGGCCGCGTCGTAGTACGCCGCTCGCTCGGCCTCAATCGGATTAATGCCGCCGCTGCTGCTGGGCTTCGCCTGCACGGAGGCCCAGCCTAGTGCAGCCCACCGGCGGCTTCCACTCTCAGCGCCCCACGCTGAGCTCGCGGACGCCCCGCTCGGCCTTCGAGTACGGCCCGACGTCGCCTGGACGGATGCGGCGACAGTTGAGGCGGGCTGGCGATCTGGGCTGCCGCCTGCCCGCCCCGCAGATATGAATCGAGGAAGCCCTTGGCCGGTGGCCTAGGGCTGGACGATGTTGTGCAGGTTGATGACCTCCTGCTGGATCTCCGCCGGGACGGCAGGTTCGACGTTCGCGCTGAAGTACGCGTCGTGCTGCTCCTGGGACTCCCAGATCTCCGCCACGCAAAGGCCCTGGGAGTCCTCGAAGGCGACGTGGAGAACGAAACCGGGTGCGCTCTTGATCGCTTCCACGAGCGGGGGCGAGAGCTCGTCGTAGTTTGCGAGGGTCATGCCAGCTGCCCGATGCCGGATCAGAACGGCCATCTTTGGTGCTCCTTTCATGGATGCCGAAGAATCGGACGGTCTCACATACACGAGGAACGCGCACGAACAACGCCTCGTCCTGGCCGAGCAACGAACTGGGATCGTCGCGGACGTGTCCAGTACGCCCGTACGGTCGAGAGGGCGGGCAGGAGGAGGTGCGTCCAGTCGCCACGGCCCGGGCAAGGCGCACAAGCCAACCCGCCCTCTCAGCAGAAGCTTGTCAGTGCCGGCGGTTTCGAGGCGGTGACCGGAATGCTTCCAACCGGCGATGTGACACGGTTTGGTCGCGGCTTCCGTCGGGAAGAAATGTCTTGCGCGGAGCGCGCTGGGGAGAGAGACAAGCCTGCGGCTTCAGGCAACTCTCTGCGACGTGGTCCTCAGTCAGGTCGCTCGAAGGCGCGCCCGCGCGATTCATCCAAACCGCCTGGGAATGGCGGGCCGAATGGAGAGTTTCCGCAGCAGGAGAAGCGTTGTCCGGCGTGAAATCACCCTGCGGGCGGGCTCTGCGGCGTCGTGGCTCTTGCCTCTCCCCTGCTACGAGGTCTGGCAAGCCCGCCCTTTCCATCTGGCCTGAAAGCACGCCAGTGGTCGCACCTACAATCAAGCTCTCGGATGCCCGACTCCCCCTCGCAGATGATCGACCGGCGCATCCGGGAGCTCGGCGATTGGCGAGGTCCAATGCTGAAACGGATGCGCGAGCTCATCCACGAGGCGGACCCAGAGATCGTCGAGGAATGGAAGTGGGTGAAGGAGACTTCCCCGGGGACTCCCGTCTGGTCCCACGACGGGGGCGTCTGCACAGGGGAGTCCTACAAACAGGTCGTCAAGCTGACCTTCTTTCACGGAGCGTCGCTCGAGGACCCCGCTTGCCTCTTCAATTCGAGCCTCGGCGGAAATACGCGACGGGCAATCGACATCCACGAAGACGACACGATCGACGAAGCAGCGTTCAAAGAGCTGATCCGCGCCGCCGTCGCATTCAACGCCGCCAAACGGAAGAAGTAGTCGAGAGCTCGACTGACGGGGGCGAAAGCACGGTCGCACCGTCGAGTTCCACCAAGGTGTCCTCGACTCGCCGGGATAAGCTGCCGCGCTGTGAGCGCGGTCCTGTTACTCCATGCCGGCATTGCGGACAGCCGCATGTGGCAGCCACAGATCGCGGAGCTGGAAGCAGCGGGCCATCCCGTGATCGCACCCGATCTGCGCGGGTTCGGGGAGCGCCGTTTGGAGCCTGCGCCGTTCTCGCACCTCCGAGACGCAGAGGCAGCTCTCGACGGCCCAGCCGCGGTCGTGGGCAACTCGCTGGGGGGTCGCGTCGCGCTCGAGCTTGCGGTTCACCGGCCCGACCTCGTCGAGCGTCTCGTGGTGATCGCGCCGGGTCTGCCCGGGTGGGAGTGGGCTGAGGAGACGCGCGCCGGCTGGGCGGCAGAGGAAACTGCCTACGAGGCCGGCGACCTCGAGACCGCGGCAGAGGAGAGCGTGCGGATGTGGGTCGACGGGCCGAACCGGTCCCGGGACGACGTCGACGCGAACATGCGTGCGAATGTCACCGGGATGGTTCTCCGCTCCTACGAGATGCAGCAGGGGGCATGGGAGGCGGGCGCCGACGAGGAAGACGTTCTCGACCCGCCGGTGGCCGCTCGCCTGAACGAGATCCAGTGTCCGACGTTGGTGGTCGTCGGCGAGCACGACGTGGCCGACATGAAGGGGATTGCCTCCCACGTCGCCGACTCGATCGACGGCGCCGAGCTGGTGACCGTCGCGAAGTCGGCTCACCTGCCGAGCCTCGAGCGCCCCGACGAGGTCAATGCGCTCCTGCTCGACTTCCTCGGCACGGCCTGAGCTGCCGATCCGGCGCGGGCGGAGCGGTCGTCGTCGACGGCGGCTACTCTGAAGGCGCGAGGCGGTTTCCTCGGGTGCCCATCTTCTCGCTTGCTCGCCGGTCGGCGGAGCGCGTGAGGTCTCCCGTCTGGCACACCCGACCTCCGCAAAGGATGGCCATGCGTGCCCCCAGCAAGCACCCGGAACCCGGAAGCCCCACCGAGGGCGATGGTGTCCCGTGTTGGGCCGACGTCGAGCAGCTGCTCGATCGCCTCGCGGAGACGGGCGAGCGGCTGCCGAGCGCCCACGGGGACGGCGCCACGATCCTGAGCTACGAGCGCGGGCACCGCCTGATGCTGGACTCGGGGCTTCGCTCGCGGTGGGTCGCGGTCGACGACATCCGTGCGTGCTGGGACACGTTCGAGCGGCTCGGGCGCATTTGCCGCGAGGACGTTCTCGACCCGGGTCGTTGCTCGGCGTTCATGGTCGAGTTGTTCGCGCACGTTCCCGGCGTCGTCGATCACGACGGATCAGAGCGCTGGCTGGTGCTGCCGGCGTGAGCCCGACGCTGCCGGGCACGGCTCCGGGTGGAGTTGCACACCGGCGGCGTCGTCTGATCGCCGGCGGCGTGTTCGCGCTCCTGACCATCGCCGCATCCGTCCTCGTCGCCCGGCGCCTGACGCATTCCAGCTGGCCGCTGGACCACGCCGAGCCGCTCCTCGTCGCCGCAGCCGCGCTCGCATACCTGGCCAGCCTCGTCTTTCGGGCCAGGGCCTGGCACAGGCTCTTCCCGGCGGACGAGCGTCCCGACCAAGGTCGCTGCCTCGCCTCCGTCGGCGCCGGCGCCGCGAGCGGCGTGGTCCTGCCGTTTCGTCTCGACTACCTGGTCAAGGTGGGCATGCTCCAGCGGCTCGGAGGGATCCGGGTCGGGCTCGGCGCGATCGCTCTCTCGATCGTGTCGCTCGGGATGATCGACGCGATCGCGATGCTGCCGCTGTCCATCTCGGCGACGGCGACGAGCAACTCGCTCCTGCGCGGGCCGCTGCTGATCGTCGTCGCATTCGGGGTTGGGTGTTGCACACTGCTCGTCGTCAGCCGGCGGCTCACCCGCCTGCCGGCGTTGAGCCGCAGCCGCCGGCTGCACGCTCTCGGCGAGCACGTCGCCCGGCACACGACTCCGGGCGGTCGGCGGAACGCGCTCGTCGCCTGGTGCTATCTCTTCGCGTGCTGGTCGACACGCGCCTTCGGCAGCGCTGCCCTGCTCAGCGCGCTGGGATTCGCCTTTTCCCCGGAGGCCGCACTCGCGGTCATCTGCCTCAGCGCTGCGGCTTCGGTGATTCCGATCACGTCCGGCGGGGCGGTCGTCAATGCCGGCGCGGCAGCGGCGATCCTGCTCACGCTCGGAGTCGGCAAGGACATCGCGATCAACTTCTCGCTCGCTTCCGGGCTCCTGATCGTGACGAGCGCCGTCGTCGCGTCGCTCTGCGGCGTGCTGTCGTCGCTGGCGATTCGCGTCGTCGCGCGCCGCACGTCGGCGGTACCGAGCTTCGGCGTGAACTGAGCCGATGCCGGCGGATTCTGCGAAGGCCTTGCCCGACATCGCCGTCGGCGACACGGTGGTCTACGCTGCGCATGGAGTCGGGCGTGTCGTGGCGCACGAGCAGAAGCGTGTGGGTGGCACGAAACGTGACTGTGTCGTCGTCGAGCTCGACGGCGAGCTGCGCGTGACGCTTTCTCTGTCGGAGGCGGCCGAGCGGCTGCGGCCGGTCGCCGACGAACGGGAGCTCGAAGAGGTTCGTAGGACCCTTGCCTCGGGACCGAGCGAGCCGGACGCGACGTGGATCAAACGCATGAAGGAAAGCAAGGCGAAGCTCGCAGGCGGCCGGGTGGTCGAGCTCGCGGAGCTCGTCCGGGACGGCGAGAGGTCTGCGCGCGCCGCGCGACTCTCGCACGGGGAGCGACAGGTCTATCTCCACGCGCGCCGACTCCTCGTGCGCGAGCTGCACTCGGCGAGGGGGCTCGACGAGGACGAGGCGGAAGCTTGGATCGAGGCGCAGCTCGCGGTTTCCGACGAAGGCTGAATCAGCAGCCGCCGGCGGCCTCCTGCACAGCCGCGCGCACGGAAGCCAAGCTCTGCTTCGGCGTGCCGTCGACGTAGCGGACGCCGGACTGCCAGCCGACGAGCGACGGCTCGTCGAGCAGGTGGAAAAAGAGAACACCCGCGACGTTCGGCTGGCAGGCGGCGAGCTCGAGCGTGCGGCGATACGCGGCCGCCTGCTGCTGCTCCGAGACCGTCGCCGCGACCTCGTGATCGGTGTACAGGGTTCTCTTCGCGGCGGGGATCGTCGTCTCCACGCCGATCTCGCCGTAGAGGATCGGCAGGTCGCTCCCCTTCTGTGCGGTGCCGTCGAAGGCCCGGCCTAGGAGCCGGACGAGCTTGTCGTAGTCGGCCAGGCCGATTGTCCTGACGCGCGGATGGGGGAGATCGATGGGGACAGCGGCGGACTCGGGATAGGGGTGGTGTACGAACCCGTCCATGACCGGCCGGTCGCGGCCGCTCCGGCGGTAGGCGAGGCCGAGCGCCCGGATGAACAACGTGGGCGAGGTGGTCTCCCGGCCCCCGCCCGGCCGGTCGGAGCCGCGCGGCGCCGTCGCCCCGCCCCATATCCGGACGTCGTCGCGCGCCGCCTTGACCGCGTCGTAGGTGGCGGTCAGAAGCCGCAGGTAGTCCGCGGCGGACACGATCTCTCCCGAAGGGCCGAACTGCGGCAGCCAGAAGCGGTTGAGGTTGGGCTCGTTGCCGACGATCAGGTCGTGCACCCCGCGGACGCGAGTCGCGACCGCCGCCGTGTACCTCGCAAACTCCGATCGCGCCGCGTCGGTGAGCGGCGTGGTCGCGGAGCCCGGTTGGTAGACGATCACGAACAGGCGCACACCGGCAGCGTCGGCGGCCGAGGCAACCTGCTGCAACGCCGCCGTCTCGTCGGCGTCGGGCGCGTCCTCGCCGGGCTCCCAGATGCTGGAGACCGCGAGCGCGTCGAAGCCGGACCCGGTCAGCTCGTCCACGAAGGCGGCCGAGTCGCCCGATCGGGCGGCGTCGTCGACGACGCCGACGGCGAGCTCGTGCCGGTCCGCGCTGCCGCAGCCGGCGAGGAGGAGAGTCAATACGAGGAGGGCCCAGGTACGAACGGTGCGGTATTGACCGTGCATCGGAGGCTCAAACCGGCGATCGCGTTTGAGTAAGACTCCGGACATGGTTGCGCCGGACGTCGCCGAGCTCTTGGCCGAGTACGACTCGCAGCTCCGCACGCGCGTGCCCGACAAGCCGCCTCCCGGCGTCGAGTACGAGTGGGACGGACCGCTGCTTCGCTTCACCGGCTTCGGGGGCCAGGGCTGGGTGCTCTATCGCGACCTGGGCGGGCTGGAAGGGGCGAGCCTCGACGACCTGATCGAGCGCCAGGTGCGTCTGTTCGGCGAGCGCGGAGAGCGGTTCGAGTGGAAGCTCCACGGCCATGACCTGCCGCCCGACCTCCCCGAGCGCCTTCTCCGGGCGGGCTTCGAGCCCGAGGACCGGGAGACGATCGTGATCGCCCCCGTGGCGAACATCGCCGGGCCGCCGTCGCCGCCCGACGGGGTGACACTGCGCGAGGTCACCGAGCGCCTCGACCTCCAGCGGATCGCCGCCATGGAGGAGGCGGTCTGGGGGGATGACCACGGCTGGCTGCCGGACGGGCTCGGCAAGGAGCTTGCCGCCGACCCCGACGGGCTGTCGATCGTGGTTGCCGAGGGCGACGGCGCCGTCGTCTGCGCCGCCTGGATCCGGTACGAGCACGGAACCGACTTCGCCACGCTCTGGGGCGGCGCCACGCTCCCCGACTGGCGCGGTCGGGGGATCTACAAGGCGACCGTCAGGCACCGGGCCAACCTCGCCGCCGAGCGGGGGTTCCGGCTGCTCGAGGTCGACGCCTCCGACGACAGTCGGCCGATCCTGGAGCGGCTCGGCTTCGTGCCGGTGACGACGACGACGCCGTTCGTCTGGTCACCTGCGTGAGAGACTCAGCTCGAATGGATCTGGAGCTCGTGAACCTCGACCAGCCGAGCGAGACACGCTCGTTCGAGAAGGGACGGTTCGAGCTCTACCGGGTCGGACCGGCGACCCTCGGGCGGGCGACGTACGAGCCGGGCTGGCGCTGGTCGGAGCACGTGGGGCGGGAGCTTGGGCAGCGCTCGTGCCCCATCGAGCACGTCGGCCTCGTCCTGTCGGGGCAGGCAGCCGTGAAGATGGACGACGGAACGGAGCGGGTGAACGCCGGTGACTTCTTCTACGTCCCGCCGGGACACGACAGCTGGGTCGTCGGCGACGAGCCGTACGTCTCCC
>JBKPRA010000130.1:0-26832 GCA_046734335.1 Actinomycetota bacterium | reverse complement strand
GACCTGGGGCGCGAACCCGGCCGTGATCACCGGCAAGGAGGGCGTGCTCGCGTTCTACGATGCGGTCAGCGAGGCGGTCCTCTGGCACTCCGACGACCGGCTCGCGGTCGGCGACTGGGGCGTGAGCGACGAGATCACCTTTCACCAGCTCGCCCGCGGCACCGACCTGCAGGCGGTCGGCTACGAGGTCCCGGATCCGGCCGCGCTGTACCACGCCGCCAGCCGCCAGGCGTTCATCTGGCCCTACGACGACCATGCCCGCCTCGCCGGTGAGCACCTGTACGAGGACAAGACGAGCCTCCAGATAGAGGAGGTCAACCCCGACGAGGCGATCACGCCGGCGCGGGTCCGCGAGATCCACCGTGAGCAACTGGGAAAGCTGGAGGCCGAACGCGGCGAGGACTTCTGGGTGCTCGAAACGGTCGCAGCTTCCGCTTAACTAGCTGTCAGGCGGGGTGCCGGAGCGGTCGAACGGGGCGGTCTTGAAAACCGTTGGGCGTGCAAGCGTCCCCTGGGTTCGAATCCCAGCCCCGCCGCTTCCCGACTTGGCAACGCCACCGCTCTTGGACAGACTGGGTCGATGCCGTCGCTGAAAGCCTTCGAGGCGGAGGTCGCCGAGGCGCTCGAGCACGTCAATGTGCCGAGCTACCTGATCGACACGAGCGGGATCATCCGCTGGATCAACCCGGCCGCGCGCCGGCTCGTCGGCGGGGTCGAGGGCCGCCAGTTCACGTCGGTCGTGGCCCACGAGGACACGAGGCGGGCACGAGAGCTCCACGCCCGTAGGGTGCTCGGCAACACCGAGCCGTCCGACAGCCCCTTCGTCCTCGTCGACCAGGAGGGACGGCGGGTCGCGGTCGAGGTCAGCTCGGTGCCACTCACCCGGGGAGAGCATGTGATCGGCGTCTTCGGCCAGGTCTCGGACGTGGTCGAGGAGCCGCAGCCGCATCCCGAGCTCCACCTCACACCACGCCAGGCCGAGGTCCTCCGCGAGCTCGAGCGCGGCCGCACTACGGACCAGATCGCCGAGGATTTGCACCTGAGTCGCGAGACCGTCCGCAACCACATCCGCCACCTGCTCCACGCGGTCGGGGCACACTCGCGGCTCGAGGCGGTGGCCGTCGCGCGCGGGCAACCGCTGGCGACGCACTGACGATCGGCCAGGCCAAATGACCCAACCGGGTCAAGCGGCCTCATCTGCCCGCCGGGCATCCTTGGGCCATGGACGAGTTCACGGAGAGAATGAGCAATGCCGTTCGCTTCGAGATCCCGGCCTACGCCGGCATCGACGACCTCTGTGCGTACATCCGGCCCCGTTGGGGTGGGTCGATCAAGTTCCAGGACGACGTCTGGTACGTCTCCGCCCGCATCCGTCGGAGCAAGAACGACCTGGCGCAGCTCCTGCGGAAGGTCGAGGCCTACGTCGCCGAGTCCGGGCTCCAGGCGATCCGCTACGAGCTGGACGGCCGCTTCTACATCATGGAAGCAGAGGCGCTCTTGCCGGTCGCCGCAGCTGCCTGAACGCGCAGGAAAGCACGGCACGAACGCGAATCCTCGGTATCGACAGACGTCCGTCAGGCGCGCGACCGCGCTCACCTGACCGGACCGACTCGAGCCAGGAGGAAAAGTGATGTCGACGGTCGTGGTCGTCGAAGACGAGATCTACGACGAGAGTTACGGCAGCTGGTGGTGGATCTTCCTGATCACCGGGACGCTCTGGCTGATCCTGTCGCTGATCATGTTCCGGTTCAATCTCAGCTCTGCGAAGTCGATCGGGATTCTGGCCGGGATCGTGTTCCTGATCGCCGGTGCGTTCGAGTTCGCACTTATCGCGGTCGTGCGCAGTGGGTGGTGGAAGGCGTTGAACGCGATCCTCGCAGTGCTGCTCGTCCTGGGCGGGATCTTCTCGTTCATCCATCCGAAGGACACGTTCATCGCCATCGCGCAGATCACCGCGTTCATGTTCGTGTTCGTCGGGATCATGGACCTGATCATCGCGTTCTCCGACCGGACGGGCCTCTGGTGGCTCCGGATGATCTCGGGGTTCATCTGCATCGGCCTGGGGTTCTGGGCTGCTGGTGAGTTCGGCCGCAAGGCCACGCTGCTGATCGTGTGGGTCGGGCTGTTCGCCCTCTTCCGCGGGATCAACAGCTTCTTCGTTGCGTTCGCGCTTCGGCACGAGCGCAAGGAGCTGGCAGGCAGCTCTAGCTGAGCTGGACGGGCGGCCGGGTCGAACGGGCCCGGCCTAGCCCGGCTACACCTTTTCCGGGATACTCGTCCGCCCGCCGCCGCCGGTCATCAGGGCGAGAAGGCCCTGCATCGCGACGTTGACGAGCCAGACCACGATCGTGGCGCCGACGTAGGTCCAGAAGCCGTCGATCGAGAAGTGCGGCGCAATCCATTCGGCGAGCGCGAGCATGGCGACGTTGATCGCGAAGTAGGCGAGCCCGAGCGTGAACACGATCAGCGGCAGGGTCAGAATCGCCAGGATCGGCTTGAGGATCGCATTCGCGATCGTAAGCGTCAGGGCGCCGAGTGCATACGACCAGAAGCCCTGGATCGCGATGCTGTCGAACAGCCAGTTGATCACCAGCAGGGCGAGGACGTTGATCCCGAGCGTGACCAGGATCCAGACGACGAACCCGTAGCGCTGCCAGCCGTTCCACACGAGAGCGGACTCTACGGCCCGTACGCCCTCTCGTCCAGCCTGGCCCCGAAGCGCCACAGCCGCGGCTCGAACGCGTGCCCGTACTTGAAAAGCAGGTGGCGGACGACGTCCGTCGTCGCGTTCCTGGGGCCGGTGACGGTACGGAAGTCGAGGTCGAAGACCGTTTCGCCGACGGTGATCGTGCGTCCCTCGACGACCACCCGTGCCTCGCCCTGCCCGCCCGACAGCCGACCGGCCCACAGCGCACCGGCACCCTCTTCGGGCTCTAGCGTCCACCCGAGCACGGCCAGCGCACGGGTGTTCCCCTCGAAGATCTCGCGGACGACCGCCCCGCGGTGCACAGCGTCGAGACCCGTGCGCTGCTCGCGCTTGACGACCGAGGCCGGAACGCCGCCCAGCAGCGCTCCACGCGGCGCGTTCGAGGCGACCACCGAGTTCGCCATCACCGTCACTTCGGCGGCGAGCACCACACCCGGCAGGATCAGCGAACCCGGCCCGAGCCACGAGCGCTCGCCGATCGACACCGGCGCGTACGAGAACGGGTAGCCGTCGAGCGCCTCCAGCCACTTGCGGTGGGTGTAGATCCGCGCACCGGGGCTGAGACACACGCGCTCGCCGAGCGTCACGTCGCGGTCGGTGTTCAGGTAGGTGTCGTAGGCGACGAAGCAGAGATCGCCGATACGGCAGTCGTGGATCCCACCCTGGCCGTCGACCACCGCGACGCTCCAGCGGAGCGTGACCACCTGCCCGGCGACGAAGTCGCGGCAGAAGAAGCGGCAGCTCGCCCCGATCTGGCCGAGCTCCCCGATCGTGAAGCGCCGCGCCCGGACGAGCACGTCTTCTCCGATCGAGGTGTCCGCGCCGAGCTCGACGAACTCCGCCTCGATCAACGTGCCGCGGCCGATGGCCACGCGCTCGCCGATCTCGGCGCCGTGCTCTCGGTAGAGAGCGACCTTCTCGTCGGAGGGAAGCGCGGCGACCGAGGCAGCGTCGTCACGCAGGCGCGCGCGCAACTCGTCCGAAAGACGACCGCGGGTCGGCTCCTCGTCCGCGGGCTCGGCGACGGCGCCCCCGGCCAGCGCGCGGACGTCGCTCTCGCGGACGATTCCGGAGCCCGGAACGTCGTCGAGCGAGACGCCGAGCTGCGACGCGAGCCGCCGCGCGGGCTCGGTTGCGATCCGCTCCCCGACCGGGACGGCCGCGTCGACGCTCGGACGGTCGGCGCTCCAGCCGTCACGCTCCTCCTCGCTAGCGAACAGCCAGCCCAGCTCAGCCAGTACGGCGACGCGGTCACCGACCTGCGCGTTCCAGAGGACGAAGCCAGCCGCCTCTGCCTCGACCTCCTGCACCGCCTTGCTCGTCTCGACCGAGAAGAGCGCCTCGCCCGGCTGGACGTACCCGTCCGCGAGCTCGACGACGACCACCTCGTCGTCGTTCTCGTTCAGCTTCGGGACGACGATCGGGGTGGCCATCAGACCACTTCGCCCGCGAGGGCGGCCGGCTCGGCGCCGGCGGTCACCGGGAGGAAGACCGTGTCGACCCGCGGGACGCGGAACCGCTCTCCGGGGTCGACCCAGTCGGCGGGCGGCCGCGTCGAGTAGGCGACCGTCAGCGCGAGCCGCTCGCAGACCCGCTCCGAGCGCTCGTCGTGGTCTCCGTACGGGTAGTTGAACCAGGCGAGCGGCTCGCCGAGAAGCCCGCCGAGCCAGTCGGCTGCTTCGTGGATCTCGCGCTCCTGCTCGCCCTCGTCGAGCTGCGGCAGCGACGGATGGCTGATCGAGTGACCGGCGATCGAGTGGCCACGGCGGCGGAGCTCGACGATCTCGTCGGTCGACATGTACAGCTCGCGGATGAACCCGGCTTCGTCGGCGGAGACGTGCTCGGCGAACAGGCGATCCATGATCCGCTCGGAGATCTCGCGCGGGATCAGCCGGTTCGATGCGTACTTGAAGCGCAGGTACTTCTCCGTGCCGCGCCGGTAGTCGCCGATCGGCGCCGACGCCATCACCGCCGGGACGTCGGCTTCGGGAGCGACCTCGGCGGCGGCGGCAACGTACGCGTCCGCAACCCCGTCCTCGCCGAGCCTTCCCCGGACGAGCTGGTTCTTCTGCACGAACGGTATCCGGCCGTGGAGATAGGGCAGGCCGATCGGCGCGAAGATCCCGTGGATCCCGTGCCGCTCGAGCACGGGCGCTGCGTTGTCGTAGTGGTCGCGCACGCCGTCGTCGAAGGTGAGCACGAAGCCGTCCGGGATCGGCGTCCCTTCACGCGCCGCGGCGAGGAGCGCGTCTGGCTCGAGCGGCTCGTAGTGGCGGAGCAGGTGGTCGACCTGCCCCTCGAAGTCGTCGAGCGTGATCGCCGCAACACCCGGATGCCGCGGATCCGGGTCGCGCACGTAGTGGTACATGACCAGGATCGCGCCCATGTCGGCCCCGAGCCTAGCTTCTGGTGGTGAGGGCGCCCTTCTCGACCGCCAGCCGCTCGAGCTCGCGCTTGATCGACTCCGCGGTGGGCAGGACGACTTCCTCGAGGCTCTTCGCTGCCGGGATCGGTGAGTCTGCGGCGGCGATCCGCGCGAAACGGCCTCGGAAGCCGGCCTCGCCAAGCCGCGCGGCCACCTCGGCCCCGAATCCGGCCTCTCCGGGCGACTCCTCGACGGTGACGACGCACTCCGACTCGAGCGCCGACGGAAGGATCCCGTCGAGGTCGAGCGGCGAGAGCTGCGACACGACGCAGAGGTCGGCAGCGAGCTCGCGCTCGAGGAAGAGCTCCCGCACCGGCTCCCAGGCGAGCGACGCGCAGCGGCCGTAGGTAATCACGGTTAAATCCGGATCGTCGAACCCGACCGGACTGAGTCGGACGTTGGGGTAGACGCCGCCGGTCGTGCGCGCGGAGAAGTGGTCGACGAGGTCGTCCACGGGCTGCCGGGTGCGTTCACCATAGACCGCCTTGTTCTCGACGAGCACGACCGGCCCGGGATCGGCGGCGACCGCGTTCCAAAGCAGCGCATACGGGTCGGCGAAGCTGGAGACCGCGACCACGCGAAGGCCCGGGATGCCGAAGAACATCTTCTCCAGGCTCTGGCTGTGTGTCGGCCCGTAGCCGCGCCCACCTCCCATCGGCACGCGCACGACGAGGTTGACGGTCGCGTGGGCCTGCGAGAGATAGTGGTGCTTGGCGGCGCTGTTCGTCAGCTGGTCGGCGGCGAGCGCGACGAAGTCGCCGAACATGATCTCGGCCACTGCCTTGCCGCCTTCGAGGGCGAAGCCCGTTGCGCTGCCGACGATCGCCGCCTCGCTGATCGGCGTCGGGTGGATCCGGTCCGGGAAACGGGTCGAAACGCCCTTCGTAACGGCGAACGCGCCGCCGTAGGGGTCGAGCAGATCCTGGCCGAAGAGGTGGACGTCGGGGTCGCGCTCGAGCAGGTCGTGCAGGGCCTGGTTCAGGCTCTTCACCACCCTCGGCTCCTCCGCGGGCCGCGCCCAGGGTCTCGCCGCCGCATTTTCGTCCAGGGGTGGGTGGACGTCGCCCAGGTGTGAGAGTTGGTCGGGCTCGGGGCTCGCCTCGGCGGCGGCCAGCGCCGCCTCGAGCTGCTGGGCCGCGTCGCGGTCGAGCCGCTCGACGTCGGCAGGGTCGAGCGTCGCCGCGAGCCTGACGATGGGGTCGCGCGTCAAAAGCTCGGCCATCTCCTCGGGCGAGCGGTCGTCGTCCCGCTTGCTGTGTGGACCGAGACGGACGGTGCGGACGACGCGGAAAGCCGGGGCCTCCCGGCCGCGCATCACGTCGATCAGGGCGCCGAACTCCCGCTGAACGGCGGGCGCGTCTGCGCCGTCGAGCCGCGACGCGTCGATCCCGAACGCCTCCGCACGGGCGAGCGTGTCCCCCGCGACGCCGACCGAGGACGGTGTGGTCTGGGCGATCGCGTTGTCCTCGAGCACGATCAGCAGGCGCGCGCCCCAGAGCGAGGCGAGATTCATCGACTCGTACAGCGCACCCTGGCCCAGGGTGCCGTCGCCGATGAAGACGACGGCGATCCCGTCCTCGCCCCGCAGCTTCTTCGCGAACGCGACCCCGAGCGCAACGGGGACCAGCTGCCCCTGGATGCCGGAGCTGATGAATCCGCCTGTGTGGAGGTGCTGGCTGCCGCCGCGACCGCCGCACACCCCGTCAGCCTTGCCCATCAGCTCGGCGAGGAACGCCGCGAGGTCGCCGCCGGACGCGAGGAAGTGGCCGTGGCAGCGGTGTGTGCTGAAGATCGCGTCGTCCGGCCGCAGCCGCCCGAGGAGGCCGACCGCGATCGACTCCTGGCCGATCGAGGTGTGGGTCGTGCCCGACAGCAGCCCCTGCGAGTGGAGCTGCAGAAGCTTCTCCTCGGTGTGACGGATGACCAGCATGCGCCGGTAGAGCTCGAGGTCGTCCAGCATCGGAGGCTGCTCGGCCATCGGCTCTAGGGTACTCGCCGCCACTACGGACGGAAGGAGCGCGTGTGCCAGGTTCGCGCGACCACGAACCGCTTGCCGTTCCAGTGGTAGCGGGCGTGGTCGAACCCGCCCGTCGGACAGCAGTTCGGGTCGTCCTTGCCGTAGACCGGCTGCGAACTCACGAGGTCGCCGCCGGCGCCGAACAGCCCCAGCTTGTAGCCGCTCTGCGCGAGCGCGACCCGCCACCCGCCGGCCGGCGTCGCCCGTAGGACGGCGAAGCCGACGTCCCCTGCGGTCCCGCCGCTCGCGATCGTGACGGCGAGGTCCGCGCGGCCGTCGCGGGTGAAGTCGTGGCAGAGCACCCGGTCGACGGAGGACGCGCCGACGCGTACCGGGCTGTCCCCGAGCAGCTTCATCCGCAGGTTCGCTGCCGCGACCGCGCGCTTGGCGGCAGCGACTGTGCAGGTGGGCTTCGCCGCGTGGGCGGAGGTGGTTGCTACGGCGGCCAGAGCCGCCGCGAGCACGAGCAGCTTCACCCCGCCAGCATAGACTCGCGCTCGTGGAGGACCAACGCGACCGGCCGCTCGAGCAACGCGACCTCGACGCCGAACCGGTCGCGCAGTTGCGCGCATGGCTGGAAGAGGCGCGTGCGGAAGGGATCGAGCTGCCGGAGGCGATGACGCTCGCGACGGCGACGTCCGACGGCGCTCCGTCGGCACGAACGGTGCTGCTGAAAGACGCCGGCGAGCGGGGGCTCAGCTTCTTCACGAACTACGAGAGCCGCAAGGGCGCGGAACTGGCCGAGAACCCGCGGGCGGCGCTCGTCCTCTACTGGCACGCGCTCGGGCGGCAAGTGCGAGTGGAAGGAGACGTCGAGCGGCTGGCCGCCGCCGAGTCCGACTCGTACTTCGAGTCCCGTCCGCCCGGGAGCCGCCGTTCTGCGGCCGTATCGCCCCAGAGCCGCGTAATCGGCAGCCGGGGGGAACTGGAGCTGGCCGCAGCCACGCTCGGCGACAACGTTCCGCGGCCGGAGAGTTGGGGCGGCTACCTGCTCGTTCCATCGCTGTGGGAGTTCTGGCAGCACCGCTTGGATCGGCTGCACGACCGCTTCCGGTACCGGCCGGGGGGCCGCGGCTGGATCGTCGAGCGGCTGGCGCCCTAGTGGCCTCGCCGGCGGAGCCGGGCCTCCGGGACTTGATGCGGCGATTCCCGCACGGCGTTGCCGTGCTGACGGTGGACGCAGAGGGCGAGCGACTGGGCCTGACGATCGGCTCGCTTGTCTCGCTGTCGGTCGAGCCGCCGCTCGTCGGTGCGGCGATCGACCGACAGGCGGCGATGCACGAGCTGCTCCGGCGCGCCGGCGGCTTCGCGGTCAGCCTGCTCGCCGACGGGCAAGACTGGCTCGCGCAGCACTTCGCGCGAGGCGTGCCGCCAATCGCCCTTTGGCACGGAATCGCGAGCCGCGAGGGGGCGGCGGGGGCGCCGTTGCTGGTCGGCGCGCTCGGTTGGCTCGAGTGCCGGCTGGCCGACGAGGTCCCGGCCGGCGACCACACCTTTTTCGTCGGAGAGGTGCTCTCCGTCGAGCTCGGCGAGTTGGCACCGCCGCTCGTCCACATCGAGTCGGGCTACCGGTCGCTGTGATCGAAGCGGTCGTCTTCGATCTCGACGGCGTGCTGATCCAGACCGAGGAGCTCTGGGACGAGGTGCGGGCCGGGCTGGCACGCGATCGCGGAGGACGATACGGACCGGAGGAACAGCGGGCGATGATGGGGATGAGCTCGCCAGAGTGGTCGAGGTACATGCACGAGCACGTCGGCCTGCCCGAGCCTCCGGACGAGATCACCGCCGAGGTGGTGGAACGGATGGCGGCGCGGTATCGCGAGCAGCTGCCGCTGATCGACGGGGCGGTCGAAGCGGTCGAGCGGCTGAGGGTGCGGTGGCCGCTCGGGGTGGCGTCGTCGTCCAACCGGCCGCTGATCGACCTCGTGCTGGAGCTGTCGGGGCTGGCGCCGCTCTTCCAGGCGACCGTGTCCTCGGAGGAGGTGGCTCGGGGCAAGCCGGCGCCGGACGTCTACCTGGAGGCGTGCCGGCGCCTCGGCGTGGCGCCGGCACGGGCGGCGGCGGTCGAGGACTCGCACGCAGGCATCGGGTCGGCGAAGGCGGCTGGCATGCGAGTCGTCGCCGTGCCGAACCCGAGCTACCCGCCGGGCGAGGAAGCGCTCGCCGGAGCAGACCTCGTGATCGACTCGCTCGCAAAGTTGACGCCCGAGGCTGTGGAGGGCTCGTAACGCCCTCGTGGGGTCTGACCCCTCCAAATCGTCACGAACCGTCCACACCGCACTCTCGGACATGGCTTACCGCCCGGCCGTGCGACAACCGTGACAACTTTCGTGGCGCATCGGCCCGGGGTCTGGCCCCGCCGAAGTGCGACCAGGTATGGACAGGTCTCACACGCGTCCGAAGAGGACACAGCCGTTGTGGCCGCCGAGGCCCATCGCGTTCGAGAGCGCAACGTCGACCTGCACCGCCCTCGCCTCGTTGGGGACGTAGTCGAGATCGCACTCCGGGTCGGGCGTCTCGTAGTTGATCGTCGGCGGGATGACCCCCTCGTGGAGCGCGAGCACGCACATCATCGCCTCGACCGCACCGGCCGCGCCGAAACAGTGACCGGTCATCGACTTCGTGGACGAGATCGCCAGCTCATAGGCGTGGTCACCGAAGACCTCCTTGATCGCCTTCGTCTCGGCCAGGTCGCCGAGCGGCGTGGACGTCCCGTGCGCGTTGATGTACCCCACCCGCTCCGGCGCGATCTCGGCTCGCTCAAGCGCCGCCCGCATCATCTCGACGACGCCGACCGACTCAGGATCCGGCTGCGCGAGATGGTGCGCATCGTTCGAGGCGCCGTATCCGAGAACCTCGGCATAGATCGTCGCCCCTCGTGCGCGGGCCGCCTCGAGCTCCTCGAGCACGAGTACGCATGCCCCCTCCCCCATGACGAAACCTTCGCGCGTCAGGTCGAACGGCCGCGACGCACGCGGCGGAAAGTCCTCCTCCGCGGCGAGGCCGCGCATCGCGCAGAACCCGGCGAGGATCAGGGGATGCAGGCAGGCCTCGGCGCCGCCCGCGAGAACGGCGTCCGCCGAGCCGCGGCGGATCACCTCGGCGGCCTCCCCGACCGCGGTGGACCCGGTCGCGCAGGCCGACACGGGGGCATAGTTGGGGCCGCGGAGGCCGAGCGAAATCGCGATCTGCCCGCTGGCCGTGTCGACCAGAACGCTGGGGATGAAGTACGGCGAGACGCGGTCGGAGCCGCGTTCGAGCAGGATGCTGTGCTGCTCGACGATCCCGAGCAGACCGCCGATAGCCGTCCCGAACAACACGCCCACGCGGTCTGGCTCGTACGCTCCGTCGAATGACGCGTCCTCGGCCGCCTCCGTCGCGGCGGCCACCGCCATCACGACGTTCCGGTCGAGACGCCGTGCCTCTTTCGGCCCGACCACCGACGCCGGATCGAAGCCGCGCACCTCCGCCGCGATCCGAACGGGAAAGCCGCTGGTGTCGAACGTCGAGATGAAGTCGATCCCGCTCCGGCCGGCGACCGCCGACTCCCAGGTCGAGCGGCGGTCGTTGCCGAGCGGAGTGACCGCCCCAAGCCCGGTGACGGCGACTCTGCGCACCACCTGAGCCTAGACGGCTAGCCTCCCCGGCGTGCCGGGCAAGAACGTGCCGTTTCCGCCGATGGAGGCCGAGCTCGTGCGCGAGCTCCCTCACGGCGACTGGCAGTACGAGCCGAAGTGGGACGGCTTCCGTGGCGTGCTCGAGAACGACGGCGGCGAGCTCGCGCTATGGAGCCGGAACGAACGGCCATTGCTGCGGTACTTTCCCGAGCTCCGCCCGCTCGGCGACGCGCTCCCACCGCACTCCGCGCTCGACGGCGAGATCGTGATCGAGCGCGGCGGCCGCCTGGACTTCGACGCAATGCAGATGCGCCTCCACCCGGCCGAAAGCCGTATCCGCAGACTGTCGGGCGAGATTCCGGCTCAGTTCGTCGCCTTCGACGTGCTGCTCTGGAAGGGCAAGCCGGTGCACGAGCTGCCGCTGGAGAAGCGTCGGCGAGAGCTCGAGAAGCTGGCGAAGTCTTTCCGGATCTCCCCGGCAACACGCGATCCCGAGGTGGCCGCGGGCTGGCTCGACGCGCTCGAAGCCGCGGGGCTCGACGGCGTGATCGCAAAGCGCCTCGGCCTCCCCTACCTCCCCGGCTCGCGCGAAGGCGTGGCCAAGGTCAAGGCGCACACGACGGCTGACTGCGTGGTCATCGGCGTCCGCTGGAAGGAGAAACCGACCAGGCTCGCGACACTCCTCCTCGGCCTCTACCGCGACGACGGCGGGCCCGACTACGTCGGATCGGCCGCAGTGGCCGCGAGCCGGCACGACGAGATCCTCAAGCTGGTGAAGCCGCTCCTCAAGGGCGCGCCCGAGCGCGGCTTCTCGGAGCCGAACCGCTGGGGCGGCGGCGAGCTCGCCCAGTCGGCGATCAAGCCGAAGCTGGTAGTCGAGGTTCGCTACGACAAGGTGCAGGGCAACCGCTTCCGTCACGGCACGAAGCTGATCCGCTTCCGCGACGACAAGGATCCCGAGCAGTGCACGTGGCGCGAGGTCCGCAGACCTCCGGGGCCGAACGACCTCACGGTGTCGGCGCTCTTGCAGCAGGGTCAGGCTCAAGCCTGACCCTTGCCTTCAGGCTGCGCCGGCGAAAGGTCGGGAACAGGCTGAAGCCTAGGCCTGCCCCTTCTGTATCACTCATCCGGCAGGTCGAGCCCGAGCTGCTCGAACTTCTTGCGGAGCGAGGCCTTCCTCCGCCACATTCCCGCCGTCAGATCGCCGACGGCGTCGATCCGGTCGCGCATCGTCGTCAGGGTGAACTGCGCCGGGTCGCAATCGGGCACTTCGTCCCACGTGAGCGGTGCCGAGGCCCGCGCGTCCGTGGTCGGCCGGATCGAGTACGCGGATGCGATCGTCCGGTCCCGCGCGTTCTGGCCGTAGTCGACGAACACGCCCACGCGGTCGGCGACCTTCCAGGTGGTCGTCGCAACGGCCTGGTCGTCGATCCTGCGTTCGACCTCCTTCGCGAGCGCTTTCGCGAAGTCACGCACGGCCGCAAAACGCAGCTCGGGCCGGATCGGCGTGAGGATGTGCAGGCCGGTCGCCCCCGAGGTCTTCGGGAACGGGACCAGCCCGAGCTCGTCCATCACCTCCTTGACGACCATCGCGATCTCCCGGACGTGCGACCAGGGGTTGCCCTCGGTCGGGTCGAGGTCGATCAGCAGGTAGTCGGGCCGCTCGACGTCGTCGATCCGTGAGTGCCAGGTGTGCAGCTCGATGCAACCGAGGTTCGCGATCCAGGCGAGCCCGGCCGCGTCGGCGACGACCGGGAAATACGCGTGCCGTCCGCTGGGAAAGTCGATTCGGACCGTGTCCAGCCAGTCGGGATGCGGTTCCGGGACGCGCTTCTGGTAGAAGAAAAAGCCGTCCACGCCGTCCGGATAGCGCTTCATCTGCATCGGCCGCCGGCGCACGTGGTGGAGCACGCAGTCGGCCACGTCGACGTAATACGAAACCAGGTCGCCCTTGGTCAACCCGCGCTCCGGGAAGTAGGCCTTGTCGAGGTTGGTGAGCCGGACGTCGCGGCGGCCGATCCGCATCACGTCATCTTCGCGGAGCTACCCTGGGCTCATGCTCGAGGAGACCCAACGGCCGCGCGTGACGCTGGAGCCGCTCGACGACTACGTCGTCGTCGAACCCAGCGACGACGAAGCCGAGACCCGGCACGGGCTGATCATCCCCGCGAGCGCCGAGGCAGGCTCCCAGACCGGCATCGTGATCGCGACCGGCGCCGAGCCGGGCGGCGTCGAGCCGGGCGACAAAGTGCTCTTCCCGCGCGGAGCCGGGTTCGACGTCCGACTGGCCGGCACCGCGGTCAAGGTTATGCGTCGGGTCGAGCTGATCGCCCGCGTCCACGACTGAGCCCAGAACGGAAAACGCCCGCACATAGCGGGCGTCTCCCAATGCCGGTGGGGTATGTGAGGGGAGTTCCGGCCTGTTCAGCATGCCGCGGGACGGGCGATGTGACATGACCATGAAGGGTGATATTCCGCGTCCCTCGAACGAGGGAAGATCGAGGCGGAGAGGGCGGGATTTGAACCCGCGACCCGCCTTTCGACGAGTACGCGATTTCCAGTCGCGCTCCTTCGGCCGCTCGGACACCTCTCCGCGCCTCGCCCAGACTACCGCCTGATTCGCCGAGGCAACGCTGACGAACTCCGGCCGCCCGAAGATCGTGCCGATACGATGCAGGTCCCGGAGAAGTGGCCGAGTGGCTGAAGGCGGCGCCCTGCTAAGGCGTTATGGGGATGAATGTCTCCATCGAGGGTTCGAATCCCTCCTTCTCCGCCTCGGAGGGGTGGCAGAGCGGTCGAATGCGGCGGTCTCGAAAACCGTTATCCGTCGTTAGGCGGATCGAGGGTTCAAATCCCTCCCCCTCCGCTGTTGGGCCGTTTTCCCGCCCGGGAGGCGGCCTGACGCCTCCGGCTGTGACAGTTCCGGCTCCGCGGGGCCGAAATCAGTGAGGTGATGCGGCCCGGGCGGCGGCAACGGCTTCGAGTCGCGAATTGACGCCGAGAGCCCGAAAGAGACGGCGGATGTGATTCCTGACCGTCTCGGTGCTCAGCTGGAGCTCGGCGGCTATCTGCTTCGTCGAGCGGCCCTGCTCGAGAAGGCGAAGCACCTCGACTTGACGGGGGGTGAGATGCGGAGGTGGCGCCCCAGCTCGGTCGTTGGGGCGTCCCTCGAACAGCCCGAAGACGCCGACCACCCGCTCGCCGCTCATGAGCGGCACCGAGCTGATCTCCACGGCCACCCGCGTGCCGGCGGTCGAAACGAGGACGCCCGTCGCGTCTGTAGGGGCTGTTCCGAGCACCTTCCGGGAGAACAGCTCGCGGGCACGCCGGTTGTCCTCGGGCGCGACGACAGAGGTGAAGTGACGACCGCGAACGTCGCCGACAAGCCGCTCGGCCGCCTCGTTGATCCACTTGACGACTCCTGTCGTGTCGAGGACGTAGCTCGGGACACCGACCCTGCCCAGAGCCTGCTCGAGATCGCCGCCGACTGTCAGGCCAGAGGCCATCACGGAAGTGTGGCTGATCCGCACGGCTCGAGCCTCTTTTTCGTGCTAGCACAGCGAGGCCCGCCGGAGCGGGCCTCTTGTGCATCAGTTGTCGCGCCAGACTTTCAGGGGGTGACGTACGTCGCCACCTCGTTGTCGAACAGGGTGTTCGCCTTCGCGTTGACCTTGCCCGCCTGGTAGAAGAGCAGGCCGCAGGCCTCGGTGCTGTCCGGCGTGTACCAGTGTCCGGAAACGGTGTTGCCCTTGACCGTCGCGCTGCTGCCGAACGAGACCTGGATCCCGTTCTGGGCGATGAAGTCGACGTGCCCGACGCCGGTCAGCGTGTTGCGCTCGATCGTCGCCGACGCGCCGACACCGCGAACGGTGATTCCGCCCTTCTGGTACGAGTGAAGAATATTGCCCTTGATCGTGCCCTTCGCGGTGACGTCGGCCGCCACGCCCGGGGTTGCCTCGGTCGTGAAGAAGATCCCGACGCCATGCTGGGTGCCGTCGAAGGGAGCGTTTCCGATCTGCGAGATGGTGCTGTTCGCGACGTTGACCTTCCCGCCGTAGTTGACGACGCCGAAGTACCTGGCGTTCTCGATCGTCGCGTTCTTCACGGATCCCTTGGTTCCAGGGCCGTAGTAGACGCCGATGTCACAGCCGGCCGCGTCGAGGTCGCCGGTCACCTTGCCGCCGATCTGCGCGGCCGTCAGGTTGATGCCGTCACGATTGAAGCCGGTCGGTGTGCACGTCGTGCTGGCACTGCCACCGGAAGTTGCTGCGAAAGCTGTTGCCGGGACTGCAAGCGCAACCAGCATCAGCATCATGAGACGCTTCATTGAAGTCACCTTTCGTTTTGGGCGCGAGCCGATCGGCCCGCAACTCGTTTCTCGCCGGGATTACGCCTTTGCTCTCGACGATCCCATGAATTACCGCGACCCGAAAACCACTCTCGATCGCGTGAAACGAGCGTAGCCAGACCCGCGTCGAAACACACTGACCCAATCAGGCCCATTCCGTCGGAACGACCGATCCACCTCATTCCGTCGGGATTGACCCGATGGGGTCATGCACAGCCGTTGAGAGGCCGAACCGCGGCGCCGCACCGGGCGCCGAAATCGCGGAAAGAATGGAACCGTGGACGAAGGCCTGCTCCTCCTGATCGTCGGCGGCGTGCTGGCGGCGAGCATCGTCGTGGCGTTCGGCGCTACGCGCGCCGGCGTGCCCTCGCTGGTCGCGTTCCTCGGTCTCGGGATGCTGCTCGGCTCCGACGGACTCGGCGGAATCGAGTTCGACGACGCCGAGCTCGCGCGGAAAGTGGGCGTGGTGGCGCTGGCGGCGATCCTCTTCGAGGGCGGCCTCGCGACGTCGTGGCGGCGGCTGCGCGAAGTCGCGATCCCGGCGACGCTGCTGGCGACCATCGGCGTGATCGTGACGGCGCTCCTGACCGGGCTCGCGGCCTATGCCTTGTTCGACCTCTCCTGGCTCCAGTCCGTGTTGCTCGGCGCAGTCGTCTCCTCGACGGACGCGGCGGCCGTGTTCGCGACGCTACGGTTCACCCACATCCGCCGCCGCCTGGCCCGCACCCTGGAGGCGGAGACCGGCGGCAACGACCCGATGGCGATCGCACTGACCATCGGTCTGATCGACTGGATCGAGCAGCCGGACTACGGAATCGGCGACCTCAGCCTGCTCCTGCTCCGCCAGCTCGGCCTCGGCCTCGTGATCGGGGTCGCCCTCGGCGCTGTCGCAACCTGGGCGTTCGCGCGGCTACCGAACTCGATCGGCGCGTTCGCGCCGGTCGCCTCGGTCGCCGCCGGCGCGCTCTCGTTCGGGATCGCCGACGTCAGCGGCGGCAGCGGCTTCCTGGCCGTCTATCTCGTCGGCCTGGCCGTCGGCAGTACCCCCTCACGGTTCCGCCGCCATCTGGTCACGTTCCACGAAGGGCTCGCCTTCGTCGCGCAGGTGGTGATGTTCGTCGTGCTCGGTCTGCTCGTCTTCCCCCGCGACCTCGGCCCGGTCGCGCTCTCCGGGCTGGGGCTCGCAGCCCTGCTGGTACTGGTGATCCGGCCGGTGGCAGTCTGGGTCTCGACGGCCTGGGGCTGGTTCAACGCCCGCGAGCGGGCGCTCCTCGGCTGGGCCGGCCTACGGGGCGCCGTGCCGATCGTGCTCGGGACGATCGTCCTGTCCGAGCACGTCGACCACGGCAAGACCATCTTCAACGCGGTCTTCTTCGTCGTCGTGGTCTCGGCACTGGCCCAGGGAACGACCCTCGAATGGGCCGCGGAGAAGCTGGGCGTCGTCTCGCTCGCACCTCGGGCCAGCGCGCCTCCGCTCGAGGTCGACGCACTCGGCTCCCTCGACCTGATCGACTTCGACGTCGCCCCCGATCACGCGATCGCCGGCGCCGCCGTCCGCGAGCTCGGCCTCCCCCGAACGGCACTCGTCGCAGTCGTCGCCCGCGGCGACGAGACCATCCCGCCGCGCGGCAGCACCGTCATCCAACCCGGCGACCGTCTCTTCGTACTCGCCCCCCACTCGAAGCGCCCCGAGCTCGAGGACGTCTTCTCACGCTGGCGCCGGAGGGTCTAGGGCCCGCCGGTCAGGAAGGCGACCAGGTCGGCGACCTGCTTGTCGCTCAGCTGGAACTTCGGCATGACGCCGTCCGGGTATCCCGGGACAACGTAGGCGCCCGGATCCTCGATCGACTCGGCCGTGTACTGGTCGACCGAGCCGCGGTTTGCGGTCTTCGCGTTGGCGGCGAGTTCGTCCAGGTCAGGCCCGACCTTCGCGGTCGAGCCGGCAGGCTCGAACGTGTGGCAGGCGCTGCAGCCCTGGGAGGCGAACAGCGCCTTGCCCGCCGCGGCGTTTCCCGACGGCGCAGCCGGGGTGGTCTCGGTGCCCGTCGTCTCGGACACGACCGGGTTTCGCTCCTCAACCTTGGCCCCGGCCTCCGGCGGCTCGCCGGCGAAGGCGATGATCGCGCCCAACATCGCCGCCGTGAGCAGCACACAGGCGCCGACGAAGAGCGCGATACGCCTGCCCGGGAAGTTCGGGTTCATCCTCGTGAACACAAACGACGAACACAGCGCGAAGACGATGAAGACCGCCGCAACGACCAAGATCACCGTCTTGTGCCCGGTCGAGAGCGCGCTCAGCACGCGCGCACGCTAACAGCCACAGCCACTATCCGGCGCGCCTCTGGGAGAGCACTTTGAGACCCTCGCTGAATGTCCGTGCCGACATCGCCGGCCCGGGGACGGGAGCCCGTCGCTCGGCCTCGGCCAGCTTTCGCGCCCTGCCCGCCAGCCGGTTCTGCTCCACCTCGAGCTCCGATCTGAGCTCGTCCAGCATGCGCTCGCGGCGCTCGAGCGCGGCGAGCGAGTCGGTGAGCTCCGCCTCGCGGGCCGCCAGGAGTGTCACGCGGTCGTCGAGCTCCGCGGCGCGCCGCTCGGTCCCCGCGTTCCGCTGCTCGGCCGCCGCGAGCTCGGTCGCGCGGGACTCGAGGTCGGCGCGCTCGCGCGCCGCGTTCTCCTCGGTGAGCTGCAAGGCCGACTCTCGGGCTGCGAGCTCGGCGCGCATGGCCCCCAGTCGGCTCTCGGCCTCGGCGAGCGTTCGTGCCTTCGCCTCGAGCCGCTCCTGCTCCGGTCGGAGATCAACCGGAACGACGATCGGGACGGGCGCCACCCCCGGCGCCTCGGGGGCCTGGTGCTCGCGTCCGGCAGCCGTGCGCGAACGCTCCTCCAGCCCGGCTTCCCGCGCGTCCAGCTCCGCGGCGCGTCTCTCGAGCTCGCCGGCGCGCCTTTCCAGCTCGCCGGCCCGCGCCTCGAGCTCGGCCGCCCGGCCGGCGAGCGCCTCGGCGCTTCGGCGCTCGACCTCGACGAGCTCTTCCACCTGCCTGTCGAGCTCGGCTCTGCGCGACTCGAGCTCTGCGCCCCGGGCACTCAGCGCCTCGGCATGCTCGATCCCTTCTCGGCTCTCGACGAGCGATGCCTCGAGGTCGCGGAGCCTCGCCGCCTCGCGCTCGAGTTCCGCCGCCGTTGCGGCGACGGCCCGCTCGCGCTCGCCGAGCTCGCCTTCGCGCCGAACGAGCTCCTCCTCCCGACTCGAGACATCGCGTGTCGCCGCCGCGCCGAAGACGGCGATACGCCGCCCCTTTCCCTTGCGCTCGAGCTTGCGCTGGGTCGACTCCAGTTCCCGCTCGCGCTTGCCGGCCCGCTCGGCCGCGTCGCGGAGCGCTGCCTGCATGCGCGCGATCTCGCGTGCCGCCGCCTCCTGGATCCGGTTCCGTTCGACGGCCAGATTGCGTTCCAGCTCCTTCAGTCGGAGCCGTTCCGCGTCCAGCGCCTCGATCGTCGGCTTCGCATCGGGCTCGACGGCCACAACCCGATGATACGCAGCAAAAAACCGGGGAACTGTCCTCTCACGCAATACTCAGGTACACCTGATTCGATTCTGCGCTCGCCCGTGTCCGTGCGATCAAGGAGGAACCTCGTGAGCCCGTCCGCCGACGAACGTTCGACTGCCGCCGCAGCCGAGGCGAGGGAACGTCTCGAGCCTGCGTTGTTCGAGATCCGGCGGGTGATCGCCGGCCAGGACGCCATGCTCGAGCGGGTCCTCGTCTGTCTGCTCTCCCAGGGGCACCTGCTGATCGAAGGCGTACCCGGCCTGGCGAAGACGCTGACCATCAAGACGACGGCGGCGGTGCTCGGCGGGTCGTTCTCGCGCATCCAGTTCACACCTGACCTCGTTCCCTCCGACCTGGTCGGCACACGCATCTTTCGGGCCGGCGAGGGCACCTTCGACACCGAGCTCGGTCCGGTCTTCTGCAACTTCCTCCTGGCGGACGAGATCAACCGGGCCCCGGCCAAGGTGCAGTCGGCACTGCTCGAGGTGATGCAGGAGCGGCAGGTGACGATCGGCCACGAGACGCATCCCGTGCCCGACCCGTTCCTCGTGATGGCGACGCAGAACCCGATCGAGTCGGAGGGCACCTACCCCCTCCCGGAGGCGCAGGTCGACCGCTTCATGCTGAAGATCCTGATCGGCTACCCGTCGCACGACGAGGAGCTGACGATCGTCCAGCGGCAACTCGAGGACGCACCCGAGCTGCGCGAGACGCTCACGCTCGACGACCTTCGCGACCTCCAGCGGCAGGTATTCGATGTCTACGTCGACCCGGCGCTCGTCAGCTACTCCGTCACGCTGGCGGACGCGACCCGGAACCCCACGGCTCACGGCCTCGACGATCTGAAGGCGTACATCGCCTACGGGGCCAGCCCGCGAGGCCCGATCAGCCTCGTCCAGTCGGCGCGGGCGCTCGCCCTCGTCCGCGGCCGCGACTACGTCGTCCTCGACGACCTGCACGCGCTCGCCGCCGACGCCCTGCGCCACCGCCTCGTCCTCTCGTACCAGGCGCTGGCGGAGGAGGTGACCCCCGACACGATCCTCGAGCGAGTCCTCGCCGCGGTGCCGATCCCGCAGCTCGACCTGGCGGAGACGAACGCGGCGTGAGTTCGGCGGTCGCCGGCTACTCGCCAGCAAGGCCCGGCCCGGGGCCGATCCCCGACCGGCTGCTGCGGGCGCTCGACGTCACGATCGGGCGCCGCATGGAAGGGCTGCTCGCCGGCGATTACCGCTCGTCGGTGCTCGGCGACGGGACGGAGCTCGCCTTGATTCGACCGTATGTCCCCGGCGACGACGTCCGCAAGATCGACTGGAACGTCACTGCGCGCACGGGCGAGCCGCACGTCCGGGTGCACATGGCCGAGCGGGTGCTGGTCACCTGGCTGGCCCTGGACACCTCGCCGTCGATGCGCTTCGGCACGGCCGACCGCCGCAAGGCGGACGTGGCCGAGGGAGTTGCGATCGCCGTCGGCCACCTCGCCACGAGGCGCGGCAACCGGCTGGGAGCGGTCACGTTCGGCGACGAGGATCCGCGGGCGCTGCCCGTCCGCCAGGGCCGCCTGGGCCTCGTCGGCCTGCTCGGCGCGCTACGCGAGGAGCCTGACCCGCCGCCGGGGCGGATCGGCGCGACCTCGCTGGGAGACGCCCTCCGGCGCACCGACTCGCTTGCGCGGCAACGTTCGCTCGTCGTCGTCGTCTCCGATTTTCGCGGCCCGCGCGACTGGCGCCCGCCGCTGCTCCAGCTGGCCGGACGGCACGAGGTGGTCGCCGTCGAAGTGCGTGACCCGCGGGAGCAGGAACTGCCGAACGCGGGCGAGCTCTGGCTCGTCGATCCGGAGACCGGCAGGCAGCTCCGGGTGAACACCCGCAGTGCGAAGCTGCGCGCCCGGTTCGCCGACGCCGCCGCGGGCGAGCGGCGCGACGTCGCCCGCGAGCTCGCGTCCACGGGCGCCCGCCACGTGGTCCTCTCCACGTCCGGCGACTGGCTCCGCACCCTGGTCGCGTTCCTCAGGAGAACGAGATGACGTTCTCGTCGCCCTGGTCGCTGCTCTGGCTACTTGCGGTCCCCGTCCTGGTGGCGCTGTACGTCTGGCACCAGCAGCGTCGGGAGCGCTACGCCGAGCGCTGGGCGTCGCCGGGGCTGCTTCCGAACCTCGTCGACCGTTTCCCCGGCCGCCGCCGCTACATCCCGATCGCAATCCTGCTCGCCGCGCTCGCCGCGCTGATCGTCGGCGTCGCCCGTCCCCACGCGACCGTCAGCGTCAGGCGCGAGGAAGCGACTGTCATGCTCGCGATCGACACCTCGCGCTCGATGGGCGCCACCGACATCAGCCCGAGCCGGCTGGCAGCCGCCGAGAACGCGGCCAATCGCCTGGTCGACATCGTCCCGAAGAAGTTCCGGATCGGCGTCGTCTCGTTCTCGACGCGGGCGCAGCTCGCGCTCGCACCGACGACCGACCGCACACTCGTCCGCGAGGCGCTCGGATCGCTGCACCCGACAGAGGGCACCGCGATCGGCGACGCAGTCCTCCTCTCCGCCCGGCTCGGCCAGAAGCAGCGGGCCGCCGACGGAACCACCCCGCCCACCACGGTGCTCCTGATCTCGGACGGCGCCCGTGACGGCGGCCAGACCGCGCCGCGGGTCGCCGCCCGGCGTGCGCGTCTGATGCAGGTTCCCGTCTACACCGTGCTCGTCGGCACGCCGAACGGCGTCGTGCATCACGAGCTGCCGGGTGGGTACACGGAGACGATCCGCGTGCCGCCCAGCCCACAGACGCTCCAGCTGATCGCGAACACGACCGGCGCCCAGTTCTTCCGGGCAGCCAGCGACAAGCAGCTGCGTGAGGTCTACGAGAACCTCGGCTCGCGGCTTGGCCACAAGCGTCAGTCGCGGGAGATTTCCGACCTCTTCGCGGGCGGCGCCGCGGTGCTGCTCCTGATCGGCGCCGGCCTGTCGGCACTCTGGTTCCGGAGGGTGGCGTGAAGTACCTGCTCCTCGGAGCCCTCGTGCTCGGCGCACTGACGGTAGCCCCCTCGGCCGGCGCGACCAACGAATGCCGTGGCCTGAACCCGTGCGTCCCGGTCGCCGGGCCGTGGGTGGTCGTTCCTATGGCCCGTAGCGCCCCCCGCCCGCAGGCGCAGTACCAGCTCACCTGCCCGCGCGGCTTCGTCGTCGCCGGGATCGACGCGGAGCTCAGCGACCAGGCGATCGACCTCGCTTTCCTCGGAACCTCCGGGACGCCGGTCTCGCCCGGCGTGACCACGTCACGCTCCATCGTGTTCGTCGCGTCCTACGCGGGAGAACAGCCGCGGGCGCCGACCTTCCGGCCGCACATCGGCTGCATCCCCGCGACGGGCGGCGGGACCCGCACGCCCACCGCCGTTCGTGCTGTGATGCCGCCCGGGCATCCGACCACCCGCCGGGTGGTCACCGCGCGGGTACGCGGCGAGTCCACGGTCGACACCGCCTGCAGGGCGGACGAGCGCCTCGTCGGCTGGTACGTCACGCGCGGCTTCGCGACGGCGACGCCGCCGGCGCCGGCGCTCGTCGCCAGCCTGCATGTGAAGACGACCGTGTCGCGAAATGCCGTGAGCGTCCTCGCCAGAGCCGGCCGCGGACAGGGCATCGTCCAGCTCGGCGCGATCTGCGCAGGTGGCAAATGAGCTTCGGGCACCCTCTCCTGCTCTTGACCCTGTTGCTGCTGCCGATCGCGGCCCTCGTCTACCTCTGGCTCGAGCGGCGGCCGGCGAAGTACGCGATGACCTTCACGAACATGGACGTCCTGGCAAGCGTGGCGGGCGGCCGCTCCTGGCGCCGCTACATTCCACCCGCGCTGGCACTGCTGGCGCTCGCAGCGCTCTGCGTCGCCTTCGCTCGCCCGCACCGCACTACCCTGGTCGCCTCCGACCGCGCCACCGTCGTCCTCGTGATCGACGTCTCCGGCTCGATGCGGGCAACCGACGTCAAGCCCTCGCGGTTGGCTGCGGCCCAGAACGCGGTACGCACCTTCCTGAAGAGGGTGCCGCACAACGTCCGGGTGGCGCTCGTCGCGTTCGCCGGCGATCCGCAGGTGGCGGCGCCGCCGACCACCGACCTGGACGTCGTCCGTCAGGGGCTCGACAGCCTCGGGTACTACTCCGGCTACGGGGGAACCGCGATCGGCGACGCGATCGCCGCGGCGGTGGACCTGGTCAAGCCGCAGAACCCGAACGGCACGCAGACGATTGCGTACACCACGATCGCCGATCAGAAGAAGAGTCCCGTTTCGATCCTCTTCCTCTCCGACGGCCACCAGACGCGCGGCCTGCTCCAGCCCCTCGAGGGCGCCGATCGGGCCAAGGCGGCGGGCATCCCCGTCTACACGATCGCGCTCGGCACCCCGAACGGCGTGCTCACCCGGCCACCCGGCGGTGGCGGATTCGGCCCCGGCCAAGGCTTCGGCCCGGCGCAGATCCCGGTGCCGCCCGACCCGGACACCCTGCGCCAGATCGCCCAGACTACCGGCGGGAAGTTCTTCGATGCCCGCTCGGCACAGGCGCTCGAGTCGGCCTACTCGCACCTCGGCTCGGTGGTCGCGCGAGTTAAAGGGAAGCGCGAAGCGACGAACGAGTTCCTCGGGCTCGCGGCGATCCTGCTGGTCACCGCAGGGGCGTTTTCGGCGCTGGTCGCGCCGCGCATGCCCTGAGCGTCAGCTTCGCCGGCGTCGACCCGATGAGCCGCGGCCGGCGTCGAAGCCCGCCGCGCGTAGGCTCTCCGCCCGCCGGATCAGGCGACCGACGACCAGGCCGCCGCCGACCGAGAACAGGACCCACGCCACGATCGCCACCGTCAGCAACACGATCCACTGCGGCATGCCATCGAACAGTAAGCACCGGGCCGGACGAGACGTGCCGAAGAGCACGTTCGGGCCGGTCGTCCGGTCGCCCGACGCATACACTCGGTCTGGTGGCGGTCGCCTCGCCCCGACGGAAGCACGCGCAGCAGTTGTTCGCCCCGCTCGGGCCGACGTACGACCGTTACGCGAGCCTCCTCTCGTTCGGACAGGATCCTCGCTGGCGCCGCTTTCTCGTTTCCCGCACCCAGGCGGGCCCGGCTGACACGGTGCTGGACGTCGCGACCGGCACCGGAGCGGTCGCGGCCGAGCTGATCCACCGGAAGCGCTGCGTGGTCGTCGGGCTCGACCAGAGCCCCGAGATGCTCGCGCAGGCGCGCCGCCGGCTCCCGGCGAGCGTTCGCCTCGTCGAGGGCGACGCCGACCACCTGCCCTTCCCGGACGCGTCCTTCGCGGCGCTGACGTTCACCTACCTGATGCGCTACGTCGACGATCCCGGAGCAACTCTGGTGGAGCTCGCCCGAGTCGTCAGGCCCGGCGGCACGATCGCAGGCCTGGAGTTCGGCGTGCCGCCGAATCCCGCCTGGCGGCTTCTCTGGCGCCTCTACGTCGGCGTCGGCCTCCCGATCTCGGGCCGGCTGATCTCGCCGGGCTGGCGCGAAGTCGGCGACTTCCTCGGGCCCAGCATCGAGCAGCTCTGGGCGCGGCTTCCACTCGACCGGCTGCTCGAGCTCTGGCAAGCCGCCGGCATCGAGGACGTGCGGAGCCGACGCCTGAGCCTCGGCGGCGGGCTCGTCATCTGGGGTCGTCGCGCCGGGTGAGCGCCGAAGCCCGTCCCCGGCCCGCGTTCTACGCCCTTTCGCCGGGGAGCTGGCGCGACTACGTCACGGTCCTACACCTGCCGTATACGGCCTGGCATCTCAGCTATGTCGTGATCGGCGCCGCACTCGCGCCCCACTGGTATCCGGGCCGGCTCGGTGCCGTGCTCGCCGCCTTCTTCCTCGCCGTCGGGATCGGCGCACACGCGCTGGACGAGCTGAACGGACGGCCGCTGGCGACGCAGATCCCCTCTCGTGTGCTCGCGCTCGCCGCAGTCGTTTCGATCGGCGCCGCGGTCGCGATCGGCATCGCCGGCGCGATCGTCGTCGACCTCTGGCTGTTTGCTTTCGTCGCGGTCGGCGCCTTCATCGTGTGCGCCTACAACCTCGAGCTCTTCGGCGGCCGCTTCCACTCCGACGCCTGGTTCGCGCTCGACTGGGGCGCGTTCCCGCTGCTGACAGCCTACTTCGCGTGCGCCGGCGAGATCCGGCTCGAAGCGGTGCTGGCCGCCGCGTTCGCGGCGCTCACCAGCTATGCGCAGCGGCGCCTGTCCAGCCCGGTGCGCCGGCTGCGGCGCGAGGTGGCCGCCGTCTCGGGGACCGTCGAGCTCGCCGACGGCAGCCGCGAGCCGGTCACGCGCGAGACCCTGATCCTGGGAAACGAAGCCGCCCTCAGGGCGTTCGCGTTGGGGATGGTCGCGCTCGCGGTCGCGCTGGTCGTCCTGCGGGCACGGTGACAAGCGCCTTCCGAGGGCGTAGGCTGGCGCCATGAAGGGTGCCGACAAACAGAAGAAGCTGGCGAAGAAGCCGGCCCAGAAGTCCCTGAAAGAGAAGCGCCAGGAGAAGCGAGCCGCCAAGAAGCTCGGCGGCTGATCGCGCGACCGTCGGTCACCGGCGGTCGTCGCTACGATTCACCTTCCTTGGCGCGGGTCGGTATCGGTGGACGGGCGGGCGTTGTCGGCTGGCTGATCGCAGCCGGCCTGCTCGCGGCGTTCGCGCTCCTCGGTGCGGGCGGCGCTTCCGCGGCGACCATCGGCCCCGGAGCCAGGTTCACCATGCTGCCGCGGCCGCTGTTCTCCGGCCGCGCCCCGGGCGTGCCGACTGCAGGCTCACGGGTCTCGCAGTGCGGCACCACCTCCGGGCTGATCTGCTCCCAGGTCGTCGTTCCCCTCGACCGCACAGGTCAGGTGCCGGGCACGATCTCGTTGCACGTGGAGGTCGTCCCCGCCCTGGGGACGCCGCGCGGGGCGATCTTCCTGATCGCCGGAGGGCCCGGGCAGGGTTCTGCCCATGTATTCGGTCTGGACAACGAGCAGGCGGTCAGCATCTACCGCTACCTGTTCCCCGGCTACACGCTCGTCGCCTATGACGATCGCGGCACCGGCGAGTCGGGCCTGCTCGACTGCCCGGGCGTGCAGGTCGCGTCAACCGCAGATCAGCAACGAGCGGCCGCCGCCGCCTGCGCCGGCACGATCGGCCCGACGCGCGCCTTCTACAGCACGGCCGAGCACGCTGAGGACCTCGATGCGGTCCGCCAGGCGCTCGGGCTCGACAAGATCGCGCTGTACGGCGTCTCCTACGGGACGAAGCTGGCCATGGCGTACGCCCTTGCGCACCCGACCCACATCGACCGGCTGGTGCTCGACTCGGTGTTGCCGCCCGAGCTTCCAGACCCATACAGCGCCAACGTCCTGCGCGACCTGCCTGCAACCCTCAACGCGTTCTGCTCAGACGGCAGCTGTAAGGCCGCAACGAGCAACTTCGCGGGTGACGTCGCCGTGGTCGCGAATCGGCTGGCCGCCAAGCCCGTGCAGGGCAAGGTGCTCGTCGGGAACGGCAGGACGGCGACGAAGCGCGTCGACGGCCTGAGCCTGCTGAGCACACTGCTGGACGGCGACCTCAACCCCGGCCTGGCCGCGGAGCTCCCCGCTGTCGTCCACGCCGCGCGGGTCGGCAACATGCAGCCGCTGCTGCGGCTCGTCTACCTGCACGACCTCGGCCAGGTGACGCCGTCGATCGAGCTGAGCTTCGCGCTCTACGCAGCGACGGTCTGCCGTGACGGCCCCTTCCCCTGGTCTCCGGAGACGCCGGTGGCCGAGCGCCAGGCGATTCTGAACTCGGCCGTCGCTGCACTCCCGGCCGGGACGTTCGGCCCCTTCGGGAGCTGGGCGCACCGGTTCGGAAACGCCGACTTCTGTGTCGGCTGGCCGAGCCCGGCCGGCGGAGCGGCGCTTGCCACCGGGCCGCTG
Source organism: Actinomycetota bacterium (assembly GCA_046734335.1). GTDB lineage: Bacteria > Actinomycetota > Thermoleophilia > Gaiellales > Gaiellaceae > DATBLE01. Next base: position 272 of record JBKPRA010000130.1, on the reverse strand, counting down.
CCCGACGTCCCCATGCTCGCGGTCAGCGGCGGCTTCGACATGCGCACCCCGACCGAAGGCGCCCGCTCCGTCGTCTCCCGCTTCCCCCATGGCCAGCTGCTGGTCGTCCCAGGCGTGGGCCATAGCACTGTCACCGCCGACCCGTCCGGCTGCGCGCTCCAGTCGGTGCGCGCATGGATGCTCGGCGGCCCGATTCCGGCGCAGTGCCCGCGCTCTGCCCCGTTCCTGGCGCCGATCCCGGCGCTGCCGGCGCCTGCCGTGCCGAAGAAGAC
>JBKPRA010000129.1:0-11582 GCA_046734335.1 Actinomycetota bacterium | reverse complement strand
CCCGCCGGCGAGATGTGGTCGGTCGTGACCGAATCGCCGAGCATCACCAGGCAGCGCGCACCCTCGAAGTCGTCGACCGTGCCCGGCTCGACCGGCATGCCGTCGAAGTACGGCGGCCGGCGCACGTAGGTCGAGTCGTCTGCCCAGGCGTAGAGGGCGCCGGTCGGCACCTCGAGCTCGGCCCAGCGCTCGTCTCCGGTGAAGACGTCGGCGTAGCGGCCGCGGAACAGGTCGCCGGAGACGGAGCCCGCGATCGTCTCGTCGATCTCGGTGCTCGACGGCCACAGGTCGCGCAGGAAGACGTCGTTACCATCCGGGTCCTGACCGATCGGCTCGGTGCTCAGGTCCAGGTCCATACGGCCGGCCAGCGCGTACGCGACCACGAGCGGCGGCGAGGCGAGGTAGTTGGCCTTTACCTCCGGGTGGATGCGCGCCTCGAAGTTGCGATTACCGGAGAGCACGGCGCAGACGACCAGGTCGGTCTTGGCGATCGCCGCGGAGATCTCCTCCGGCAGCGGGCCGGAGTTCCCGATGCAGGTCGTGCACCCGTAGCCGACCGTGTGGAAGCCGAGCGCCTCGAGGTACGGAGTGAGGCCGGCTTTCTCGTAGTAGTCCGTCACGACCCGCGATCCCGGCGCGAGGCTCGATTTCACCCAGGGCTTGCGATCGAGGCCACGTTCGACCGCCTTCTTGGCGAGCAGCCCGGCGGCGACCATCACCTGCGGGTTCGAGGTGTTGGTGCAGCTCGTGATCGCCGCGATCACGACGCTGCCGTGCTCGAGCTCGAACTCGAGGTCGCCGAGCTGGACGTGGGCCGCGCCCGCTTCGGATTCCGCCTCGGCGACCTCGACCGCGTTCGGCACCGTCGCGGGCTCTTCGGAGCCCGGCTCGCTGTACGCCGGCGGATCCGAGGCGGGGAAGCTCTCCGCGACGGCGGCGTCCTTCGCATTCCCGTAGTCGACGCCGAAACTCGGCAGCTCGTGCAGGAAGGCGTGCTTCGCCTCGCTCAGCGGGACGCGGTCCTGCGGGCGGCGCGGGCCGGCGAGGCTCGGCTCGACGGAGTTCAGGTCGAGCTCGACCACCTGCGAGTACGTGGGGTGGTCGTCGGCCTCGTGCCAGAGCATGTTCTCCCTGCAGTACGCCTCGACGAGCGCGACCCGTTCGTCCGGGCGGCCGGTCAGCCGCAGGTACTGGAGGGTGGCGTCGTCGACGGGGAAGAAACCGCAGGTTGCGCCGTACTCCGGTGACATGTTCCCGATCGTTGCCCGGTCGGCGAGCGACAGAGAGCCGAGGCCGGGACCGAAATACTCGACGAACTTCCCGACCACGCCCGTGTTCCGCAGGATCTCGGTCACGGTCAGGACGAGGTCGGTCGCCGTCGCGCCCTCGGGCAGGGAGCCGGTCAGGCGGAAGCCGACGACCTGCGGGACGAGCATGGAAAGCGCCTCGCCGAGCATGGCCGCCTCCGCCTCGATCCCGCCGACGCCCCAGCCCAACACCCCGAGGCCGTTGACCATCGTCGTGTGCGAGTCCGTGCCGACCAGCGTGTCAGGGAACGCCTGTCCGTTACGCGACTCGATCACGCGCGCGAGGTACTCGAGGTTGACCTGGTGGACGATGCCGGTGCCCGGCGGGACGACTTGTAGGTCGGCCAGCGACCCCTGGCCCCACTTGAGGAACGCGTAGCGCTCGCGGTTGCGCTCGAACTCGAGCTCGACGTTGCGGCTGAAGGCCAGGCGGGTGGCGAACTCGTCCACCTGCACCGAGTGGTCGATGACGAGCTCGGCGGGGATCACCGGGTTGATCTCGCCCGGGTCGCCGCCCAGGTCCTGCATCGCGTTGCGCATCGCCGCGAGGTCGACGATCGCCGGCACGCCGGTGAAGTCCTGGTGGATGACACGGCTCGGCCGGAAGGAGATCTCGCGGCTCGGCTCGTCGGCCGCGACCCAGCCGGCGATCGCCTCCGCGTCCGCGTCGCTCCCTGCGCGCAAGGCGTTCTCCAGCAGCACGCGTAGCGAGTAGGGAAGGCGCGCGACGTCCCAGCGGTCCTGCAGTGCATCCAGCCGGTAGATCTCGTAGGTCCCGTTCCCGACTCGTAACGTTCCGCGCGTGTCCACGACCCTATTCCATCAGACGCCATACTCCCGGCGTCGCTCACCAAGGAGGCAGGCCAGATGGCGTTCGAGCAACTGAAGGAACGGCACGCGTTCGTGTGGGGCAGCGCCCCGTTCGAGCATGTGGCGGAGACGATCGCCGATGTCCACGACGTGATCGTCGAGGCCGCCGGACCGGCGGAAGGCAGGCAGTGGCTGGACGTCGCGTGCGGGACCGGCGATCTCGCGATCCGTGCAGCCCGTCGCGGCGCCGGCGTCGTCGGTGTCGACTTCGCCCCGGCGCTGGTCGAGACGGCGACACAGCAGGCGTCGGACGCAGGCCTGTCGATCGACTTCCGGGTCGGCGACGCCGAGGCGCTCCCACTTGACGACGCGAGCTTCGACGTCGTCACATCGACGTTCGGTGTGATGTTCGCGCCCGACCAGCCACGGGCCGCCGGCGAGCTCGGACGCGTCACGCGTCCGGGTGGCCGGCTCTCTCTGGCGACATGGGTGCCGGACGGCGGTGTCGGAAAGATGTTCACGATGACGGCTCCGTTCCAGCCGCCCCCGCCGGACGGCGCCGGCGCGCCCCTCGACTGGGGGAAGTCCGAACACGTCGAGAAGCTGCTCGGCGACGCCTTCGACCTCTCGTTCGAGACCAGGACCTCGACCGACAGGGCCGAGAGCGGCGAGGCCTTCTGGCAGTTCTACGTCGAGAACTTCGGCCCGACCAAGACGCTTGCCGAGTCGCTCGACGACGATCGGCGCGAGGAGTTCCACGGCGCGTTCGTCCAGTTCTTCGACACCGAGTACCGCTCGGAGGGCGGGATCGAGTTTCCGCGCGAGTGGCTGCTGGTGACCGGCACGCGCCGCTAGAGAGTAGGGACAGGCTCAAGCCTGTCCCTACTCTCGGAGCTCTAACCCCAGGACGTTTCCGTCATCGGGCGGATCGCGGTCTCCAGGATCCGGTGCGTGCGGGGGCGCGTGAGCACGAACACGACGATCTCGGCCACGTCCTCGGCGGTCATCATCCCCGGCAGCGCGTCGGGCGTCCGGCCGCGGCCCTCCTCGAGCGCGAAGTCGGTGGCCACGCCACCGGGGCAGACGTTCGTGCAGCGAACGCCCTGCTCGCGGAGCTCGTGATCGAGCGCCCGGGTGAAGCCGACCTGCCCGAACTTCGACGCGCAGTAGACGGCCTCGTACGGCAGCCCGCGCCGCCCGGCCTCGGAGGCAAGCGTGACCACGTCCGCAGCGTCGCTCTTCAGGAGGTACGGCAGGGCCGCCCGGATCGCGTACAGCGTGCCCTTCAGGTTCGTGTCGATCATCTCTTCGAGCTGCTCGCGGGAGAGCTCGAGGAACGGCCCATATGCGCCGACGCCGGCGTTGGCGACGATGATGTCCAGGCCGCCGAAGCGCTCGACCGTTGCGGCGACTGCGGCATCCACGGCATCCGGGTCGCGGACGTCGCACGCCAGCCCGAGGCCACGCTCGAGCCCGAGGTCGTCGCCGCGGCGGGAGGCCAGCCCGACCGACGCGCCGGCCCCGTGGAGCGAACGGCCGACCGCCGCGCCGATGCCGCCGCTCGCGCCGGTGATGAACGCGACTCTTCCTTCGAAGCTCATGAGACTCCTTTGATCGCGGGGTACAGGGAACGAAACCGCTCGTAGCCCTCGTCGTAGACGCGCTGCAACTGGGGATCGGGCTCGACCGCGTCACGCACCGTCACGCACGCGTCGACCGCCTCCTGCGCCGAGGCGAAGACGCCTGAGGCGACGCCGCCGAGCAACGCCGCACCGTAGGCGGCGCCTTCCTCGACCGCGGTGCGCTCGATCGGGATGCCGAGCACCGAGGCGGCGATCTTGAGCCACAGCCGGCTGCGGGTGCCGCCGCCGGAGGCGCGGCCGGCCGCGGGCTCCACCCCGAGCGCCTTCAGCAGCTCGAGCGAGTCGCGCAGGCCGTACGCGACGCCCTCCAGCACCGAACGGACGAGGGCTCCGCGATCGTGCCGAAGGGACAGACCCTCGAACGCGCCGCGGGCGTCGGGATCGGCGTGCGGCGTGCGCTCGCCTTGGAGGTACGGCAGAAAGGTCAGTCCCTCCGTTCCGGCCGGCCATCGCTCCGCCTCGCCGACCAGCTCGTCGTAGGTTCCGCCGACGACATTCCGCAGCCAGCGCAGCGACCCCGCGGCGGAAAGCATCACGCCCATCGCCTCCCAGGTCTCCGGCACGGCATGGCAGAAGACGTGAACCCGCGCCCCGGGGTCGGCACGGTAGCCGGGGAGTGCCGCGAAGACGACACCGGAAGTGCCGAGCACGACCGACAGCGCCCCCGGTTCGACCACGCCCACCCCCAGCGCGCCCGCCTGCTGGTCGCCTGCGCCCCCGATCTCGGTCGATTCGTGCGCCGGCGGCAGCCACTCGGTCGGGATCTCGAGCGCGTCGCAGACCTCCTCGCTCCAGCGCCGGCCCGCGACGTCGAACAGGAGTGTCCCTGAGGCCTCGGCGGCGTCGATCGCACGCTCACCGGTGAGCCGCAGGCGGACGTAGTCCTTCGGCAGCAGCATGTGCGTGGCGTTGGCCCAAACCTCGGGCTCGTGCTTGCGCACCCAGACCAGCTTCGGCGCGGTGAACCCCGGCAAGGCGCGGTTGCCGGTCAGGGCGACGAGCCGGTCGAAGCCGATGCGCTCCTCGATCTCGGCGCACTCCGCGCCGGTGCGCTGGTCGTTCCAGAGGATCGCCGGACGCAGCACGCGGTCGGCGGCGTCGAGCAGCACGAGGCCGTGCATCTGACCCGTCAGCCCGATCGGCCCGTCGCGTCCGACGGCCTCCAGCGCATGTTCCGTCGCCCGCCACCAGTCCTCCGGGTCCTGCTCCGCCCAGCCCGGCTGCGGGATCGAGAGCGGGTACTCCTCCTCGTGACGGGCCAGCACCTCGCCCGTCTCGGAGATCCGGATCGCCTTGACGCCGGTTGTCCCGACGTCGAGCCCGACCAGGCTCAAGCGCCGAGCGCCGCGTACACGAGCTCGTACGCCCGCACCGCGTCCTTACGGGACTGCGCGTCCCGGAGGGCGTCGTCGTCGATCTTCGCGGCGATGCCGTCGATGAAGCGCCACTGCAGCACCGATCGCCGCACGGCCTCGACCGCGTCCTCGGTGTACGGGTACAGGTCGAACCCCAGCCGGCGGCCGTCGTCGCCGTACCCGGCCCGGCGGAGCTCGAGCGCCAGCTCGAGCGTCTCCATGAAGGCGGTGGCGCCGACCATGTTGTCGTCGTCGAACGTGCCCCAGCCCGAGTTCGCGTGCTGGTGGCCGAGCAGCCCCTTCGAGGCGAGCAGCGCCGCGTACTCCGCCAGCGACTCGCCGTTCATGATCAGGTGCTGCCAGTCCATGTTCACCTTGACGTTGTCGAGGCCGCGACCTTCCAGCTCGTGGACGACGAACAGCGTCATCCCGATGTTGCGCATCAGGATCTTCATCGCCGGCTCGGAGTTCTTGTGCTCGAGCCACAGCTCCTGGCCCGAGTCCTTCAGAATCCCGGCCACCTCGGCGAGCCCCTCGATGAACCAGGACCAGCTGTCGGCGTACGGCGTCTGGAACGGGTAGTTGTAGCCCTCGATCCCCGGCCAGACGATCATGGGCACGCCCAGCTCCCCGGAGAGCTTGGCGCCGGCGACCGCGATCTTCACCGCCTCGCCGCGGACGGCCGGATCGGGATTCACCAGCCCGCCGCGCCCGAAGCGTGGATCGAGGTGCAGCCCGCCCGCCAGGCAGTAGACGTCGTGGTCGTTGCCGAGCGCCTCGCGGATCGCGTCGGCGTTCTCCTCGTTCAGCTCCTGGGGATAGTGGAACTCGTATCCGTCGATCAGGTCGCCGAGCCCGTCGACGGCGCGCCGCACGCGGTCGACGGTGGACTCGCCCGCATGCTCGGGCTGGTAGCCGCCGGGGACGAAGCGGGTGACCATCGAGCTGAAGGCCCAGATGCCGAGAGATGTCTTCATGGGCCAATCCTATGCCGGTGGTGGCTGCGGCGGTTCTACCGTCCCGGCGCCGGTCTCGTCGATCGCCCGTTCGAGCTCTGCCAGGACCTCGCCGTCCGGATCGAGATCGCCGGCGCCCAGCCAGTCGACGACCTGCTCGGGACGGCGCGCGCCGACGATCGACCCTGTGACGCCCGGAACGGCCAGCGTCCAGGCCACCGCCAGCGCCGAGATCGTGCAACCGAGCCGCTCGGCGATCGGTCGCATCCGCTCGACGAGCGCGAGGTTCTGTGACAGCTTCGGCTCCTGGAACGGAGGCGCCCGGTGCCTGAAGTCGTCGGGGGCCAGCTGCTCTAGCCGCTCCCGGGTGAACGAGCCGGTGAGCAGCCCGCTCGCCTGCGGTGAGTAGACGATCACGCCGGTCCCGTGCTCGAGACACCAGGGGACAAGGGCATCCCGGGCATGGCGGCTGAGGAGCGACAGGGGCGGCTGCAGCGAGTCGACGTGCCGGACGGCCTCGCAGCGCTCGAGCAGCTCCACGTCGAAGTTGCAGACGCCGATCCAGCGCACCTTTCCCTCGTCGACGAGATCGCCCATCGTCGCCCACGAGTCCTCGACCGGCGTTCCAGTCGCGTAGTCGGGCCAGTGAAACTGATACAGGTCGATCCGCTCCACGCCGAGCCGCGTCAGGCTCTGCTCGCACTGACGCCGGATCGACTCGGGGCGGAGGTCGTAGTCGATCTCGGGCGCCCGCTCCCAGGTCCGTCCGCACTTGGTGAAGACGAGGACATCCTCGCCCACTCGGAAGGGCTCGACCGCCCAGCCGACGACCTCCTCGGAATGACCGAGGCCGTAGACCGGTGCCGTCTCGATCCAGGTGACCCCGGCATCGACCGCGTGCCGGATCGCGGCGATCGACTCGTCATCGTCGGTCGGGCCCCAGCCGAACTTCCAGGGCCCGCCGGCGGCCCAGCTTCCGAAGCCGAGGGCGGAGATCTCCGGTCCCTGTGATCCGAGCCGTCTGGTCACCATGGCGCGGCCGCGCCTTCCCGGAGCTTCCCCTGCTCGTCCAGGTAGTCGCGCCACGATCGCTTCGGCTCCCAGCCGAGGAGCCGGCGTGCCTTCGAGCTGTCGATCGCCGACGCGTCGGGCCGCGGTAGCGGCCGGATCACGATCTTCTTCAGGCGGTGGCGTCGCCGGACGATCTCCTCGAGCGGATGCCCGCCGATCGTGTCCGGCGAGGCGACGTAGACGACCTCGTGGCCCCGCAGCTTCGACTCGACGGCCAGGACGGTCGCGTCCACGAGGTCGTAGACGTCGACGTAACTGCAGAAGTTCCGGATCAGGACCGAGGGGTCGCGCACGATCGGGCCGAGGTTGCGCTCGTAGCTGTCGATGTCCTGCACCCAGCAGGGGCGGATCGAAATCGCGGCCAGGTCGGCGCGCTCGGACGCGCGTTCCATCAGGAGCTCACCGAACCACTTGGCGGTCCCGTAGGGATCCTGGGGGCGGATCGGGTGCTCCTCGTCGATCGGCAGGTACTCCGGCTCGAACGGCCGGTCCGCGAAGATCCAGCCCGGGACCGTCTCGCTCGAGAAGTTGACGAAGCGGCGAACGCCCGCTGCGATCGCCGCCTCGAGCACGTTGAACGTCGTCAGCAGGTTGTTGCCGAAGACGACGTGAGCAGGGTTGTGGACCGGCTGCGGGATCGCTGCGGTGTGGACGACGGCGTCGCAGCCGCGAACGAGGGCGTGGCAGGCGCCGGCGTCGGTCAGGTCGGCCTGCACGTAGTCCTCCGTCTCGCGCGGATCCTGGAGGCGGTCCCACTGGGGCCGCGTCAGATCGGTCGCGCGGACCTGGTGGCCGGCGCGCATCAGCCCGGGGACCAGGGCACGGCCGACCTTTCCGTGTGCGCCGGTGACGAGAACGCGCACGACGGCCTAGAGGTAGGTGAGGGCGTCGCTGACCACGGGGGACCGGCCGCGGAGGAAGTCAAAGTCACAGCCGTGGTTCGCCTGGAGGACGTTGTCCTCGTAGAGTCGTCGGTATCCGCGTTCGTCCTTCCGCGCCGGCGGCTCCCAAGCGTCGCGCCGTCGGGCCAGCTCGGCCTCGTCGACCAGCAGGTCGAGGACGCGCTCCTCGACGTCGAGCCGGACACGGTCGCCTTCCTGCACGAGCGCAAGCGGCCCGCCCACCGCCGACTCTGGCGCCACGTGTAGCACCACGGCACCGTACGACGTCCCGCTCATCCGGGCGTCACTGATCCTGACGATGTCGGTGACGCCGGCCTTGAGCAGCTTCGCCGGAATCGGCAGATGACCCCATTCGGGCATGCCGGGCGCACCGACCGGCCCCGCGTTCCGGAGCACCATCACGCAGTCGGAGTCGATGTCCAGGCCGGGGTCGTCGACCCGCGCCGCCAGGTCGTGCACGTCCTCGAACACGACCGCGCGACCCTCGTGGCGGAGCAGCTTGGGATCGGCAGCCGACACCTTGATCACCGCGCCGTCCGGGCAGAGCGAGCCGTAGAGCACCTTCAACGCCCCGCCCTCGCCGAGCGGCTGCTCGCGCCGCGCGATCACCGCGGGGTCGATGATCTCGGCGCCTGTGAGATTCTCGTCGACGGTGGCGCCCGAGACGGTGAGCGCATCCAGGTGGAGGAGGTCGCGGATCTCGTTCATCACCGCCGGCAGGCCGCCGGCGTAGAAGAAGTCCTCCATCAGGTGCCGCCCGGACGGTTTGACGTCGACGAGCCACGGCGTGTCGACGGACAACTCGTCGAACAGGCCGAGCGGCAGGTCGATGCCGAGCCGGCCTGCATAGGCGATGAGGTGGAGGATCGCGTTCGTCGAGCCAGAGATCGCGTGCAGCACGCGGATCGCGTTTTCGAACGCGTCCCGGGTCATCAGGTCGGAGGGCCGGATCCCGCGCTCGACCAGCTCTACGATCTGGCGCCCGCTCGCCTCTGCCATTGCCTTCCGGCGTGAGTCGGCAGCGGGGATGGCCGCAGTTCCGGGCAGGCAGAGGCCCAGGCCTTCGGTCACGCAGGCCATCGTCGAGGCGGTCCCCATGGTCATGCAGTGGCCGTGCGAGCGCGACATGCCCGCCTCGATCTCGGCGAACTGACGCTCGTCGATGCGCCCGGCGCGGAGCTCCTCGTGGTAGTGCCAGCAGTCCGAGCACGAGCCCAGGTCTTCGCCGCGCCACTTGCCGTTCAGCATCGGCCCGCCGGTGACGACGATGGCGGGCACGTCCGCGCTGGCCATACCCATGATCGACGCAGGGTTGGTCTTGTCACAGCCGGTCAGGAGAACGACGCCGTCCAGTGGATAGGCGCGGATCGACTCCTCGACGTCCATTGCCATCAGGTTCCGGTACAGCATCGTGGTCGGCTTCATCAACGACTCCCCGAGCGACATGACGGGGAACTCGAGCGGGAAGCCGCCGCCCTGGAGAACGCCGCGCTTCACCGACTCCGCCAGGCCGCGCAGGTGGACGTTGCAGTTGACGAGCTCGCTCCACGAGTTGCAGATCCCGATCAGGGGACGGCCCCGGAACGAGTCGTCGCTGAACCCTTCCGACTTCAGCCACGAGCGGTGCAGGAAGCCGTCGAGATCACGCCGGTCGAACCATTCACTCGACCGCCGCCCGTTTTCCGTGCCGTAGCTAGCGTTCCGGATCGTTGCCACCTCGCCCCTCCTTCGCGAAATGACCGAGATCGCCGACGGCATCCACCGCATCGAGAGCGACCTCGGGCCGCGCTTCATGTGCCAGTACGTTCTCGCCGGACGGGAACGTGCCGTGCTCGTCGACACCGGGCTCGCGGACACGCCGTCGGACGTGATCCGTCCGTACTTGAGCCGGGTCGGGCTCGAGCCGGGCGTCGTGCTGATCAGCCACGCCGACAACGACCACGTCGGAGGGAATCGCGCGTTCCGCGACGCCTACCCCGGCGCGATTTTCGCCTGCCACGAGCTCGACCGGCACTGGGTCGAGTCGAACGAGGCGTTGGTCCGGGAAAACTACGGCTGGCACGCCGAGCACGGGTTCCCGCCCATGGACGCCGGGGAGCTGCTGGCGTCGATGGGCGGCGATTCTCCCATCGACGTCGGGCTCCGCGGCGGCGAGACGATCCGCCTGGACGCCGACCGCGTCGTCGAGATCCTGCACCTGCCCGGCCACACACCTGGGCACATCGGGGTATGGGACGAGCGAAGCCGCGCCGCGATCATCATCGACGCCGTCCTCGCCGACGGCATCTACGACCGCGCCGGCAACAGGCTCATCCCGCCGCGGTACTACGACCTCCAGGCCGTCCGGGAGACGATTGCTCGGCTCGAGGCGCTCCAACCGGATCTGCTGCTGACCGCGCACTACCCAGTCCTCGACAGGGCGCAGGCGCTGGAGTGGCTCGCGACCGGACGGGCGTTCGTCGACCACGTCGAGCGCGTCGTCCGCGCGGTGCCCGTCGAGGAGCGGGCCGACCTCTGGGCGCTGACCCAACGGGTCGACGCCGCGCTCGGGCCGTTCCCTCAGTTCATGACCGAACTGGGAGCAACCGTCCGCGAGGCCGCCCACTAGCGGACGCGCCGCATCACGACCGACTGCATGATCAGGGCGCCGACGATCACGGCGCCGTAGATCACCTGTGTGAGCAGCCCGGTCCAGCCGAGGGAAACGATCCCCGGCTCGATGGCGCCGATCACGAACGCGCCGACGAACGTCCCGAAGATGGTGCCACGCCCACCGAAGATCGACGTCCCGCCGAGGAAGACCGCAGCCACCGTCGGCAGCATCGCCCCGCTCCCGACAGTCGGCCAGAAGTAGTTCGTCTCCAGGGTCGAGGCGATGCCTGCGAAGGCGGCCGTCATCCCGACCAGGGCGAACACCGAGACCCGGACCCGGTCGGACCGCACGCCCATCATCCGGGCGCTCTGCTCGTTGTCGCCCACGAGGTAGACGTGGGCACCGAAGCGGTGGCGGTTGAGCAGCACCCAGAGCACGATCGCGATCCCGACCATCCAGAAGAACTCCGCAGGGACGCCGTGCCACCGGCCGGTGACGAGGCTCTGGACGAAGCCGTGTGCGAACTCGGTGCCCGCTCCCTTGCCTCCGGTCCGCCAGACCACGATCCCGCCCCAGAAGAACCAGGTGCCGATCGTGGCGACGAGCGAAGGGATGCCGAAGCGGACGACGATCAACCCGTTCAGGAGGCCGACCCCGAGCCCGGCTGCGACCCCGGCGAGGAGCCCGAGCTCCGGTTGCCCGACGGAGACGAAGACCCAGGCGCCGACCGCCATCACCGAGCCGAACGAGAGGTCGATCTCGCGGGCGATCACGACGAGCGTCAGCGAGAGCGCGATCATTCCGGTGATCGGCACGGACGACATCAGCGAGCTGTAGATGTCGAAGTGCAGCCAGGTCTCCGACGCGCCGATCGCGAGCACCGTCCAGAGCACGAGCGCCATCGCGAAAGTGCCGAGCTGGAGCCCGTACCGCACCGGGAAGGTC
>JBKPRA010000128.1:0-6612 GCA_046734335.1 Actinomycetota bacterium | reverse complement strand
CTCCATCTCACGCTTGATGGCCCGCTGGACGAGCGGCTCGGCGAGCTTGAAGAAGCCGCCCGGCTCACCTTCCATGACGATGTTGATACGCGCCCCTGCGCCCTCGGACTCGTAGGTTTGGTGGACGTGGAACTGCACCGGTCCTGATGTCGATTCGATGGCGAACTTCCGCGGCGGTTCGTACTCGTCGAACCTCACCGTCGACTCCATGCGTCGGCCGAGGAACTTGCGCACGATGGCACCCGTGGCGCCGGGTTGCATCGGCCCATCGACGCGTGCCTCGAGCGCGCTCGTCTGCCACTCGGGCACCTTCGAGACATCCGTCGCGTAGGCGAAGACCTCCTCCACTGGACGGTCGACGACAACCGAGTGCTCGATCTTGATCATCGTTTTCCCCCCTGCTCGGATAACCGACTGCTCGGGCCGGATCGTAGTAGACCGAGGCGACAAACGCGGTGGGGCGCCGCCGGCGCGCCTTGTGCGCCGCACCGTAACCACGCAACTCCCGAGACAGCTTGACCCACGCGGCAATCGCTCGATCGGTGCCGATCCGACTCGATCCATTTTCGGGGAGGGAAGGGGATGGAAATGGAACTCCGCGGGGTACCGCGCGGTGTTTGGCTCAAAAAACGCCCTACCGCCATGCGGCCAGCGGGTGGCAGCCGTGACGAGCGGACGGCGGCGCGTGCTCTGACTCAGTGGCCGCCCCCGCCGCCGTGGTTCCCATTGCCGTTGCCCTCGCCATGGCTGCCGTTCTCGTCTGATGGGCGCGGCTGCCCGTCGGGCGGCCCGTGGGGCGGTGGCTCGGAGTTCGTCGATGGCGTCGCTGTGGACGGTTGAGACTCTGGAGCAGCCGGAGACGCCTCTTTCCGATTGGGCGGTGACGGGTGGTCGACGGGTGGCGTTTTCGTGGCTGAAGGATTGGACTTCGAGGTATTTGTCGGCTTGTCCCTCGGCTTGTGACTGTCTATTGGCTTCTCGTTGTCCTTCGGCTTCTCGGTGTCCTTCGGCTTCTTGGTGTCCTCCGGCTTCGGCTTCTGCGTGTGCCTCGGCTCCTGACCGTCCGCCGGGTTCCGGGTGTACCTCGGCTTCCCAGTGTCCCTCGGCTGTTGAGCGTCGGCTGGCTTCGGCCTCGGCCGCGATGTCGGCTCGGGACTCGGCATGGGCATGGGTGTGGCAGTCGGCGGCTCTGTCGAGTTCTGAGTCGGCCGCTGTCGAATAGCGGGCTCGCCGCGTACCGGACGCGACGGCAGCTTGGCAACCGTTGCGTCTCGAACGACCGAAATCTGCGGCTGGAGCGCGACCTTGTCTCGACTGACACGGCGCGGAGCCGGCACGCGCTCCGGGCTGGCGAGTCCCTCTCTCTGCGAGGAAGCGGCCGGGGCAGCGACGACCGATCTGGCCAGAATCTGCGGCGAGGTTGCCCTCGATGCCGTCGAGGATTGCATCCGTACGGCTGGCTTCAATGCCTGCGCGCCTGGGGCCGGCTTCGCGACGAGATAGACCGATGCAGCAGTTCCGCCCGTCAGCAACGCAGCGCCACCTGCCAGCGCCGCCTGAGCTGGAACCAGAGCAGAGACGGCGAGCACAGCGATACTCAATCGACGACCGACCAGCGCGGGGAGCGGCTCCGAGTGCGGCCGCAGCGCTTCGACCGAAGACAGCAAAATAGGCGCCAACCGTTCATCAGCGCCCCAAGCGGCCGCCCGGCGCGCGCACTCGATCCGGTCGAACGCCTCCTGATAGGGCGGCGCGAACACGCTGAAGTCGCCGTCGAACAACCGGTTGCAGACAGAGCACTCCAGCATTCCTCGACCGAGGTTCGAGTCAAAGCGAAGGAACCCTGCGCCACCGGCCGCGGTACCGGCGATTGGGCTCAAGAAATCCTGGTTCGCGCTTCGTCTCCGCTGCTGCTGAGGATGACGTTTGGCGGGATCGGCTCGAACCAGACCCGCGACCAGATCAGCGGCTGATCTTTTCGCTTGCGGTTCGTCTTCTCCGCGGCGCGCGGAGGTTGCAGGTTGCGTGGGAGGGGCCGAGGTAGCCGGACCGGTCGTCTCGGTGGTCGAGGTGCCAGGGCTGACCGCACTGGATCAGCTGGCCGCAGCGGCAGCAGCTGGCTTGGCCCGTCGCGACGAGTGGCTCGAGTTGGCGACGGCGGGCGACATGTGCGTTGGTGTAGCCGCGGGCGTGCCGGCTCAACCGGCGTTTGTTCTTGGCCGAGCCCATGCGCGAAAAGGCACGCTCTGGGCCGTGATAGCCGAGCCGACGATGACGTCGGGGGGAGATACGGAGGCGGGCCGCGGCCTCGCCAACCGTCAAGAGATTGCTCACGGCTTCATGACGCGGTGACGACGAGCTCGTCTTCTGCCACCCAGAACGTGGGACGGTCTATCGGGCCGAGACGTTCGAGCCCCTGTTCTGCGCTGCTCTCGCGGAGGCAGGGATCATTGACCATGTCCGAGCGTTCCACGTCCTGCGACACGCGAGCCTCACCAACAGAGCGGCCGCGGGCGAGTCGCCAACCGCCCTAATGACCCGCGCAGGGCACACGAACATGACCACGACTAAGCGGTATCCACCGGTCGCCCGCGAAGAGCGGCCGGCGAGGTCCGGATACGGCCGCTCGCCCGCGAGAGTTCGCCCGCCCAGGCTCGGTCACCGTCGAGCTCGTGATCGAAGCGAAATCGCCCAAGATGGGGACGAAGGAGCCGTTCCGGTGACTACCAAACGACCTGATCGGCGTGGATGGCTGAGGCGGCGGCGCGCGCCGGTCCTTGAATCTGACCGGCGGGGGCGGACATCCCTCGAGCGAGGGTTTGTGCCGGTGTGACCCCGAAGGGGGATGCCTGGATGCCGAGCGTCGAGGCAGGGTGAGTGACGACCGAGGTAGTCAACGAACGGACGAATGGACTGCGGCATGGGCAAGAAGCATTTACCTAGGAGATCGGGCCTTTTGGTCGCGATCTGCCTCTTCGTCGCGGCGGTCGCGGCCGGAGCTGCGACAGCGGGGCCGCCGAAGAGCGGCACGGTCACCGGTCTTTGCGATTGGATGGATGCGACGCTGCCGACTCCGTTCGCACCCTGGGACGACTTCGGCCAGTACTTCTTGCTTTCGGGTGGCGACTTCGAAGGCGATCTCTCGGGCTGGACGCTGAGCGACGGTGCGGCCGTCGTGGCCGGGAATGAGAGCTACCAGATCGGCTCACCCACGGATGATCAGTCGCTCCTGCTTCCGCCAGGCAGTTCCGTGACCACGCCCAATGTCTGCGTCACCGCCTTGAGCCCCGACCTGCGCGTGGCCTTGATGAGTACGGGCGCGAAGGACCCGAGGCTCGAGATCGACCTCAACTTCACCGACGACAAGGGCAACTCGCGCACGCAGAAGCTCAAGGACCTCCGAGGCGGGTCGAAGTGGGACTTCACTGATCCGCTCAAGTTCCTTGGGCCTGTGAACAGCGTCCTCAAACGCAACGGCCAGACGGTCGTCAGCTTCACCTTCGTCGCCAAGGCGAAGAAGGACGATTCGAACTCGCTCTGGCAGATCGACGACCTCTACGTTGATCCCTACAAGAGCGGCTGACGCCTAAGGGCCAGCAGGTCCCTCGGTCAGGCCACCGACCAGAACCAGCCCGTAGCGCCCGTAGTCGGTCCGGGTGGTCGGACAGCTCGAGCAGCCAGCCCTTGACGTGCGCCAGCTGCATGACCCGCCCGAAGCCGACCCCGAAGAACAGAGCGCCGGCGATCGCCAGAAGCGCCGATCCCAACTCGTGGTCACGAGTGTGGACGAGAACGCCGCTCAACCAGCTTTGGGCCCGGTGGGCAAGACCGGGTTGTAAGGAACCCGTTAGAGGCCGTTTTCGGGCCGCGCTCACGAGAGTAGAACGTGCGAGCGGGTGCTCGGGATCTCTTTGCCGACTGGGGTCTGGGGCTGACAAACGGCACCGTCGCACCCGCGCACGCCGAAGGGGGCGGATATCCGTCCGTCGGGGAGGGAGAGGCAGACGGTCAGAGGGGGTACCCGCCCGTCTCCTTTTCGCCACGTGAATCGTTTCGTATGCATCGCCGCGGGGGTCTGTGCCTCGGCGCCCGAAACGCTCGGCTACACTTCCCGGCCGGTCATGGCCGGTGAGCGCATCCGTCTCGAGGTGCAGGAGCGCGAGCAGAGCGGCTCGCGCGTTTCGCGGCGCCTCCGCAAGGAAGGGGTCATTCCCGGCGTTCTCTACGGGCGCGGGCACAAGCCCCACCCGATCTCTGTGCCCGAACGCGACCTTCGCCGGGTATTGACAGGCTCTGCAGGGCTGCACGCGATCCTCGACGTCGTGCTCGAGGGCCAGAAGACGACGCACTCGTCGATCCTCAAGGACTACCAGGTCGACCCGATTCGCGGGCGGATCGACCATTTCGACCTTCAGGAGGTCCGGCTCGACCAGCCGATCCAGACCGCAGTGGTCGTCGAGCTCGTCGGCGAGAGTGTCGGCGCCAAGGCCGGCGGCGTTCTCTCCCAGGTCGCACGCGAGGTTCGCGTCGAGGCGCTGCCGCTGGAAGTGCCCGAGCGGCTCGAGCTCGACGTCAGCGCAATGGAGATCGGCGAATCCCTGCGCCTCTCCGACCTGACGACGCCCGAAGGGGTCACGCTGCTCGACGATCCCGAGACCGTCCTGGCGACGGTCACCGTTCCGACCAAGGTCGAGGAGCCCGAGGTCGAGGTCGAGGAAGGCGAGGAGCTCGAAGAGGGCGAGGCACCGGAGGGCGAGGCCGCTCCGGAGGCCGAGGGCGAGACGCCCGCCGAGGGCGAGCCCGCCGGCGAGGCCGGCACCACCGAAGAAGGCTGAGCCGTGCGCCTCTTCCGTCGGGGCGAGCACGCCTCGACGCTCGATCTGCTCGTGGCCGGTCTCGGCAATCCCGGCCGCGAATACGCATCCACGCGCCACAATGCCGGCTGGATGGTGCTGGACGAGCTCGCACGGCGTGAGGGTGGCTCGTGGCGTTCGAAGTTCTCCGGTCAGCTGTCCGAGACCCGGCTCGACGGTGCCCGGCTGGCTCTGGTCAAGCCGGAGACGTATATGAACGAGTCGGGCAAGTCGATCGCGGCCGCGGCGCGGTTCTTCAAGGCGCCCGTGGATGCGGTGCTGGTCGTCCACGACGACGTCGACCTGGAGGAGGGGCGGCTCCAGGCGAGGCTCGGCGGCGGGCTCGCCGGCCACAATGGCCTACGCTCGATCGCGCAGGGGCTGGGCTCGCACGAGTTCCTGCGCCTGAGAATCGGCGTGGGGCGGCCCGGTCGCGGCGACCGCCGGTCGGTGGCCGATTACGTGCTGGCGCCGTTCGAGCCGGAGACCGACGTCGACGCTCTGGTTGCGAGGTCAGCCGATGCGGTCGAGACGATCGTGCGGGACGGCCTGAAGGCGGCGCAGCAGCGCTACAACTAGCTCGGCTTGCCGCCCATCGCCCAGACCGAGACGACGTAGACGGCGATCAAGACTGCCGCGAGCACCGTGCTCGCCTTCAGCAAGCCGGTGCCGCCGCCCGAGCGTGCGCGACGCACGCCGATGCCGCCCAGGATCAGTGCGACGAGCAGGATGATCCCGCCTGCGTCGGCGGTGATGTACCCGATCCCGAGCCACGTCGGTTGAAGTTTGTCCGGGACCTTGTCCCAGCCTTCCTTCGAGTACACCCACTCGGCACCGACCCGCATGATGATCCAGCCCGGAAGTGCGACGGCGAAGAGCGTGAGCGCCGAGAGACGGCGGAGTCCGGCGGCCGAGTCGCGCCAGCCGACGATACCCGCCCCGGCGGCCGTCACGAGGCCGCCCATGAGGATCATCGCGCCGAGGACGTGGACGAAGATCGCGAGGTCCCAGCTGTGAGGTCGAACGGCAGCGAGCATCGTCACGCTCCGGGCTTGAAAACCATATCGAGGAGAATCAGCAGGAACACGAGCACGGTTGCGAGATGGAGTAACGCGCCGGTGGGCGCACGGAGACGGGCGACCACCTCCTGCTGAGCTCCCTCGCCGCCCTCTTCAGCGAGCTTCTGGACGTCCGTGTAGTACTTGCCGGTCCGTCCGCCGATCGCACCCATCAGCGCCCAGAGGACGATGGCGGCGATGATCCAGCCGTTCCAGATCTCGAACGTGTCGGAATCGATCGCGAGGATCACGCCCAGGATCAGGGCCAGTACCGAGCCTCCGCCGATCAGCGGCGTCCCGATCGGTGCGATCCTGAAGAGGAGCTGCCTCCGGTCGGGGCTCTCCGTGCGCCGGCCGTCGAAGACGAGCACGCTGTAGAGCACGAGCGCGGCGGCGATCAGCGGTGTGGCGATCGGGGCGACCCGAAAAAGGAGCCGCGTCTGTTCGAGCGTCGCCATACGCCTGCCGCTGACGACGAGGGCGGTGTAGAGAACGAGCGCGGAGGCGACCGCGAAGGCGGCGAGCAGATGCAGCGAGAGCATCCAGTCGTAGAAGTCCACGCGTCGTGAACCGTAAACCACCGGTCGGCCCGTGCGAGTGCGGAATCGGCGCGGATTCGTCACAGCCGCGTGACGTTCGCGCGGCTAGCGTTTCCCGCCCCCCACCCAGGGCGGGGGCGGGTGGAGAACAGTGGCGACAGC
>JBKPRA010000127.1:0-18755 GCA_046734335.1 Actinomycetota bacterium | reverse complement strand
GTCGGATCTCCTGAAGCCGCTCCGCGAGCTCGGCCCGGTGATGGACACGTTCGCGATGGTGGCGCCCGCCGGGATCGCCGAGCTGCACATGGATCCCCCACAACCGGTGCCGTACACCGGCGAGGGGCAAATGCTCGGACCGCTGGACGGTGAGGCGATCGAGCGTTTCGTCACCGCCGCCGGCCCCGAGTCGGGGTCGCAGCTCGTCTCTGCCGAGATCCGGCACGTCGGCGGGGCGCTCTCGCGGCCGCAGCCGCACCACGGCGCGCTTTCCACGCTCGACGCTGACTACCTCACGTTCGCGGTTGGGATGGTGATGAACGAGGAGATGTACCGGGCCAACCGCTCCCAGCTGGACAAGGTGGCGGAGGCGCTCGGCCCCTACGACAACGGTCGCTCGTACCTGAACTTCGCCGAGCGGCGGATCGACCCGGCACGGTTGTACACCCCGTCCGTGTACCGGCGCCTCCGCGAGGTGAAGCGGGCGTTCGACCCGGCCGACCTGTTCCGGGCGAACCACCCGATCGCGCCGGCCTGACCTCTCCCACCGGCGCTCGAAGGTCGAAGGGCCCCGTCCAGGCGGGGCCCTTCGACTGTCCGGAGACGGTGCTCTCGGTCTTCGAGCACACGCGCGAGATCGGATGGTGCGGGCGGTCGGGATGACCGCCTGCCAGGTGCGCAGGATGATCCGGCAGGAGTCGAATCGTCGCCGCGCTGATCGGAGCGGCGCTCGGCCTCCCACTCGGCGTCTTTCCTCGCCCGTCCGGTGACGAAGGCGCTGTCGAACCAGGGCGTTTCGTTCGCCATCCCCGGCACCCTGCTCGTCTATTTCGTCTGGGCCGCGCTCTCGGCCGGCGTGCTGGCGGCGATCGCGCCGGCGCGGTGGGCTCGCGGCTCAAAGTGCTCGAGTCGCTCGCTTACGAGCAGCGCGACGCTTCACTGCACAGACAGTCCTCCCGGGCTGTCCCTGCTTTTCGCCGGGGCTAGACTCAATGCATGGCCAAGGCACCAGTTCTCGCGCGCGGCTTCGAGCTTCCGCTCGAGCCTCGGCTGCCGCGAATCGGCTCGGTCGATGCGGTCGCGCTCGAGGCCAGGGCCGAGGCGCTGGCCAAGCGGTCGATCAAGAAGGAGGCGAAGCTCTTCGCGCTGGACCTGGCGATCCGGATGACCGACCTGACCACGCTCGAGGGCGCCGACACGCCGGGGAAGGTGCACGCGTTGGCGACGAAGGCGGTGCGGCCCGACCCGAGCGACGAGTCGATCCCCTCGTGCGCGGCGCTCTGCGTGTACCCGAATCTCGTCCCGACCGCAGTCGCACGGCTGCGCGGCTCCAGCGTCAAGGTCGCCTCGGTGGCGACCGCGTTCCCGTCGGGTCAGTCGCCGATCGACGTCAAGGTGCGTGAGGCCGAGGAGGTCGTCGAGCTGGGCGCCGACGAGGTCGACATGGTGATCGACCGGGGCGCGTTTCTCTCCGGACGCTATGCGAAGGTCTATGACGAGATCGTCCAGGTGAAACAGGCGTGCCGAGATGCCCACCTGAAGGTGATCCTCGAAGTGGCGGAGCTCGGCACGTACGACAATGTTCGGCGGGCGTCGCTGCTGGCCATGGCCGCCGGCGCCGACTTCGTCAAGACGTCCACGGGCAAACTCTCCGGCGCGGCGACGCTGCCGGTGACCCTCTGCATGCTGGAGGCGATCCGCGATGTCCACGAGGAGACAGGGCGGATGGTCGGGATGAAGCCGGCCGGCGGGATCCGCCAGGCGAAGCAGGCTGTTCAGTACCTCGTGCAACTGTACGAGACGCTGGGCGCCGAATGGCTTACACCCGACCTGTACCGCATCGGTGCCTCGACGCTGCTGAACGACGTGCTGATGCAGATCCGCAAGGAGCGGACGGGCCGCTACCAGTCGCCCGACTACTTCACCGTCGACTAGTGGCCGAGCTCGAGAAGAAGACGAAGCAGGCGCTCGTCCCCTCGGAGTGGGAATACGCGCCCGCGCCCGAGTCGCGCGAGATCGTCCAGCTCGACGAGCGATACGGCCACTTCGTCGGCGGCGAGTGGCTGGAGCCACGCGAGACGTACACGACGATCGCTCCGGCGAGCGAGGAGCCACTCGCCGAGATCGGCCAGGCGACGCCGGAGGAGGTCGAGGGCGCAATTGCCAGCGCCCGCCAGGCGTTCGAGAACGGCTGGTCGGCGCTGCCCGGCTCGGAGCGGGCGAAGTACCTGTTCCGGATCGCGCGCATTCTCCAGGAGCGCTCGCGTGAATTCGCCGTGCTCGAATCCCTGAACGGAGGCAAGCCGATCAAGGAGTCGCGCGACGTCGACCTCCCGCTGGCCGCTGCTCACTTCTTCTACTACGCCGGCTGGGCGGACAAGCTCGAGTACGCGTTCCCGAACCGGCGCCCGCGTCCGGTCGGCGTGGCCGGCCAGATCATCCCGTGGAACTTCCCGTTGCTGATGCTGGCCTGGAAGATCGCGCCGGCGCTGGCGGCCGGGAACACGGTCGTGCTCAAACCGGCCGAGACGACGCCGCTGACCGCGCTGCTGTTCTGCGACGTCGTCCGGCAGGCGGAGCTGCCGGCGGGGGTGGTGAACATCGTCACCGGCGACGGTCGCGCCGGGGCGGCGCTCGTCGAGGGTGAGGTCGACAAGATCGCCTTCACCGGCTCGACCGAGGTGGGCAAGGCGATCCAGCGTCAGGTGGCCGGCACCGGGAAGCGGCTGACGCTCGAGCTCGGCGGCAAGGCCGCGAACGTCGTCTTCGACGACTGCGCGCTCGACCAGGCGGTCGAGGGGATCGTCAACGGCATCTACTTCAACCAGGGCCACGTCTGCTGTGCCGGCTCGCGGCTGTTCGTGCAGGAGTCCATCCACGAGGACGTGGTCAAGAAGCTGAAACGGCGGATGAAGACGCTCCGCGTCGGCGATCCGCTCGACAAGAACACGGACGTGGGCGCGATCAACTCGCGCGCGCAGCTGGAGAAGATTCAGGAGCTGGTCGCGGCCGGCGAGGAGGAGGGCGCGGAGATCTACCAGCCGCCCTGCAAGCTGCCGGAGAGGGGATACTGGTTCGCGCCCACGGTGTTCACGAACGTTGCGCAGAGCTACCGGATCGCGCAGGAGGAGATCTTCGGGCCGGTGCTCTCCGTGCTGACCTTCCGGACGCCCGCGGAGGCGGTGGAGAAGGCGAACAACACGCCGTACGGGTTGAGCGCCGGGATCTGGACCGAGAAGGGCTCGCGCATCCTCTGGATGGCCGAGCGGATGCGTGCCGGCGTGGTATGGGCGAATACGTTCAACCGCTTCGACCCGGCCTCGCCGTTCGGGGGCTACAAGGAGTCCGGTTTCGGCCGCGAGGGTGGCCGCCACGGGCTCGAGCCCTATCTGGAGTTCGAGTGAGGTCAACGAGATTGACATGCTCTTGTCACATTCCCGTAGCCGACAGGTCACGAATTTCTTCCTACGATCGCAGTGGGGAGGAGGCCGGGAACGCCTTGAGCATCGTCCTGAAAGGCCGATGACCGGCTTCGGCGTCTCGGGCGTCAACGAGATCGTCCTCGAGGTCCTTGACCTCGAGCGGTCGATCGACTTCTACGTCGGGTGCCTGGGGCTGCCGCTGTACGAACGCTCGGACGAACGCGTGTGGGTTCTGGCCGGTCGGTCGAGGATCGGCCTGTGGCGGCCGCAGGTCGGGATCGCCGACGGCCGCGGTGGCGTCCACGTCCACTACGCCTTCCAGGTCGACGAGAGCGGTTTCGGCGAGTTGGTCGCCCGGCTCGAGGAGTTCGGGCTGCTCCCCGAGGTGCTCTCGTCCGAGGACGAGGGACGCGGGAGAGCCGCCTACGTGACGGACCCGGACGGCAACGTGGTCGAGTTCTGGACATACGACGTCTCTGCGGACCACGCCGAGGTGGCCGGTGTCTGATCGTCTGCCTGTCAGGAAGACCTACAAGCTCTACGTTGGGGGCGCGTTTCCGCGGTCGGAGTCGGGCCGAACCTACCTCGCCGAGGGCCAGAACGTCGCCCGCGCCTCGCGGAAAGACCTCAGAGACGCCGTGCGCGCCGCCCGAGCCGCCCAGGGCGGCTGGGCCGGAGCGACCGCCTACAACCGAGGGCAGGTCGTCTACCGCATCGCGGAGATGCTCGAGGCTCGCCGTGCCGACCTGGCACAGCTCTGCTCCGGTGAGGCCGAGGTCGACCGCTCGATCGACCGCCTCGTCTGGTACGCCGGCTGGGCCGACAAGCTCGCTCAGGTGATCGGGGGCACGAACCCGGTCGCCGGGCCGTACTTCAACTTCACGATCCCGGAACCGACCGGCGTGGTCGGGATCCTCGCACCCGACGAGCCCGCCCTCGAGGGGCTCGTCTCCAGGGTCGCCCCAGCGATCGTCGGGGGGAACGCGGCCGTCGTCGTCGCCTCCGAGCCGAGCCCGCTCGCCGCGGTCGAGCTCGGCGAGGTGCTCGCTACAGCGGACGTCCCCGGCGGCGTCGTCAACATCCTCACTGGCTACCGCGATGAGCTCGCGCCCTGGCTTGCCGGGCACATGGACGTGAACGCGATCGACGTCACCGGCGCCGACGGCCTGGCCCCCGACCTGGAGAAGCTCGCCGCCGAGAACGTCAAGCGAGTCGTCCGCGCCGAGCCGACCGCGCAGAGCCCCTGGGAGATCGCCGCTTTCCTCGAGCTGAAGACGGTCTGGCACCCGATCGGTACCTAGAATGACCGCCTCTTGCGTCGGTGCCGGGCTCTGCCCGGCGCCGACTACCGATATACAGTCGAGTAGCATCACGCGTCAGTGACCGGCGGCCGCCGCCTCAGCCAGGCGATCTCCGAGGGAGACGGGATCTCGATCATCGCGCTCGTCGCCGACCCGGACACGGCGCGGTCGGCCGAGGAGCAGGGGGCCGAGGGGCTTGCCGTCAGAGCGTCCGCCCCCAACCTGCGCGAGGCGACCGGCCTGCCGATCCTGTTCCGCGTCGATGCCTCACCCGAGGCGGCCAGCGACGCCGGCGCCGACGCTTGCCTGATCGTCGTCGAGGATCACGACGACGAGGAGCATCTCGAGGAGCTTCACCGCCGCGCCCAAGACCTTGGCCTAGAGATCGTCGTGGACGTCCACGACGAGGAATCGCTCGCCGACTCGCTCGAGCGGATCGATCCCGAGATCTTCCTGCTCTCGCCGCGCGAGGCCGAGGACGACGAGACCCACGTCGAGCGCATCCTCGACCTGCTGCCCGACGTACCGGCCGGGAAGCTCGCAATCGCCGATCTGCCGGCCACCACCCGCCAGGAGGTGCTCGCGCTCGAACGCGCCGGGATCGACGCCGTCCTCGTCGGCTCGGCCGACGTCGCCCATCTCGTCGGCGGCGTGCCGCCCCCTGTCTAGGACTGCGGAAAGCCGGCCGTGGCGGGTTTGCTGTCGCACGGCCGGTGCCCTGGCTCACGCGCGGAGTGCATCGCCAGAAGCCGAGAGCGCGGTCGCGGCGCCGCGCGGGCCACGCCGGCTCACGGTGGTGCGGATTCGCGTCCGAAGGACGCTCCCCTTTCTCGCCGCGATCCTGGCGCTCGCGGCGGCCCTGCGGCTGGTCGGGATCGGGTACGGCCTCCCGTTCGGCAACCTGCTCGATCCCGACGAGCAGAACATTGTCCCGCGCGCGTGGGAGATCGTTCACGGCGGCGGGCTCGACCCGCACTGGTTCGACTACCCCTCGCTGCTCCTCTACGTCCTCGCTCCTTTCCAGGCATGGCAGGACGAGCCGTCCTACCTGACCGCCCGCCTGGTGATCGCTGCGTTCGGCGTCGGCGGCGCCGCAGCCGCCTGGTGGCTGGGCCGTGCCGCGTACGGGAGGACAGCAGGGCTTGTTGCAGCCGTCGTGGTCTCCGTGGAGACGATCGGCGTCGCCTACTCGCACACTGCCGTCACCGACGTGCCGATGACCGCGCTGATCACGGTCGCGCTCGCACTCGCGGTCACCGGGAGACTCGAGTGGGCAGGCGTCGCCGCCGGGCTGGCGGCGAGTGCGAAGTATCCGGCTGTCTTCCTGCTCGTGCCGCTGTTGGTGGCGGGCTGGGGGCTGTGGCGGCGGTTGGCGATCTCGATCGGCCTCGCGATCCTCGCCTTCCTCGCCACCAGCCCGTTCGTCGTTGTCCACCCGCGCCAGGCGTGGTCGGACGCGTCCCGTGTACAGCGGCTCGCCCGCGACGGGTGGCTCGGCTTCGAGCACGACTCATGGGCGCTCTTCTCGTTCACGGGGAAGCTGTGGAGCGGGCTCGGCCCCGTGCTCGTGATCGCAGTGGTGGGGCTGGTCCTCGCGCTCCGCAGGCACACCCGGACCGATCTGATCCTGGCCGCGTTCGTGCTCGTCTATCTCGCCGACCTGCTGACGATCCGCGCGCACTTCGACCGGTATGTGCTGCCGCTCGTTCCGCCGCTGGCAGTGCTCGCCGGGCGATTGCGGGCTCTGGCGCCGGTGACACTCGGCCTCGCGATCGTCCCGCTGGTCTGGGCGATCGCCGACGACGTGCGGCTGACCCGCACGGACACGCGCGCGGTCGCGCACGGCTGGATCGTTCGCAACGTCCCGCGGGACGCCGCCGTTGCCGCCGAGTCGTCGACGCCGGAACTCGACGGCTACCGGATCGTCGCCCTCGCACTGCCTGGGCCGGGCAGGCCATTCGACCCGGACCGCGACGTCGGCCGGCTGCGGGCAGAAGGCGTTCGCTACGTCCTCGTCACCGGCGCCGTCGCCGACCGCGTGCTCGCCGCCCGCGACCGCTACCCGCGCGAGGCCCGCTTCTACGACCAGCTGCGGATGCAGGGAAAACGCGTCTACCATGTTCGGGCCGGGCACGGGCTGACCGGGCCCTGGGTCTCCGTCTACCGCCTGTGAGAACGACGCCGCTTCTCCTCCTGCTCGCCGTGTTGGCACTCGCCGGCTGCGGCGCGTCCGACTCGGCCCCGCGCCTGTCGAAAGGCGAGGCGGCCGCGTCGGCGGCGAAGAAGTGCCCGGCGGCGTGGCAGCAGAGCTGGCAGAAGCTGGCGAACAGGATCGACGCGCCGGTCTACTGCCCGAGCTGGGTGCCCGACCCGCTGACCGGCCAGATCGGCGGCCGTTGGAACAACATCGACTCGGTCGGCAGGGATCGCAGCTACCTCATCGGCTTCGTCTGGCAGGAGCTCGGCCAGGAGATCCACATCAACCTCCGCGGCTACCCGGGGGTGACGAAGGTCCCGACCTGCCGCTCGGTCGAGCTCGTCGACGGCAAGAGGCACGTGACCAAGGTGCCGTGCTTCGACGATTCGCAGGGCCAGAAGACGATCGCCGGCTTCCGTGTCACCGAGTACACGGTCAACCAGGACGCCGACCAGTGGCACGTCCTGTACGCGTGGAAGCACGGCGGGTCGTTGTACACGCTGAGCCAGCACGTCGCGCCGCCGCTCACGTTCCCGATGGTCGTGCGGAACCTGAACCGCGAGCTTGCCTCGCTCGTGCTGGTCGAGCCGCAGCAGTAGCCGGCGATGCGCCTGACAAGACGGAAGCTGCTCCTCGCCGGCGGCGCCGGTGCAGTCCTCGCCACGGGCGGCGTCTACGAGCTCGTCGACCAGTTGACCGGCTCTTCCACGCGCCCGGCGGCCGGGGGGCTGCCGCCCGAGCAGCACGTGCTCCGCGACGTCCGGCTCGTCCAGGACAACGGCGTGGAAGTGGTCGTCCCGCCACTGCACCATCAGCTCGTCACCGCAAAGCTCGCAGTCGCGGAGCGCCGAGACGCGCTCGCCGAGGCCCAGTCGGAGCTCGAGCACACGTTGCGAAAGCTGGAGGCGCAGTTCGAGCCGAGCGCCGCCGGCCTCGGCATCACCGTCGCCTGGGGCCTGCCGTACTTCCGTGCGTACGTCCCGAAGCTCGCCGAGCGCCACCTGCCCACCGACCGTCGCGCGACGAAGACGGCGAGCAAGCCCGTCCGCGTGCTGCTCGACTCCAGGCGCTTCCCGAGCGACCCGCCGGGGCTGATCTTGGAGGACAACGACGTCGCGGTGCTCCTGCGCAGCGACCAGCTCGACCACATTGCGGCCGGGTCGAAGGCGCTGTTCCAGGACCTCGACCTCTTCCGGGTGATGAGCATCCGCAAAGGCTTCGCGGGCGGCGGGTTCGACGGAGGCCGGAGTCTGCCCAAGCGGATGGCGGTCGCGGCGCAGGTGCCCGGCTCGTACCTGATTCCCGACGAGGCCGAACTGTTCCTCGGGTTCACGTCGACCCAGAAGGCCGGTCTCGGGCCGGAGAAGATCGCGAACGTCGAGGAGCTCGGGTTCGGCTCGCCGGGCTACTTCACGGAAGGAACACACCTCGCCGTCTCACACATCTCGGAGGACCTGGAGGCCTGGTACGTCAACTTCCCGCACGACGAACGCGTCTCGACCGTGTTCCGGCCGGGGCTGAAGGTGTCGGAGGACGTGCTCACGGTCCCCCAGGGGCCGGACGATGTTTCGAGCCAGGCGAAGGTGAAGCGAGACTTCGTCGCGTCGAAACAGATCGGCCATTCCGCCTCGCTCCAGACGGTCTCCCGCCTGGCGACGACCGCGGTCGGGACGAGCGGCGCCGTGTACGGGCCGGGCACGGCGATCCCGCACCGGGCCGACTTCAACACGCTGGACAACCCGTTCGCGTGGAGTGCCGATCCGACGCGCGACGGGATGGCCGACGGCGCCGCCGCCGGGGTCCACTTCGTCGTCTTCAACCCGTCCAGCGACGATTTCAACCGCGGCCGGCTGGCCATGGACGGGGTGCTACCGGACGGCACGCGGCTGCCGTTCGCCCCGCGCGACCGCGGTCAGGGCTTCAACTCGATCCTGCGCACGACCCACCGGCAGAACTTCATCGTCCCCCCGCGGCGGCACCGCTCGTTCCCGCTCGTCGAGCTGCTCTCGTGATGATCCGACAGGCGAGCCCGGAGGATGCCGCGGCGGTCGCCCGGATCTTCTGCGAGTCGCGTGCGGAGGCGATGCCGTGGCTGCCCGTGCTGCACACGGCCGAGGACGTCGAGGCGTGGTACCGCGGCCGTCTGACCGGCGAGGCCTGGGTATACGAGCGCGGCGGGAGCGTCGTCGGGTTCGCGGTCGTCCGCGAGGACGATCTCGACGCGCTCTACGTCGCGCCCGAGGCGCAGCGCGCCGGCGTGGGGTCGGCGCTGTTCCGGCGCGCGCAGGAGGCGCGGCCGAAAGGGTTCGGCTGGTGGGTCTTCCGCGAGAACACACGCGCCCGCAGCTTCTACGAGTCGCTCGGCGGCCGGCTGTTGTACGAGACGGACGGTGCCGGAAACGAGGAGAAGACGCCCGACGCGCGCTACGAGTGGCGGCCCGGTCCCGAAGAAGGGGGAGCGTGAGCAGGTCGGCCCGCTGTCACGCTTGCTGAGCTCGTCCGCGCGATAGACGAACGTCTCGACGCCGGCCGAATCGAGCGCGCACCGGCCGAGGGCGCGCCACCGGGGAGCTGTCGGCGGGGAACGCCCGAGCAGCGCTCACCGCAGCGGCGCGGTCGAGCTAGCCAAAGAAGGCGCGCGCCACCTCGTACCAGTCCGGCGGGACGGTCTTCAGCTCGGCGGTCGCGTCGGCCAGCGAGACGTCCACGATCGCGTCGCCGTGGAGGGCGGCCATCCGGCCGAACTTCCCCTCGTGGACGAGGTCGGCAGCCTTCAGCCCGTAGCGGGTGGCGAGCACGCGGTCGCGGGCGGTCGGCGAGCCGCCACGCTGGACGTGCCCGAGCACCGTCACGCGGGTCTCGAAGCCCGTGCGCTCCTCGATCTCCCGGGCGAGCTGCTCACCGACCCCGCCCAGGCGGACATGACCGAACTGGTCGAGCTCGGCCTCCTGCGTCACCTCGCGCTGCTCGCCTGTGTCGTAGGTCAGCTTGTAGCCCTCGCTGACGACCACGATCGAGAAGTCCTTGCCCCGCTCGTGCCGCTTCTTCAGCTCGACGCACGCCTCCTCGACGGAGATCGGCTGCTCGGGAATCAGGATCACGTCGGCCCCGCCGGCGATCCCGCTCACCACGGCGATCCAGCCCGTGTGGCGGCCCATCACCTCGACCACCATCACGCGGTTGTGCGACTCGGCCGTCGTGTGCAGCCGGTCGATCGCCTCGGTACAGATCGCGACCGCGGTATCGAAGCCGAAGGTGTAGTCGGTCGCCGAGAGATCGTTGTCGATCGTCTTCGGCACGCCGACCACCGGCAGCTCGTGCTCGGCGTAGAGCCGTGCCGCGACGCCGAGCGTGTCCTCGCCGCCGATCGCGACCAGCGCATCGAGGCCCGCCTCGGCGAAATTGCGTCGTACGGCGTCGACGCCGCCCTCGACTTTGTACGGGTTCGTCCGCGAGGTGCCGATCACCGTGCCCCCGCGCGGCAGCAGCCCGGAGACCTCCCGGATCGTCAACGCGGTCGTGTCGGCGTCGACGAGGCCTCGCCAGCCGTTCCGCACGCCGACCACCTCGTACGCGCGCCCGAACGACCGGCGTGCGACCGCGCGGATGACCGCGTTCAGCCCGGGGCAGTCGCCGCCGCCGGTGAGAATTCCGACCCGCTTCATCGCCGGTCAGTCTATTCCCGCCGTCGCGACCGACATGGGCGGGCGCGGCTCCCCACGCGGCTGAGGTGCGAACGCAGTCGCGGAAGGGGGCTCACGGGGGAAACCGGCCGTTTCCCCCGTGGGAGCGAACTCGCGCCGGAGGCGCGGTGAGCGAGTGCGGCGGGTGGGAATCGAACCCACACGCCCCGAGGGGCAGCGGCTTTTGAGGCCGCCTCGTCTACCAGTTCCGACACCGCCGCGCGCAGGCCCATTGTAGAGGCCCGGTTTCCGCCCACTGAGCCGGCCCCGACCCCGCTCGAAAAGCAGACGCGAGCCGTTTAAGCTTGCCGCTCCCCGTGGCGACCCAGACGTCCGTAGACGCCCTTCCCCAGCGGCGCAGGTTTCGTGTCTCCCCGGTGCAGGTGCTCGCGTTCGTCTTCATCGGGCTGATCGTCTTCTGGCTCGGCGCCAACCTGATCGACGACCCGACGCACTTCCTCGACCTCTTCCTGGTCGGCCTGACGATCGGGATGGTCTACGCGCTGATCGCGCTCGGCTACTCGCTCGTCTACGGGATTCTCGAGCTGATCAACTTCGCCCACGGCGACGTGTTCATGCTCGGCGGGATGATGACCGTCACGTTGGTCAGTGCGTTCGGCCTCGGTGCGTCGGGCAACGTCCTCATTTGGATCGTCCCGATGCTGCTGATCACGGCGGCGTTCACCGGGTTCCTCAACACCACGATCGAGACGGTCGCCTACCGTCCGCTCCGGAACGCGCCGCGCCTCGCCCCCTTGATCACCGCGATCGGCGTCTCCTTCATCCTCCAGACCGCAGGCCTGGTCTGGAAGGGGCCGGCGCCGGTGTCGATCCGCGACGACATCCTTCCGAACAGCCAGATCTTCCATATCGGCAAGGCCGACATGACCTGGAACCAGCTGATCGTCTTCGTAGTGACGATCCCCACGCTGCTCGCGCTGGTCTGGCTCGTCCAGAAGACGAAGTCGGGCAAGGCGATGCGTGCGGTCGCCCAGGACAAGGACGCCGCCGCGATGATGGGGATCAACGTCAACCGGACGATCTCGTTCACGTTCCTGACCGCCGGCTGTCTCGCCGGCTTCGCCGGGGTGCTCTACGCGCTTTTCGCGACGAACGTCCAGTTCGACACCGGCTTCCGCCTGGGCCTCTTCGCCTTCACCGCGGCCGTGATCGGCGGGATCGGCAACCTGCCCGGCGCCGTCCTCGGCTCGATCCTCATCGGCCTGATCGAGAACTTCAACGACGGCCTCACGCGGTTCACGCCCGGCTCCGATTGGAAGTCGACGATCATCTTCGTGATCCTGATCCTCACCCTCGTCTTCCGCCCCGAGGGCCTCCTCGGCGAGCGGACGCCCGAGGGAGGCTGATGCCGGGTCGCGTCCATCTCGGCTCGCAGGTCAGCTCGGTGTGGTGGGGGGCTCTGGGCTGGGTCGGCCTGACGCCCGAAGGATTCCACGGGTGGCCGGGCTGGCAGCAGCGTCTGGGGAAGTTGGCCGTCGGCGGGGTGATCGCGTTCCTGCTCGCGATCTTCGTCAACGTGCTCGAGGCTTCGTTCGGGTCGACCGGCTCTACTTCGATCTTCACCTTCGACGGCACCGCCTACCTCGCGTTCCTCGTCGTCGGGCTGATCTACGTGCCCGAGTGGAGCAAGGTGCCGCTGCTCGGCAGGATCGCGATCCCGCTGGCGGGCCTCATTCTCGCGATCACGTTCCCGTACTGGTCGGGGCACATGTTCACGATCCCGATCTTCGGGGAGTTCCCGAGCACCGAGACCGGCGTCGTGATGCTCGTCTTCGTGATGATGGCCGTCGGCCTGAACATCGTCGTCGGCTACGCCGGCCTGCTCGACCTCGGCTACGTCGCCTTCTACGCGATGGGCGCCTACACCGCCGCCTGGCTCGCCTCGACCCAGTTCGCCGGCGCCAAGTGCCCGAAAGCAGGCTTCGGAATCGACAACTGCCCGGTCGCGACCGTGCCCGCGGTCAACTTCAACCTCGGCGGTGTCGGGATCACGCCCGGGATCGGCGGCATCCACGTCTCGATCTGGCTGATCCTGGCGGCCGCCGGGCTCCTGACGGCCTTGATCGGAGTAATCATCGGCCTGCCGACGCTGCGGCTGCGTGGCGACTACTTGGCGATCGTCACGCTCGGCTTCGGCGAGATCCTCCCGCAGATCGCCCGCAACGGGAACGACCTCGGCGGCTTCAACCTGACCGGCGGGCCGCAGGGAATCACGCCGGTCGACTCACCAGGGTTCGGCAACACGCTCTCGGGCTGGACCGGAGGCTTCCTGCCCGCCAACTACCTGACCAACGCGAACAGCGCGCGAGTCTTCTACTGGACTGCCCTGGCGTTGCTCGCTTTCACCGTCTTCTGCTCGATCCGGCTGCGTGACTCCCGGCTCGGGCGCGCCTGGGTCGCGATCCGCGAGGACGAGGTCGCCGCCTCGGCGATGGGCATCCCGCTGATGCGGACGAAGACCTGGGCCTACGCGTGCGGTGCGTTCTTCGGAGGGATCGCGGGCGCCTACTTCGCGGCGTTCAAGAGCTCGACGTTCCCGCAGGACTTCTACTTCAACATCTCGGTGTTCATCCTCTGCATGGTCATCCTCGGCGGCATGGGCAACGTGTGGGGGGTGATGCTCGGAGCCGCGTTCCTCACATACCTGAACCAGGAGGGCCTGGCCAACACCGGAGCCTGGGTGAACCTGCATTTCGGCACGCACGTGGACGTGCCGGAGTACTCGGGCGGGATCTACGGGGTGATCATCGTGCTCGTCATGCTCCTTCGGCCGCAGGGGCTCCTGCCGAGCGCGCGCCAGAAACGCGAGTACCAGCTCGGCGTCCACGACGAATACGAGTACGACGTGGAGAAGGCCTAGCCAATGGCGAATCTGCTCGAGGCAGTGGGCATGCGCAAGGAGTTCGGAGGGCTCGTGGCCGTCTCCAGCGTCGACTTCACCATTCCAGAGGGCGCGATCGTCAGCCTGATCGGCCCGAACGGCGCCGGCAAGACGACCTTCTTCAACATGATCACCGGCGTCTACAAGCCGACGCAGGGGATCGTCGTGTTCGACGGGACGGACATCACCGGCAAGCCGCCGCACGCGGTCACCGAGCGCGGCATCGGCCGGACCTTCCAGAACATCAGGCTGTTCCAGGACATGACCGCGCTCGAGAACGTCCTGGTCGGCATGCATTGCCGTCTGAAGAGCGGGATCATCGGCGGCGTTCTGCGCACCCCGAAGGTGCGTCGTGAGGAGAAGGACGCCGAGGAACGCGCGCTCGACTTGCTCGACTACTGCTCGCTCGGCCGCCAGTCGGGGAACTACGCGCGCAACCTGCCGTACGGCGACCAGCGTCGGCTCGAAGTGGCGCGCGCGCTGGCGACCGAGCCGAAGCTGCTCCTCCTCGACGAGCCCACTGCCGGCATGAATCCGCAGGAGACCGCCGACTTCACCTCCTTCGTCCAGGAGCTGCGCACCAAGCGCGGCCTGACGGTGTTGATGATTGAGCACGATATGCGCGTGGTCATGGGCGTGTCAGACCGTGTGACCGTGCTCGACTACGGGGAGAAAATCGCCGAGGGGACTCCCCAGGACGTCCAGAAGGATCCGCGGGTGATCGAGGCGTACCTCGGCAAGGCGGCGGTCGCCTCGTGAGCGAAGGGCACATCTCTCAGTCGCCGCCGCCGGCCACGGCCGAGCCGCCGGTCCTCGAGCTCGAGGCCATCCACACCTACTACGGCGCCATCCATGCGCTGAAAGGCGTCACACTGGAGGTGCACGACGGCGAGATCGTCACCCTGCTTGGCGCAAACGGCGCAGGCAAGTCGACGACGCTCCGCTCGATCAACGGGCTCAACCACCCCCGCCGCGGGCGGATCCGCTTTCGCGGTAAGGACATCACCTACGACGCTCCGCACGACATCGTGTCTCGAGGCGTGGCCCAATCCCCGGAGGGCCGGAAGCTCTTCCCGCGGATGACCGTGCTCGAGAACCTGGAGATGGGGGCCTTCCAGCGGAAGGACAAGGCGGGCCTGAAGGGCGACCTCGAGCGCGTGTTCACGCTCTTCCCGCGCCTGGCGGAGCGCAAGACGCAGAAGGCCGGGACGATGTCGGGCGGCGAGCAGCAGATGTGCGCGATCGGCCGGGCGTTGATGGCCCACCCGACGCTGCTGCTCCTCGACGAGCCGTCGATGGGCCTCGCGCCGATCTTCGTCGAGCGGATCTTCGAGATCATCGTGGAGATCAACAAGCAGGGGACGCCGATCCTGCTGGTCGAGCAGAACGCGCTGATGGCCCTGGACGTCGCCAACCGGGGCTACGTCCTCGAGACCGGCACGGTCGCGCTCGCCGACGACGCCAAGGCCCTGCGGGAGAACGAGCAGGTGCGCAAGACCTACCTCGGCGAGGAGTGACCTAGGGTCTAGCCGGGCTCGCCGACCCTGACGGGGAAGTAGGGCGGCGAGAGCAGGAAGCCCACGCGATGACTGTCGCCGCCGAGGCCGCGGGCCATTGTGAAGGCGGCCGAGATCCCGTGCGTGGGGACGAACCCGAGCTGGCGAGCGGCGGTCGCATCCCGACAGCCGGCGACGAGCACCGCCCCGAGCCGGTCCAGCGCGGGCCGGCAGGCGTCCCAGTCGGCGAAGGGCAGCCGCGGGTGGCACGTACGGCCGTCGCGATACGCCTCGATCGCCCGAGGGTCTGTGGCGGCTGCACGCTCGGCCTCGGCGAGCGTCGCGGCCGGCCGGCCGGTGCGGGTCGCCTGGAAGAACGCCCGGTACGGCTGCTGCGTCGGGTGTGCGAAGCGGCGGCGAAACGGCGAGACGAGGATCACCGTCCCCCCTTCCCGGACGGGAAAGGCGTTCCGCCACAGCCGGAGCGCGTAGCCGAGGCCGAGCGCGGCGACCGCGAGCGCGTTGGGGCGCTCGCGGGGCAGCGCGAGCGTGGTTCGCGGGATGCCGATGCACAGCGTGTCGAGAGGCTCCTCGAGCGTGGCGCTTCCGGTCTCGACCCCGCGGACGAGTGCCTCCGCGTGCGCAACTGAAGGCGGGCCGCCGAACGCCGCCGAAGCGGTCAGTTCCACCGGCAGCGAGGCCAGCATCCGCATGCGCAGTGCGCTCGGAACCAGGGTGAAGGCGCGCGCGAGTCGCGACGCCGCGATCCGGTCCACCGCTGCCGGCTCGTACGGGTAGCCGCGCAACGTCCCGGACAGCCGCGGCAGGTCGAGCGCCAGCGACGCGCCGATCAGCGGCACTCGCCGTGCCAGCGCGCGCTCGAGCGCGACCGCGAGCTGCCAGCCCGACGCCGAGTGCGCTTCCAGCAGGGAGTCGGCCGCAGCGCCGCGCACCGTCTCGGCGCCCGAGGCGGCGAGTAGCGAGGCGGGGCCTCCGTGCAGGAGCGTCTGCGCGGCCCCGATCGTGACGACCACATCCGTATCGACCAGCGCGCGCGCGACCCGCAGAGGGACGTCTCCGCTCGGCCCGAGGTCGACGAGGCCCGGATCCTCCGCGTCGTGCACGACCACGTTGCCGCGGAACCGCAGCGCGAACTGCGGTGTGACGAGGCTCTCGACCGTCCTCCTGCCCGGCCTGCGGGCGAGCCCTCCGGCCACGAGGATCGTCTGCCGCTCGCTCGGCACGCCGAGCCGCTCGAGCTCGTCAGACGCGGCGACCAGCGCGGCCTGCCGTGGGTCGCGGGCCGAGCCGGGGACGGGTAGCGCCGGCGGCTCGACCAGGATCGTCGCGCGTCCGCCGCGCGGCACCAACGTTTCCAGCGAGTCGCCGGCGAGTGGAAAACGGAGCGCGTCCCGAATGGCAGCGCCGACGTCGGCGATCGCCTCGTCCGGAGGCGCAGGCGGTGCGACTGCCACTGCATCCTCGCCGGTGTCGGCGACCACCAGCCGCGAGCCGTACAGGAGCGGAACTCGGCGCATCGGCTCGGGACGATAGCGTTGGGCCATGTCCCCGAAGACGCTCACCGGGGCCGAGCTCGAACTCGACGACGCGCCGGCCCGCGACTGCGAGCTCTTCCTCGTCGACGGCAACAACCTCGCCTACCGCGCGTTCTTCGCACTGCCCGAGGAGCTGGCCACGAGCGAGGGCTTCGCCACCGGCGCGCTGCTCGGGTTCACGAACATGCTGTTCAAGCTGCTCTCGGACTACCGGCCGAAGGGCGTCGCCGTCGCCTGGGACACGCGCCCGGTGCACCGCGCCGAGTTGTCCGCCGAGTACAAGCAGGATCGTCGGCCGATGCCGGATCTCCTGCGAGAGCAGTTCCCGTTCTTCCGTCCGATCGTCGAGGCGTTCGGCTATCGGAACCTCGAGTTCGAGGGCTGGGAGGCGGACGACGTGATCGCCACGCTCGCCACCCGTGCCGACGAGGCGGGGATCAAGACGTGCGTCGTCTCGACCGACCGCGACGCCTTCCAGCTCGTCACCGACAACGTCTGCCTGATGATGACCCCGCGCGGAGTCGCGGACGTGAACGTGTACACGCCCGAGCGCGTGGAGGCCCGGCTGGGCATCACCGCCGACAAGGTGCCCGACTTCATCGGCCTCAAGGGCGACCCGTCCGACAACATCGCCGGCGTCCCGGGTATCGGCGACAAGACGGCGTCGCAGCTGATCGCGACGTACGCTTCGCTCGAGGGTGTGCTCGAGCACGTCGACGAGCTGACCCCGGCGCGGCGGAAGTCGATCGCCGAGCACGCCGACCAGGCGCGCAACTCCAAGGAGCTCGCGACCATGCGTCGCGACCTCGACATCGACTGCGACCCGGCCCAGCTCGTGCTCGCACCGCCGGACCGCTCGCAGCTCGCGGAGATGTTCCGTCGCTTCGAGTTCCGGGCGCTGCTCCAACGGGTCGATCAGCTGGACGAGGCCCTCCCGGCCGCCGACCGGGAGCCCGTCGAGGGCGAGGCGCTCGGGTGGCACGAGGCCGAGGACCCAAGTAACACAGTGTTACAAGGTCGAACGGTCGGGCTCGCGGTCGGCGAAAACCGCGTAGCCATCGCGACCGACGAGGGCGTGATCGTCGGCCCGAGGCCAAGTAACACCGTGTTACAAGGTTTCTCGGCCGTGGCTCACGATGCCAAGGCTCAGCGCATCGTGCCTGCCGACGACACGCTGCTCGCGGCCTACCTGATCGAGCCGGGGCGGGCGTCCTACGAGCTCGACGACCTCGCGCTCGAGTACGGGGTCGATGTGCGGCCCGAGCCGGAGACGGACGAGGAGACGACCGCGCTGCTGCGCCGCGCGGCGCTGCCGCTCCGGCTGGTGTCTCAGATGCGCGCTCGCCTGCTGGAGCGGGGGAACCTCGAGCTCTACGAGTCCATCGAGCTGCCGCTGACCCAGGTGCTGGCCGACATGGAGGACGCCGGCGTTCGCATCGACACCTACCGCATGGGCGAGATCACCGCACGCCTCGCCGACCGCGTGGAGGAGCTGGAGTCGAGCGCGCACGAGCTCGCGGGCGAGGAGTTCATGCTCGGGTCCACCCAGCAGGTCGCGAAGATTCTCTTCGAGAAGCTGCAACTCACCCCCGGGCGCAAGGGCAAGACGGGCTACTCGACCGACACACGCGTGCTGCGCTCGATCCGCGGCGAGCACGAGATCGTCGGCGTGATCGAGGAGTGGCGTGAGCTGAGCAAGCTGATCAACACCTACCTCGGCCCGCTGCCCACTCTGATCGGCGACGACGGTCGCCTGCACACGACCATCAACCAGGCGGTGGCCGCGACCGGCCGGCTTTCCACCTCGAACCCGAACCTGCAGTCGATCCCGATTCGCACGGAGCTCGGCCGTGAGATCCGTTCCGCCTTCATCGCCGAGCAGGGCAGCAAGCTCGTCTCGGCCGACTACTCGCAGATCGAGCTGCGCATCCTCGCGCACGTCTCCGGCGAGCCGAAGCTACGCGATGCGTTCGAGCGCGGCGAGGACATCCACACGGCCACCGCCGCCGAGGTGCTCGGCAGGGATCCGGCGGCGCTGACCAAGGGCGAGCGTGCAGTCGCGAAGATGATCAACTTCGGGATCATCTACGGCATCTCCGCGTTCGGCCTCTCGGAGAACCTGGAGATCCCGCGCGAGCAGGCGCAGGAGTACATCGACGCCTACCTCGCCCGCTTCCCGCACGTGCAGGACTTCATCG
>JBKPRA010000126.1:0-12084 GCA_046734335.1 Actinomycetota bacterium | reverse complement strand
CCGTTGGTGTCGATTGAACGACTGCCGGGCGTGCACCTTCCTCACCCCCGCCGAAGCTGCCGAAACCCTCGAAGCCCGCTCGTTGATCGTGACTGATGACATCGATCGCGAACACCAGATCGCCCGATCGCTCTGGCAGCGATCCGATCAACTTCATCCGCACAAGCTGGGAAGACGGCGCACGAGACGCTCACTGGGCGGCATCATGTTCGCTGAGGCTTCGTCCCGGGAGCGCAACGGCCATGGGACATGCTGCTCTTGTCCCGAGAGTGACTAGAAGCCGGTTCGCTGCCGGCACCGGGAGCCTGATCTGAGCCGCTACCTCTTCCCAGGAAGGGGCGCTGTCAGGAGCGGCCTGCGAATCCGGATGCGGCGAAGACGGTCGAGGCGATCGCTCGGTAGCCGGCGTCGGTCGGATGCCCGTCGTCCCGTGTGCAGGTGAAGGTGTAGGCGCAGATTCGGGCCCTCTCACGCCTGAGGCTTCCCTGTGGATTGAAGACAGGGAATGGGTCGGCGAAGTGCGCGCTCGCCCGCGCGGCCGTCCGGCCGATCGCCTGATCGAAGGCGCGGTAGAGCGGATCGGATTGGCGGGTTGTCGTGACGTCGTTGTTCCAGATCCCGACGACGATGATGTTGGCCTTGGGAGCTGCGCCTCGGAGCCGTTGGAGGATCGAGCTCAAGCGCGACGTGATCTGCTTCATCGCCTTCGGCGCTCCTGCGCGTGCACACGCGAAGCTCCCCTTGCAACCATCGGCGAAGGCCTGCGCATCGTTGCCCCCGAGGTTGAGCGTGATCGGGCTGACCTCGTTCGGGTGCGCCCGGAGAAATGCAAGCGCGGCGCCCAATTGCGCCCCATGGAACCCGTCATGCAACGCCCGGCCGCCGGCAAGCCAGGGGCATCCGCCGGCGACGAATGTCCGCGTGGACTCGCCGGGACACCCGTAGTTCACCACCCGGAGCTGCGGCGCCAGCGTTCGCAAACGCCGTGCGAAGACGTCGACGAAACCGGACTTGAAGCCGGACGGCGGCAGTCCGCGGTCTACCTTCGCAGGCTGGATTCCGTAGGTGAGCGAGTCACCGAGGGCGAGGTAGTACCGCTGAGGCGACTCAGAAAGCGCACGTGGCGTACCGCCAAGGGCGAGCGGCGCAGCCATCAACACCCCTGTGACCGTGCAGATGACGATCCTTCCGAGCGCGATTACCCTTCCCTGCCTGGCGGCAACGACTTCCGCGG
The DNA here is from genome assembly GCA_046734335.1 of Actinomycetota bacterium. Classification (GTDB taxonomy): domain Bacteria; phylum Actinomycetota; class Thermoleophilia; order Gaiellales; family Gaiellaceae; genus DATBLE01. The sequence continues at coordinate 10,850 of JBKPRA010000126.1, read as the reverse complement.
CTTGAGTATACGACTGTGCAGCTCGTGTTCGAGCGTCGCGTTCAGGCTAGGTTCATGTCGAGTCGGCCGCCCGCCGTTTCACGCCCTCTGTTCGATTACCGTTGACCGTCTACGGCGAGTGTGCGTACAGTCACAGCGGACACCGTTCACAAGATTGGAGGAAGAAATGGGAGTTGCTGAACATCCCTGCAAGGTGGTCGTGGCTTCCACGGAACCCGATCCGGGCCTTCCCCACCGGGGCTGGGTCGACATGGACGTGCGCTGGCTGGTGACCAAGGAAACGGTCGGATCGACGAAGACGGTCTTCGGCGTCACCTTCTTCCCACCTGGGTCGAAGCACGATATCCACCGGCATCCGAACGCCGAGGAGGTCGAGTACCTGGTCTCCGGCTCGGGGATCGCCTATGTCGGCGACGACGCGGTCGAGCTCGGGCCCGGCGAGGCCGTCTTCGTTCCGCAGAACGAGTACCACGGCTTCGAGAACACCTCGGACGGCGAGGTGGTCATGGCCTGGTATTACGCCGGCGCAGCGAGCCTCGAGGATGCGGGATTCGTGACCCGCAGCGAGGACGAAGGCGACGAGGCGACGACCTAGGGAGCGACCGAGGAGGGCTCGTCCGGAGAGTCGTCGACGGAGAGTGTGTTCCGCCGACCGACCACGAACCAAACGGCCTCGACAGTCTCGTCGCCCACGGTGGAGAAGCGGTGCGGCTGCGTGCAGTCGAACGAGATCGAGTCGCCCGGTTCGAGCACGTAGTTGTCGAATCCAAGCGATACTTGGAGCCTCCCGGACAACACGTAGCCGTACTCGGTCCCGTTGTGCCGCATCAGGGAGTGGGGCGGAGTCGACTCGCTTCCGGGTGGATACCGCAGGAGGAGGAAGTCGACGTTGTGGTCCGGCCGCGCGGTCAACCGATCCCAGCCGACGCCGGACTCGAGGCTGATCGCGGTCCGGTTCGTGCTGCGCTGGACCGGCGATCCTGGAGGGTCGGCGGCAGCCGGCCCAACGACCCGCCGGGCGGAGGCTGACCGAGCGCGCGGAGTAACCCGAGTGGACGGCCGCGCGGTTTCGCGGGTCGGGTCGAACACGATCTCGTTGACCGAGAGCTCGAGCTCGCTGACCATCGCGAAGAGGGTATTGATCGACGGCTCGGTCTTGCCGGTCTCGATCTGCGAGATCAGGCTCGGGGAGACCCCGAGCTGCCGGGCGAGCTCGCGCAGCCCGATGTTCTTCTGCTCGCGGGCGGCGCGTAGACGCTGACCTAGATCGTCGCGCAGGCGCTGCCGGTCGGCCGGCGTTCCCTCCAGGGCGGTGGCCCGCGGTCGACGCCGCTTCTTGCCGTTGAGTGGCGGGTTCTTGACGTCCAAAGGCCTGTGTTCAGTCAGATGGTCACGCGTGTTTGTTCAACAGACGACACTCGCTGTCAAGGTATCACGTCCATCTCTTCGCGTTGAACACCGGCCTGGTGACCGAAGCCGAAGGTGTGCGGGTCGTGGCCGCCCGGAGGGAGGAGAGGCGCCCACGACCCGCTGCCGCGCGTTACGACCGCGAAGCGAGGTACGCCGCGATGCCTGCGCGCCGGTCCTCCTCGCGGTAGTACGCGACCTCGACGAGCTCGAGCGGATACCCGTCCGGATCCTCGAAGTACACCCAGCGCCAGCCGGCGAGCACGCCGTCGTCGACCGCGTTGACCGAACTGTAGAACTCGATGCCCTTGGCCTCGAGCTCGGCCTTGGTCGCTTCGATGTCGTCGACCGCGAAGGCGACGTGTGAGGCGCCTCGGTTGTTCGATTGGAGAGGTTGGTCGGTCTCGCTGGGTGGGCTGTTGTACTCCAGGAGCTCGAGGGTCGTGTCTCCGGCCATGAGGCTCACCTGCCGGAGAGCCGCGCCGGGCACTCCGACCCCGCGGCTCAGCTCCTCGCCCTCGAACCAGGGGCTCGGTTCGTTGCTGAACTCGAGTCCGAGGACGTCGTGGTAGAAGCGGATCGACGCGTCCAGGTCCTTGACCGTGATGCCGACGTGATGCAATCCCTTCATCGCACCTCCCTGTAATCGCGGGCTGCACGGATGGCCTTCGCGTCGTGCTCAGACAAGGATTTGCCCGCCGTCCACCATGTACATCTGTCCGGTCATGTAGTCCGACTCGGCGGAGGCCAGATACACGAGGAATGGGGCCAATTCCTGGGGTGACGCCGGTCGCCCGATCAGCGTGTTGGTGGCGAACTCCACCATCGGGTTAGCCTCCTCGGGCTGGTTTCCGATCGCACGGATGTCCTGGTTCAGCCCCACCCACATCGGGGTGTCAACCACGCCCGGCGCGAACGCATTGACCGTGATCCCGTGTTTGATCAGTCCACGGGCGGTCGCCTGCGTGACGGCGAGCGTGCCGAACTTGGCGACGCAGTAGGGCACGAATTCCCAGTAGCCCTGCCGACTGGCGATCGAGCCTGTGTTGACGATCTTGCCGCCCGTCCCCTGGACGATCATCTGGCGCGCGGCCTCCTGCGTGCAGACGATCACGCCCCAGGTGTTCACGCGGACGATCTCGTCGAAGTTCTCCTCGTCGACCTCCATGAAGTCGCGGGGCCGATTCATGCCGGCGTTGTTGAAGATGACGTTCAGCTCCCCGAACGTGTCGACCGTCTTCTCGACCATCGCTGCAACCTGAGCGCGGTCGGTGACGTCGACGCCGACCGATGTCACAGAGCCGCCCGCCGACGCGATCTCATCCGCCAGAGTCTCCGCCGCGCTGGCGTCGAGATCAGCGACTACGACCTTTCCGCCCTCGTCTGCGATCGCCCTGCACGCAGCCGAGCCAATCCCGCCGGCCCCGCCGGTGACGATCACGACCCGATCCTGCACTCGGCCCATTAGTGCGCCGCACCATCCGTCTGTTCACTCCAACCGAACACTTGACGACTGTTCACCTTCCTACTTGTAAACACCTGCGCGGGACGTTACCATCGCCCGCCAGGTGACGTCGGAGACGCGGAGCGGCGGGTCGGACCAGTCGAGGCCGGTGATCCCACGCGGATCGAGGAGGCTGCTGTCACGCGGCCTCGCCACGGTGATCATCGCGACGGCTGCGCTCTTCCTGGTGAGTTGGCTCTTCGCGTCCTCGAGCCTGAACAGGGGCGTGATCCTGACGATGCTCCCGTTCGCATCGGCGCTTGCTATCGCAGCGCTCGGCCAAACGCTGGTCGTCATGCAGGGGGGCATCGACCTCTCGGTGGCAGGAGGGCTCTCGCTCTACGTCGTGATCGTCACCAAGTATCCGGCCGGCGACAACGCAAGGCTATGGCCGGCGATCGGCATCGCGTTCCTTGCGGCCACCTGTGCGGGTCTCGTGAACGGATTCCTGATCGGTCGGATGCGTCTGAATCCGATCGTCGCCACGCTGGGAACGAACGCCTTGCTGTTCGGAGCGGTGCTCTGGTACTCAGCCGGAATCCCGACGACGACCACAGCCCGGCTGGCGAGAGTCGGTGGCGGGCTCTGGCTGGGCATCCCCGCTCCCGTGTATTTCGCGGTGGCGGCCACGGTACTCGTGACGGTGGTGGTCAAGCTGACGCCGCTCGGGCGCCGTTTTGAGGGCGTCGGGGCGAACGAGATCGCCGCCCGCACGGCCGGGCTGCGCGTGAAGCGTCACCAGACGGCGGCGTACGTCTGGGCGCAGCTCCTCTACTGCCTGGCCGCGGTCATGCACGCCGGCATCGTCAACCAGCCGACCGCCTACGAGGGCAACAACTACCTTCTGCCGACGGTGGCCGCGGTCGTGCTCGGGGGCACGTCGCTCCTCGGCGGGCGCGGCAATCTCGTCGCGACCGCCGTTGCCGCGCTGTTCCTGTCGCAGCTCGACCAGTTCGTGCTCGCGCTCGGCGTCACCTATGCGACCCGGACGCTCGTCCAGGCGGGTGCCCTGGCGGTCGGAGTCGCGCTCTACACGATCGACTGGGGCGCCGTCACGCGGCGCGCCGTTGCGCATCGTCCACGGACGATCGCTCCCACATGAACCGGGCCAGACAACCGACCGGCACGTCGTCGTGCCAACGAAGCAGTCAACTACTGAGGGAAGGGAGGACGGGTTCATGAGCAAGAAGAAGGGCGGTGCGCTCGTCGCACTCGCACTTGCCTGCGGCGCAGTAATGGTCATCGCAGCGACGTCGTCGGCGAAGTCGACGTCGTCCGGAAAGTCGTCGGCCACACCGTCATGGTGCGGCCCGAAAAAGATCAAGCTCGGATTCACGGACGGCTTCGGCGGAAACAGCTGGCGCCTCGTTACCACCGCATCCGCGCGCGACGAGGCGAAGAAGTGTCCCAGCGTCACGTCGATCGACTACGCGGACGGGCAGGGCAACACCCAGAAGGCGATTTCGGACATTCAGGGCATGGTTGCCAAAGGCGTCAACGCCTTGGTCGTGTTCCCGGATGCCGGAAAGGCGATCCTGCCGGCGCTTCGCAGCGCGTACAAGGCGGGCGTCGTGACCGTGCCGTATCGAGTCACGCCGGGCGGGAAAGCCGGAGTCGACTACAACGTCTTCGTCGACACCCCCTTCTCCCAGGCCGGCGAGAACTGGGGCAGGTGGATCCTGCGCGCTGTCCCGAAGGGCGGCAACGTGCTGATGCTGAGCGGCCCCAAGGGCAACAGCCAGGGAATCGAGGAGAACAAGGGTCTCCACAAGATCCTCGACCCGACGAACAAGTACAAGTTCATCGGCGAGCAGCCGTTCGAGGTCACGAACTGGGATCCGGCTGTGACCCAGAAAGTGCTCTCGGCGGCAATCGCCAAGTACCCGAAGATCGACGTGATCGTGTCTGACTTCGGTCCGTCGCTCGTCGGTGCTTTGCCCGAGTTCACGAAGAGTCATCGCAAGATCCCCGCGCTCGCGACGTCAGACGGGAACGTGCTGGGCTGCTTCTGGCAGAAAAACCACGCCAGCAATCCCACGTTCAAGCTGTTCACCGTCTCGACGCAGAACGACCACGCACGCCTTGCGATGGACTGGGCGATAGCGCTTGCGACCGGTGGCAAGAAACCGGCGACCACGCACTTCCCCTCGCTGGTGTTCGAGAACTCGCTCACCGGCAAACCGCACCCGGTCGAGTGCAGGGCAAACCTGCCGGGTGACATCTACCTCTCGGCCAAGTTGCCGGCAGTCGCCCAGGCGAAGCTGGTGAAGAAATAGGCGGATGACAGACGTTGCGCGCGGCGGAAGGGGACCGCCGCGCGCAACCCGCCGAGCGGAGAAGAGCGACGTGGCCGTTACCGTGATCGCCGAGAGGAGCAGGAGCGCCCTACACCCGACGCTGTCCATGGTCGGGATCTCCAAGCACTTCGACGCCGTCGTGGCACTGAGGGATGTCGCGTTCGACGTCCTTCCCGGAGAAGTCCATGCGCTGCTGGGAGAGAACGGCGCCGGCAAGTCGACGTTGATGAACGTCGCCTCCGGCACGACGGCTCCGGACGAGGGGTCGATCGTCTTCGATGGCGCTCCGGTCGAGAACCTGACACCGGCGCTGGCCCAGGAGTTGGGGATCGCGATCGTCCATCAGCATCCCGCGCTCCTGCCGGACATGACCGTCGCGGAGAACTTCCGGGTCGCCGTCGCAGAGGAGCACCTCCGGAGACGCGATCCGGACACATCGAAGGCGATGCGGTCACTGCTCGACGACGTCCACTTCGACAACCATCTCGAGGACCGGGTCTCGTCTCTCAGCGTCGCCCGTCGGCACCTTCTCGAGCTGGCGAAGGCCTTTGCCGTGTCGCCGAAGCTGTTGATCCTCGACGAGCCGACTGCACCCCTGTCGCAGGACTCCGTCGAGCTGCTCTTCGCCGCCGTGCGGAAGCTCGCGGAGGAGGGGACAGCCGTCGTCTACATCACCCACCGCCTTGGCGAGGTCCGCGAGATCGCGGACCGGGTGACCGTGCTTCGCGACGGCGCGAACCGGGGGACGTCACCGGTGAAGGACATCTCGGACGACGACCTCCTGGCCCAGATCATCGGTCGCACTCTCGAAGCGACCTTCCCACCGAAGTACGCGGGGGAGCCCGGCGAGGAGGCACTGCTCCGCGTTGAAGGCCTGAGCGGACAAGGCTTCGACGGCATCTCGCTGACAGCCAGGAAAGGCGAAATCGTGGGTCTCGCCGGCGTCGTCGGAAACGGTCAGCCGGCTGTCCTACGAGCGCTCGCGGGTCGAGCCGCCGCCAACGGTTCGGTCGAGATCGGCGGCGAAGGCTTCTCGCGCCGGTCGTTGCTCAAGAGCGCGGCCTACATGCCAGCTGATCGATTGACCGAGGGGCTGATGGTCGACCTGAACGTGCGGGAGAACACCGCGCTGACGGCGCTCGACCTTCTGACCACCGGCCCGTTCGTCCGCCGCAGCCGCGAGGTCGAGGCCGTTGAATACGAGCTGTCAGAGCTCGCCGTCCGGGCGCCCTCACTGGAAGCTCCAGTCTCGGCACTCTCCGGCGGCAACCAGCAGAAGGTGGTCATGGCGCGGGCGATGCTTTCGAAGCCCGCGATCCTCGTCGCCGACGAGCCGACGCAGGGAGTCGACGTCGGTGCGCGGGCAGAGATCTACCGCATCCTCCGCGAAGTGGCCGCGAGCGGCGTGCCGGTCGTGGTCGCGTCGAGTGACACTCTCGAGCTGGAGGGCCTGTGCGATCGCGTGGTCGTGATGTCGCGCGGCAAGGCCGTCGCCACCCTTGAGGGCGACCACGTGACAGAGGAACGGATCGTCCACGCTGCGATCAGCGCGACTGGGCACACGGCAGAGCAGCGTTCACGCCGTGCCGCCGGCTCCTCGCGGGTCACCCGCTTCATCGAAGGCGATTACGCGCCGGTTCTCGTGCTCGCCGCCGTCATGTTCGCGCTCGGTGCATACGTCCTCTCGCGCAACGACCGGTATCTCTCCGACTTCAACATCAACTCGGTGATGTTCGCCTGCGCGGCGCTCGGTTTTATCTCCCTGGGACAGACGTTTGCGCTCCTGCTGGGCGGGATCGACCTATCTGTCGGTCCGCTGGCCGGATTCCTCGTCGTCCTTGCGTCGTTCTTCGTGCTGGACGGCAAATCGCCGGCGATGTGGACGCTCGGCTTCGTGCTGATGTTCCTCGCGGCCGTCGGGGTCGGCCTCCTCAACGGATCCTTGATCCGCTTTGCGAAGTTCACGCCAGTTGCAGCGACGCTCGTCACCTTCATCGGGCTGGGCGGACTCGCCTTCACCTTGCGCTCGGCACCCGACGGATACATCGCCTCGTCGGTCACCGACGCGATCTCCACGAAGGTCGGCCCGGTTCCCGTCGCGTTCATCGCGTTCGTCGTCTGCGCGCTGGGGCTGGAGCTCGCTCTTCGGCGCGGCAGGCTCGGCCTACGCCTGCGCGCGGTCGGGTCGAACGAGGAGTCCGCCCGGCGGGTCGGAGTGCCCGTGAACAGAACAGCGCTCATCGGCTATGTCGGCGCCTCGTTGCTCACCTTGCTCGGCGCAGTCGTCCTGCTCGCGCAGCTCGGCGTCGGTGATCCCGGGCAGGGAAAGGACTACACCCTGACCTCGATCACCGCTGTCGTCCTGGGCGGGACGAGCCTGCTCGGAGGCCGAGGAACCTTCCTCGGCACCTTTATGGGCGCAGGACTCAGCGTGCAGGTCCTCAACGCCACCGTGTTCCTCAGCCTCGACCAGAAATGGCAGTACATCTTCCAGGGCCTCCTGATCGTCGCCGCCGCGCTTATCTACAGCCAGGTGCGGCGGAGCACGGTCCGCGCACACGCGCAGGCAGCATGAGCGTCGCTCGGCTTCGCCAAGCTCCCGCTCATCCGCCGAAGGTCGGCCCATGAGCGATCGCGCGCTGGTCGTCGGCGTCACCGGGATCAGCGGAGGCAACCTCGCCCGGCGCCTCCTCGACGACGGCTGGCACGTCTCTGGGCTCTGCCGCGACCCGAGCAATCTCGGCGAGGGCATCGAGCCGTTGGCGGCCGACCTCGAGGACGCCGAGGCGGTCGCCACGGCCGTCCGTGGCACGGCCCCGACCCACGTGTTCTTCACCACTTGGTCGCGCCGCGCCACGGAGGCCGAGAACTGCGAGGTCAACGGCCGCATGCTCCGAAATCTCCTCGACGCGACCGCCGCCGAGGGGACGGTCCGGCACGTCGCGCTCGTCACCGGGCTCAAGCACTATCTCGGGCCGTTCGAGGCATACGCGAAGGCCCAGCCCGACACGCCGTTCTCCGAGGAACAGCCGCGTCTGCCCTACGAGAACTTCTACTACGTGCAAGAGGATGTCCTGTTCGAGGCGGCCGGGCGCGACGGGTTCACGTGGACCGTGCATCGGCCTCATACCCTGATCGGCTGGGCCCTGGGGAACGCGATGAACATGGGCGTGACCCTCGCCGTGTACGCGGCCGTCTGCCGCGAGACTCGACGCCCGTTCCGGTTTCCGGGCTCCCGCGAGCAGTGGGAGGCGGTCACGGACGTGACGGACGCCGGCCTGCTGGCCGACCACCTGCTCTGGGCGTCAACCACGCCCGGGGCCGCGAACCAGGCGCTGAACATCGTCAACGGCGATGTGTTCCGCTGGCGACGGATGTGGCCGCGGCTCGCGGCGGAGCTGGAGGTCGAACCAGTCGGGTTCGACGGCGAGCCGGCGCCGCTCGAAGCGCAGATGACCGATGCAGCGGAGCTGTGGCCCGAGATCGTGCGCCGTTACGACCTCCGCGACTATGACGTCGACCGACTGGCGTCCTGGTGGCACACCGACGCCGACCTGGGCCGCACCATCGAGACCTTCACCGACATGGGCCGAAGCAGGCGCCTGGGTTTCGCCGGCGTTCGCGACAGCGAGAGCTCGTTCACCGAGCTGTTCGGCCGGCTGCGGGAGGAGCGGATCGTGCCATGAGGGCGCTGCGCTTCCATGCTGCGCGCGACCTGCGGATCGAGAACGTCGCCGAGCCCGGCGCGCCCGGCCCGACACAGGTGACGGTCGCCCCCCACTGGTGCGGCATCTGCGGAACCGACCTGCACGAGTACACGAGCGGGCCGATCGTCACGCCGTCCTCGCCTCATCCCCTCACCGGCGCGACCTTGCCGCAGATCCTGGGGCACGAGCTCTCGGCCGAGGTTGTCGCGGTCGGCTCCGCGGTCAACAGGGTCGAGGTCGGCGACCGCGTCTCGGTCATGCCCCTGATCTACTGCGGCCGCTGCGACTACTGCCGCCGCGGCCTTCAGCACCTGTGCGTGACGATGGCCTGCACCGGTCTCAGCGCGGACTGGGGCGGCATCTCGCAGCTCGCGAACCTCGAGGAGTACCAGGTGTTCCGCATCCCGGACTCCGTCTCGGACGAGCAGGGCGCACTGATCGAGCCGTGCGCCGTGGCCGCCTACGGTGTCTCGCGGGGGCCCGTGCGGCCGGGCGACAGCGTCCTCATCGCCGGCGCAGGGCCGATCGGCGCCTTCGCGGCGCTCTGCGCCGCGGCAGCCGGGGCGGGCTCCGTCTACCTGACCGAGCCGAACGAGTCGCGGCGCGATCGCGCTCGGCGGCTCGACCTCGGCGAGGTCTTCGATCCGGCGGCTACGGACGTACCGGCCGAGCTGCGCGAGCGAACGGACGGGCTGGGCGTCGACATCGCGATCGAGTGTGCCGGCTTCGGAGACGCCTTCAGGACCTGCGCGGAGTCGGTCAAGCGGCGGGGGACCGTGGTGCAGGTCGGTCTCCACACACGTCGCTGCGAGGTCGATCCCATGCTTTGGGCGCTGAACGATCTGAAGATCGTCGGGAGCTGGTGCTACGGAGTCAACGACTGGCCGCGGGTCGCAGCACAGATCGCCTCCGGACGCCTGCCCGTCGAACGTGTCGTCACCGGCCGACTCCCGATGAACGAGGCCGAATCGGGATTCGAGCGGCTGACCTCGGGCGCGACGGAGGACATGAAGATCCTGATCTCCATGAACGGCGACGCCGAGATCACCGACCACGAAGGAGGGCGATGAAGGCGCTGATCTTCCAGGCTCCGCACGAGGCGGTCGTGACCGAGATCGAGCATCCGGAGATCGGGCCCGACGAGGTGCTGGTCAGGTCCCACGCCGTCGGCATCTGCCATTCGGACTTCGAGCTCTATGAGGGGCGGTACATCATCCCTGTCTCCTATCCGATCATCCCCGGCCACGAGTGGTGCGGCGAGGTGGTCGAGACCGGATCGGCGGTGCGCGGGCTGCAGTCGGGCGACGCCGTCGTGGGGGAGTGCGTCGTCGGACCGGCCGGACGCGACCACTTCGGCTTTTCGATCGACGGCGCCGACGCCGAGTACTTCAAGGCCCGTGGCGAATGGCTGCACAAGCTGCCAGAGGGCATCTCGTTCACGGAAGGAGCGATGGTCGAGCCCCTCTCGGTCGCCTACAACGCCACCGTCCTGGCCGGCGGAATCGACCCGGCAGACGTGGTCGCAGTCCTCGGCGGTGGCCCGATCGGCCTGCTCTGCGTCATGGCCGCCGCCGCGAACAACGCCACCGTCGTGCTGCTCGAGCCGCAAACAGCGCGGCGTGACAAGGCGCTGCAGGTCGGGGCGACGGCCGCACTCGACCCGTCCGCCGGCGACTTCGTCGACGGCGTCGCCGAGCTCACCGACGGTCGTGGCTTCGACGTCGTGGTCGAGGCGGCGGGCCATCCCGCCGCCATGGCGAACGCGCTCGAGGTTGCGGGCCAGGAGGCACGGATCGTCTACGTAGGCATCGACATCGGCGCCGAGGTGCCGGCCAAGCTCGGGTTGAGCCAGTCTAAGGCGCTCCGAATGCGCGGCCTGATCGGGTCGGTGGGGCTCTGGCCCCGCACGATCCGCTTCCTCGCGAGCGGCAAGGT
>JBKPRA010000125.1:0-7115 GCA_046734335.1 Actinomycetota bacterium | reverse complement strand
CGAGCCAGGTGTGACGATCAGGCAGTAGCGGCCTGAGGTGCGCGAGCGTACTGTCGCTAGAGAGAGCGGAAGCCGGGGATAAAGACAACTCTGTAGTTGGAGAGAGAACCCTCGCCTGGGCGAGTGTGCGGGAATGTCTCTCGAGCTGTCTGCCTGCCGGCAGCGCCTCACACGGTGATGACGATTTTTCCTCGGGCGTGTCCCGCTTCCAGATGACGGATGGCCTCGGGGACTTCGCTGAGCGGGTACGTCGCATCGATGACCGGTGTGAGCTTGCCGGCCTCGATCAGGTCCTTGAGCACAAAAAGGTCCTCGCCCTTCTCCTTCGAGGCGAGCATGCACAGCTTCTGGCTCACGAACGGTGACAGCATCGGCGCCCGAAGGTTGCGATCGACTACGGACAGGGCGAGCAGAAACCCGAGGCGACAGCCCCCGCCGGCGACAGCGCCAAGACACCGGACAAGCGCGCAAGGAAGACCGACGAGAAGACCACGAAGAAGCCCGAACCCGAATAGACGCGACCGCGCCCGTGCTTCACGCTGCCTCGTCGCACTTGTCGCGGTTCCCGGATTGCGACGCGCGGGCATCCACACGTTGGCACCCGAGCGAGCTCGGCTCGCTACTGCCCGCCGACTTGAACGTCTGTTGCCTGCGGTCCCTTCTGCCCCTGCGTCACCTCGAACGAGACCTTCGTGCCCTCGTCCAGCGTCTTGAAGCCGCTGCCAGCGATGGCCGAGAAGTGCACGAACAGATCTTCGCCGCCCTCATCAGGCGTGATGAAGCCGTAGCCCTTGTCGTTGCTGAACCACTTGACGGTTCCGGTTGCCATGAACACACCTCCCTTCACTGCTCACGAATGCGTAGGGAAGGCATGGAGCGCGACCGATACTCATTCTTTGCTTCCGACTTTGCTTCCGACTGGGAGACGATCGTACCTCGCCTCGGTAGGGAACAAGGGGACGCTTCGTTTTGCGAAACCGTTCTAGGGATCTACCGGGCGTCGCGCGAGCGAGGTTGCGTCTGCGGCTCCCGGGAATCGCCGACGTAGGGCAGAAGCGCCATCTCGCGCGCGCGTTTTATCGAGACCGCGACCTGCTTTTGGTGTTTCCGGCAGGCGCCGGTGTTGCCGCGGCCCTTGATCTTGCCCCGCTCGGAGATGAACCGGCGAAGCTGCACGATGTTCTTGTAGTCAATTGCTGCGATCTTGTCCTTGCAGAAGAAGCATGACCTTCGGCGACGATCCACACCCTTGCGGTCCTTCCGCGGCCCGGCCGACGATGGCGCATCCCGGGTCTTGCCTCGCTTCGCACCCGCAGCCACCGGCTACCTCCTCTAGGCAGGATCTCTCAGACCTCAGGCCGCCCCCGTCGCCGAGGCCCGGGAGATCTGTTGTTCTCAGTCTACGTTCCGCGAGAAACCCCAGCCCAAGCTCCTGCTTGGGGTTCCCTTTGCTCAGAGGAGACGTGCGACTTCGTCAGCTGCTTCTCAGCCGAGTCGCGTGGCGCCCGCGAGCACTCGGAGCGATTCCATAGCTGGGCGATCGACGAGCTCCTCGAGCGTGACGAGGTGAACCTCAACCTTTGGCCGCCGAGTGCCAACGTCGTCAAAGAGGTGAGGCCGGCCGACGAGGTCGCACGCGGAGGTCGAGCTCAGCCGAGGAGGCAACCAGCCGCTCCCCGTGCGCGAGGTAGCGCGTCGCGCGGACCGACTGGAAGAACTTGAGCGCCGGCGCAAGCTGCTCGTCCGCTTCGGCTTGCCGCCCCTCGGCCAGCAGCGCCTCCGCCGCGCGGAGCCGCGCGTACGCCTCGTCGGGGCGCGACCCAATTCGAGCGAGAACGTCCGCGGCCCGCGCGAAATCCCCGCCGCTGATCGCCCGAGCCGACTCGAGCCAGGGCGTGGCGTAGGCCTCAGCCGTGGCGCGACGGAAGTCGTCGCTGCGGCCGAGACGGTGGAGAGCGTGCGCGAGCTCGACGAGGAAGGCGGGAGCCCAGATCCACCTTCTGCCGGCGATGTCGCCGAGCACCTCGTCCGCGAGCGCCGCGGCTTCCGCAGGATCGGCCTCGACCAGGTGCAGCGCGCGAAGCCCAAGTGCGGGGAAGACAAGCTGGCCGAGCTCGTGCCGCCTGGCGATCGAAAGGCTCCGTTCCCAGTCGGCGTCTGCGAGCTCAACTTCGCCTCGAGCGAATCGGATGCGTGCGCGCGTTCCAAAGCAGGGGCCGTCCATGAAATGGGGCGTCGCTTCCACCTCGGCGAGGTAGCCGTTCGCCTCCCGTAGCGCCTCGTCCCACTCGCCGGCGAGGTAGCGATCCGTCACGTGCTCGGACTTCGCCCAGCGGACGTCGCGCGCTGCGCCGAGCCGCAGGGCGAGCTCGAGGCAGCGCTCGTGCAGCCTCCTGCTCCGGGCCAGCCGGCCCAGGTCGCCGAGCAGTGAGGCCAGGTTGCCCGTCGCGCGGACGGCGCCAGGCGAGACGAATCCCTCCGTGAGGGTGACGCTCTGCTCCTGACGGCGTAGTGCCTCCTCGACGTCGCCCTCTGCCGTCCTCACGACTCCGAGTCGATCGAGCGCGGCGGCGCGAAGGTCGAGGGAGTCGAGCTCCTCTGCCATCGCCAGCCCCTCCTCGGCGTAGCGAGACGCGCCTTCCTCGTCGGCGAGTGTGAGCCGGAGCGCGTTCAGGATGAACACCTCCGCCTTCGACCGCGACGTCGGCAGCGCCTCGACCAGCGAAGCAGCTTGCCTGAAGTGTGGGAGCGCCCGCGGCGCATCGCCCCGATCATCGGCGAGCTCGCCCAGAAGCAGCTCGGCCTCGGCGGCACCCTCGGCGTCGCCGGCAGGCGCGAGCGCAACGAGCGCCCGCTCGGCGGATGCGCGGGCGTCCTCGTCGGGCCCCACGTAGAACACAGCTTTCGCGTACCGCAACAAAAGCTGCGGCCGTCCCAGGTCCCGCTCGGGTGCGAGCTCGAGCGCCGTGTCGTAGAACCGAGCCGCGACGGCGTAGGCGCGAAGCTGGAAGGCGCGGTCGCCCGCCTGGCTCAATGCAATCACGGCCCGTCCGGCGAGTTCGTCCGTCGGCTCCCGCGAGGCGCGGGCGAGGTCGAGCGCGCGGAGATAGTGGTGGGCGAGCATCTCGGCGTGGTCCGTCCGGCGGCCGAGCGCCTCGATCCACTGGGCGGCGAGGCGGTGCTTGCGTCCCCGCACGGCGCGCGGGATCTGGCTGTAGGCGACGTCGCGGACGAGCACATGGTGAAACGCGTACTCGGACTGACCTTCTACGGACGAATGCCGTCGCCGGCGGAGGAACTCTTTTCGCTCCAGCGAGCGAAGCAGCTCCTCGATGGCTGCGGACGGGTGCTCGCCGATCGCAGCGAGCGCGTCGACCCAGAGCACCTCACCAACCACGGCGGCGTCCTGGACGAGCTTCTTCTCAGGCTGCGAAAGGGCGTCGAGGCGGGCGGCGATCAGGCCGTGCAGGGTCTCCGGCGTGGACAGCTCGGCGCCCGAATCCGACTCGGCCACCAAGCGGGCGTATTCCTCGGCATAGAGTGGATTGCCTTCGGCCCGGGCGACGAGCTGCCCCGCCGCCCCCGGGGGCAGAACCTCGCCCTCCAGTAGGTGCTCGACGAGCAAGGTCGTCTCCTCAGCGGAAAGCGGCCGGAGCAAAACAGAGGCGGCGTTCCGCTTGCCGCCGCCCCATGCGGGCCTCCGCTCGAGCAGCTCGGGGCGCGCAGTGCAGACCACGAAGAGCGGCACGTCGACTGCACGCTCGACGAGCTCGTTGACGAAGTCGAGCAGGCCGTCGTCGGCCCAGTGCAGATCCTCAAGCGCGAGCGCCAGCGGTGCACGCTCGGCGAGGCCCTCGAAGAACAGCCGCCAGGCGGCGTAGGCCTCGCCCTCGACGCGGTCTCGGCCATCCCCGTCCGCGCCCAGACCGAGCAGGGGCCGCAGCTGGCGGGCAACCCAGCGCGCCTCGCCGGGATCGGCGACGACCTCCGTGGCGGCGCGCTCGAGCTTCTGCCCAGCGGCTTCGGCGCTGTCGCTCTCGAGGATGCCCGCCTCCTCCTTCACGACCTCGCCGAGCGCCCAGAAGGTGACGCCATCGCCGTACGGGAGCGACCTTCCCTGGCGCCAGACGGCGTTCTCTCCGAGCGCGTCTCGCAGCTCGAGCAGGATCCGACTCTTCCCGATCCCTGGGACGCCGACGACCGTGACGAGCTGCGGTTCGCGTTCGGCTCGGGCGCGCTCGAACGCGTCCGTGAGCTGGTCGAGCTCGCGCCCCCTGCCGATGAGCGGAGTATCGAGGCGCCGAGGCGCCGTGGCACGAGCGGGCGTGCGCGCCGCTATCGCCCTCCAGATCGCGAGCGGCTGCGCCTTCCCCTTGGCTCGGACCGGCGTCGCCTCGCGGTACTC
Organism: Actinomycetota bacterium; assembly: GCA_046734335.1. Classification (GTDB taxonomy): domain Bacteria; phylum Actinomycetota; class Thermoleophilia; order Gaiellales; family Gaiellaceae; genus DATBLE01. The sequence goes on along the minus strand of JBKPRA010000125.1, from coordinate 2,710 downwards.
GATCGCGTCACGCGTCGCGCGGTACGTCGCCTCGCCCACCAGGATCCCCCCGCCAGGCGCGAGCGCCTGGAGGCGCGAGGCCGTGTTGACGACGTCGCCGGTCACGATCCCCTCGCCCGCGCTCGGCTCGGCGTCGAGCGTGACAAGCGCCTCGCCGCTGTGGACCGCGATCCGGAGGTCGAACGCGGTCGCGAGCGCGTCGCGGATCGCGAGCGCCGCGCGGACGGCGCGTTCGGCGTCGTCCTCATGCGCCACGGGCGCGCCGAACGCGGCCATGACCGCATCGCCGATGAACTTCTCGACCGTTCCGCCGAATCGCTCGATCTCTGTGCGTATGCGTTCGAAGTACGGACGCTGAAGCGCCCGCACGTCCTCCGGATCGAGCTGCTCCGCCTGCGCCGTAAAGCCGATCAGGTCGCAGAAGAGGATCGTGACCAGCTTCCGCTCCTCGTGCGCTCGCGGAGCGGGACGGTCTCGCGAGGGAGGAGCGAGCGCCGAATCCTGGCTGAGGATCTGATGCTCGAGCCGTTTGAGCGCCGGCCCGGGCTCCAGCGCGAGCTCGTCGGCGAGGAGACGGCGACCCTCCTGGTACACCCGCAGCGCGTCGGCCTGCCGACCCGAGCGATAGAGCGCGAGCATCAGCTCGCCGCGCAGGCGCTCGCGGAGCGGATTCGCCGTCACGAGCCGCTCGAGCTCCGCCACAAGCTCCGCGTGTCGGCCGAGCTCGAGCTCCGCGTCGATGCACTCCTCAAGTGCGCCGAGTCGAAGCTCCTCGACGCGGTCGGTCTCGGCGCGCGCGAAGTCCTCGTAGCGAAAGTCAGAAAGCGGCTCGCCGCGGAAGAGTGCGAGCGCCCGCCGCAGAAGCTCCGCCCGCGAGTCAGGGTCCGCCTCCCGCCGAGCCTCCGCCACGAGTGCGTCGAAACGGCCGAGGTCGCTCCGCTCCGGCCGCAGGCGGAGCGTGTATCCCGGCGGCCGCGTCTCGATCGCCTCCGCTCCGAGCAGCTTCCGCAGCGCCGACACGTGCCCATGCAATGCCTTCGCCGCCGTCTCCGGCGGCTCCGGCCCCCACAAGGCCTCGATCAGCTCCTCCGTACCGACCACCTCGCCCCTGCGCAGCAGCAGCAGCGCGAGCAGCGCCCGCTGCTTCGGCCGCGCCGGCGTCAGGTCGTGCCCGTCCTCGACGACCTCGAAGGGGCCTAGGACTCGAATATCCACCTCGTGCTGAGTGTGACACGGATGCGCTCAGCCTCCCAGGTGGGCTGTCGTGGCGTTACCGGCGCGTCACCTCTGCGTGACCGTCGCGATACCCGGAAGCCGCACGCTGGCCCCGGTGGATCCGAGCAACGACTCCCTCCGCACCTTTCTCGTGGAGTCCTACCTGCCGCGCATCCGCGTGGCCGAGCTCCGCGATGCCGCGCGGCGGGCGAGACTGGCGGCGGAGGCGCTCGCCGCAGAAGGGCTTCGCGTCCGTCACGTCCGCACGAGCTTCCTGCCCGACGACGAGGTCTGCCTCCACTTGTTCGAGGCGCCCTCGGCCGACGCGGTGAGCGAGGCGATGCGGAGGGCCGCGCTCGCCGTCGACCGGATCGTGGAGGCGGTGGAGTGAATCGCGATTTCAAGAGGAGAGAGCAATGAGCAGGCAGCGCCCTACCATCTTGACGTGCCTCGGTGTGCTCGTCGGACTCGTCGTCGCCGTATCGATCGCTCTGGCGAGCAATCCCGGCCGTCGGGAGTTGAACGGCACGATCTGGGTCGCGAACCGCGGGGCGCAGACGATCCGCGGATTCGACGCGGCCACGGGGGACGTAGTGAGGACGGCGGACATGCGGGCCGGCTCGCAGCCCGGCGACCTCGCGTACGCGAAAGGCAAGCTCTACGTCGCCGAGGAGTTCGGCTCGCCGCCTGCAATCGCGGTCGTCGATGCCGAGAGCGGCGAGGTGCTCAGCCGGATTTCTACTGGGCCGCGCCCCCACCACGTGCACGCGAACGTGGGCGGGGATCTGATCGCGTACAGCGTGTTCGGGACGAACAAGGTCGGGATCGTCGACACGCATACCGACACCCTGGTTGGCGAGTGGCCGGCCAGCACGAATCCGGCCGCGCGTTCGCATGCCGGCGTGTTCTCCCACAACGGAAAGACCGTGTACGTGGCCAACGACGTCGTCAACGAGCTCTCAGCCGTCGATCCGTGGACTGGCGAGCTGATCTGGACGATGACGGTCCCGAATGCGCACGAGCTCGTCGTCACGCACGACGGCACGACGGCGTACGTCTCGTGCCGAGCCGGAAACGCGCTGCGGATCGTCGACCTCGAGCGGCGCAAGATCGTCGCAACGATTCCGCTGGGACCCACGCCTGACACGCTGAAGCTCTCTGCGAACGAGAAGCTTCTGACCGTCGGGCTTCGCGGAACGCCGGCCCAGGTCGCGGTCGTCGACACGGCGACGCTCGACTACGAGATCGTCACGATCGGCGGCAGCGGAACGATCGCCGGCCACCAATGGACCTCGCGGAACGGACACTTCACCTTCGCAGCGTTCGAGGGCCCGGGCGCAGGCGTCGCGGTCATCGACCACAAGCAGGCAAACGCGGTCGTCCAGACGCTCGACTACCCAGGCAGGCCGCACGGAGTCGACTTCGCCCGGCCGTAGCTCGCCAGGACGGCTGCGATTGCACAGGAGGGGCGGGACCGTGCTCGCCCCTCCTGTGT
>JBKPRA010000124.1:0-24075 GCA_046734335.1 Actinomycetota bacterium | reverse complement strand
GGCCGTCGCAGCGCTCGGCGACGAGCGCCGCGAGCGAGGCGACGTCGGACGACGCCTCGGCGATCTCGAGCGGCAGCGCGGCCGCCCGCTGCATGTGCGGCTCGAGCTCGGCCGAGGGCGTCGACAGGGCGACGAGCGCGGCCGCGAACACGTCTGCGTCGGCTTCGGCGAGCACCTCGAGCCGGTCGGCGAACGCGTTCGCCTGGGCGACGACGCCGATCGCATCGGCCCAAGAGTCGCTCGAAGCCCGAGCCACGTCGGCGACCAGCCGTGCCGCGGCTGCTGCGGTGCGACCTGCGGCGAAACCGGCGCCGCGGACGGGGTCAGGTGTTTGGCTTGACATGGGGCGACTTAGATTTTATCCTGTCTGAAACTCATATAAGCGAAGGAGATGTACGCACTATGGCAAAGGTAATCGGAATTGACCTCGGCACGACCAACTCGTGCATGGCCGTGATCGAGGGTGGCGAGCCGACCGTGATCCCGAACGCGGAGGGCGGACGGACGACGCCGTCGGTGGTCGCGTTCACGAAGGACGGCCAGCGGCTCGTCGGCACGCCGGCCAAGCGCCAGCAGGTGACCAACCCGCAGAACACCGTCTTCTCGATCAAGCGTTTCATGGGCAGGAAGTACGACGAGGTCTCCGAGGAGATGAAGATCGTCCCATACGAGGTGGTCAAGGGCCCGAACGACGACGTGCGGGTGAAGGCGGCCGAACAGGAGTATGCGCCGCCGGAGCTCTCGGCGATGATCCTGCAGAAGTTGAAGACGGACGCCGAGTCGTACCTCGGCGAGGAGGTCACCGACGCGGTGATCACCGTCCCGGCGTACTTCAACAACGCGCAGCGCGAGGCGACCAAGGACGCCGGCACGATCGCAGGGCTGAACGTCCTGCGGATCGTCAACGAGCCGACCGCGGCCGCGCTCGCCTACGGGCTCGACAAGGAGGGCGCCGACCAGACCATCCTCGTCTTCGACCTCGGCGGCGGCACCTTCGACGTGTCGATCCTCGAGCTCGGCGAAGGCGTGTTCGAGGTCAAGGCGACCTCGGGCGACAACCACCTCGGCGGCGACAACTTCGACAAGGCGATCGTCGACTGGATGGTCGCCGAGTTCAAGAAGGACCAGGGCATCGACCTCTCCACCGACCGGATGGCGCTCCAGCGCCTGTACGAGGCGGCCGAGAAGGCCAAGATCGAGCTCTCCTCGACGATGACGACGCAGATCAATCTGCCGTTCGTCACCGCCACTCCGGAGGGCCCGAAGCATCTCGACCTCCAGCTGACGCGGGCGAAGCTGAACGAGCTCACGCACGAACTGCTCGAGCGGACCGTCGGCCCGACGAAGCGCGTACTCGAGGACGCGGGGCTCGACGCCTCGAAGATCGACCACGTCGTTCTCGTCGGCGGCATGACCCGCATGCCCGCCGTGCAGGACAAGGTCGAGGAGATCGTCGGCAAGGAGCCGCACAAGGGCGTCAACCCGGACGAGGTCGTCGCTGTCGGCGCCGCCATCCAGGCCGGCGTTTTGAAGGGCGAGGTCAAGGACGTCCTCCTCCTCGACGTCACGCCGCTGTCCCTGGGGATCGAGACCAAGGGCGGCGTCTTCACCAAGCTGATCGACCGGAACACGACCATCCCGACGAAGAAGTCGGAGATCTTCTCGACCGCCGAGGACAACCAGCCGTCGGTCGAGGTGCACGTGCTCCAGGGCGAGTCCGAGATGGCCGCCTACAACAAGACGCTCGGCAAGTTCCAGCTCGTCGGCATCCCGCCGGCGCCACGGGGCATGCCGATGATCGAGGTCGCATTCGACATCGACGCGAACGGGATCATCCACGTCGCGGCCAAGGATCAGGGAACGGGCAACGAGCAGCAGATCAAGATCGAGGGCGGCTCTGGCCTGAAGCCGGAAGAGGTCGAGCAGATGATCAAGGACGCCGAGGCGCACGCGGGCGAGGCGCACAGGCTGCGTGAGCTCGCCGACGCGAAGAACAACGCCGAGGCGCTCGCCTACGCGACCGAGAAGAGCCTGAAGGAGCATCGCGAGTCGCTCGACGAGGCCGAGGCCTCGACGATCGAGGGTCGGGTCATGGAGCTGAAGACCGCGCTCGACGGCGATGACATCGCCGAGATCAGGGCGAAGACCGACGCGCTGCAGGAGGCCTCGCACAAGCTGGCCGAGGCGGTGTACGCGCAGGCAACCGCCGCACAGGCCGCCGCTTCCGGCGGCGGCAACGGAGCCGAGCCCTCCGACGACGAGGTGATCGAGGACGCCGAGGTCGTCGACGAGGAGGCTCCGACTTCGTGACCGAGCAGGATCGGATCGAGGCCGCAGACGTCGGGACGGACCCGGAAAGGGGGTCTGTCCCGCTGGAAGAGGACCGCGTCGCGGAGTTGGAGCGCGAGCGAGACGAGTATCTCGACTCGCTTCGCCGTCTGAAGGCGGAGTTCGACAACTTCCGCAAGCGGACTGAGAGCGAGCGGGCCGCGCAGTCGGCTCGCGCGGGCGAGTCGCTCGTCAAGGAGCTCCTGCCGGTGCTCGATGACCTCGAGCGGGCGCTGGTCGCGGCGGAAGAGCACGAGGAGGCGAAGCTGGAGGACGGCGTCCGGCTGGTGCACCGAGCGCTCGCAGACGTGCTGGCGCGAACCGGCCTGGCCGAGATCGAGACCGACGGCGCCTTCGATCCGCACGTCCACGAGGCGCTGCTGGCGCAGCCCGTCGAGGGGGCCGAGCCGGGGTCGATCGTGCAGGTGCTGCAGAAGGGCTACCGCCTGGGCGACCGCGTCCTGCGGCCGGCCCGTGTCGTGGTGGCCGAGTGAGCCAGTCGCTGTACGAGACCCTCGGCGTCGCGAAGAACGCCTCGGCCGACGAGATCAAGAAGGCATACCGCAAGCTCGCGCGGCAGCACCACCCGGATGCGAATCCGGGCGACAAAGAGGCCGAGGAGCGCTTCAAGGAAGTCCAGAACGCCTATGACGTGCTCTCCGACCCGGAGAAGCGAAAGCAGTACGACACGTTCGGCTCCACGAACGGTCGGCCGGGCCCGGGCAGCGGCGGCTTCAACTGGAACGCCTCCGAGGGCTTCGACTTCGCAAATCTCGGCGATCTGGGTGACATCCTCGGCGGAATGTTCGGCGGCGGCATGCGCGGCGGCCGGCCAGAGCCGCGCGGCCAGCGCGGAAACGACGTCGAGGTGCAGGTCAACCTCTCGTTCGAGGACGCGCTCCAGGGTGTCGAGACGAAGATCCCGGTCACGCTGGAGGTCGCCTGCCACGCGTGCCACGGCTCGGGCGCAAGGCCGGGAACGGCGCCGATCGTCTGCCCCCAGTGCGGCGGGCGCGGCGTGGTGGCGGAGAGCCAGGGCTTTTTCTCGCTCTCCCAGCCGTGCCCGCGGTGCCGCGGGAACGGCACGGTGATCGAGGATCCGTGCCCGACCTGCCGCGGCAGCGGCCGCGAGCGCCGGACGAAGCGCTACACGGTCAAGATTCCCGCAGGCGTCAAGGACGGTTCGCGGATCCGACTGAAGGGCAAGGGCGAGGCCGGCTGGGGCGGTGCGCCCGCGGGCGACCTCTACGTGATCACCCGGGTAGAGCCCTCGAAGACCTTCACGCGCCGCGGCGACGACCTCGTCGTCGAGGTGCCAGTCGCGTTCGCTGACGCCGCCCTCGGAACGACGGTCGGCGTGCCGACCCCGGACGGTGAGGTGAAGGTCAAGGTGCCTGCCGCTTCGGAGGACGGGAAGATGCTCCGCGTCAAGGGCAAGGGCGCGCCGAAGCTGAAGGGCTCGGGCCGGGGCGACATCCTCGCCCGGTTGAAGATCCAGGTGCCGAAGAAGCCGTCGAAGCGCGAGCGCGAGCTGCTCGAGGAGCTCCGGAAGGTCGGAACGTAGTGGCGAAGCACGACGAGCTGCTCGAGCAAGGCCCGCAGGAGGCGCCCGAGCCGGAGACTGCGGAGGAACGGAGCAAGCGCACGGGCTGGGGTGCGGCGGGAGGCGGCATCCTCGGCGGTGGCGTCGCTGCGGCCAAGTTCGGCGGGTTGACGAAGATCCTCTTCTGGCTGGTCGCGTTCCGGGCGGTGGACAACGTCTGGCGGATCGGCGCCTGGGCAGGGCTGGCGATTCTGCTCGCGGCGATCGTCGCCTTCACGCTGATCCATTCGCGGAGGCATGCATGACGACCGACTACGAGCGCCCCCGCTACATGATCTCGATCGCCGCGGAGCTGGTCGGGATGCACCCGCAGACCCTCCGCATCTACGAGAGCAAGGGCCTCGTCCGACCGGGCCGAACACCCGGCGGAACCCGTCTCTACTCCGAGCACGACCTGGAGCGGCTGCGGCTCGTCCAGCGGTTGACGACCGAGCTCGGGCTCAACCTCGCGGGTGTCGCGCGCGTGATCGCGCTCGAGGACGAGCTCGCGCAGATGCGGGCACGTTTCGACCGGCTCGAAGCCGAGATGCGTGACGCGATCGAGCAGGTGCATCGCCAGTACCGGCGTGACCTCGTGGTCTACCGTGAGGAGTCGACCTTCCCCGCGAGGAGAACCACCTGATGGACTTCAACAAGCTGACGATCAAGTCGCAGGAGGCAATCGCCGCCGCACAGGAGCGCGCGCGCCGCGACGGCAACCCGGAGCTCTATCCCGAGCACCTGCTGCTCGCGCTCCTCGAGCAGGACCTGCCGCGCGCGCTCGTCGGGTCGCCCGAAGAGCTGCGCTCCTCGGCCGAGGAGAGACTCTCGGGCAAGCCTCGGATCGAAGGTGGCCAGCAGCAACCGACCATGTCTGCGGCGCTGGCGAAGGTCCTCGATCGTGCCGCGGACGCAGCACGATCGATGGAAGACGACTACGTCTCGACGGAGCACCTACTGCTCGCGCTCGACGTCGTCCCCCGCGACGCGCTACTCGCGAAGATCGCCGAGGTCCGGGGCGGCCAGCGCGTCACCTCGCAGGACCCCGAAGGCACCTACCAGGCGCTGGAGAAGTTCGGCCGCGACCTGACCGAGCTGGCCGAGAGCGGAAAGCTCGACCCGGTGATCGGCCGGGACGAGGAGATCCGGCGTGTGATCCAGGTGCTCTCGCGCCGGACGAAGAACAACCCGGTGCTGATCGGCGACCCCGGCGTGGGCAAGACCGCGATCGTCGAAGGGCTGGCACAGCGGATCGTCGCGGGCGACGTTCCCGAGGGGTTGAAGGGCAAGCGCGTCTGGGCGCTCGACATCGGCTCGCTGCTCGCCGGCTCGAAGTACCGCGGTGAGTTCGAGGAGCGGCTGAAGGCCGTCCTCACCGAGATCCAGTCGGCAGCCGGCGAGATTGTCCTCTTCATCGACGAGCTACACACGATCGTGGGCGCCGGCGCGGCCGAGGGCGCGGTCGACGCTGCCAACATGCTGAAGCCGATGCTCGCGCGAGGCGAGCTGCGCTGCATCGGAGCGACGACGCTCGACGAGTACCGCAGGCACATCGAGAAGGACGCGGCGCTCGAGCGGCGCTTCCAGCCGGTCTTCGTCGGCGAGCCGTCCGTGTCGGACACGATCGCCATCCTGCGCGGTCTGAAAGAGCGCTACGAGGCGCACCACGGCGTCGCCATCCGCGACGCCGCGCTGGTCGCCGCCGCCGTGCTCTCCGACCGGTACATCTCCGACCGGCAGCTGCCCGACAAGGCGATCGACCTGATCGACGAGGCGGCGTCCCGGCTCCGTATGGAGATCGACTCCTCGCCGCTCGAGCTCGACGAGGCCGAGCGGCGCGTGCGCCAGCTCGAGATCGAGCTCGCGGCGATGAAGAAGGAGAAGAAGGAGGTGCGCGAGCCGGTCGAGCGCGAACTGGCGGAGGCGAAGGCGCGACGCGACGAACTGGCCGCACGCTGGTCGAAGGAGAAGGAGGCGCTCGAACGGGTCAGCCAGATCAAGAAGCGCATCGACGAGCTGAAGGTCGAGGCCGAGCGCGCGGAGCGGCAGGGCGAGCTGCAGCGGGTGGCCGAGATCCGCTACGGCGAGCTCCCCCAGCTGGAGCAGGAACTGGCCGAGCGGCAGGTGCCGGACGGCGAGCCGATGGTCAAGGAGGAGGTCGACGAGGACGACGTCGCCGCCGTCGTCGCCCGCTGGACCGGTGTCCCGGTCGAGCGGCTGCTCGAGGGCGAGACCGAGAAGCTGATCCATATGGAGGATCGGCTGCACGAGCGCGTCGTCGGCCAGGACGACGCGGTCGAGGCGGTCGCGAACGCGCTCCGCCGCGCCCGAACCGGCCTCCAGGATCCGAACCGCCCGATCGGGTCGTTCATCTTCCTCGGCCCGACCGGAGTGGGGAAGACCGAGCTCGCCCGCGCCCTCGCCGAGTTCATGTTCGACGACGAGCGGGCCATGGTCCGGCTGGACATGTCCGAATACCAGGAGCGGCACACCGTTGCGCGGCTGGTCGGCGCACCGCCCGGGTACGTCGGCTACGAGGAGGGCGGCCAGCTGACGGAGGCGGTCCGCCGCCGGCCGTACTCGGTCGTGCTCCTCGACGAGATCGAGAAGGCGAACACCGAGGTCTTCGACGTCCTGCTCCAGATCCTCGACGACGGCCGGCTCACCGACGGCCAGGGGCGCACGGTCGACTTCCGCAACACGGTGATCGTGATGACCTCCAACGTCCGCTCGGCCGAGGCACTGCGCGAGTTCTTCCGGCCCGAGTTCCTCAACCGGATCGACGAGGTCGTCGAGTTCCACCCGCTCAGCCGGGAGCAGATCGGCGAGATCGTCGACCTACAGCTGCGCCGGCTACGCGAGCGGCTCGCCGATCGCGGGCTGTCACTCGACCTGACCGACGAGGCCAAGGAGCTGATCGCCGAGGCGGGCTGGGACCCGACCTACGGCGCCCGCCCCTTGAAGCGGGCGCTGCAGCGGCTGGTCGAGAACCCCCTGGCCATGCGCCTGCTGGAGGGCGATTTCGGGGAGGGCGACACGGTGCGGGTCGACGTTCGCGACGGCGAGCTCGCGTTCGAGAGGGCCGATGCCGTCGCGACTGCCGCGGCGTAGAGCTGCTCGCTAGGGCTCGGCGTCCTCGAAGAAGTCGGCGCCGGCCTGTTCCGGCGGTGCGCCGTAGATGAACACCACGACCTCCACGCTGCCGTCGTTTCGCAGTTGCAGGGCCGTACCGGGCTCGACCGAGACCACGCTCTCGGGCGGAAGCTCGACGCGCTCCGGCGGCTCGCCGAGGTGCATGGTCAGCGTCCCGGCGAGGACGACGAAGATCTCCTCCTGCACGTGGTCGGCGTGGCGCCGGCCGCGGCTGCCCGGCGGATACCGCCAGAGCCGAGCGCGCGACTGTTGCAGCCCGGCCGCGGTGGTGAGGTCGGCTGCGAGCCGGGCCGGGTCGCTCTTGCGCCCCTCGGGTGGCGTGCGCTCCTCGTAGGCGTGGTCTCCGGCCCGGACGACGTGGTAGCCCATCCCTACGATCATCGCACGCTACGCTCGCCCGGTGCCTCTCGCGGCGTTGTCGGACGTCAGTCCGGGCCAGTTCATCCTGGCGGTCCTGCTTGCGGCCGCGCTCTCGATGTGGGTGTACTGGCACGCGAGCAGGCACGGCAGCCGGCACGCGACGGCCTGGGGCGTTCTCACATTCCTGTTCGCGGGGCTCGCTCTACCGCTCTACTTCATCCACTACTACCTGACCAGACGCAGGTTCTGACATGGCCAAGACCGCCAGCAAGAGACGCCGCGCGCCACGGCAGCCGCAGCCGCTCCCACCGCCGCTGCCCCCCGAGGAACGCTCGGTCGGCCAGCTCGTCGCAGAGACGATCCGCTTCTACCAGCACCACTTCTTCCAGACGCTTCCGCTCGGGCTTTCCGTTGCTGCGCTCACGCAACTCACGGTCGCCTTCGGCCACCGGCGGGTAGAGCCACGCGGTCATCCACCGCCGCGTGACTTCGACACGCCGACCTCGCTGCTCGGCGGCGGGATCGAGGTGACCATCCTGCTCGGCGCACTGCTGCTGACCGCGTCGTACATCGTGGCGATCGTCCTGGTCACCGGGAGACGGCCCGCGGGCCGCGCGCTCGCACTCGGCTACGGGCTTGGCGTCCTCCTCTTCCTGCCGGTGCCGCTGCTTGCGCAGCTGCTCGTTCTGCCCGCGGTGGCGTATCTGGCGCTCGTCGGCTGGGTCGTCCCGGCGGCGCTCGTCGAGAACAGGGGTGCTGCCGACAGCTTCCGCCGGTCGTACCGGCTGGCGCGGGTCGACTTCGTCCACGCCCTCGGCGGGCTGGCGACGCTGGTGATCGTCTTCTACGTCGTCCGGCTGATGCTTGCACTTCTGCTCAGGAACGGGGGCGAATCGACCGAGCGCGTCGCAGCGCTCCTCGCCGACCTCGTGCTCTCGCCGATGCTGTTCGTGGGGGCGGCGATCCTCTACCTGGACCAGGCCGCCCGTGTACGGGTCAAGGCGAGTAAGCTCGAGGCCCCGACCCAGGAGGCGTGATGCCGAAGTACGTGATGCTGACGACGCTGACGGCGAAAGGGGTGCAGACTTTGCAGGCCCATCCCGAGCGCCTGAAGGAGGTCAACCGGGACGTCGAGGAGCTGGGCGCGAAGGTGCTGCACCAGTGGGGGATGATCGGCGCGTACGACTTCCTGAACATCGTCGAGGCGCCGGACGCGGAGACGGTCGCCAAGGTCTCGGTCGCGCTCGGCGCCCGCGGGAGCGCGAAGCTCCAGACGTTCGAGCTGATCGAGATCGACGGGCTGCTCGACCAGCTCTCTTCTTGATCGTCTTCCTCGCCCGGCACGGCGAGTCGGTGCTGAACCTGGAGGGCCGTGTGAACGGCGATCCGTCCGTCCCCGTCGCACTGACCGAACGTGGTCGCGACGAAGCGCGGCTGCTCGGTGCCCAGACGGCGAACGCCGAGCTCGACCTCTGCGTCCACACCAGGTTCCCGCGGACGCACGAGACCACGCAGCTGGCGCTCGGCGGCCGGTCGATCCCCGTCGAGGTCGAGCCCAAACTCGACGACATCAGGATCGGCGACCTCGACGGCGAGCCGCTCGCCCGCTATCGCGAGGTGAAGCGCGCTCTCGGCCGCAAGCAGCCTTTCCCGGGCGGCGAGAGCCTCGACGCGGCCGCCCTCCGCTACGCCGATGCCTTCGACCGTCTGGCCGGGCTCGAGGTGGGACGCATCCTCGTCGTCTGTCACGAGATCCCCGTCCGGTACGCGCTGAATGCGGCGGCCGGCGCAGACAATCTCGACGGGCCGCCCTTCCACGACATCGCGAATGCGACCCCGTACGCCTTCGACGGGCGCCTGCTCGCCCGTGCTGCGGCGCGGATCCGCGAACTGGCGGCGTAGGAGTACGATCGCCGTGTGGACCAGAACCGGCGCAGCCGGATGCGCAGCTTCGTGATCGGAGGCCTCGTCGGCGCCTCGGCCGCTCTCGCGGCCGCACGACGCCGGCGAGCCGCGCCCCGTCGCACCCCGGTCGGGCTCGCAGCCTTTGAGGAGGCTCCGTGCTACGAGGAGACCCTCGAAAGGGAGCGCACGATCACCCGCACCTGAGCGCGGTGGACGGTGTCGTAGTTGATGTCGGCATCGCCCATTCCGAGCGACTTCCCGATCAACTCCGCCTTGCGAGCGGCATCGAGGTAGCGGGCGACCGTCCGTGTCGGCTTCCGCGTGCGGATGACCAGGAACGGGCCAAATGCGTGGGCTTCGAACTCGCCGCGCGGAAAGGGTAGGCGCGGCTCGATCGTCGTCCGCTTCACGGCGTTGTTGTTGTCACCGGCGTCGAAGGCCCACACTCCGCGCCCCAGCGGCTTCTTCGCGTCGTCGAGGGTCTCGAGCGCCAGCTTGGGATCGGCACGCGGCACGACCGTCCGCGGCACGGCCGAGCGATGCTTCTCCCAGGCGGCCAGGTAGACCGGCTCGTAGGCGAAGAGCACGTCGTCGGGCCGCGAGGTCGACCCCAACCACTCGGCGGCGGCACGGCGGGCCTCGACGCGAACGGGGTTCTCGCGGTCGAACATCGCCGGGGTTTTGTGCCACGCCCAGGCGATCTCCGCCGGGACCATCGCCAGTACCACCAACCCTGCGAGCAGGGGGCCATAGCGGCCGGCCGAGCGCGAGGCTGCGACGACTCCGCTCGCGGCGGCCAGCGCGAAGAAGGGCAGGACGAAGATGAGATGGCGCGACTCGGGTGCCGAGTTTCCGCCGAAGCGGCCGACCAGGAAGAACGCCGTCGGCGTAATCACGACGCAACCTGTCAGGAGCGCGGTGCGCGGCCGCCTCCGTGCCTGCCAGACCAGGCCGTACACCGCGAACGCGAGCACGATCACGAGCACACCGGCGTAGCCGGACGAGGCGTCCCCTGCGACGTGCCAGAGGTAGGCGAACACCTCGTGGGGCGTTCGCAGCTTGCCGCCCCCGCCGCCAACCCCGACGTCCAGGCGATTCGCCAGCACGACGCTGCTGCGCCAGAGCGGAACCGCGAGCAGGAGCACGGCGCCGAAGGCAATGACGGCCTGGCGCAGCCGGTCGCGCGCGATCAGGACGTAGAGCCCCTGCGAGCCGAGCACCAGCGCGCCGTATGGATGCGACCCGATCGTGAGCAGCATGACGATCGCCCAGAGCGTCCAGGCGCGAGCCCCGCCTCGCCCGGTCGCGCGTAGCAGGGCGAGGTACGAGAGCGTCGCGAGGAAGAGGAAGAGGCTGTACATGCGGGCATAGATGCCGTGGAAGAGCAGCACCCAGCTCGCCGCCGCGAGCGCGCACGCGGCCAGCGCGGGCCCGCGACCGGCCAGCCGGTTGCCGAGGACGGCGATCGCCGGGATGCTCGCCACCGCGAACAGCGCTGAGAAGAAGCGCATCGTCTCGAGGCCGCCGCCCGCGTGCGCCACGATCCAGGCGAGGAGGAAGTGCAACGGGGCGCCGCCGCGCTTGCCGAGGACGATGTCGAAAAGGCCGTCGATGGGCTGCCGGCCGACGAACAGCGGCAGCGTCTCGTCCTCGTGCGGCGGCCAGCCCGACAGCTGGACCAGGAGGAAGACCGCGACGGCCGCCGTACAGGCTGTCACTCCCGCGACGAACAGCCTGCGGTCGAGCTCTCCAGTCGCGTGTCGTAGCCGGGGAAGCGCCGGTGCCGCGGCGTCGATCGTGGTCGCGCTCTCGTTCATCGAATCCGGCTGAACCTTACGCGCGTAAAAAGGCCACGGATGCCCCTGCTAGCCTTGATCGGCTGTGCCTATCTACGAGTTTCGCTGTCCGAACGGGCATCTCTTCGAGGTATTCCACCGAATCACGGATCCGGATCCGGACGTCTGCGAGGTGTGTGGCGCCACGCCGCTGACCAAGGTGCTCCACCCGGTCCCGATCCACTTCAAGGGGTCGGGCTTCTACTCGACCGACTACGGCCGTGGGTCACGCAAGCGCGACGCGTCCGAGGGGGATGGCGCGGCGAAGAAGGACGACAGGAAGACGGAGAAGTCGGAAGCGGCGCCCAAGACGGAGAAGAAGCCCGCCGCCAGCGAGAGCTGACCGCGGGACGCACGAGAAGGGCATCGTGAGACGGTCTCGGTACCGCACGACCGTGGCTCTCTTCGGCCTGAGCTTCCTGCTCATGGGGAGCTTCGCGTCGACCGCTGCCGCCAAGCCGGTCGGGGCCGGCTTCGAGCCTGCCTGGGCGCCGCCCCTCTTTGCCCCGCAGGGCCTGCTCCGCGCCGACAAGGTCGCGATGCCGCCCAGCACCGTCAAGCGCGTCGTCAGCGGCTCTTGGTGGGGCGGTCCCGCAGTCGCCTCCACGGGCGAGACGGTCACCGTCTACATGTCGGACGCGTTCCCGCAGGACGAAGCGAACCGGGCAACCTGGGTGAACTTCTTCGCCTGGTTGCACCACGGATCCGAGCTCCCCAGCCTCACCGTCTACGTCGCCCTGCTCTCCGAGGTGCAGTCGTTCTGCGGGCCCGAGGCGGCCGGCTGTTACGGCTCGGCCAGGAAGATCCTGGTCATTCCCGGCGACCTCGAGCCTGGCGTCGACTTCGACATTGCGGCACACGAGTACGGGCACCACGTCGCCGCGAACCGGAGGAACGATCCCTGGGATGCGAACGGCTACGGCCCGAAACGCTGGGCGACTTACACGAGCGTCTGCTCGCGCGCGGCGGCGGGGACGGCGTTTCCCGGTGACGAAGGCGCGCACTACACACTCAACACCGGTGAGGCCTTCGCCGAGGCGTACCGCGCGCTCGAGGAGTCTCGGGGCGTCTATCCCTGGGCGCACCTCCCGCTGGTCGTCGACGCGAGCTTCACTCCCGACGCCGGTGCCCAGGCGGCTGCCCTCGCCGACGTGCAGCAGCCCTGGACAGCCCCTTCGTCGATGACAGTGGACGGCCGCTTCACGACTCGGGCGGTCGGCCTCAACGCGACCGTCGGCCGGACGCTGACGCTGAAGACGGCCGCGGCCGCGCCGGTCAAGATCCTCGCGCCGGGACCGTACGCGCTGGTCGTTCGCGACCTCTCCAAGCAGAACAACTTCCATCTCACCGGCCCTGGGGTCGACCGCAAGACGGGTGTGCCCGCCCGAGGACGGGTCAGCTGGGCGCTGGCACTCAGGTCCGGCGTCTACCGCTACCGCTCCGACGTCCATCCATCGCTGCGGGGCTCGTTCAGGGTGGCCGGCACTGGTGCGGCGAGGGCGCTCGCTCCGGTCGAGCGGACGATCGCGACAGGGCTGGACGGCACCGTCCAGGCCACGGTCTCCGGCACCGCGAACGCCACGGTTCAGATCCTCGACCCGGCGAGCGGCCACGTCCTTGCCCCGCCGGCGTCGGGCACGGTCTCGGCGACGGCCTGCGGACAGCGCTCGCTGCTTCTCCGCGTCATGGCGAAGCAGGCGGGAACCTTCCACGTGGTCGTCAGCGTGCCTTAGCGCACGCCGAGTGTCTGGTCTCCGGTGACACAGCCGGGCCCGAACGCCCCCGAGCCCGGTACTGGCGGCTGCGGCGCCGACGCCCCGGTGAATTCCTGGATCACGCTGAAGTTCTCCTCGACGGAGCGGATCTCGCCGCCGCCGGCCTCACCCCCGAGTCGGCAGTGCAGCGTCGACCCGCCGCTCGAGCGGAACTTCGACCAGCCGAGCGAGAGGAACGAGTGCGTCGACAGGTCGGTCGTGACCGGTGCGAGCAGGTCGTCGCCGATGAACGGCAGCTTCACGAGCGTTCCGAAGCTCGTCAGCTTCCCGGCCACCGCGTTGAGAACCTGCTGGTTGCGCTCGGCGCGGGCGAAATCGGTGTCCGACGGGTCGAGCGCGTTCTTCCTGACCCGGGAATAGATCAGAGCGCGGTGGCCGTCCATGTGCTGCTTCCCCTTGGCGAAGCGCCAGCCGGGCCAGCGCGCGCAGCGCTCCTCGGTCGCATAGGGACAGTCGAACTTGGAGACGATGGGCTTCGCGACCGTGATGTCGATGCCGCCGAGCTTGTCGATCAGGTTTTCGAACTGGCTGAAGTCGACGACGGCGACGTGATTGATGGGGAGGCCGGTCAGCTTCTTGACGGTCAGCACCGCCAGCCGCGGGCCGCCGAGCTGCATCGCCGCGTTGATCTTGGAGTCGCCGTAGCCGGGGATCTCGACGACGAGATCGCGCGGGATCGAGAGGTAGGCGATGCGGTGTTTGTCGGTGTCGACGCGGACGAGGGTGATCGAGTCGCTGCGGTTGGCCGACTCGCGGCCGCTGAGCTGGGCATGGTCGGTCCCGAGCAGGAGGATGTTCGTGGCGTGACCGCGTTGCTCGTCGAGCATCTGCTCCACACGCGGACTGAGCCGCCTGTTCGCCGCGGAGACGCCGTCGCGAAACTGGAAGTAGCTGACGAGCGCCCACACGACGACCAGCAACAGGAAGGCGCCGATCAGCACCGGGAGCCAGCGCAACCAACGGCGGTTCGGCCGCAGGTTGATGTGCGGCCGGCGGAAGCCCGGGCGCTCCGGCCTGGCCGCCGGAACCTTGCCCTTGACCCGCCCTCCCCGGTAGAGGCGGTAGGGCTTCTCCTCCGGCGGCATCCGGCGGCGAATGGTAGCCCCAGCGCTCGGGTTCAGAAGTGTCGGTCTGGGACGCCTCGGCGCCCGAGGCGGCGATAGGGTAGCCGCGCCCGTGGTGCCCAACGTAATCGGTGTCGACGTCGGCGGGACGAAGATCCTCGCCGGCCTCGTCGGCAGCGACGGGACGATCTCCGCCCACCGGGAGTACCCGACCCCGCTCGACTCGGAAGACGAGCTTCTCGCCGGGCTCGAGGCCGCCGTCCGCGAGCTGCTCGACCAGAGCGTCGTCGCCGCCGGCTTCGGCATTCCGTCCCGGATCGACCAGCGGACGGGCACGGCGATCGGGTCGGTCAACATTCCTCTGGTCGACGTCCCCTTCCGGGATGTGATGAGCGAACGGCTCGCGCTGCCCGTGGCGATCGACAACGACGGCAACGCGGCGGCGATCGCCGAGTGGCGCGTCGGAGCCGGCCGTGGCGCCCGCGACATGGTCATGCTCACGCTGGGCACCGGCGTCGGCGGCGGGCTGATCCTCGGCGGCCGACCCTACCGTGGCTCCAGAGGGGCCGGCGCCGAACTCGGGCACGTCGTGCTCGTCCACGACGGCGTCCCCTGCTCTTGTGGCGGCTACGGGCACCTCGAGTCCTACGTATCGGGGAAGGCGGCCGACGAGCTTGCCCGCGAGACGTTCGGCCCGGCCGCCGACGCGCACCGGCTCGTCCGACTCGCGAACGAGGGCGATGCGATTGCTGTCGAGCTGCTCTCCGAGATCGGGCGGAAGCTCGGCTCCGGCCTCGGCAGCATCGTGAACGCCTACGACCCGGAGCTGATCGTGGTCGGCGGGGGTTTTGCGGCAGCCGGCGAGTTGCTACTGGGGCCAGCGCGGGATGTCCTGGAGCGCGAGGCCCTGAAGCCGATCCGCGAGGGGATGCGCGTCGTGCGGGCGGAGCTGGGCACGTCGGCCGGGATGATCGGCGCCGCCTTGGTCGCGCTCGACGCTGCCGATTCGGCTCCGGCCTGATGCCCCTCGCGGTCTGCGCGACGCCGATCGGCAACCTCCGCGACGTGACGCTGCGTGTCCTGGACGAGCTTGCGGAAGCCGACCTCGTCCTCTGCGAGGACACCCGTCGGACACGGATCCTCCTCGACCGCCACGGCCTGTCCGCGCGTCTCGTCAGCTACCACGAGCACAACGAGGCTGCGCGCACGGCCGAGGTGCTCCCACAGCTCGAAGCGGGAGCCAGCGTGGCTCTGGTCAGCGACGCCGGCCTGCCGGCGGTAAGCGATCCTGGAGCGCGGTTGATCGCGGCGGCGCTCGAGCGAGGAGTGGCGGTCACCGTGCTGCCGGGGGCGTCGGCGGTGGAGACCGCTCTCGTGGCGAGCGGCTTCGCCTCCGAGCGCTACCAGTTCCTCGGGTATCTGCCGAGGGGAGAGGCTGCACTCGTCGCGGTGTGGGATGAACTTCGCCGCTGGCCCTGGCCGGCGGTCGCGTTCGAATCCCCTCGGCGCCTTCCCCGGACGCTGGCGTCGCTCGCGGGCGCTCTGCCGGAGCGGCCGGTCGCCGTCTGCCGGGAGCTGACGAAACAGTTCGAGGAGGTCGTGCGCGGCAATCCGTCGGCGGTCGCCGAGCGCTTCTCCGAGCCTCCGAAGGGCGAGATCACGGTCGTGCTCGGTCCTTCGGCCGAGTCGGCAAGTTCCAAGGACGAGGATCTGGCCCTCGCTGCGCTCGACGAGCTGGTCTCGGCCGGCCTTGCACGTCGGCAGGGGGCCGATCTCGTTGCTCGCCTCACCGGGATGAGCCGGAACGTGCTCTACCGACGCTCTCTGTGACGAAACTGTAACCAGATTTGACAACGACCGGAGCCGCTTCCTACCATGCTCCGCATGTTGTCACGGTTGCGAACGACCGGCGCCACCTTCCTCGTCTTCCTTGTTCTCGCTCCAGCGGCGCGTGCCTGGACCTGGCCGGCATCCGGGCCTGTACTGGCGGCGTTCCGCTACGGGAACGACCCCTATGTCGCGGGCCAGCATCGCGGCATCGACGTCGGCGGAGACGCCGGTGCCCCGGTCGCCGCGCCACGGGCAGGGGTGGTCTCCTTCGCGGGATCGGTGCCCACGAACGGCCTGAGTGTGACGATCGAGACGGCCGACGGATTCTCGATCACTGTCGTCCACCTCGGTTCGATCGCGGTAACGCGCGGCGGCCACGTGGCCGAAGGGCAGTCGGTCGGCACCATCGGTCCTTCGGGCACGGCCGAACAGGATGTCCCGTACGTGCATCTCGGCGTCCGCACGACCGGCGATCCGAACGGTTACCGCGATCCGCTCCTCTTCCTCCCTGCGCGAGCCGGCCAGCCGGCGGACCAGGCTGCCTCGCCTGCCCAGACGACCCCGGCACCTGCTCCGAATCCCCAGACGGCCACCGCGCCGGCGCCTGCCGCGTCCGCGCCGCCGCCTGCGTCGCCGGCTCCGGCTCCCGAGCCCGCACCGGAAATGCCCGCCGCGGCGGATCCGGTTCCGGTGGGCGCGGCGCCGACGAACGAGACGTCGCCTGTGCCGGTGAGCGCGGATCCAGTGGCCCAGGCAGGATCCGACACCGAGCCCGCCTCCGGCGTGAACGTCGCTGGCCGTGCGCCACGAGCGTCTGTCACGCCGTCCGTCAGCCGCATTCGGGCGGTGCCAATCCACAATCTGCCCGCGCGAGCGCGCGCCCCGAGGGTGGAGGCGACCGTGGCTCGGGCTCACGCCCTCGCCCCTGCCCGTCCCGCTCGGCCTGCGCACGCGCGGGTCACGGCAGGGCTCGCCCTTGGCGTCCCGAAGTTCGGCGCTGCCGACGCCGGGCCTACCGCCGCCGACGTACGGCGGCAGACATCCGTCGCAGATGCCCTGCGCCTGGCCCCGAGTGAGCCAGATCCTCGCCCCGCGGACCGTGCGGTCGCGCCGACGAGCAGCGTGGTAACCGCGGAACGTCAGGCGCAGGCATCCGCAGCGATCGCACTCTGGCTGGTGCCGTCTCTCCTTGCCGGGCTCGGAGCAGCGTTTGCGATCCTGGCTCTCCGCCGCCGGCGCGCGGGACCGGCCGCCGGGGTCGTGCGCAAGCCGGTGCCTATCATCTCTGGAGATGCGCTTCTACCTGACCACACCGATCTACTACGTGAACTCGACCCCGCATATCGGGCACGCGTACACGACCATCGCCGCGGATATCGTCGTTCGTCATCACCGCCAGCGCGGCGACGAGACCTACTTCCTCACGGGGGTGGACGAGCATGCGGACAAGGTCGCGCGCGTTGCGGCGGAGCAGGGGCTCGAGCCCCGCGCCTACACCGATCGGATCGTCGGCGCGTGGCAGGAGGTGCCGCGGCGGGTGAACGCGACCAACGACTTCTTCATCCGAACGAGCGATGAGGGACACAAGGCCTTCGTCCAGGACTTCCTCCAGCGCATTCGCGACAACGGCCGCGACGACATCTACCAGGACGTCTATGCGGGCCTCTACTGCTTCGGGTGCGAGGCCTTCAAGACCGAGGACGAGCTCGTCGACGGCAAGTGCCCGGATCACGGCACCGTGCCGGAGTGGATCGAGGAACGGAACTGGTTCTTCCGGCTATCGGCGTATCAGAATCGGCTGCTGGCGATCTACGACGAGCAGCCCGACTTCGTCCTACCGCAGTTCCGGTACAACGAGGCACGCAGCTTCATCGTGGGTGGTCTCCGAGACTTCTCGATCAGCCGCGCGACCCAGACGTGGGGAGTGCCGATCCCGTGGGACCCGGAGCAGGTCGCGTACGTCTGGGCCGACGCCCTCGTCAACTACCTGAGCGCGCTCCACTACGCGCCGGGGGAGAACCTCGAGCGGTTCTGGCCCGCCGTGCACTTCCTCGGCAAGGACATCCTCCGCTTCCACTGCGTCTACTGGCCCGCGCTGCTGCTTGCTGCGGGCTACGAGCGCCCCCGCCAGCTGTTCGTACACGGCTACCTGAACATCGACCAGCAGAAGATCTCGAAGTCCCTTGGCAACGCGATCGACCCTCTCGATCTGATCGACATCTACGGCGTCGACGCCGTCCGCTTCTGGTGTGCGAGACAGGTGACGTTCGGCCAGGACGGAAATGTGTCGCTGGACAGCTTCGGCGAGCGCTACGAGACCGAGCTCGCGAACGACCTCGGCAACCTCGTCTCCCGGACGACCGCGATGATCGCGCGGTACCGCGACGGCCGCGTGGTGCGTGCGCCCGGACCGGGCGCCTTCGACGCGGCCGGCCTGCGGGAGACGATCGTCGAGCAGTTCGACCGCTACGACATTACGGGCGCACTCGAGTCGATCTGGCAGGCCGTTCGCGCGCTCAACCAGCACGTCGAGACGACGGCGCCCTGGAACCTGGCCAAGGACGAGGCGAGGGCGGCCGAGCTCGACACCGTTCTCTACGACCTCGCCGACGGGATCGTGGCCGTCGCCGTTGCGCTCGCGCCGTATCTGCCGGAGACTGCACCACGGATTCTCGACGCACTCCGCCAGCCGGAGGATCTGTCCCTCGATCGCGTCGCCGCCGGCGTGGCCGAGGCGACCGAAGGGATCGAGCCCGCTGCGCCGCTCTTCCCGCGCGTCGACGCGCCGGCCCCGGCGGCGTGATCGACACCCACGCGCACCTCGACGCGCTGGACGACCCCGCCGCGGCGATTGCCCGCGCGCGACAGGCGGGCGTCGGCCGCATCCTGACCGTCGGGACGACGGTCGAGGGCTGCCGGGCCGCGCTCGGCCTCGCGGAGCAGCACGAGAGCGTGTCCGCCATCCTCGGTCTCCATCCCCACGAGGCGGGCTCGGTCGAGGACGATGCGGTCCGCGAGCTGCTCTCGCACCTCAGTCATCCTTGCGCGGTCGCGGTGGGCGAGACCGGCCTCGACTACTTCCGCGACTACGCGCCACGCGACGCACAGCGGAGGCTGTTCGACCGCCTGCTCGGCGTGGCAGCCGATGCCGGGAAGCCGGTCGTCGTCCACACGCGGGCCGCCGACGAGGATACGCTCGACGCGCTCTCCGGCTTCGCGGGCACGGTCGTCCTCCATTGCTTCTCCTCCACCGAATTGCTGCCTGCGGCGCTCGAACGCGGGTACTACGTCTCGTTCGCCGGGAACGTCACCTACCCGAAGGCGACGGACCTGCGGACGGTAGCCGCCCGGATCCCCGGTGACCGGATCCTGGCCGAGACGGATACCCCGTACCTCGCGCCGCAGCCGGTTCGCGGCAGACCGAACGAGCCCGCCAACGTCGTCCACACCCTCGCTACCCTCGCCCAGGCGCGCGGGGAGGAGACAGCAGCGCTCGAGACGGCCATCGAACGAAATGCGGAAACCGCCTTCGGGCTGTCGGCGTGAGAGACGAAGCCGAGTACCACGGCGCGGGCGAAGCTGTCGGCCGTGATGCGAGGAGACGTCGTGACGCCGAGGGCGTCGGCGTCAAGCCGCGCAAGGAGCTCGGCCAGCATTTCCTCGTCGACGAGAACATCCTCGGCGTGATCGACCGACTCGCCGCGCTCCATCCTGCCGACGTCGTACTGGAGATCGGTCCCGGGCTCGGCGTGCTCACGCGGTACCTGGCGTCGCGCGTGGCGTTCGTCCACGCGGTCGAGATCGACCGCTCCCTCCTTCCGCACCTGCCAGAGCTCCCGAACGTGCGGATCGAGCTGGGCGACGCCCTCAGGCTCGACCTCGCGGCCCTCGCTCCGCCGCCGGGCAAGTTCGTCGCGAACCTGCCGTACAACGTCGCCACCCCGATCGTCGTCGAGAGCCTGGACGGCCTGCCTTCGATCGAATGCTGGTGCGTGATGGTCCAGCGCGAGGTGGCCGACCGCTTCTTCGCTTCGCCCGGAACGAAGGCCTACGGTGCGGTCTCTGTGCTCGTGCAGCTCGCCGCCGAGCGCACCGGCTTCCACCCTGTGTCACGCACGGTGTTTCGGCCGCCGCCGAACGTCGACTCGGCGCTGGTCGCCTTCCGCCGTCGTGAGCTCCCCGATCGCTTCCGTGCCGTCAAGCGCCTGGTCGAGGCCGCTTTCGCCCATCGGCGCAAAACGTTGCCCAACTCGCTCGGGCTGGTGGGCTTCGCCGATCGTCCACGCGCGGTCGAGGCCCTCGCCCGGCTCGGTCGGTCGCCGTCGACTCGGGCCGAGGCGCTCGCGCCGCCGGATTTCGTCGAGCTCGAACGGCTGCTCGCGTGAGCGAACGGCTCGCGTACGCGAAGATCAACCTCGCACTCGTCGTCGGCCCCACTCTTCCGGACGGCAAACACGAGGTGACGAGCGTGCTCCAGCGGATCGCTCTCGCCGACCGGATCCGCCTCGAGCGCGCAGAGACCCTCGCCGTCGAAGGATTCGAGGACGACACGCTCGTCCGCGAAGCACTCGAGCTCCTCGCGACCGAGGCGAAGGTCGAGCCGGCCTGGCGGGCCGTCATCGCCAAGGAGATCCCGGTCGCATCGGGCCTCGGCGGGGGCAGCTCGGATGCCGCTGCGGCGCTCATGCTCGCGAACGCAACGCTCGACCGGCCAGTTGCGGATGCCCGGCTCCACGAGCTGGCCGTTGGCCTCGGCGCCGACGTTCCCTTCTTCCTGACCCGCGGGCCCCAGCTCGGCGAGGGAGACGGAACCGTGCTGACGCCTCTCGAGCTACCGCAGGCCTTCACCGTGCTGTTGCTCGTCCCGGAAGACCGATCGAAGATCTCTACCGCCGATGTGTACGCCGCTTTCGATGGACGCGAAGGGGCGGCGGGCTACGACGGGCGCCGTCGCCGACTTCTGGAGGCGCTCGGGAGGGGAGACCTAGCGGGCATGCCGCAGAACGACCTCGCGGAATCTCCATATGCCGGGGCGCTGTTGCGGCTCGGAGCCCTTCGGGCCGACGTCAGCGGGGCCGGCCCTGCGGTCTTCGGTCTGTTCGCAGACGGTTCATCCGCACAGGCCGCGAGGGGCGAGATCGAGGGGCTGGGGCGGGTCTGGATCGGGCCGCCAGCGTGGTAGGTTGGGCGCGTGAGTGAGACTCCGGCCGAGCGCACTCCAGTCGAGCCGCGTTCCGAGCACGGTCGGTGGCTGTACGCCCGGCGGCTGAAGATCGCGCTCGGCATCGCCGTCCTCGAAGGGATTTTCGTCGCGTTCGCCAACGACTTCTCCCAGTGGACCGTGATCATCATCTCCATCCCGATCATCGCCTTCTATCTCTTCGCGGGCAGGACGCTGGATTCCGACACCGGCCGCCAGCTTTCCTGGATCGCCGCTGCGTCACAGGCGTTCACCGTGATCCTCTGCGTGGTCGCGAAGCTGATCGGCAAGACCTCGCTGATCGTCGTTGGCATCTTCGCGGTGGTCGCTGTCATCCTGCTGTTCGGCGAGAAGTCGAAGTCCGCAAGCAAGAGCTGAGGCACAATCGAATTGGTGGGGCGTAGCCAAGTGGTAAGGCAGCGGGTTTTGGTCCCGCGATCCCAGGTTCGAATCCTGGCGCCCCAGCCATCGCCCTTGTCGTGACCACACGCCCTGATCTCGCGGCGGTCGTGATGGCCGGCGGCCTGGGCACGCGCATGCACTCTGCGCTGCCGAAGCACCTGCACCCTTTGCTCGGCCGCCGGGTCGTCGACTGGGTGATCGGGGCGGCCGAGCAGGCCGGCGTCGGACTGATCGTCGTCGTCGCCGCTCCCGGCACCCGTGACGCCTACGTAGGAGTGACCGTCGCCGTTCAGGACCAGCCGCTCGGCACGGGCGATGCGGTCAGATCCGCGCGGCGCGGGCTCGAGGGCTTCGGCGGCCGCGTGCTCGTCCTCGACGCGGCTGCACCGCTCCTCACCGGAGATCACCTGGCCGCGCTCGTCGCCGAACACGAGCGGAGCGACGCCGCGGTCACGATCCTCACGGTGGAGCCAGACCGGCCGCTGCCCTACGGGCGGGTCGTCCGCAACGCCGACGGCTGGGTTGAGGCGATCGTCGAGGAGAAGGACGCCACGGACGAGCAACGGGGGATCCGCGAGCTGAACTCGTCGATCTACGTCTTCGAGGCCACTCCCCTGTGGGAATCACTGGAGAAGCTGGACGCGCAGAACGCCCAGGGCGAGCTCTACCTCACCGACACGATCGCTCATGTCGTCGCTGGGGGAGGGCGCGCAGCCGCCTGGGTCTGTCCCGACCCGCTCGCCGGGCTAGGGATCAACACGAGAGCAGAGCTCGCCGTCGCCGGCGCAGTGCTGCGCGACCGGATCAACGAGACCCACATGCTCGCGGGGGTGACCATCGTCGACCCCGCGAGCACCTGGATCGACGCGGAGGTCGGCATCGAGGCTGACGCGACGATTCATCCGTTCACGGTGCTCAGGGGGGCGACGACGGTCGCCGCAGGCGCTGAGATCGGCCCGCATGTCGTCGCCGTCGACTCCGTGATCGGGGAAGGTGCACTCGTGGGGCCGTTCTGTTACCTTCGCCCCGGAACCGTTCTCGACCCGGGGGCGAAGGCGGGCACATTCGTGGAGATGAAGAATTCGCGCATCGGCGCCCGGACCAAGGTGCCTCACCTCTCGTACATCGGCGATGCCGACATCGGCGAGGACACGAACGTGGGTGCCGGCAACGTCACGGCGAACTTCCCGCACACCGCCGGTCTGCCGAAAGGGAAGACGACCATCGGCAAGAACGTCAGGACCGGGGTAGACAATACATTCGTTGCTCCGGTCACGGTTGGCGACGAGGCTTGGATTGCGCCGGGAGCGGTCATCACCGATGACGTCCCGCCGGGATCGCTCGCAGGGTTCGCGCCGAGGCAGGAAACCAAGGAAGGATGGGTCTACGAGCGTGGAAAGCGCGGAGAACGTGGCGACGACTGAGCTCTCGCGGCTCCCGGGGCTCGAGGCCGTGACCGAGCACGCGCAGCCTGCCCCCGGACACTGGCTCGAGCGCGGCCCGCAGAAGCGCCTGATGGTCTTCTCGGGGCGCTCTCATCTCGATCTCGCGTCCAACATCGCCGAGAAACTCGGAGTCGAGCTCGGCGGTATCGACCTGGGCACCTTCGCGAACGACGAGACGTACTGCCGCTACGACGAGTCGATCCGCGGCGCCGACGTCTTCCTCGTCCAGACCGGCTGCCCCCCCGTGGACAAGAACCTGATGGAGCTTCTGGTGATGATCCAGGCGGCCAAGCTCGCCTCGGCGAAGCGGATCACGGCTGTGGTGCCGCTCTTCCCGTATGCCCGCCAGGACCGGAAGGCGAAGCCGCGCGAGCCGATCACCGCTCGCCTCGTCGCCGACATGCTCCAGCTCGCCGGCGCTGACCGGGTGCTGACGATGGATCTGCACGCGGGCCAGATCCAGGGCTTCTTCACGATCCCGGTCGACCACATGACCGCGCTGCCGCTGTTCGCGAACCACTTCCGTGACCTCGGGGTGGCCGGGCCGGACGTCGTCTCCGTCGCACCTGATGCCGGCCGCGCGAAGATGGCGCAGCGGTTCGCCGAGATGATTGAGGGCGACCTGGCGATCATGCACAAGACGCGCCCGGCGCACGACCTCGCAGCCGTCACCGAGATCGCCGGCCGGGTTCGCGACAAGACCGCGATCGTCGGGGACGACGTGATCATGACCGGCGGCACGCTGCTCGCAAACGTGAAGGTGCTGAAGGAGCAGGGAGCGAAGGAAGTGTGGGTCTTCGCCACCCACGGCCTGTTCTGCGGCGACGCGCTGACCAAGTTCCGCAACTCGGACATCGCCGGGATCGTTGTCACAGACACCGTCCCGGTCGACCTCTTGAACAGGCCCGACAACCTGCAGGTGCTGTCGGTCGGCGAGCTGCTCGCGGACACGATCATGAACGTCTTCGCCGATGACTCGGTCTCGGCCATCTTTGGCGGCGAGAACCAGCTCTTCTAGAACAGAGGGCGTAACCAAGCCGGTTGCGCCCTTTTTCTACCCCGATCTTCTACCCGGCTGCTCTCTCAGGATGGGGCGGCAATCCTCGCGTATCAATGAACCCCGATCGGGCGATTGTGTCGATCGGTTCAAAGGAGTAGGGTCGGGCTCGGAAGTCGCCCGACGAGGAGGTCCTCGC
>JBKPRA010000123.1:0-34723 GCA_046734335.1 Actinomycetota bacterium | reverse complement strand
ACCTGTAGCCGGGCTGCGTCAGAGGTATCCCTTGCGACTCAGCCAGCGCAGCGAGGCGAAGCCCCAGATCGGGGGCAGGTAGAACGTGCAGAGGCGCTGGGTGAGGGCAATCGCGAATGCGGTTGGCTTGTCGACTCCCATGCCGATCAGCGCAGCGGAGAGGCTTGCCTCGGCCGCTCCGATCCCTCCGGGCACGGGGATGAGGCTCGAGAGGACCGAGGCTGCGGTGTTGGCGAAGACGAGCTGCGCGATGTTCAGGTGGACGCCGTACGCTAAGCACGTCGCCCCCAGCGCAAGGGCGTAGGTGAGCTCGGACGCGATGTTCCCCCCGAAAAGCTCTACTCGCTTCCGGCGGACACGGGCGACGCTCCAGAGCCCTGAAAGGCCGCTTCTGATTTCTGGCACGACGCGGGCACGCACCTTCGGCACGGCGAACACGACAACGGCGCTGACGACGAGCGCAACGGCGAGCGCCTCCAGGAGGCGTTGATCCGGCCTGAAGTGAAACTGGCTCGTGTCGACGTCGACCGAGACGAATGGGAGCACGAGCAGGAAGAGCCCCACCTGGACGATCGTCTCCGACAGGTCGTCGACAGCTCCTGCCACGACCGCCTGAGCACGGGGTACGCCCATCCGCTGCATGAACCGCAGGTTCATGCCAATGCGGCCTGCCGAACTCGGCACGGTCAGGTTGATGAACTTGATCGCCGATTGGAGAACGACGCACGGCAGGAGGGCGAGGGGTGTCGCCACCGCCCCCCGAACCGAAATGCCGGAGCCGATGAACGCGCACTGGGCGAGAACCAGCCCCGACACGACCCAGGCCGCGTCGGCCTGTCCCAGCTCGTGTGCGATCGTGCCGAAACCGATCTCGGCGAGCTGGCTGATGAGCAGGTAGGCCGCGAAGATCACGGCCACCATCAGGAGGACGTCTCTCGGACGAACGCGGTAGAGCGAGACGACCTCCGGCGCCTCCCTGCCGGCCGCAGCAGCAGCGGCGCTCCGAAGCTCCTTGAGATCGACCTCGTGCGAACGGGCGAGGTCTCGAAGGTGCGGCGTCAGGGCCGCACGCTGCAGGTACGGCAGCGCGCGTCCGATTGCGTCGGTCCA
This sequence comes from Actinomycetota bacterium, assembly GCA_046734335.1. Lineage (GTDB taxonomy): Bacteria > Actinomycetota > Thermoleophilia > Gaiellales > Gaiellaceae > DATBLE01. The sequence goes on along the minus strand of JBKPRA010000123.1, from coordinate 33,613 downwards.
CCCGGCGGCGATCGCCCGGTCCAGCGCTCGTTCAGGGCCGACGAGAACGGTGCACGCGACCATAAGCTCGGCCACGTCCATATCGAGCGAGGACGCTGACGCGCCAAGTGTCGCCGCCGACAGGTCGACGAGCATCGGCTTTCCTTCGGCAACCAGAACATTGCTTGCGTTCAGTCGGCCATGGGAGATGCCCGCTGCATGAAGCCGCTCGACCTGCCGCCACAAGTCCTCTAGTAGGTCGTCGCCTACCTGGTCAGGGCCGGCGCTCTCGAGCGGCGCGACATCGGGCTGACGCACGACCAGCAGTGCGTCGTCCTCAGGTGACAGGCCGACGGTGACGACCTCAGGCACGCTCACACCTGCCTGCGCGGCCATCAGGATCGCAACCGCCTCGTGCTCCACCTGCTCGAGACGGCCCACCGGTGCACTTCTTGGTGGATCACGGTAGGCGAGCAGCCGCCAACGGCGCGCAAGCCGCTGGGTGTCCTGCGCGTCTCGCCCGAGCACTCGCACCTTCAGTGGGCTTCCGGTCGAGTCGTGTCCGATGAACTCGGCCGCGCCGATCCGCTGTCGCTGCGACACGCTCAGGTCGTCCACGACGAGTCCGAGGCTGACAAGCGCGAGGCGAACCCGCTCTGTCGAGGGCATCCCCGCCGCGGACCCGAACATGAGCCGCACAAGCGCAGCCGCACCGAGACCCAGCGCCAGAGCTCCGAGGATCTGAGACATCGTGCCCACGCCCAGGACAACCGCGCCGAGTGCCGCCAGCGCCACGAGCCAGGAGGCGAGGAGGCGCACCGGCCGGACAAGTTCTGGCCCCGCAACGGCTAGGATCGCCACCGCTGCGGTGAGCCGCAGCTCGGGGAAACCCCAGTTGGAGAAGACGTGGGCTTCGGCCTGAACCCACTTCGTCGTGACGATGCGGTCGAGGAGGACTCCGGCGGCCACGACGATGACAATTGCGAGCAGGAGGTCGCGGGCCAGAACCCATCGGCGCCGGACGATGACGTCTACGGCCACGGTGAGCGCGAGCGCGAGCACGAGCACGAAGACGAGGCGCCAGAAGTACGGTGCCCACCCGAGGACGGCGTCCAGCGCCTCGCCGACGGTGTTGTCGACGTCAGGCGCCGACTTGGCGACGACCGCCGCCAGACCGGCGACCACCGCTGCCACCGCGACAAGCGCGACGTCGCTCGGCCGCCGGTTCCGCGGCGCCCGCGCAACGGGCACCAGCAGCGCGATCGCCCACGAAAGCTCGGCTGACGCGTCCCCTGCTGCCCGGTCGGCCAGCATGCGGGGCGATCATAGGACGCTCTCCAGGAAAGACGGCGTGAGCGGGCACTGCGCGGAAGGCTCGCTCCGACTCGACAAGCTGGGTGTCGCTGGTGCAGGCCCATTACGTGGAAGGGCCGAGTGCCCGTGAGGTGGTGGGGGCGGCACTAATGCCGCCCCGTCTAGGACTAGCCGTAGTTCAGCAGAGCGAGGCAGGTTGGCATTCGACTGGGTCGTCGTTCCGGCGGGCGACGTTCTTGCCAGACGGGGGCATCACGAAGTCCGTGACGATCGGTCGGAATGCGGCACGATGGAACTGAATGAGCGCCGTGTTTCTGTTCCTGGCCGCGTTTCTGGCGAGCGCGGTTGAGATGGTGGAGGCGCTGACGATCGTTCTTGCGGTCGGCGTGACTCGCGGCTGGCGTTCGGCGCTCGCCGGGGTCGGAGTGGCGACCGTGATGTTGGCCGTGATCAGGCCCGGCGCTGCATCGGGTGCCGATCGATGCGCTCCGTCTCGTGGTCGGGTTCCTGCTGCTCGCGTTCGGGCTGCAGTGGCTGCGCAAGGCGATTCTCCGAGCGAGCGGTTTCAAAGAACTCCACGACGAGGACGAGATTTTCTTGCAGGAACGCGAGGAGGCCCGCCACGCGGCCCGCGACGTGCGCCTGGGCATCGACTGGTACTCATTCGTCCTCTGCTTCAAAGGAGTGCTCCTCGAGGGCCTGGAGGTCGCCTTCATCGTCATCACGTTCGGGAGCACCCAGGGCGATGTCCCCTTGGCCGCCGCAGCGGCCGGCGCCGCGCTGGTGCTCGTGGCCGCCGTCGGCGCCGTCGTCCGAGCGCCACTCAGCCGGGTACCCGAGAACACGTTGAAGTTCACGGTCGGGATCATGCTGACCACCTTCGGGATCTTCTGGGCAGCCGAGGGAACAGGGGTGTCGTGGCCCGGCGGCGAGCTCGCGCTCCTCGGCGTGCTCGCGTTCGTGGCCCTCTCGTCGCTGGCGCTGGTGCGTCTGCTCCGGCGGCAGCACGCACGGCTGCTTCCACTGGGTGCGCACCGATGAGACGGGTCAAGGCGTTCGGTCGGTTCTGGTGGGAGTTCATCCTCGGCGACGACTGGCGGATCGCGGCCGGACTCGCCGTCGCGCTGGGGCTGTGCGCGCTGCTCGTGCACGAAGACCTCGCCGCCTGGTGGCTCCTCCCGCTCGCTGTGCTAGGGCTCCTCGCCGAGTCGCTGCGCCGAGCCACTCGCGGCTCCGATTGACGCGGCACGGGAACGGATGCCGCTTGCGGGAGAATCCTTCGGCGTGAAAGGTCGGCCAGACCGGAAGGTCGATTCGGCACTCGCCGGTTGACTCGCCAGATGATTTTCTCGCCCTGGCACAGTCTTAGCCTTCGCGAGCCAACGTGGGCTCGTCATCGGACAAACGATCTGAGGAAGGTCAACAATGAGCGAAGCGCTTAAGAGCGTCGGCGCGATCACGATGTTCATCGACGATACGCAGCGGTCGAAGGCCTTTTACGAGCAGGTCTTCGGGGCGAAGGTCGTTCACGAGGACGGGGACGCGGTCGCGTTCGAGTTCGAGAACATGGTCGTCAACATGCTTTGCGTGCCGGCGGCGCACGAGTTGATCGCGCCAGCGCCCGTCGGCGACGCCGGGGTGCCCAGGCGCTTTCAGCTGACGATTTGGGTTCAGGACACGGACGCGGTCTGCGAGCAGCTCGCGGCACGCGGTGTCGAGCTGTTGAACGGTCCGATGGATCGCGATTGGGGTCTGCGCACCGCTGCGTTCAGCGACCCCGACGGCCACATCTGGGAGATCGCCGCGAAGATCTAATCGTGCGAGCCTGTCGGTGGCGGCGCCTTTCCCGCCTGCGACTCGGACGTAGGATCCGCGGATGTTCGTCGAAACGATTGTTCTGCCACGCCCGGAGTGGGAACGCTGGCACGAACGCCTGCGCCTCTCGGCCGATCCACCCGAGGCACTGATCGCCACGATCGCCTGGGCTTCGGGTGATGGAAAGGTCATGGGCGTCAACGTCTGGGACACACCCGGGGCCATTGCCGACTTCTTCATGGAGCGCGTGGGACCGTTCGTGGAGACCGAGGGCGAGCCAACCAACAAGCCCCGGCGCCATGGCGAGCCGCTCGCGTTCTACATTCGCCCTGGCTAGGCGCTGCGTCTTCAGCTAGGCCGAAAGAGCGACTGGGGCGCGCCCGAGCTCAACGAATAGCGTCCTAAATTGGCCTGGCGTATACGGGGGAAGCAGCTTGTCCGGCCGGCGAGAGTTCGACCTCCCACGCCACGGACAGTGGGGCCGCGGGACGGAACGCAGCCGCATCGCGCCCGTCCCGCTCCTTGTCGAGGCCGCCAGCCCCGTATGCCCTAATGGCCCTCTTGGCGGAACTGCCCGTTTGTTACCGCGGTTCCAGCTTTGAAACCGCTTGACGCGTAGCGTCCTGACGGCCCGGCGACTGCGCGGGAAGCCCTCGTCCGGCGGCAGCGATGTGTTCGACCCCCGCGCCGGGCCTATCCAAGACGGAGGCGCTGTGCCCGCAATCTGCCCGCAAACGTGTCCGATCGGTCGGCCTGGTTGCGAGAGCGAACCATCCGCATGGCCATTTCAGGGCTGTCGGCCCCCCGATCTGCCCCAGACGATTTCAAAGCTTTCCATCGCCAGAGCGTCGGGACCGCTGCCGATTGGTCCATTTAGGATGCAGGTTCCCGCAGTCTTGTCGCGTTGACGCGTTGACAGTGCGAGGGCGCCTCGCCAAACAAGGAGGTCGATATGAGCACGACTCCGGTCGCCAGCGAGAGCACAACTGGGTCGCCGAGAGAGGGCATCGCGGACCTGAAGCTGGAGGTGGTGGTGATCCCCGTCTCGGACGTGGACCGCGCCAAGGAGTTCTACGCGGGGCTCGGATGGAGGCTCGACGCCGACTTCCCCTTCGACAACGGCTTCCGTGTCGTTCAGTTCACGCCTCCCGGGTCGGGCTGCTCGATCCAGTTCGGCACGAAACTCACGTCGGCCGCGCCCGGTGCGGCCCAGGGTCTGTACCTGGTCGTCTCCGACATGGAGGCTGCGCGAGACGAGCTCGTTGCCCGGGGTGTCGATGTCAGCGAGGTGTTCCATGCAGAGACGCCCGGCGCACAGTTCGAGCCCGACGGCGCTGAAGGTCGCGTCAGCGGGCCCGGGCCCGACGGCGGCAGCTATCGCACCTTCGCCACCTGGAGCGACCCGGACGGCAACGGCTGGCTGATGCAGGAGATCACCACGCGGCTGCCCGGGCGGATCGTCGCGCAGGAGACCGCCTACGCCTCGCTCTCCGACCTGGCGAACGCGATGCGACGGGCCGAAGCCGCTCACGGAGAGCACGAGAAGCGCACCGGCGTGCGAGACGAGAACTGGCCCGACTGGTACGCGGCGTACATGATCGCGGAGCAGGCAGGCGCGGAACTGCCCACGTGAGCGACTACGACGTGATCGTCCTCGGCGGGGGCGCGCCAGGCGAGCATTGTGCCGGCGCGCTCGCCGACGGTGGTCTACGGGTCGCCGTCGTCGAGCGGGAGCTCGTCGGGGGCGAGTGCTCCTACTGGGCCTGCATCCCGTCGAAGACACTTCTGCGTCCGGGCGAGGCGGTGCACGACGCCCGTGAAGCGCTGGCGACCGCAGAGGTCGACGTCGAGGCGGCGCTGGGCTGGCGCGACTTCATGGTCTCGAACTACTCCGACGCGACTCAGGAGCGCTGGCTCGCGGGCCGGGGAATCGACCTGCTCCGCGGGACCGGCAAGCTCGCCGGGCCTAGCGTCGTCGAGGTGGACGGCGTGCAGCACACCGCGGAGCACATCGTCCTCGCCAACGGCGCCGACCCGATCGTGCCGCCGATTCCCGGGTTGCCCGAGCTCGACGGCGTCTGGACAAATCGCGAGGCGACGGGAATGAAGGAGGTCCCGGATCGGCTGTTGATCCTCGGCGGCGGTCCTGTCGGCGTCGAGCTGGCACAGGCCGTTCGTCGCTTCGGCGGTGAGGTCGCACTGGTCGAAGGCGCCCGGCACCTGCTCGCCCGGGAACCCGCCCCGCTGGGCGAAGCACTCGCCGAGGTTCTGCGCCGCGACGGTGTGGAGATCAGGCTCGGCGTCCATGCCTCCTCAGCGCGGCGCGAGGGCGAAGATTACGTCCTCGAGCTCGGCGACGGCAGCACACTCCACGGCGACAAGCTGCTCGTCGCCACCGGTCGCCGGCCGCGGGTCGAAGGGATCGGCCTCGAGACCGCCGGCATCGAGGCAGGACCTCGCGGCATCCCGGTTGACGCGCGCCTACAGGCGGCCGAGCGCATCTGGGCGATCGGCGACGTCACAGGCATCTGGCAGCTGACACACGTCGGCGAGTACCAGGGCGAGGTCGTGGCCTCGAACATACTCGGCGAGGTCAGAGAAGCAAACTACGAGGCGGTGCCGCGCGTGGTCTACACCGATCCGCAGGCGGCCGCCGTCGGCGCGACCGAGGCGGAGTTCAGCGGGACCCACCGGCTGGCCGAGATTCCGAAGACCGCCACCTACACGCGCGACTATGCCGAGTCGAACGGCTTCCTGACGCTGCTCAGCGACGGCGAGCGCCTCACCGGCGCGTACGCTCTCGGCCCGGAGGCCGGCGAGTGGCTGCAGCAGACCACTCTGGCGATCCGGGCGCGCGTGCCACTCGACGTGCTGCGGGACACCATCCAGCCGTTCCCGACCTTCTCGGAGATCGTCGCCTTCACGCTGAAGAAGCTGCGCACCGAGATCGCAGCGGCAGCTCAGACGGTTGGGGTCGGATCGTCGTGAACGGGGGAGTTCTCGCCGGCCAGACCGTCGTCGTCATCGGCGGCAGCGCCGGGATCGGTCTCGAGACCGCCCGGTTGGCCCGGGCCGAAGGCGCCGACGTTATCCTCGCCGCGCGCGATCCCGAACGCCTGAATCGGGCAGCAGAGGAACTCGGCGCGCTCAGCGCGGCGGCGTTCGACGCCACCGACTTCGTCCGGCTTCGAAAGTTCTTCGAGGAGCTTTCCGCTCCGGTCGATCACGTCCTGGTCACCGGGCCCGGCCCGTATTACGCGCCATTGGCCGAGTTCGACCTCGACGAGGCCCGCCGTGATCTCGAAGCGCATCTCTTCATGCCGATCGAGGTCGCCCGCAATGCCGCGGGCAAGATGCGCCCGGGAGGAACGCTACTCTTCATGGGCGGCACCGGAGGCAGGCGCCCGGCGCGGGGCTACGCGTCCATCGGCGCGCTCACGGCCGCGGGGCCGGCCCTGACAAAGAGCCTCGCGCTCGAGCTTGCGCCGGTCCGCGTGAACATGATCGCCGCCGGGTTCGTCGACACGCCACTCTCGTCAGTGCTCTTGGGCGACCAGCTCGACGCTCGCCGCCGGCAGCTACGCGAGACGCTGCCGATCGGCCGGGTGGTCGAACCGGAAGACGTCGCCGCGCTCGCCGTGCACCTGATGACGAACACGGCCCTGACCGGCGCGACCTACGACATCGACGGCGGCCAGCAGCTCGTGTGAGGGAGCGCCTCATGGCCACCATCCATTTCCACGTGCCCGGCGAAGCGGCCGTCGACCTGGTGGAGTTCACGTCTTCTCGTCCGCATCCCTCGTCTTGCTGAAGGCGCAGCTACGCTGCCGCGATGAGGGCTCACCCGACGCTGCGCGGGTTCCTGATCCTCGCTGCGATCGCGGCCGTGATCGTCGCGCTCCAGCTCCAGGCGACGCTCGACGCGCTGTACCTGATCGCGAAGATCGCCTTCCTGCTCGCGATCGCGTTCTTCTGCTTCCTGCTGTGGCGGGAGCACCGCAGTGACATCGACACGTGGTCGGGGCGCGCCCGGGCGGCGTTCTACGGCGGGGCCGCGCTGATCGTGGCAGACATCGCGGCGATAGCGTTCCTCGACGAAACCGGCCTCGACGCGGTCGCCTTCGTGCTCGTGCTCGCCGCCGGCGGTTTCGCGATGTGGCGAACCTGGCGCGACCAGCACACCTACAGCTAGCCGCCCGTCCATTCGAGCCGCCGCGGAGCTCGTGGCGTTTCGCACGCAGTCTCTGAGACTGGGTTGAACGTTGTGTGACGATTCGTCCGCAGGCGTAAGCGACCGGCTTCGCCGGCCGCGAAGTCCGTCCCTCGGAATGCCGACCCGGTTACGCCTCGACCCGGCTGGCGGCGCCGTCCAGCGCGTCCAGCGCCGTCCGGATGTCGATCAGCTGCCCGACGAAGATCGGCGTGTCCCGCTCGGTGTAGCGGCTCGCCTCGCTGTCGCGGAGCCGCAGCATCAGGTGCATGAAGTCGGCGGGCTCGTCGCACTCGAACGCCGTCATGAACTCCTGATCGTCGATCCCGAACGAATACGTCGTGTGGTTGTGGATGCCCGGGAACTCCTCGCGGCCGATCCGGATGTGCTCGTTCATCGCCTGCTGGCGGTCCTCCTCCGACAGCACGTACCACGGCCGCACCTTCACGAACGGGTACACGACCAGGTAGGGCTGGTCGTGCGGCGTGACCTTCCGCGGCTTGCGCGCGCTCGTGTACTGCGATGCCCGCGTGGTCGCGAGGTACGAGTACGGGGTCTCCAGCCAGCCGGCGAGCGGAGTCGCGTTCAGGGCAGCGCCTAGCTCCCCCAGATCCTCGTAGCGGTCGGTGATCTTCCAGAGAAAGAAGTCGCAGTCGGGCCGTACGCCCGTGCAGGTGTACGTCCGCAGGCCGGCAATCCGCTCCGCCCACGACTCGACGACATCCGCGAACGCGTCCTTCCCGGCAGCGCGCTCCTCGCCAGGCAGCCGCCGCCAGGCGGGATCGACCCGGAAGAACGTGTAGGCGACGTACTGCCCCGTGTCCACGACACAATGCTAGCCCGAGCGCTGCCTGGCTTTGCCCGGCGGCGCGTGAAGAGTCGGCCTAGCGACAGGACTTGACCAGCGTCCCTGCCCGCGCGGCCACGGCGGCCGAACGCACCGCCGAGAAGTCCGACTTCGGCGTGTCGTCCGCGTAGTAGATCCCGGACTGCCAGCGGTCGAGGTCCGCTTCGTCGGAGACGTGGAAGAAGAGGAGCCCACGACGTTGGGCTGGCAGGCGGCCAACTGGAGCGCCTGGCGGTAGAAGCGGCCCTGCGTTGCCTCGTCGACAGCGTCCACCGCCGACGGCCGATTCTGGTTGGCGTACATGAGCCGCTTGTCGTCGGGCTGTTTCGTCTGCACGCCGAACTCGTCGTAGATGATCGGGAGCGTCGAGCCGCGCTGGCGCGTCCCGTCGAACGCCCTTCCGAGCAGCTTGACCAGCTTGGCGTAGTCGGCGACCGAGATCGCCGTCGACCGCGGATGCGCAAACGTGGGCGGGATCCGCGCGTGCTCGGGGTACGGGTGGATCGCGAACCAGTCCATCACCGGCCGCCTGCGTCCGCTCAGCCGGTACGCCTTGCCCAGGTCGAGGATGAAACGGGTCGGGGAATGGGTGGGCCGGGCGGAGCGGGGGTTGTCGCTGCCGCGCGGCGCGAGCGATCCGCCGATCACGATTGTCGCCGGGGCCGCTGCCTTGATCGCGTCGTAGGTCTGGGCGAGCAGGCCGAGGTAGGACGAGGCAGCCGCGTCGAGCCCCTTCTTCGTGAACTGCGGCATCCAGAAGCGGTTCAGGTTCGGCTCGTTCCCGACGATCACGTAGCGGATCGAGGGAACCAGGCGCGGAATCGATGCGGCGTAGGCGGCGAACTGCTTGCGCGTGGTCGCGTACCGGGGCGTGGTTGCCGAGCCGTAGGGATAGACCGACGCGATCAGGCGTATTCCGTTGGTGGTCGCGGCGCCGGCGACCGTTTGCAGCGTCGCCAGCTCGTCGCCGGAAACGGTGGTCTCGCCGGGTCGCCAGATCGAGGTGATGCGGATCGTGTCGAAGCTCGTCTCGCCGGCGAGCGCCATCTTGCCGCCGGCGTCGCCGCTCTTCGCCGCGTCCTCCGCCGCACCGACGAGCAGCAGTCTCGGCTTCGTCGGCGAGACCGGCGCCGAGCCGACAGGCGCAGCCGCGGCGAGCGCGGCGCAGAGCACGGCAATGAGCACGGGGGAAAAGAGACGCATCGAAAGATCGGCCGGAGCCGTTCGGAGGGACGGCCCGGGACTCTAGCCGCCCGATTTACAAATGGGAATAGGCCTAACGGACTATCAACGGACCGCTCGCGAGTGCGAGCGGCTCACCGCGGTTGACCGGTGCGGTCAGCCGGACGGTGTAGCGGTAGCGCCCCGGCGCGAGGCGCGTCTTGCGGAACTGGGCGAGGGCGCGCTCGCCGGCTTTGCCGGCGGCGCGGGCGACGAGCGTGGTCGAGTGCCGCGGCAACCGCTCGAGCCGGGCGTAGACCGTGCAGTCGATGTCGCAGGTGACCCCGATCGCCGCCGTTCCCGCTGCGACAGATCTCACCCGCGGATACAACACCTTGGCCTTCGGCGACAGCTCGAGGCCCACGCACTTCGCGATCACGCCGCCGCGGACGTCGCGCGCGGAAGCCCTGACGGTGGGCAGGCTCGACTTGGCCGTCTCGTCCGGGTAGTAGAGGCCCGACTGGAAGCGGTCGAGCGCCGTCTCGTCGAAGGCGTGGAAGATCAGCAGGCCCATCACGTTCGGCTGGCAGAACGACATCGCCATCGCCTGTCGGTAGTACGACGCCTGTGTCGACTCGGGGACGGGCTTGATCGTCGCCGGCTCCGTGCCCGTGTATTCCGGCGCCTTCCCCGCGGGGATCTGCGTCTCGACGCCGTACTCGGCGTAGAGGATCGGCAGCGTCGCTCCGGGCTGGCCCGTGCCCTCGAAGGCTTTGGTCAGCAACCCGACCAGCTTCGTGTAGTCGGCGATCCCGATCGGAGTTGTGTTCGGGTGCGCAAGCGTCGGTGGAATCTGGGAGTTCTCCGGGTAGGGATGGATGGCGAGCGCGTCCATCACCGGGCCGGTCAGGCCGCTCGCGCGGTAGGCGGCGCCCATGTCCTCTATGAACACTGTCGGCGAATGGGTGTCGCGACCAGTGCCGGGCCGATCGATCCCGCGCGGCGAGATCGCGCCGCCGAAGACCTTCACCGTCGGGTCCGCGGCCTTGAGCGCCGCGTAGGTCCTGGCGAGCAGCGAGACGTAGGCGGGAGCGGCCGCGTCGGACCCGTCGGCGTTGAACTGCGGCAGCCAAAAGCGGTTGAGGTTCGGCTCGTTGCCGATGATGAAGTTCTGGAGGTCGGGGACCTGGCGGGCGAGCGCCGCGGCGTGGTTGGCAAAGCTCACCTGGTCGTCGGCGCTGAGCGGGGTCGTCCGGCTGCCGAAGTTGTAGACGGCCACGAAGACGTCCAGGCCGTCGAGCTTGGCCGCGGCCGTGAGGTTGTTCAGCTGGGTCAGCTCATCGGCGGTCGGGTCGGGGTGGAGGGGGTCCCAGATCGAGGTCACCCGCACCGCGCCGAGCCCGGCCACCTTCAGCAGGTCGAGCTTCGCCTTGGCGTCGGTCAATGTCTCCGCCTTTACGCTGTCCTCGGCTGCCCCGACGATCATCGACGGGCCACCGGACTGCGCGGCCGGCGCGACCAAGAGTGCAAGCGTGGCCGCCGCCACGGTGAGCAGACCCCTCATCGTCGCCACGATAGCCTGACTCTCGGGTGGACGAACGCATCGAACAGCAACTGAGGCGCCTGCCCGCGAAGCCGGGTGTGTACCTCTTCCGGGACGGCGGCGGACGCGTCCTCTACATCGGCAAGGCGAAGTCGTTGCGCCCGCGCGTGCGCTCGTACTTCCAGCAGGGCGGCGACACGCGCGCGCAGATCGGCCGGCTGCCCGGCATGGTCGCCGACATCGAGGTGATCGTCACCGGCAACGAGGCGGAGGCCCTCCACGTCGAGCAGAACCTGGTGAAGCGGCATCGCCCGCCGTTCAACATCCGCCTTCGAGACGACAAGTCGTTCCCGTACATCGCGGTCACGGTCGAGGACGACTACCCGCGCGTGATGTTCACGCGGGAGCGGCATCGTCGCGGGGTCGTCTACTTCGGCCCGTACGCGAACGCGAAGAAGGTGCGCGAGACGCTGGACGTCCTCAACCGCGTCTTCCAGTACCGCCCCTGCGAGGGGCCGAAGCCGGGCCGCCACTCCGGGATCCCGTGTCTCGATTTCCACATCGAGCGCTGCAAGGCGCCGTGTGTGGGCTACATCGAACAGGAGGCGTACCGGGAGATCATCGACCGGGTGATCGAGTTTCTCTCGGGCGAGACACGGCCGATCCAGCGCGAGCTCGAGCGCCGCATGCACGAGGCGGCGGCCGCCGAGCGGTTCGAGGACGCCGCGCGTTACCGGAACCGGCTCTTTGCCATTCGCCACCTCGCGGAGCGGCAGGCGGCGGACCGGCGGTCGGTCGGTACCGTCGACGTGCTCGGGATCGCCACCGAGGGCGACCGGGCGGCGGTTCAGATCTTCCCGCTCCGCGACGGTAAGCTCGTCGACCGGTACGGCTTCCACCTGGAGAACGTCGAGGGCCGCGACCTCGCCGCCGTCCTGGAGGCGTTCTGTCTCGAGTACTACGGCTCCGCGCCGAGCATCCCGCCGCAGCTCGTCGTCCCTCCCGGAGCAGGTGACACGTCGGCGCTGGAGCAGTTCCTCTCCGACCGCCGGGGAGCCCGGGTCGAGGTGCGCGCGCCCGCCCGCGGCGAGAAGCGGAGGCTCCAGGACCTCGCCGGGCAGAACGCCCGCTTCGCGCTCGACTCCGATCTGCTCCAGTCGGAGCAGCGCCGCCTGCGCCGCGTCGAGGCGCTCGAGGAGCTGCGCGAGGCGCTCAATCTGGAGAGCCTGCCATTGCGGATCGAGTGCTACGACATCTCCAACATCCAGTCCGAGTCGCCGGTCGGCTCGATGGTCGTCTTCCAGGACGCGGTCGCGAAGAAGGCGCACTACCGAAAGTTCGGCGTGCGCCGTCTCGACGGTCCGGACGACTTCGCGGCGATGGCGGAGGTCGTCTCGCGTCGCTTCGCCAGGCTGAGCGACCAGACCGCCGCCGAGTACGACGAATCCTTTGCGGCGATGCCGAACCTCGTAGTCATCGACGGGGGGAAGGGACAGCTGTCGGCGGCGCTCACGGCAATGCAGGCGTTCGACCTGCCGCGCGTCGCCGTCATCGCCCTCGCCAAGAAGGAGGAGGAGGTGTTCGTTCCCGGGAGAGCCGAGCCGATCGTGCTCGCGCGCGACTCGCCCGGGCTGCAGCTGCTCCAGCGGATCCGCGACGAGGCGCATCGCTTCGCGCTCGGCTTCCACCGGCAACGGCGCGACGCGAAGGCGCGGGGCTCGATCCTGGACGAGCTGTCCGGAATCGGACCGGTACGTCGCCGCGCGTTGCTTCGCCATTTCGGCTCGGCGGAGCGCCTGCTGGAGGCGACGCAGGAGGAGCTCGAGGGTGTGCCGGGAGTGCCGGCCAAGACGGCGCGCGCGGTCTACGCGCAGCTGCACAAGGCCGGCCGGGCCTAACATCGGAACGTGCGGGGTCTCCTTGCGCTGGTGCTCGTGCTGGGCCTTGCCGCCTGCGGCGGCGGGAACGACCAGGCGCAGCCGACCACCATTCGCCTTCGGCCGGCGCCTGCGGATCCGGGCCAGGCCGCGGTCGAGGCGGCCGTCGCGGCGGCGACCGCCGGCAAGCCCGACCAGCTCTGGGCGATGCTCTCCTCTCGATCGAAGCAGCACCTCGGGCCGACTCGCAGCCGGTTCGAGGGCGGCGCCGGCCGCGAGCTCGTCGACCGGCTCGGCTCCGTCCGCGACCCGAAGGTGATCGTCTCGGAGCGGATCACGCCCGAGTTCGGCATCGTCGCGCTCGACGGCCGGCGGAACGGCAAGCGCGTCGTCGACGCCGTTCCGCTCAGGCTCGAGGGCACCAGCTGGCGGCTCGAGCTCGGCGGCCCCGTGAAGATCCGACCCATCGGGCCGCTGCCCGGAAAGCACGAGCCCGTCGTCGCGCAGGTCGCCGCCGCGGTGACCGGGCCCGGAGGCACGGGCACCGCCGTCATGTACCTCGACGGTCACACCGAGAACCCGAAGGTTGCGGGCACGTCCGGCAACGCGACCCTGTATGCCAACTTCGAACCGCCGCTCGAGCCCGGCCGCCACACGGTCGTCCTCTTCGCGAGCGACGGACAGGAAGCCGGAGCGACGGCCTGGGATTTCACTGCTGGGAAGGCTGCGGGCTAGAAAGCCTTCGGCATCACGAGCACGAGGATCGTGAGCCACCCGGCGGCGAGGGCGAGGAAGCGCATGCCTGGAGCGTAGAAGCGCTGTGTAAGAGCACCATGAGAAGCTGTAAGCGCCCGGTTAGAACCGCGTAATTCTTCTAACGCTTCGTGTCCTGCGAGAGGCGGAACCAGGCAGTCGCGAAGCGGCCACCGAGGACGCGATAGCCCGGCACGGTGTAGTGGTTGCCCTGGGTGGGCAGATCGAGGCTGCGAACCAGGCGCGTGTGCGGCAGCTTCGCCGCCAGCCGCGCCTGCTGGTCGCGGATGCTCGCCTGCGCATCCTCCAGGCCCACGAAGGCGCCGATCTGGCCCAGCAGGAACGGCACCCGCTCGCCGAAGTCCCGGCGAAATGCATCGAAGAGCGGAAGGAAGCCGTCCGTCCAGCCGGCCGCCCGGGCAACGCTCCCGCCCCGCTCGCCCTGGAGGAACAGGATCCCGGCCGGCCGCCCGCCGCCCGCCGCGCGCGCCTGCTCGACGCAGGATCGGTAGAGATTCCGGTCCGGGTGCCAGTCCTGGATCGAGGTCGCACCCTTCGCACACATCACGAGTCCGATCCGCCACGACGGCAGCTTCTTCAGCAGCTGGAGGCCGAATGTCATCCCAGGGCCGATGCCGCTGTTCGGGTTGTCGGGCGGTCCCAGCGGATCGGAGGCGGTCTGCCAGCGGCCGTCGCGCCAGATCAGCAGACGCGGATCCGTCGGCGAGGCGAGCGAGAGTGGAAACCCCCGGCCGACCATGTTCGACTGGCCGGCGAGGACGAAGACGTGGACAGGCTGTGCGGCGGCCGCGTCGGACGGGATCGAGGAGCCGGCCACGGCCAGGGCGAGCAGGAGGAGCCGGCGACCCGTGCGCAGCCTCAGCGCGACCCGTCGCCGTCGGGGGCGAGGAACGGATACCGGTAGTCGGTCGGCGGCACGAACGTCTCCTTGATCGTCCGCGGGGAGACCCAGCGGATCAGGTTCCACATCGAGCCGGCCTTGTCGTTCGTTCCCGACGCCCGCGCGCCGCCGAACGGCTGCTGGCCGACGACTGCTCCCGTCGGCTTGTCGTTCACGTAGAAGTTGCCGGCCGCGTACTGGAGTTTCTCGTCCGCGAGCTCGATCGCCGCGCGGTCGCGCGCGAAGATCGCCCCGGTCAGCCCGTAGGGCGCAGTGCTGTCGACGAGCTCGAGCGTCTGCTCGTATTGCTTCTCGGGATACACGTAGGCGGTGACGACCGGGCCGAACAGCTCGTCGCGCAGGAGGCGGAAGCCGGGATCGCGTGTCTCGATCACGGTCGGCCGGACGAAGTAGCCCTCGCTGTCGTCGTAGTCGCCGCCGACGAGCACGTCGGAGTCGCCGTGTGAGCGCGCCTCCTCGATCGCCTCCTTCTGGGTGGCGAACGAGCCGGAATCGATCACCGCGCCCATGAAGTTCTGGAAGTCGGACACGTCGCCGACCTTGATGGCCGCGATCTGCTCGGCGAGGCGGTCGCGCAGATCGGGCCAGAGGTTCGAGGGCGCGTAGACGCGCGAGGCTGCCGAGCACTTCTGCCCCTGGTACTCGAACGAGCCGCGGACGATCGCCGTGGCGAGGGAGTCCACGTCGGCGGACGGATGGGCGACGATGAAGTCCTTGCCGCCGGTCTCGCCCACGATGCGCGGGTAGTTGCGGTAGTGCTCGATGTTCCTGCCGACCGCCTGCCACATGCCCTGGAACACGGCCGTCGAGCCGGTGAAGTGGATGCCGGCCAGATCGGGGCTGGCGAGCACCGGGTCGCCGACCGCCGAGCCACGGCCGTAGACGAGGTTGACGACGCCCTCGGGCAGCCCGGCCTCCTGGAAGAGGCGCATCGTGTAGTACGCGGACAGCGCCGCCGTCGACGCCGGCTTCCAGACGACGGTGTTGCCCATCAGCGCCGCCGAGCTGGTCAGGTTCCCGCCGATCGCGGTGAAGTTGAACGGGCTGACGGCGAAGACGAAGCCCTCCAGCGGCCGGTATTCCAGGCGGTTCCAGACCCCCGGCGACGACACGGGCTGCTCGGAGTACACGCGGGTCATGAACTCGACGTTGAAGCGGAAGAAGTCGATCAGCTCGGCCGCGGCGTCGATCTCGGCCTGGTGCGCCGTCTTCGACTGGTTCAGCATCGTGGCCGCGACCATCGTCGTCCGCCAGGGCCCCGCGAGCAGCTCGGCGGCGCGGAGGAAGACGGCGGCCCGTTCCTCCCACGGCGTGCGCGACCAGCCGTGCCACGCGTCGCCCGATGCCTTGATCGCGCGCTCGACCTCGGCCGGCCCAGCCTGGTGGACGTCGGCGAGGACGTGCTCCTTGCGGTGCGGCATCACCGCCTCGACCGTGTCGCCGGTCCGGACCTCCTCGCCGCCGATCACACAGGGCACGTCGAGTCGTTCCCGTTCGAGCTCGGCGAGGCGCTTCTGCAGCTCAGCCCGCTCGGGAGAACCGGGCGCGTAGTCCTTGACCGGCTCGTTCGTCGGCGCCGGCGGCCGGAAGATGCCGTGGGTGGCCATCCCGCGGATTGTATGGTGGCGGGCGATGCAGGTCGTCCGCTACGCCGCCGGCGACTGGGGCGTGGGGGAGCTGTGGTTCGACGCGGACGGGCTCCCCGTTTGGCACGAGCTGCCGACACGGGCGCTCGAGCTCTCGCAGGCAGCCCCCCAGGTGGGGGGCACGGCTCCCCCGACGATCACGCTACCGGGCTCCGGCGCACGCGTTCGCAACGGATCCGTGCCGGTGGTCGCACGGCGGATCGCGGCGTACTTCGAGGGAGAGCGCGTCGCCTTCGAGGACATCGCCGTCGATCTGGAGTGGTGCACCTCGCTGCAACGGGCGATCGCCGAGGCGCTCCGCGCAGTGCCGTACGGCGAGACCGTCACCTACGGCGAGCTCGCTGCCTTGGCCGGCCGCCCGCAGGCACCGCGCGCGGGCGGCGCTTTCTGCTCGCAGAACCGCCTGCCGCTGATCTTCCCCTGCCACCGCGTCGTCGCCGCCGGCGGAATCGGCGGCTACGGCTCGCTCGGCGTCGACTACAAGCGCCGTCTCCTGGAGCTCGAGGGTGCCGCTCTCTGACGAGGTCAGGCGCGAGCTCGCGGCGATCGAGCCGCGGAGGGACTGCGACCGGTTGGCCGAGCTCTCGGGTCTCTTCCACACCGCCGGGAGTCTCCACCTACTCGGGCACGGCGAGTTCTCCGTCCACCTCGACCTGGCCGAGGCCGCGGTCGCGCGACGGGCGTTCGGGTTGCTCCGTGGCTTCGGGATCGAAGCCGAGATCCGCACGTACCCCCGCCGTGCGTTCGACCGTGGGACGAGGTACCAGATCCACGTCCCGGGCGGCGAGCGCTCGCTGACCGTCCTTCACCGCGCGGGCATCCTCTCGTCTTCCCATGCGCCTCTGGAGGCGCCGCCGAAGCGAGTTGTCGGCCGCGCCTGCTGCCGCCACGCCTACGTCCGGGGCGCTTTTCTCGGCGGTGGCTCCGTGACCGGGCCGCGCGCGCCGCACCTCGAGATCCGCAGTGCAAGCCGCGCGGCGGCCGATCTGCTCGCGGCCGTCGCCGTCGCAGACGACGTCGTGCTCCGCGTCCAGGAGCGCAGCCGATACACGGCCGTCTACGCCAAGAGCGCGGAGGCGGTTGCCGATGCGCTGGCGCTGGCCGGCGCGGGCGACGCGGCGCTCTCATTCGACGAGCACGCGGTTGTCGCGGAGGCGCGGGCGCGGGCAAACCGGGTGGCGAACGCCGACCACGCGAACCTGGTCCGCTCGAGCCGCGCGGCCCACCGCCAGATCACCGCGATCCGGCAGCTCGAGACCGACGGCCGGCTCGCACGGCTGTCGCCGCCGTTGCGCGAGATCGCCGAGCTGCGCCAGCGCTACCCCTCGGCCTCTCTGCGTGAGCTCGCAGCGAAGTGCCGGCCGCCGGCCACCAAAGCAGCCGCGCACCGCCGACTCGGGCGGCTGGTGGCCCTCGCAGATCGTGGCAAATCCCCCTCGCTTCGCGCGTAGCTTTTGTTGCCCGGATGGGTCATACTCGGCGCGGCGGGTCTGCGCTCGTCCGCCGGTGGATTCAGACCCCGTCTGCCGGCTCGGTCCTGAGCGCGGTGCAACCGGAGGGGAGGGTCGTCCTCGGAGCTTCCCCTCCGGCCCGCTGCTGTGGACGACTACTGATTCCCCCGCGTGGGCAAGGACTAGACTCGAGGCGAAACCGGAGAAAACGGGGGAAACGATGGCAAAGGTACGGGTGGGCATCAACGGATTCGGCCGAATCGGCCGGAACTTCTTCCGCGCACACATGCAGCGCGGCGGCGACTTCGAGGTCGTCGCGGCGAATGACCTCGGCGACACGAAGACCATGGCGCACCTACTGCGCTACGACTCGACGCTCGGGCCGCTCGGGGAGGAGGTCGAGGTCGGCGAGGACTCGATCCGCGTCGGCGACAGCGAGATCAGGATGCTGGCCGAGCGCGACCCCGCGGCGCTGCCGTGGAGCGACCTCGGCGTCGACATCGTGCTCGAGTCGACCGGATTCTTCACCGACCGGGACGGCGCGCAGAAGCACCTCGACGCCGGCGCCAGGAAGGTGGTGATCTCGGCGCCTGCGACGGACCCGGACATCACCCTCGTCCTGGGCGTCAACGACGAAGCGTACGAGCCGTCCTCGCACCACGTCGTCTCGAACGCCTCGTGCACGACCAACTGCGTCGCGCCGCTGGCGAAGGTGCTGCACGACTCGTTCGGGATCGAGCACGGCTTCATGACGACGATCCACGCATACACGCAGGACCAGGGCCTCCAGGACATGCCGCACAAGGACCTGCGGCGCGCACGGGCGGCGGCGATCAACCTGATCCCGACCTCGACCGGCGCCGCCAAGGCGATCGGGCTCGTGCTGCCGGAGCTGCAGGGAAAGGTCGACGGCATCTCGGTTCGCGCGCCGGTGGCGACCGGCTCCCTCACCGACCTGGTCGTCCAGGTACGTGAGGAGACCACGCGGGACGCGGTGAACGACGCCTACCGCGCGGCTGCCGGAGGCCAGCTTGGCAAGTACCTGCAGTTCGGCGACGACCCGCTGGTCTCCACCGACATCGTCCACTCGCCCTACTCGTGCATCTTCGACAGCGAGTTGACGATGGCAAACGGGCACCTGATCAAGGTCTTCGGCTGGTACGACAACGAGTGGGGCTACAGCTGCCGGCTCGTCGACCTGATCGCGATGATCGGGGAGACGCTCCCGGTCGCGGCCGCAGCCGCAACGGCGTAACCCGTGCACCGCCCGCGGTCGGTTCGCGACGCGGACGTCGTCGGCAAACGCGTCCTCGTTCGTGCGGATCTGAACGTCCCGCTCGAGGAGGGGCGCGTGGCGGACGACACCCGCATCGAGGCAGCGCTACCGACTCTGCGGCTCCTGCTCCACCGGGGTGCCGCCGAGGTCGTCGTTTGCTCTCACCTCGGTCGCCCCAAAGGGCCCGACCCGGCGTACGCGATCGCGCCGGTGGCCGAGCGGCTGCTCGAGCTGCTCGGAGCCGACGATCAGGTGCGCGTGCTGGAGAACACGCGATTCGACCGGCGTGAGACCGTGAACGATCCCGGGCTGGCGCAGGAGCTCGCCGCCCAGGCCGATCTGTACGTGAACGACGCCTTCGGCTCGGCCCACCGGGCGCACGCTTCGACAGAGGGCGTCGCGCATCTGCTGCCCGCCTACGCCGGCCTCCTCCTCGAGCGTGAGCTCGAGGAGCTCGGGAAGCTGCTCGAGAGCCCCGAACGGCCGTTCGTCGCGATCGTCGGCGGCGCCAAGGTCGAGGACAAGATCGGCGTTCTGCGCAGCCTCGCCGAGCGGGCCGACGACGTCCTTGTGGGCGGGAAGATGGCGGAGGAGATCCGCGCCGACCCGATCGACGTCCCGGTGGACCTGCCAAGCGACGTCGTCGCCGCGGCAGCCTTCGAGGCCGATGCCGAGTCGAAGGTGGTGACCTCAGATGCTGTCCCGGACGGGTGGCTGGGCCTCGACATCGGCCCGGTCACGCGCGAGGGTTTTGCCAAGCGGATCGCGACTGCGAAGACGGTGTTCTGGAACGGCCCGATGGGCGTCTTCGAGTGGCCACGGTTCGCCGAAGGGACCGTTGCGATCGCCCACGCCGTCGCGGACGCGGAGGCCCACACCGTGGTTGGCGGCGGCGATTCGGTGCGGGCGATCCAGGAGGCCGGCCTTGCCGACCGAATCGACTGGGTCTCGACCGGCGGCGGCGCCTCGCTCGAGCTGCTCGAGGGCAAGGAGCTCCCCGGCGTGGCGGCGATCCCGGCCGCATAGGATCACGCCGTGCTGGTCGCCGGCAACTGGAAGATGCACAAGGGCCCGGAGGATGCTGCCCGCTTCTGCCGCGACCTCCGCGACCAGCTCGAATGGGTCGACGGCGTCGACGTGGCAGTTTGCCCGCCGTTTCCCTCGCTGAGCGCGGCGGTGCAGGCGCTCGCCGGCACCGACATCGCCGTCGCCGCCCAGAACGTCCACTCGGAGGTGGAGGGCGCGTTCACGGGCGAGGTCTCCGCTCCGATGCTGTTCGAGCTGGGTGTCTACGGCGCGATCGTCGGGCACTCGGAGCGGCGACAGCTGTTCGGCGAGACTGACGAGGGCGTTGCCCGCCGAGCAGCAGGCGCGCTCGGGGCCGGCCTCTGGGTGATCGCCTGTGTCGGCGAGACGGAAGCCGAACGCGAGGCGGGGGAGACAGAGGAAGTGCTCCGCAGGCAGGCAGGCGTCCTGGAGGCGCACGAGCAGCTCGTCCTCGCCTACGAGCCGGTCTGGGCGATCGGCACGGGGAAGACGGCCACGCCCGAGCAGGCCCAGGAGGCGCATGCATTCCTGCGCGGGCTGATCGACGTGCCGATCCTCTACGGCGGCTCGGTGAAGCCGGATAACGCGGCCGAGCTCCTCGCCCAGCCGGATGTCGACGGAGCCCTCGTCGGCGGCGCGTCTCTCGACGTCGAGTCCTTCGCGGCGATTTGCAAAGCGGCGGCCCAGTCGTTCTAGTGATCCTGGACGGGTGGGGCTGCGCCTCGCCCGGGCCCGGCAACGCGGTCGACCTCGCCGACACGCCGGTGTTCGACCGGCTCTGGGCCGACTTCCCGCACACGACGCTGAAGGCGTCCGGCGAGGCGGTCGGGCTTCCGCCCGCCCAGATGGGCAACTCCGAGGTCGGCCACCTGACGATCGGCTCGGGGCGCATCCTCTATCAGGATCTGATGCGCGTGAACAGAGCGATCGAGGACGGCTCGTTCTTCGAGAGCCCCGCGCTGCGCGGAGCATTCGAGCAGGACGGCAACGTGCACCTGCTCGGCCTGGTCTCCTACGGCGGCGTTCACTCGCACATCGACCACCTGCGCGCCCTGCTTCGCGTCGCGGCCATGTCGGGCAAGGAGAGAAAGACCTGGATCCACGCGTTCACCGACGGCCGAGACGTCTCGCCGCACGCCGCCGTCCACGACCTCGCCGAGCTGCCACAGGACCGGATCGCCTCGGTCTCCGGCCGCTACTACGCAATGGACAGGGACCAGCGCTGGGAGCGGACGGAGCGGGCGCTCGACGCGATCGTCCGTTCCAACCCTGTCACGGGGACCGGCCCCGTCGCGTATGTGCAGCAGCAGTACGACGCCGGCGTCACCGACGAGTTCCTCGAGCCCGTCCACTTCGACGGCAGACCCGGGATCGAGGCGGGCGACACCGCGATCTTCTTCAACTTCCGCCCAGACCGGGCGCGGCAGCTCTCCCAGAAGCTGCTCGAGTCCGGGATCGACCTGACGACCATGACGCGCTACCGGGACGACCTGGGCTGCCCGGTCGTCTTCGAGGAGCAGGATGTGCCGAACACGATCGCCGAGGTCCTGGCCGCGAACGGGGCCCGGCAACTGCACTGCGCCGAGACCGAGAAGTACGCCCACGTCACCTACTTCTTCAACGGTGGCAGGGAGCAGGCATGGCCTGGAGAGGAGCGGATCCTCGTGCCGTCGCCCCGCGAGGTCGGCACCTACGACCGGAAGCCCGAGATGTCCGCGCCGGAGGTGGCCGAGCGCTTCGCAGCTGCCCTCGGCGACGGCTACGGCTTCGCGATCGTCAACTTCGCGAACCCCGACATGGTCGGGCACACCGGGTCGATTCCGGCGGCGATCGCGGCCGTGGAGTCCACCGACCGCTGTCTGGGACGCGTGCTCGAGGCGGTCGAGGAGCTAGGGGGCGTCGCGCTGGTCACCGCCGACCACGGGAACGCCGAAACCATGCTGGCGGAGGACGGCGTCAGCCCGCATACGGCCCACACGACCAACCCGGTTCCGCTCGTGGTCACCACCCGCGGCGGCGCGTTGCGAGACGACGGGGAGCTCTCCGACCTGGCGCCGACCTGCCTCGACCTGCTGGGCAGCCGGCAGCCGACTGAGATGAGCGGAAAGAGCCTCGTTTCCACGCGTTCCTGAGCGGGAATCCGTCTTCGTAAATGTTGCGTAAGCAACATGGCGACCGAAAAAACCCGGGCTATACTCCGCCGGCCTTGTCACTCCAGCAGCCTGACCTCGGTGTCCTGCGTAAAGCACAACGGGGTGACGAGCGCGCCTTTGCGATCATCGTCCGGGCCTACGAGACCCCAGTCTTCAACTACGTGCTGCGGCTGGTCGGGGACCGCGCGCTCGCCGAGGACCTGACGCAGGAGGTCTTCCTGCGTGTCTTCCAAGGCCTGCCGAAGTTCTCGCTCCGCTGCAAGTTCACCACCTGGTTGTTCCAGGTGACCAAGAACCGGGTGCTGGACGAGCTGCGCGCAAGCGAGCGTCGTCCCCGGCATCTGGTCGCGCTCGACGACGTCGCCCCGCTCGAGGTCATGGACGCGCCGATCGAGCGCGGCGAGACCGTCGACGCTCTCTGGCGGGCGATCGAGGCGCTCTCGACCGACCTGAAGATGGCGCTCCTCCTCCGCGACGTCGCCGGCCTCTCGTACACGGAGATCGCGGACTCGCTCGAGGTCACTCTCGCGACCGTCAAGTGGCGGATCTACAAGGGCCGCGAGGACGTCGCTCTGGCCCTCGCCCGAGAGGGCATCAGCTTCGACACTCGGCCTGCCGAGCTAGAGGCAAAGTCCTCCTGACGTCCGGCTACACGCCGTGCGCAAGCCGCTCGGCGAGGGCGTCCGGCAGCCCGGCAGCGCGAATGGCTTTCTGCGCGCGCTCGACGTCGTAGGGCGTCCGCCGGAACTCGGCCCGACGCGCACCGAGATCGAGCAGCAGCCAAGCCGCATCGCGGTCGCCGTCCCGGGGCTGGCCGACCGAGCCGGGGTTGAGCAGCCAGCGCCCGCCGGCCAGGTCGATCTCCGTGCCCCCCGGGGCATGGCCACCGGCGGGCTGCTCCCCGTCTGGGATCGCCAGCGGGACATGGCTGTGCCCGACGAGCGTCACCTCCGTGCCGGAGTCGTGGATCGCGTCGCGGGCCGCCTCCCACGACAGCACGTACTCCCAGATCGGATCGCGTGGGCTTCCGTGGTAGAGACCAACGCTGTGGGCGATTGCGCTCGGTCCCAGTGTGGAGAGGTAGGCGTGCGCTTCGGCGTCGAGCACCGTGCGCGTCCACCTGGCGGCGACAGCCGCGTCGCCGGCGAAGTCGTCGAGCTCGAGCGTGCCGAGCACGCCCAGGTCGTGATTGCCGACGAGGCACGCGCGGGCGTGCGCCTGCGACCACGAGCAGCACTCGTTTGGCTGTGCGCCGTAGCCGACCAGGTCGCCGAGACACCAGATCTCGTCGGGCGACACCCGCCCGATCGCCTCGGCCGTCGCCTCGAGGGCGGGGAGGTTAGCGTGGATGTCGGAGATGACGGCGACGCGCATGAGGCACTCGCTGCGGCTCGCAACCTTAGCGGCGGTAGCAGGGGCCTGGGCCGTCGCGGCATTCCTGCTCTGGGACTCGACGAAGGTGCCGGGCGGGCTCGACCTCGGCGACGTCCCCGTGAGCTCGCTGTTCGGTGCGATGTTCCTCCACCGGGCCGAGCACTACGAGGCGTTCTTCTACTGGCTCGCGCTCGGCCAGACGGTGGTGACCGTCGTCGTCTTCGCGCTCTACGCCTGGCGCGGAGCGGCCTTCGCGCGCGAGTCGGCAGCGGGGCCGATCGGCACGGCGATGTTGCTGGCGATGCTCGGCTTTGGACTGGTCTGGCTCGTGACCGTGCCCTTCGGCGTCCTCTCGCTCTGGTGGCAGCGCCGCTACGACCAGTCGCACGAGAGCTACGGCGAGGTCCTGTACGGCGGCTGGGTACTGCTCGCGGTCAAATTCGCACTGCTCTCGTTCGCAGTGCTGGTCGCGGTCGGGCTGGCGAAGTGGCTGCCCCGGCTCTGGTGGATCCCCGCCTCGGCCATCTTCATCTGCCTGCAGGTGCTGCTGCTCTTCACCACGCCGTACCTGGTGCCCGACACGAACCGCCTCCGCAATCCACGGCTGGAGGCCGCCGCGGCCCGGATCGCCGAGCAAGAGGGCGTCAAGGGAGTGCCGATCCGCGAGGAGAAGGTGCACACGAAGGATCCGAACGCCTTCACGACGGGCCTCGGCCCCTCACGAAAGGTGTTCGTCTGGAGCTCGATGCTCGACGGGCGGTTCACCGAGCGTCAGCTCGAGGTCGTCATCGCCCACGAGTACGGACACCAGGCGCGGAACCACCTGCTGAAAGGGCTTGCCTGGTACGCGCTCTTCACGGTGCCGCTTGCCTACCTGATCGCGGTTGCGGCGAGGCGCAGAGGCGGGATGCGCCAGGCGGCTGCGATCCCGCTCGTGCTGCTCGTCTACGTCGTGTTCGGCCTCGTGGTCACTCCGCTCAAAGCAACCATTTCGCGGCACATGGAAGCCGAGGCCGACTGGATGGCCCTCGAGACCACGCGCGACCCGAGCGCGACCCAGTCGCTGTGGAGGCGCGTGGCGTCGACCGGCTTGGCCGACCCCAATCCGCCCACCGCGCCATACCTCGTCTTCTACGACCACCCGTCGCTGGCCCAGCGGGTGGCGATGGCCCGTGCGTGGGAGAAACGCGAGGCGCCGCGAGGCTAGCTCTGGTCGTCCTGCCGCTCGGTCTGCGCTTCGGGAAGGTTGCGGATGCCCTCTCGCGCAGACCACTTCGACCAGGAGTCCTGCATCGCGTCGAGCAGCTCCTTCATGAAGCGGGAGGACATGTTCACGCGCGCGACCACGACGCCAGGGATGTCGCCTTCTTCGACCTCGTGGTCGATCCGCGCGAAGGTGATCGCGAACTCGTAGTCCGAGAAGCTGATGTTGGCGAAGTTCGAGTAGACCCCGCCCATGTGCATGGGGTCCACATGGATGTTGAGCTGACGCTCCTGGCTCTCTTCTTCCACCGGCACGGATACTACTGCGGTGCCCGCCAGAAGCATTGCCGAGCTCGCCGCGTCCCTCGCCGCGGCCGCAGGGGCCGAAGTCGAGTTGGAGCGGCCCTCCGATCCCGAGCACGGGGACTACGCGACGAACGTTGCGCTCCGGCTTGCGCCGACGCGGAAGCGCGCGCCTCGCGACCTGGCCGAAGAGCTCGCCGGTTCGGCCCGGGCACTGCCGGCGGTCGAGCGCGCCGAGGTGGCGGGGCCCGGCTTTCTCAACCTCTTCCTGCACGATGCCTGGTACGGAGGCGCGCTGGGCGAGATCCTCCAGGCCGGCTCAGGCTTCGGCGCGGGCTTCGCCGAGCCGCGCGAGCGGGTCCAGGTCGAGATGGTGTCGGCCAATCCGACGGGGCCGATCGTCGTCTCGGCGGCGCGGAACGGCGCGATCGGCGATTCGCTCGCCCGCCTGCTTTCGCTCGCCGGGCACGAGGTCGAGCGCGAGTACTACTACAACGACGCCGGCGCGCAGATGGAACGCTTCCGGGCGTCGGTCGAGGCGGTGCGGCGGGGGGAGGAGCCGCCCGAGGACGGCTACAGGGGCGAGTACGTTCGCGCGCTGGCGAACCTGACGGGCGACCCGGTGCCGGCGATGCTCGAGCGGATCGAGGAGAGCCTGGAGCGGTTCCGGATCCACTTCGACTCGTGGGCGCTGCAGAGCCGGCTCGAGGAGCGGCTGCCCGAGCTGTTGCCCAGGCTGGACACGTACGAGCGGGACGGCGCGCTCTGGGCCCGGTCGTCGGAGTACGGGGACGAGCAGGACCGTGTGCTGCTGCGTTCCGAGACGCGCGAGCCCACCTACCGGGCGGCCGACGTCGTCTACCTCGTCGACAAGCTCGAGCGTGGGTTCGACCGGGCGATCTACGTGCTCGGCGCCGACCACCACGGCACCCGCAACTGGTACGCGGCGGTTGCCCGCATGCTCGGCTACGACCCCGATCGAGTCGAGGTTCTGCTGTACCAGCTCGTCCACCTGACCCGCGGCGGCGAGCAGACGAAGATGTCGAAGCGTCGCGGCGACGTCGTCTTCCTCGACGAGTTCATCGACGAGATCGGTGTCGACGCGGCCCGCTGGTACCTCGTCAACCGCAGCCCGGACCAGGCGATCGAGATCGACGTCGACCTGGCCGCCGAGCGCTCCGAGAAGAACCCCGTCTACTACGTGCAGTACGCGCACGCCCGGATCGCCGGCGTGCTCCGAAACGCGGGCGGCGCGGAGGCCTCGGCCGACCTGCCGGCCGTGCTCGCCACCGAGGAGCGCGATCTGGTCAAGCGGCTGTTGGAGTTCCCCGAGGTCGCCGCCGAGGCGGTCGAGCGGCGGGGGCCTCACGGGATCACGACGTACGCGATCCGCGTCGCCGACGAGTTCCACCGCTTCTATCACCACCACCGGGTCCTCGAAAGCGAGGCGCAGGCATTCCGCCTCGGGCTGTGCCGGGCAACCCGGAGCGTGATCGCCTCGTGCCTCGACCTCGTCGGAGTCGAGGCGCCCGAGCGGATGTAGCAGCCGGCGGTCCGGGCGTAGGATGCCCGCGTGAGCCAGCCTCCCGACCGGAACCTCGCGCTCGAGCTCGTCCGGGTGACGGAGGCGGCTGCGATGGCGGCCGGCCGGTGGGTCGGGCGCGGCGACAAGAACTCGGCGGACCAGGCGGCGGTCGACGCGATGAGGCTCATGCTCGACACCGTGTCGATGAGCGGCGTCGTCGTCATCGGCGAGGGGGAGAAGGACGAGGCACCGATGCTCTACAACGGGGAGGAGGTCGGGAACGGCAACGGGCCCGGGGTCGACGTCGCCGTCGACCCGCTCGAAGGCACCCGCCTGACGGCGCTCGGTATGCCGAACGCCATCGCCGTGATCGCGCTCGCCGAGCGCGGAACGATGTTTTTCCCCGGCCCGGCGGTGTACATGGACAAGATCGCGGTCGGCCCGGAGGCGGCTGACGCGATCGACATCGAGGCACCCCCGGCCGAGAACGTCCGTCGGGTGGCGAAGGCGAAGGGCATGCACACGGAGGACGTGAGCGTCGTCGTTCTCGACCGCGACCGTCACGAGCAGCTGATTGCCGACCTGCGCGGGGCCGGGGCAAAGGTGCGGTTGATCACCGACGGGGACGTCGCGCCTTCGATCGCAGCATCGCGCCCCGGAACCGGCGTGGACATGCTGATGGGCGTCGGCGGCACGCCCGAGGGCGTGATCTCGGCGGCCGCGATCAAGTGTGTCGGCGGCGCGATCCAGGGGAAGCTCTGGCCCCGCGACGAAGGCGAGCGGCAGGAGCTCTTGGACGCGGGCTACGACGTCGACCGCGTGCTCTCGACCGACGACCTGGTGGCGGGCGATGACGTGTTCGTGGCGGCGACGGGCGTCACGGACGGGGCGCTCCTCCACGGCGTGCGCTACACGGGCTCGGGCGCCGAGACGGCCTCGATCGTCATGCGCTCTCGCTCGGGAACGGTGCGGCGCGTCCAGGCTTCGCACCGCTGGGGCAAGCTCGAACAGATCGCCGGCGAGCGCTACAGCGACGGCCAGGCTTCGGCCTAACCCGTGTTGTCCCCAGCCACGTCACCACGACGGAAAGCCGGGACAGGCTGGAGCCTGTCCCTCGATGCCCGTTATGCGGTTACGGCCTGCTCCATGTCCGGCGAGTAGCTGCCCGACCTCGCGAGCCCGTTCATCTTGGCTCGGTGTAGGTACGCCGCCTGGCCCGAGGTGACGTTGGCGGATTCACCCGCCCACGCCTTCAGCGACGGCGCCTGAAGCGCCCGTCCGTACGAGAACGACAGCTCCCAGGGGTGCGGGCCCATCGCGTTCATCGCGTTCAGGTGCGCGGTCGCGTCCTCGTCCGTCTGGCCGCCGGAGAGGAAGACGATGCCCGGAACTGCGGCCGGGACGTGCCGACGGAAGCAGCGGATGGTCTGCTCCGCGACCTCCTGGACCCCTGCCCGACCCGTCTCGTCGTAGCCCGACAGCACCATGTTCGGCTTCAGGAGCATCTGCTCGAAGTGGACGCGCTGGTCGCGCAGTTCGGTGAAGACCGCGTGCAGCGTTCTCGACGTCACGTCGAAGCTGGTATCGATCGAGTGGTCGCCGTCCATCAGCACCTCGGGCTCGACGATCGGTACGAGGCCGGCCTCCTGGCTGAGCGCCGCGTACCGCGCCAGCGCGTGCGCATTCGTCCAGAGGCAGTACTCGCTGGGGATGCCCTGCCCGATCGTGATCACCGCGCGCCACTTGGTGAAGCGGGCGCCGAGTGACACGTACTCGGCCAGCCGCTCGCGCAGGCCGTCGAGTCCTTCAGTGATCTTCTCACCGGGGGCGTGCGCGAGCTCCTTCGCGCCCTTGTCGACCTTGATCCCCGGAATCACCCCCTGGCTCTCGAGCAGCTTGGAGAACGGTGTGCCGTCGAGGGCCGACTGGCGGATCGTCTCGTCGTAGAGGATCACGCCGCTGATGTGCTCGGCCGCGCCATCGGTCGTGAAGAGCATGTCGCGGTAGGCGCGCCGGTTGTCCTCGGTGGACTCGATCCCGATCGAGTCGAAACGCTTCTTGATCGTCCCGTCGCTCTCGTCGGCGGCGAGGATGCCCTTGCCCGGCGCGACGAGCGCTCGGGCCGTCTCCTCGAGATTCTGTCCCATCGTTCCTCCTCGTCTTGTGTCACCTGAAGTATCCCGCTTCCAAACCGGGTAAGCATTTTGTTTGGAGGTTCACCGCGGCCGGCGTCCGTGGTGAACACTTGGCGTGCGATGTGGAGATACGTCGGGGTGGTGGCGGCGCTCGCGCTCCTCGCGGGCGGCGCTGCGCAAGGAGCGCGCCTGGCCGCGCCTGCGAACACGTCGCTGCCGACCATCTCGGGTACGCCTCGTGCCGGTGAGACGCTGACCGCGGCGAGCGGCACCTGGTCCGGCTCGAGCCCGATCTCGTTCGCGTACCGCTGGCAGCGGTGCGACAAGAATGGGAACGGCTGCAACAACCTCAGCGCGACCGGCCAGACCTACACGCTGCAGAAGGGAGACGCCAACCGCCGCATGCGTGTCTCCGTGACCGCGTCCAACACCGATGGCTCCGCCAACGCCGTCTCGGCGCCGAGCGCGGTCGTCGCCGGCGGACTCGAGCCCGCGAACACGTCGCTGCCGACGATCAGCGGTACGGCCAAGGCAGGCAGCACGCTCACAGCATCTGCGGGCGGATGGAACAACAACCCGACGTCGTTCGAATACCAGTGGCGCCGGTGCAATGCGGCCGGGAACGACTGCGACGGTGTCGGCCCCGACAAGAACACATACGCGCTCTCGGGGGCTGACGTGGGCGCGACCATGCGCGTGCGGGTGAGGGCGCGGAACCAGTTCGGCGATGAGCGAGCGCAGTCCGCGCAGACCGCGGTCGTGGCCCCAGCCGGCCCGCTGCCCGCCAACACGTCGGCGCCGACGATCGCGGGGACGGCTCGTAACGGCCAAGTGCTCGTCGCCGGCGTTGGCTCGTGGGCCAACAGCCCCAACCATTACGACTATCGGTGGCACCGATGCGACACGGCCGGCAACAACTGCGACGGCTTCGGCGGCGAGGCGGCGCAGCAGCGGCTGTCGTCCTCCGAGGTCGGCCACAGGATCAGGGTCACCGTCTTTGCACGGAACCAGTTCGGAACGAGCAAGGCCACGTCGGCGCCGACGGCCGTGGTCACCGGTGCCGGCCCTGCCTCGATCGGGGTCGAGCAGGTGTCCCTGCCCAACCAGCTCGTGATCACGGGAGTGCAGTTCGTCCCGCGCCGCCTCCACTCGAGGCAGGCGTTCCTCGGGCGCTTCCGCGTCTCCGACGCCCGCGGGAACCTTGTCCACGGGGCTGTCGTCTACGCGATCGGCGTACCGTACGGCTGGGTCCGGGCTGCTCCCGAGGTCGTCACCGCCAGCAACGGATGGGCGACGATCCAGTTCTTCCCGACCAGGCTGATGCCGCTGCACAAGGCGGCTCTCGTCTTCTTCGTCCGCGCCCGCAAGCCGGGCGAGCGGCTGCTCTCGGGTGTTTCCACGCGTCGCCTCGTACAGGTCGGAATCGGCTAGGGGCTCGCGCTAGACTGCCCCTGCCCGCGGGGGTAGCTCAGTTGGTAGAGCATCAGCTTCCCAAGCTGAGGGTCGCGGGTTCGAACCCCGTCCCCCGCTCACATGAAAGCCCCGGAAATCGGGGCTTTCTGCTGTATCGGTCGAGTGCATCCGATAGCTGGTGCTACTCAGGTGCGACACCCCGGCAGGTCAGCGGGTGTGACTTCGGGGACTTTTCATTGAGCCGCCCAGCCCACTAGACTCCCGCGATGGCCTGGCTTGCCCAGGGCCTGAAAAGCGAAGGGCCGGGAAGCCGCCCGGCCCTTCATGTTCCCCACGTCAGCCTTGTACCCGGCCGCTGGGCATGCGAATCCCGGGTCGGTGCTGGCTGTGGAGGCTTGAAGATGAGGCCCAGCTGGGGGCCGGGCCTCAGTGGGCCGCCCACGTCTGGGGGCCGCCGGACGACCCTACGCCTCTTCGCGCCGAGACGTGTTGAGGAACGATGCAGCGGGGGGCTGGGCTGGAAAGGAAGAAGGCCGTCGCCCGCCCATCTGCCGAGCCTTCGTTGGCCATCTCTGCCCAGGAGAAGCCGTTCTCTCACGGTGCGTGCGGCTCCTTGTGCTGTCAATGGCGGCCGAGGATGACTACCCTTCGAAGCGTCCTGCTTCTGCGTGCGGCGCAGCCGCTCGAAGCGCGAGAGTTCGATGGGTGGCACTCGCCGGGATAGCGGCGAATGTTTTCACCGTCCGGTCGTTGCGGGATATTGCGACCCGGGCGGGTGTCTGCTGGGCCGTCAGGGCCACTCTCTCTCCCAGCCTGGGCGGCTGTTTCGATCCAGGCGCCCGCCTCATATCGCGTCTAGGCCGTCCCGACTCGGAGGAAGCGCGCCTACTGGGAAAGGTCGGAAGACGCTGCCACCAGCGCCCTCCGCCTCTCTCCCCACTTCTCTCCCTACTTCGCGTGACCCCCCCATCTGCGAAGCCGGGATCGAATTTTCCCTGCTCGCCGCTTCGGAAACTCCGGCTCCGAAGTACCGTGTCCAGCGACACCCCGTGCAGGAGCGGCACGAGTTCGAGATAGTCGGCGATGCGGGTGCCTGCTGCGGCCGGTCAGGGCAACCCCCTTTGTCTGGGCGGGCCACTCTCACCCAGGCACCCGCGCCCCGGAATCGGCTGACGGTGCTACTCAGGTGCTATCACCACCCGTCGAAACGCCCGAACAGCCGCCGTGCGTGCTTCCCCGCAAACCGCTAGATCAGGCCGGAAAGTGGACATGTGGAAACACGGGTGAACACGGTGGATACGGGGCGGATCAGCTTCCCGAGCTGAGGGTCGCGGGTTCGAGCCCCGTCCCCCGCTCACCTGAAAGGCCCTGCAGACAGGGCCTTTTTTCGACTTGCCGCGCGACTGAGCAACGAACATCGATCGTGGGCATACCCAGCCTTGACTCTGCCTGGGCGGAGGCGAGAAACTGGCGGCCTTCCAAACCGGGAAAGGGAGGCAGGGGGCTTGTGCTCGACGGCGCTGAACCGGATGGTTTGCGCTAGGCCTTTCCAGAAGAGGAGCTATCCGTGAGCGAGCAAGCCACGCCTGATCAGATCATGCAGGTCGGCCTCGGTTTCTGGGCGTCGAAGACTCTCCTGACAGCCGTGGAATTGGAGTTGTTTACCGAACTCGCGAAGCACCCCGAGGATGCCGAGGCCCTGCGGACACGACTGGGTCTCCACGTACGCTCGGCGCGGGACTTCTTCGACGCGCTCGTCGCACTAGGCTTCCTCGAACGGCGCGGAGCCACGTATTCCAACACGCCAGCCTCGGATCTGTTCCTCGACAAGCGGAAGCCCTCCTATATCGGTGGGGTTCTCGAGATGGCGAATCACCGGCTGTACGGCTTCTGGGGCGATCTCACAGAGGCGCTCCGGACCGGGCGCGTCCAGAACGAGGCCAAGTACGGGGACACGCCGTTTTTCGAGGCGCTGTACGCGGATCCGGCTCGCCTGAAGCAGTTTCTGGCGGCGATGACTGGCCTCAGCCATGGGGCCAACTCGGTAATTGCCACGCGGTTTGCGTGGCACGACTATGCGACCTTCGGAGATGTCGGAACCGCCCAGGGAGATCTCGCGGTGCAGATCGCACTTGCAAATCCCCACCTGACAGGCGTGGGCTTCGATCTTCCCGAGGTGGCCCCTGTTTTCGAGGAATACGTTGAAGAAAACGGCTTGCAAGGACGGCTGAACTTCGTCCCGGGCAACTTCTTCGCCGACGATCTGCCTCAGGTCGATGTTCTCACTCTCGGCCACATCCTCCACGACTGGAACGAGGACGAGAAACGCAAGCTGATCGGCAAAGCGTACGAAGCCCTTCCCGACGGCGGGGCGCTCATCATCTACGAATCGATCATCGATGACGACCGCTCAGTGAACGCGTTCGGACTGCTGATGAGCCTCAACATGCTGATCGAGACTGAAGGCGGCTCTGACTACACCGCTGCCGACTGCATGGGTTGGATGACCGAGGCAGGGTTCACGAGCACCCGCACCGAGCACCTGATCGGGCCCGACTCAATGGTCATTGCAACCAAGTGAGGGGAACGTCTCGATCAGCAGAAGGGGTGGGTGCCTTCGAAGCCCGGCCCCTACTCGACCGACGGCCAAGGGGACCGTGACCTCAGCAGGGCACCGCGTGCAGGACGTACGCGTCGACCGCGGCGTTCTTGCCCTTCATGTGAAGGGCGGTGCGTTTCTCGGCGACCGTTCCGGGCGGAAGTTGCTCGTACGTCGCCGAACCAACCAAGACCCCGCCGACGGGGGCGAGAGTCTCGAGGCGTGCAGCCGTGTTGACCGGATCTCCCACGGACGGATAGGCGATATGACCATCGCTTCCGATCTCTCGGACCAGAACCTGGCCGCTGTTTATCCCGATACGCATCGGCGGCCAGTCGGGATGTCGCTCGGCGAGGGCGGCGATTTCGCGCTGCAGAGTCAAAGCAGCACACGACGCCCGCAGCGCGTGGTCGGGTTGGTCACCGCGGTTGTTGAACGTGGCCACCACGCCGTCGCCGATGAACTTTTCCACCTCCCCACCGAACCGACGCGTGATCAGAGGCGCCGCAACGCCCCAGTACGCGTCGAGCACCGCGGCAGCAGCGGCCGGTGAGGAGCGTTCCGCGAAACCGGTGAACCCGACGAGATCGGCAAAGAGGACACTCACGTTCTGGTAGCGCTCCCGAGTGGTCGGCAGGTAGAGCCGACGAAAGCGTTCCTCACTCCACTCCCGACGAGCGGCGAGACCGACGATCAGATACGCCGTGACGATGAGTCCGTGCCATTCCCACCAGCTCGCGTGCCATTTCCGCTCGCCCGTGAGCGCCACGCCGATCATGGCCTCGGACAGCAGGACGTAGCAGGCGATCACAGCCGCCGGCAGTAGGTTCCGCCGATCTCGAAAGATGCGCCAATATCGAACCGCAGCGACCGCGTAAACGATCGTGCCCAGAATCGCGATCACGGTCAGAAGGCGGTTCGTGGCCGCCTCGCTGTCCGGCCCGTCAAGCGGCGGCAGATTGGCGACCGTCCAGGCGAACCACACGCTCATCGTCGCCAGAACCACAATTCGAAGCCGGCTTCGGCGCCGAATGAGGGTGGCCCCGAAGGCAGGACGGAGGTCGATG
>JBKPRA010000122.1:0-77505 GCA_046734335.1 Actinomycetota bacterium | reverse complement strand
GAAGGCCACAGCTCGCGCGCGGTGCCGAAAACGCAGTGTTCCTCTCGGCCCGCGGGCGCCGCCTGGACACCAGCACGCTTCGGCGCCTGACGCCGAACCCGCACCGCCTGCGCCATGCGTTCGCGACGCATCTACTCGAAGGAGGCGCCGACCTGCGGGTGATCCAGGAGCTGCTCGGACACAGCTCGCTGTCGACAACGCAGATCTACAGCCACGTCGACGGCCGCCGGCTGCGTCGCGTCTATGACAGGGCTCACCCGCGTTCGTAGACCTGTTACTTTCCGAACTGAAGTAACGGCGCCGTCCGGAGCGAAGGAGGGGGAATGACCCTGGTCACCGACGAGATCCTGCCTGCCAACGAGCAGTACGCGACCGACTTCGACAAGGGCGCGCTCCCGATGCCGCCCGGACGCAAGTTCGCGGTCGTCACCTGCATGGACGCGCGCCTCGATCCGGCCAAGTTCCTTGGGCTCGATGAGGGCGACGCACACGTGATCCGGAACGCCGGGGGCATCGTCACCGACGACGCCCTGCGTTCGCTCGTGATCTCACACAACTTGCTCGGGACCGAGGAGGTCCTCGTCATCGGCCACACGGACTGCGGGATGCTGACCTTCCGGGACGAGGACGTCCAGGCGCAGCTCGGAACCGACATCACGCTGCATGCATTCCCGAACCTCGAGGACCGGATCAGCGAAAGCGTCCGGACCGTCCGCGAGTCTTCCCTGCTCCCGGATGCGGTCAGCGGCTTCGTCTACGAGGTCGAGACGGGGCGGCTGCGACCAGTCGCCTAGCGGGCAGGCAATCCACCCTCAGCCGCGAACAGCGGCACAGATGCGCGACCCCGAGCTCGACGGCTTCCTTGCCCTGCTCGCGACCAGGCGCGCGCCTCGCACCGTGGAGGCGTACAGGCGCGACCTCACGCACATCTGTGCTCGTACCGGCAGACCGCTCGGCACGACCACGCCGGAAGACCTGCGCACCTACCTCGCCGAGCTTCGGACGGACGGGCTCGCGCCGGCCACGATCTCGAGACGGATCTCCGCCGCCCGTGCCTTCTTCGCCCACCAGGTGCTGCTCGGCGCACGCACGGACAATCCGGCCGCCGAGCTGGAGTCGCCTCGTCGCCGACCGAAGCTTCCGCGGACGCTTTCACCTCGCGAGGCGGAGCGGCTGATCGAGGCGGCAGCCGGGACGGCCCCGCGGGCGCTCCGCGACGCGGCGCTCGTCGAGCTCCTCTACGGCGGCGGCCTGCGGGTCAGCGAGGCGGTGGGGCTGGAGCGCGCGGGCGTCGACCTCGACGAGCGGCTCGTCCGCTGCATCGGCAAGGGGAACAAGGAGCGGGTCGTCCCGATCGGGCGTTCGGCTGCCGAGGCACTGCGGCGCTACCTGGCGAAAGGGCGGCCCTACCTCGATCGCCGGCTCAGGCCCGAGCTCTTCTTGAACGCAAGAGGCGGGCCGCTGACCAGGGCCGGCGCGTTCCTGATCCTCCGCCGCCTCGCGGAGAAGGCCGGGCTCGAGGCCGACCGGGTCCACCCCCACCTCCTGCGCCACTCGTTCGCGACGCACCTGCTCGAGGGGGGCGCCGACCTGCGTTCGGTGCAGGAAATGCTCGGCCACGCCGACCTGGCCACCACCCAGATCTACACCCACGTCAGCGACCGCAGGCGCCGCGAGGCCTACTTCGAGGCTCACCCGCACGCCCGTCGGGTGAAGACCTAGCGGGACTTCCGCTTCAGCCCGGCGGCGACCTTCGCGGCCGTCTCGGCCAGGTCGCGCTCCTGGCGGTCGTCGTCGGCGAGACCCTCGAGCAGCGCGATCGTGTCGCGGTGAGCTGAGCCGTTCTTCAGGCACACGATCGCGAGTCGGCGAACGGCCTGGTTGTCGTCGGCGGTCGCCAGCCGGTGCAGGGCCGACCGCACCGAGTTGACCGCCCCCGGCGCATCGCGTGAGAGCAGCTCCAGCGAGATCAGCGCCGACCCGCGGCACGCCGGGCTCTCGTCGTCGAGGCCACGGGCCAGCAGCTCGATCTTCTGGCGGAAGCGAAACTGGCCGACCGCACGGTAGGCGACGGCCCGCTCGCGGTAGTCGGCGCTACGAGCGTCGGCCTCGACCTCGTCCTCCCACTGCCGCCGCAGGTCCGCCAGTGCCCGCTCGTCACCCTCCTGCGCGAGCGAGTCTGCCTGCGCGGCTGCCTCGGCGAGCGTCAGGACGGCGCGGCGGTCAGCGAACGGGGTGCCGGGCCGACGTAGCGGGCGTTCGGCCGGAAGAGCCGCCCAGTCCGCTTCTGCTCGAGGATGTGCGCCGACCAGCCCGCCACGCGGGAGCAGGCGAACATCGCCGGCGCGAGCGGCGGCGGGATCTCAGCGACGTCCAGCACGACCGCCGAGTAGTACTCGACGTTCGTCGCCAGCACGCGCTCGGGATGACGCTCCTGGAGCGCCTTGAGCGCAGCCTGCTCGAGCTTTTCCGCGACCTCGACCTGATCCGATCCGAGCTCCTCCGCCGTACGCTTGAGGATTCGCGAGCGCGGGTCCTCGGCGCGGTAGATCCGGTGGCCGAACCCCATGATCCGCTTGCCCGTGGCCAGCGCGTCCGCGACCCACGCGTCGGCGTCGCCGGTCGCGGCCACCTCCTCGAGCATCGGCTTGACGTACGCGGGGGCTCCTCCGTGCAGCGGGCCGGAGAGCGCTCCGACCGCCGACGAGAGCGCGGCGCCGCAGTCGGCACCGGTGGAGGCGACGATTCGCGCGGTGAACGTCGAGGCGTTCAGGCCGTGCTCGGCTGTGCAGATCCAGTACGTGTCGATCGCCTTCGCGTGCCGTGGGTCGGCCTCGCCGCGCCAGCGCAGGAGAAACTTCTCCGCGGCCGTCGTGCCCTCGGCGACGACCTCGTCGGGAACCGCATCGGTGTGGCCGTCCGCAACCCGGGCCGACCGCGCCACGATCGCCATCATCTGCGCCGAGAGCCGCGCGAGATCGGTGCGCGCCTGCTCGTCGGAGATCTCGCTCAGCTTGCCGAGCTTCCAGAGCGCGGACAGGCGGGCGGTCTCGGACTGGAGGTCGGACGGGGCGTTCCCGGAGAGCGCCGCCGGCTCGATCGGCTCCGGCTCGGGCATCGTCGAGTCGAGGTCGTTGTCGACCAGCAGGCCCCAGACGCGCTCGTAGGGGTAGTGGCCGACGAGCTCCTCGATGTCGATGCCGCGGTAACGCAGCTGGCCGCCGTCGCGATCGGGCTCGGCGATCTCGGTCTCGACGGCGACGACGCCCTCGAGGCCCGGCTTGAAGTCGCTCACGGGCTGGAATCTACCCGGACCGGCGGGAACGACACGCCGGTACTCAGTACGATCGGCCCGTTTCGACCGAGGACAACAAGGCCCTCTGGCGGCGGTTCTACGAGGAAGTGTGGGACCGAGGGAACTCCGACTTCGCCTACGACGTGTTCGCCGACGACTACGTCCGCCACGACCTGCGTCCGACGCCGGCACTGCCGGGCCCGGAGGGGCAGAAGAGGATCGCCGACGACTTCCGTGCGGCTTTCCCGGATCTCCGCGTGACGGTCGACTTCGTCCTGGGCGAGGACGACTTTGTAGTCGGCCGCTGGACGGCCACCGGGACGCATCGCGGCAGGTGGGCTCGGTGGAACCGACCGGCCGTTCGATCACGTTCTCGGCGGTGAACGTCTGCAGATTCGAGAACGGCAAGGTCGCGGAGATCTGGAACCACCGCGACGACCTCGGGCTGAACGAGCAGATCGGATCGACGATCCATGCAGGCGCCGCCCCCGACGCCTGACCCGCTCTGAGCAGGACGACGAGTCGGCTAGTCTGATCGCCCGTGGCGCACCGAGTCACCCTGATCCCCGGCGACGGCACCGGCCCTGAGCTGACCGAGGCGACCCGCCGGGTGCTCGAGGCCACCGGCGTCGAGTTCGACTGGGACGTCCACCACGCCGGGACCGACGTGATGGAGGAGAACGGCGGCAACCCGCTTCCCCAGGACACGCTCGACTCGATCCGCGAAAACGGCGTCGCCCTCAAGGGCCCGATCACGACGCCGGTCGGCGGCGGTTTCCGCTCGGTCAACGTCGGCCTCCGCAAAGAGCTGGACATGTATGCGCAGGTGCGGCCGTGCAAGTCGTACGAGGGCGTGCGGACGCGCTTCGACGACGTCGACCTGATCATCGTCCGCGAGAACACCGAAGATCTCTACGCAGGCATCGAATACGAGCAGGGCTCGCCCGAAGCGGAGGAGCTGATCCGCTGGATCGAGTCGAAGGGCGGCCGCCTCCGCTGGCCGGACGCCGGCATCTCGGTGAAGCCGATCTCGGTCACCGGCACGCGCCGGATCTTCGAGTTCGCGTTCGACTACGCGCGCCGCAACGGCCGCCGGAAGATCACGGCCGTCCACAAGGCGAACATCATGAAATTCTCCGACGGCCTCTGGCTGCGGGTCGCCCGCGAGGTCGCGGCCGAGAACGATGACATCGAGTTCGACGACCGGATCGTGGACAACATGTGCATGCAGCTCGTCCAGCGCCCGGAGGAGTACGACGTGCTCGTGCTGCCCAACCTCTACGGCGACGTCCTCTCCGACCTGTGCGCCGGCATGATCGGCGGCCTGGGGATGGCGCCTGGCGCGAACTTCGGTGAGCACGCCGCCGTCTTCGAGCCCACACACGGCTCCGCGCCGAAGTACACGGGCCTGAACAAGGTCAATCCGATGGCGCAGATGCTGTCCGGGATGCTGATGCTGCGCCACCTCGAGGAAACGGAGGCCGCGGACCGTTTGGAGGAGGCGATCGCCGTCGTGATCCGCGAGGGCACGAGCCTGACGTACGACATGAAGCCGACCCGCGACGACCCGACTGCCGTCGGGACGAGCGAGGTCGCGGACGCCATCATCGACAAGCTGGGAGTGAAGGTCTGATGCCAGAGCTCAAACGAGGCCGGCACGAGTTCAAGCCCGCCGGCGGCAGGCGCAAGGTCACCGTCGTCGGTGCCGGGAACGTCGGCGCCACCTGCGCGCTCGAGCTCGCGCGGCGCGACTACGCGGACGTCGTGCTCGTCGACATCATCCCGAACTTCCCGCAGGGGAAGGCGCTGGACATGAACCAGGCCGGCTCGGTGCTCGGCTTCGAACCGAACATCCTCGGCGCGAACGGCTACGACGAGACCGAGAGCTCCGAGGTCGTGGTGATCACGGCGGGAAAGCCGCGCTCCCCAGGGATGAGCCGCGACGACCTGGTCACCACCAACGAGGCGATCGTCGGTTCGGTCACGCGCGAGGTGGTGAGGCGCTCGCCGGACGCGATCATCGTCGTCGTCTCCAACCCGCTCGACGCGATGTGCCACGTCGCGAAGGCGCATTCACGGCTGAAGAAGAACCGCGTCTTCGGCATGGCCGGAATCCTCGACACCGCCCGCTTCTCCGCCTTCATCGCGTGGGAGACGGGCTGCTCGGTCAAGGACGTGACCGCGATGGTGCTCGGCGGCCACGGCGACCAGATGGTGCCGGTCGTCTCCGCGACGACCGTCGGCGGAGTGCCGCTCGACCAGCTCGCCTCGGCAGCAGCGATCAGGAAAATGGTCGCGCGGACGCGAACCGGCGGCGGCGAGATCGTGAACCTGCTCGGCACCTCCGCCTGGTATGCGCCGGGCGCCGCGGCCGCGCAGATGGTCGACGCGATCATGCTCGACGAGAAGCGCGTCCTCCCGTGCACTGCCTACCTCGAGGGCGAGTACGCCGTCAACGGCCTGTACATGGGCGTGCCGGTGAAGCTCGGTGCCGGCGGCGTCGAGGAGATCATCAAGCTGAAGTTGAGCGCCGAGGAGAAGCGGATGTTCAAAGAGTCCGCTGCAGCCGTCCGCGAAGTGGTCGGCGTGCTGAAGAAGAAGTAGCGACCTGCTCGACACGATCGACAACCGGTTCGCCGACCGGCCGTACCGGATCGAGCTCGCCCACGTCGAGTTCACCTCGATCTGCCCGCTGACAGGGGCGCCTGACGTCGGCACGATCGTGATCCGCTACGTCCCCGGCGCGAAGCTGGTCGAGCTGAAGTCGCTCCGCGATCACCTGGCCGGCTACCGCAATCGGCAGATCTTCCAGGAGGAGGCCGTGAACGAAGTGCTCGACGAGCTGGTCGCGGCACTCGAGCCGC
Source organism: Actinomycetota bacterium (assembly GCA_046734335.1). GTDB lineage: Bacteria > Actinomycetota > Thermoleophilia > Gaiellales > Gaiellaceae > DATBLE01. The sequence goes on along the minus strand of JBKPRA010000122.1, from coordinate 71,346 downwards.
GATGGATCGAGGTCGAGGGCTCTTTCAACGCGCGTGGGGCGATGACGACATGCGTAGTCGCGCAGCACGGCCGGGAGCCGTGAAGCCTGCGACCACGCGGCCCGCGACGGTCTGTGCGGTGGTACGGAACGCCGACGGGCGAGTATTGCTTCAGCGCAGACGGGACAACAGCGAGTGGGCGCTGCCGGGCGGCCATGTCGAGGAAGGCGAGACAATCGCAGACACGGCGTTGCGCGAGATCGAGGAAGAGACTGCCTGCTCCGCCGAGATCGTCCGCCTGACCGGCGTCTACTCCAACCCGGCCGGGACGAGGATCACGTATCCGGACGGCAACGTGGTCGAGCCGGTGGCCGTCTGCTTCGAATGCAGGCATGTGCGCGGCGAGCCGCAGCCAACAGACGAAGCGTCTGAGTCGCGCTGGTTCACCCCGGAGGAAGCGTCGACGATCATCTGGTCGAACCATGCCGATCGCCTTGCAGACGTCCTTGCCGGTCGGGAGGTGCCCGTTTGGACGTGACGGTTCCTCACAGTGCCGGGCACTGTTGGAAAACGGGCTCGAAACTCCGCTCCGAGCAGGCTCTTTACCCCGCCTGGCACCCTAGAGGCGGCCCGCGGCTCGCCGCATGCTGAAGAAGACGTAAGACTCGCGCGGCGCTCCGGGTACCGCCTCTAAGCTGATGGCGATGGACCTCGGACTTGCCGGCAGGACGGCGATCGTCTGCGGCGCCTCCTCCGGCATGGGCCTGGCGATCGCGGAAGCGCTCGCCTCGGAGGGCGCGAACGTCGCCATGTTCGCGCGCCGCCGCGACCTGCTCGAGCGCGAGGCTGAGCGGATCGGGGCTCTCGCCGTTCGCGGCGATCTCACGGTTCCGAACGACCTCCAGCGGCTCGTCGAGCGGACGGTCGATGCCTTCGGCGGCATCGACGTGCTCGTCAACAACGGCGGTGGCCCTCCCCCCGGCCCGGCGGCGGGCGTGGCCGACGAAGCGGTCGAGGGCGCGGTGGAGCTGCTCCTGCTCTCGGTGATCCGCCTGACCAACCTCTGCCTGCCCCATCTCGAGGCAAGCGGCCGCGGGCGGATCGTCAACATCGAGTCGAGCTCCGTCCGCTCGCCGATCGACAACCTCGCGCTCTCGAATGCCCTCCGGCCCGGAGTGGTCGGCTGGATGAAGACGCTCGCGCGCGAGGTCGGCGCGAAGGGGATCACCGTGAACACGATCGCACCGGGCATGATCGACACCGCGCGCCTCCGCTCGGTCCCGGGCGTCAGGGACGTCTCGCAGATCCCGCTCGGCCGCGTCGGGGAGGCCTCCGAGATTGCGGCCGTCGCCTGCTTCCTGGCCTCTGACGCCGCAGGCTACGTCACCGGGGCGGTCCTGCCGGTCGACGGCGGCGTCACGCGCAACCTCCTCTAAGGCCATGCGACTCAAGCTTCCGTCCCCCCTGACCCTTCTCGGTGCGGGCCTGGTGCTGCTGGTGGCGACCGTGGCGATTCTCTGGATCGTTCCGTCCGACTACTACCTGTTCCTTCCCGACAAGGCGAAGCCCGTTGCGCCGCTCGTCACCGTGCAGGGCGGGAAGGACCCCGCCGGCGGCAGCGGCGTGTACTACGACGCCGTCATCGTCCGCCGAGCGAAGCTGTTCGAGCAGCTCTTCCACTTCGTCCATGAAGGGGAGACTCTGGTCAAGGCCGACGAGGTCAACCCACCCGGGACCAGCGACCAGCAGGCGCATGTGGAGAACCTGCGCGAGATGGCCACCTCGCAGCAAATCGCCGGCGCGGTCGCGCTGAAGCACCTCGGCTACAAGGTCGTGGTCCAGCCGAGGGGCGCCCTGATCGAAGCGGTCGCGCCAGGGTCGCCGGCAGCCAAGGCGAAGCTCGAGCCGACCGAGATCATCGAGACCATCGACGGCAAGCGGGTTAGGACCACGGGCGACGTGCGCAGGCTGATGGCAGTGCACCGGCCCGGCGACCGGGTGCGGATCGGGATCCGCACCGGCGAAGGCCTCGAGACGAAGACGGTGGGGACGGTCGAGGGCTGCACCACCCAGCCGGGCGGGACGCAGTGCGTGCCCGACCAGAAGCGGGCGATCCTCGGGGTGGTCGTCAAGACGGCGGCCCAGATCAGGCTGCCGATCCCGGTCAAGATCGACGCGGGCCAGATCGGCGGTCCGTCGGCCGGCCTCGCCTTCGCCCTCGACGTGCTCGAAGAGCTCGGGCACGACGTCACACGCGGCTACAAGGTGGCGGCGACGGGCGAGCTCGACACGGACGGAACGGTCGAGCCGATCGGCGGCGTGAAGCAGAAGGCGATCGGCGTGCGCCGCGCCGGGGTGGACGTCTTCCTTGTGCCTGCTGGGGATAACGCGAAAGAAGCCCGCAAGTGGGCAGGGCCTGTCAAGGTCATTCCTGTGGAGAGTTTTCGACAGGCGTTGCGCGCGCTGGCAACACTTCCACCTAAGCAGTAAAAACGCTGCAAATCGGCGGTTTTAGAATAGTGCGCAAAGAGCAGGTTTTTCGCGACGCGGCCCCTTGAACCGTGGCGCCACCGGCCTATCATCGCTTTCTGTTCGTCGTTCCCGGCAGGAGTGGAGGAAGCACGTTGGGCAAGCGCGTCGAGGTCACCTGCGAGGACTGCTACTTCCACAAGGCGGGGCTGTGCGCCCTCCTCCTCGAGTCGCCCTGCCCCACCTTCCGCAGCACGCATCGAGGCGTGATCGTCCCGCCGCAGCAGCCGCAGCTGGTGCCGCGCCCGCTGAGCGCGTTCGCGCCCCAGGCGGCGCCGGCGTAGCTAGACGGCCACCGGTGCTGCTCCGACCTCGCGGAGCAGCCCGCCGAGCAACTCGACGCCCGCGGTCACCTCGGCAGGCGAGACGAAGCTGAACGCAAGCCGAGCGGACGTCTCGCCCCCCGCCCCGGCCGGGAAGAAGTCGCTGCCCTTGACGAAGCTCACCCCGCGCTCCGTCGCCGTCGCGAGCAGCGCGCCCGCATCCGTCCCGTCGGGAAGGTCGAGCCAGGTGAAATACCCGCCCTGCGGCCGGCTCCAGCGCGTGCCCTCCGGCATCTCGCTCTCGAAGGCGGCGAGCATCGCGTCCCGACGCTCGCGCAGTAGGCCGACGACGCGATCGACGTTCGCGTGGAGCAGGCCTCGATCCACGAACTCGTAGGCGGTCGCCTGCGGGAGCAGCGCGGGGGTCAAGTACGTCTGGACGGCCAGATCCTCGAGACGGCCGATCAGCTCGCTGCTGCCGACCAGGTAGCCGACGCGAAGCCCGGGTGCGACGATCTTCGAAAAGGAGAAGGAGTAGACGACGCCCTCTCCCCCGGCCAGCTCGTAGACGCTCGGCAGCGGCTCGCCCTCGTAGCGGACGAGCGAGTAAGGGTCGTCCTCGAGCACGAGCACCTTCCCGGCGCAAGCTATCGAGGCCAGCGCCTGCCGCCGTTCCAGGGAGAGTGTCCGGCCGCTCGGATTCTGGAACGTCGGAATCGCGTACAGGAACGCGGCCGGCAGCTCGAGCGCGTCGGGATCGAGGCCCTCGTCGTCGGTCGGGACGACGACGGGCTCGCCGTGGTGCCGGGTCGTGATGTGCAGCGCCCGGTCGTAGGTGGGCCCCTCGACCAAGACGCGGCCTCCGGGCTCGACCAGCAGATCCGCGATCAGGGACAGCCCCTGGAGCGACCCGTTCGTGATCAACACCTGCGTCGGCTGGACGCCGTGCCGCGCCGCGACCCATTCCCGAAGCGGCTCGTAGCCGCCGACAGGGCCGTAGTTGAGGATCGTCTTGCCGTCACGCTCGACGACGGCGCGGGCACACTCGGCGACCTGCTCCACGGGCAGGCAGTCCGGCGCAGGCACGCCGCGCGCGAAGGAGATCACGGCCACGACTCCAGTCTAATCGGGCGCGATACTCCAGACCCCCGCCCAGGGTGGGGGCTGGCCCCTTTCCCCTGCGGGCGACGCTACCGGAGCAGGGCTCGCGCGCCTGTGTCGATTCTGCGCCGATTCGTTGGCGACGGCGCCGATTGGCGCGGCCGATCGCTTCGTCCTGCAGGCCCCACCCAGCGACAGCCTGCGGACTAGGCCCCGCGGAGCACCTCGGCGGCCGTCTGCGCCGCTTCGGTCGGCGAAGTGCCGACCCGGACGCCGTTCGCCTCCAGCGCTTCCTTCTTCGCCTGCGCGGTACCGGAGGAGCCTGTGATGATCGCGCCGGCATGGCCCATCGTCTTGCCGGGCGGCGCGCTGAAGCCGGCGATGTACGCCACCACGGGCTTCGACATCTCGGCGGCGATGAACTGCGCCGCCTTCTCCTCTTCGTCGCCTCCGATCTCGCCGACCATGACGACCATCTCGGTCTCTGGATCCGCCTCGAACTTCGCAAGCACGTCGATGAACGAGGAGCCGACGATGGGGTCGCCGCCGATCCCGACGATTGTCGAGTTGCCCAGCCCGAGCCCCGTCAGTTCGTGGCCGATCTGGTACGTCAACGTGCCCGACCGGGAGACGAGCCCGACGGAGCCGGGGGTGAAGATCTCCGCCGGGATGATCCCGACGTTGGCCTTGCCCGGCGACAGCGCGCCCGGGCAGTTGGGGCCGAGCATGGTGACGCCGCGCGGACGGATGTAGTTGTAGACCCGCAGCATGTCGTGCGCGGCCAGACCCTCGGCGATGCAGATCACCGTGGCGATCCCTGCGTCGACCGCCTCGTAGACGGCGTCGGTCGCGAAGCGCGCAGGGACGAAGATCATCGTGGTGTTCGCGCCGGTCTCCGCCACGGCCTCTGCGACGGTGTCGAAGACGGGCACGCCCTCCACGTCTTGTCCGCCCTTGCCCGGCGTCACCCCGGCCACCAGCTGCGTGCCGTACGCACGATTGCGTAGCCCGTGGAAGGTGCCCTCGCGCCCGGTCAGGCCCTGGACGACCAGCTTCGTGTCGCGGTCGACGACGATCGCCACTACTTCACCGCCTTGATCACGATCCGGTCGAGCACGACCTTGGTTCCCTCGACCCGGCCGGCGACGAGCTCGCGGACGCGCGCGGCGTCCTCGGCCGAGCAACCGGCGCGCGTGAGCCACGGCTCCAGCTCGATCGGGTGCCGTATCGCCTCGACGACCTCGACCCGAGCACCGGTGTCCTCGAGGTACGCACGCCACTCCTGCTCGGTGTAGTTGCGCACGTGCGTCGGGTCGCGCAGCTTCTCTGCCTCCTCGAGCTGCTCGCCGCCGTGGAGGTTGTCGGAGATCAGGACAAGCCCACCGCTGACACGGGACATCTCCCGCACGGCGAGCGCGGGCTCGTCGAAGTGGTGCGCGGCCACACGGCAGACGACCACATCGAAGCTGCCGTCCGCGAACGGGAGCTCCTCGCTCCTGCAGATCACATCCGGCTCCATTCCTGGGGCGGCGTCCGTCGTGACCACCTTCAGGCCGGCCTCGCGCAGCCGGCGCGCAACGTGGCCGCCGCCAGTGGCGACGTCGAGCGCCGTCTGCGCGCCCGCTGCCCACTCGACGATCAGGTCGAGGTCGCGGCCGTCACGGTGGGCCTCACTCTCGCGGTAGGCCTGCGCCCTCTCCGACCACACGTCCGTCATCCCGCAAGCTCCACTGCGCGCTGCGCCGCCTCCAGCATCGTCGGCTCGACGTACAGGTTCGGCGGCGCCGCCTCCTCGAGCAGCTTCCGCCCCTCCGCGGCGTTCGTCCCGTCGAGCCGGACGACGATCGGGTGCGGGATCTCCATCTGACCGAGCGCCTGCAGGATCCCCCGCGCGACCTCGTCGCAGCGCGTGATCCCGCCGAAGATGTTGAACAGGATCGCCTTCACCTGCGCGTCACCGGTGATGATCTCGAGCGCGTCGACGACCCCCTGCGCGTCACCACCGCCGCCGAGGTCGCAAAAATTTGCGGGGCTTCCGCCGACCAGCACGATCACGTCGAGCGTTGACATGACGAGCCCAGCACCGTTCCCGAGAATGCCTACCTCGCCGTCGAGCTTCACGTAGGTGACGCCCTTCTCACGCGCCGCGCGCTCCTCGGGCGGATAGGCCTCCGGGTCGCGCATCTCGGCCACGTCCGGGTGCCGGAACAGCGCGTTGTCGTCGACCGTGAACTTCGAATCGAGCGCCTTCACTTCGCCGGTAGGCGTGACGATCAGCGGATTGATCTCGCACAGCATCGCGTCCTGCTCGACGAACGCCGAGTAGAGGCGGCCGGTGATCGCGGCGATCTGCTTCTGCTCGTCCGGCTCGTCGACCCCGGCGCCGTACACCAGCGCGCGCGCATGCCAAGGTTGAAAGCCCTCGAACGGATCGACGTGCAGCTTCACCAGGGCGTTCGGCGACGACGCAGCGACCTCCTCGATGTCCACGCCGCCCTGCGTCGTGAACATGAGCAGCGGCTTCTTCGCGCCGCGGTCGAAGGTGACGGAGAGGTAGTACTCCTTCGCGATGTCTGAGGCCTTCTCGATCCAGAGCCTGCGAACGACGTGACCGCGGATGTCGAGGCCGAGAATCTCCTCGGCGCGTGCCTCCACCTCCTCCGGCGACTCGGCGAGCTTGATCCCGCCTGCCTTCCCGCGCCCGCCGGTGAGCACCTGCGCCTTCACGACCACCGCGCCACCGAGCTCCTCGGCGGCCGCCCGGGCCTCGGCAGCGGTCTCGGCGAGCCGGCCGTCGGAGACGGGGATTCCCGCGCGGCGGAAAAGCTCTTTGCCCTGGTACTCGTAGAGGTCCAAGCCGCAGGCGAGCCTAGCTGACGGCCGCCTGGAACCGCGGGTCCTGCCGAAGAACCTCGAAGTCCGAGTCGGCGGCGGCGCCAGGCGCGAGTTGCGGGTCGAGCTCGAGCGAGCGCACGAGGTGCGCGAGCGCCTCCTCGGTGTCGCCGGCGAGCGACTCGAAGCACGCCAGGTCGTAGAGCAGCACCGGATCCTCGCCGAGACGGCCGAGAGCCTGCCGGAGCGCTTCGACTCCCTGCGCGTACTTGCCGGGCTCGTGGAAGAGGCTGGCGCGGCGAAGCGAATCCCAGACCAGATGTGTGCCGAGCAGCCGTCGCAGCTCGGCGATCGGCTCGGGATTGTCGTCGACGCGGAGCTCGCAGATGCGGTCGATGCCCTCGCGTGACTCGGCGGCTGCACCGGAACGCTCGACCACGATCGCCGACGACTGCTGCCCGCGCCGGTCGCCGCCCGCCGCCTGCGCGGCCTCGAGGCACGTGACCAGCCGCTCGGCCAGCGAGCTGCCGCCCGTCTCCAGGAACGCCCGCTCCATCTCGGCGACGACAGGCTCGCCGGCGAGGATGTTCCCCTGGACGGCGTAGCCGTCTCCGACCCGATGCCCCGCCCATCGCAGGCAGTCGGTTCCGGTGTGCGCGGCCGCCAGCCCGTCGGCGGTGACGACGCCGAGCTGCCGCGACTCACGCGCGCCGTCGTCGGCCAGCGCCCGTTCGAGCGCGGCCGCAGGCTCGATTCCTTCCTCCAGCAGCGCCAGCACCTTCGGCCCGTAGGCGGCGACCCCGGCCGCCTGCGTGGCCACTGCGCCGATCCCTGCCTTCGCCCACGGCACGACGGAGCCGACCGCGAAGTAGCGGGACTGGACGGCGCACCCGACCTCGCCCGCCTCGACGTCCGCGGCGACGATCGAGAAGGTCCCTTTGAACCCGGTCCGCACCGGATCACCCTAGCTACGCTCGGAGCATGGAAGCGATCGTCGTCGACGGGCTCGAGAAGCGGTACAAAGGCGTGCAGGCGCTCGCCGGCGTCTCCTTCTCCGTGCGGGAGGGCGAGGTCTTCGGGCTGCTCGGACCGAACGGTGCGGGCAAGTCGACCACCGTCCGCATCCTCGCCACCTTGAGCCGGATGGATGCCGGTCGCGCCGAGGTCGCCGGTTACGACGTGCGCCGGCAGGCGGGCGCCGTCCGGCGGGAGATCGGCTACGTGCCGCAGGACTCGGGGATCGACCAGAACGGGACCGGCCGCGAGAACCTGATGCTGCAAGGTCGGGTGCAGGGCATGGGCGGACGGGCACTGCGCGACCGCGTCTCCGGCCTCCTCGAGTTCGTCGGCATCGCCGACGCCGCCGACCGCGTGGTCAAGACGTACTCCGGCGGCATGCGACGGCGGCTCGACATCGCCCTCGGCCTCGTCCATCGCCCGAAGGTGCTCTTCCTCGACGAGCCGACTACCGGTCTCGACCCGGAGGCCCGCGCCGGCATGTGGGACGAGGTCGGACGGCTCGCCCGCCAGGAAGGGCTCACGATCCTGCTCACCACCCACTACCTGGAGGAAGCCGACGAGCTGGCAGACCGGCTCGCGATCGTCAGCCGCGGCCAGATCGTCGTCGAGGGCACGCCCCGCGAGCTGAAGACGACGCTCCAGGGCGACGCCGTGCACCTCGAGCTGGTGGACGGCCGCATGGACGACGCGCGCCGTGTACTCGAGCGGCTCGGCGCCAGGCCCGAGAGCGGCGGCGAGGGTCGCACGCTCGTGTCTCGCGTCGAGAACGGCAACCGCGCACTCCCCGGGATCCTTTCCGCGCTGGAGCAGGAAGGAATCGGCGTCGAATCGGTCGGCGTCTCGCGGCCGTCCCTCGACGACGTCTACCTCCACTACACGGGCCGTGAGTTCGCCGCCGAGGACAGAGGCGAGGCGTGAACGTCCTCCGCCACACCTGGTACATGGTCGTCCGCCAGGCGCGCAATCTCATGCGCGAGCCGATCTGGATCGTGCTGCTGCTCGTCCAGCCGATGGTCTGGCTCGTCCTCTACGGACAGCTCTTCAAAAACGTGACGCACCTCGGCGGATTCGGCACGACGTCATACGTGACCTTCCTCGCGCCGGCGATCGTCGTCATGAACTCGTTCTTCGGGGCGACGTGGAGCGGCATGGGGATGATCTTCGATCTCGACCACAAGTTCGTGGAGCGCATCCTGGCCACGCCGGCGAGCCGCTTTGCACTCGTTCTCTCGCAGATCGTCCGTTCGGCGCTGACTGCCGCGATCCAGGCGGTGATCATCCTCGTGGTCGCGCTCGCGCTCGGCGTCCGTGTTCATACCGGCGCGGCCGGCTGGGTGATCGTGATCCTCGCGGCGATCCTCGTGAACAGCGCATTCGCGGGCATCTCCCAGGGCATTGCACTGCTCACCCGGCGCGAAGCGACGATGATCGCGCTGGCCAACTTCATCGGCCTGCCGCTGCTTTTCGTCTCCACCACGCTGCTCGCCCGGGGGCAGATGCCGCACTGGATGCAGGTCGCCGCCCACGGCAACCCGATGGACTGGGGGGTCCGCGCCGCACGCGAGGTGGTGCTGCCAGGAACGTCGTGGGGAACGGTCGGCCTCTACCTCCTCTTCCTGCTCGTGCTCTCCGCCGCAACCGCTCTCTGGGCGACCTGGTGCTTCCGCGCTTACGAGCGCACGCTCTAGGGAATACTCCCCGCACCCGAGCAGCCAAAGGAGGCACGGCATGACCGAGCAGACGCTCACCGACGCCGAGATCGAGACCGGCGGATTCACGCGGATGGAGGCGGAGACCGACGCGGACGGGACGGACGGCGACGCCGACGGCACCGACGGCGACGGCACCGACGGCACGGACGGCGACGCCGGCGGCGGCTCCGACATGGACGGCACCGATTCCGACGCCGACGCAGAAGACGCGGCCTAGCGAGGCGCTCGCCCGCTGCCTCGAGCCGGTCGACGCAGCGGAGTTCATCGCCGAGTACTGGGAGCAGCGGCCGCTCGCCGTGCCGCGCGCCGAGGAGGGTCGTTTCGACGACCTGCTGTCGGTCGCAGACGTCGAGCGGCTGGTCTCCTCCGGAGGGCTGCGGACGCCGGGCCTACGGATGGTCAAGGAGGGCGGGGCGACCTCCGAGGGTCAGTACGCACGGGAGATCTCCTGGCGCCCGAAGCCGTTCACCGGGGTCGTCGACCCCGACCGCGTCGCGGAGGCGTTCGGGGACGGCTCGACGATCGTCCTTCAGGCGCTCCACCACACATGGCCGCCCCTTGCCCGGTTCTGCCGGGCGCTCGAGGCAGAGCTCGGCAGCGGCGTCCAGGCGAACTCGTACTACACCCCCCGGCGCTCCCAGGGCTTCGCCGTCCACCACGACACCCACGACGTCTTCGTCCTTCAGGTCGCCGGTGAGAAGCACTGGCGTGTGTACGAGCCACTGCTCGAGCTGCCGCTGAAGGCGCAGCGCTGGTCATCGTCGCTGGGCGAGCCGGGCCCGACCGTGCTCGACCTGACGCTTCGGGCCGGGGACACGCTTTACCTCCCCCGCGGATGGCTGCACGATGCGCTCACCTCGTACACCGATTCCCTGCACATCACCGTCGGCGTCAACGCCCACACCTGGATCGACGCGTTTCGGGCGGCCCTGGAGGAGTGCGAGGACGACGTCGAGTTCCGCCGCTCCGTGCCGGCCGACGGGGAGCCGCCGGTCGACCTGGCCGAGCGGCTGGCCACGCGGCTCGACCCGGAAGACGTCCGCCGGCGGGCGCGGGCGAAGTTCGTGGGGAGCCGCCGTGCGATCCTCGACGGTCACCTCCGGGAGGTGCGTGAGCTCGATTCGGTCACTATCGAATCGCCGCTCGAGCGCCGGCCGACGGTGATCGCGGACCTCGAGGGGACGACACTGTCGTTCGAGGGGAAGCACCTCGATCTCCCCGACCACGCGCGCGAGGCACTCGAGGCAGTCGTCGAGTCGGAGTGGCCCTTCACGGCGGCCGAGCTTCCGGGCGACCTCGACGACGAGGGCAGGCTCGTGCTCGTCAGGCGGCTGATTCGCGAAGGATTTCTACGGCGTAGTGCCGGGGACGCCTGAGCGTCTCGGCGCTGCACGTCAGGTAGGTCAGCTCGCCCGGCTCGTAGACGACGCCGACGTCGAACATCCGTGAGCCGGCGCGAAAGCGCACGTGCGCGCCGTCATGCTCGACCAGCTCGAGGTCGTCCAGGCCCTTCAGTCCGGTCATCCGCCGAATCGTGATCTCCGCGGCCTGCTCCGAAAAGGTGTTGGCCGAGCGTCCCCGATAGCGGTCGAGGTCGATGCGGCCGGCGAGGTATTCGTCGAGCAGCGACCAGGCGCCGCTCGGCTCGACCCGGCCGAAGTACAGCCCCTCGGGCAGGACGACGACGTTGCCTGCGAAGCGGTCGCCGCCGACGTGCGACGACTGCCAGACCCAGCCGTCCTCGGCCTGCTCCTCGAATGCCTTGTACAGCGGCCGGCCGTAGCGGGCGCAGCACCGATCGTGCTTGCCGTGGGTGCAGACGATCAGCAGAGGATGGTCGGCCGGCTCGTGCCCGCGGGCCGTGAGGTCGAGCCCGAGCAACTCGTCGTACGCCTCGATCTCGGCGTGGTAGAGCGCGGTCCCGGACGACGTCGAACTGCCCCAGAACACCGCGAGACTCGGGTGGTCGCGTCGGTGCGGGCGGCGCAGGAAGAGCAGCTTCGTGTTCCGCCGCGCGTCGCGCTGCTCGGAAAGGCGCGCCTTCACCTCCGCAGAGAGGCCGCTCGCCGCAAGGGCGTCGTGCCCCCAGAGACCGCGGTACTCGATCAGGATCCAGTGGTCGACGCGGCTCGCCGTTGCGGACAGCGACTCCCCGTTCTCAAGCGCGACCTCGGCGCAGAACGGCGCGTCACGCTCCGGCATCGGGCTCCTGCTCGGGCGCGACCACACAGATCACCTGGCCAGTCCCGACCGGCTCTCCCGCTTGCACCGACAGCTCGGAGACGATTCCGTCCCGGAAGGCGTGGACTTCGTTCTCCATCTTCATCGCCTCGACGACACAGATCACCTGACCGGCGACCACCGCGTCGCCCTCGCTGACTTCGACCGACAGCACCGTGCCCTGCATCGGGCTGACGATCGCATCGCGCCCGCCGGTGCCACCCGCTCCCGCGGCGACGCGTTCCCGCCGCCGCTCGGCGAGTGCGGCCCAGGGCGGCTCCGGCACGAGTACCTTGACGTCGAAGCGGCGGCCGTCGAGCTCGACCGCGGTGACACGCTCGCTGAGCCTGCCGTCCGGAGTCGTCTCTACTGTTGTCTTCTGCGACAACCGCTCCGCCTGCTGGGCCAACAGCTCCGACTCGACTACGCCGTGGCAGGTGCCGGCGTCCACGAAGCACGGATGGCGAAACAGCGCGCGGTGGAAGCCGAGCAGCGTGGTCACGCCGCCGATGCGGTACTCGTCGAGCGCCCGCAGCATCCGCCGCCGTGCGTGCTCCCGGTCGAGGCCGTGCACGACCAGCTTGGAGATCATCGGGTCGTAGAGCGGCGAAACCTCCGATCCGTCCTCCACGCCCGAGTCGACACGTACTCCCGGCCCGCTCGGCTCCCGGTAGCCCGCGATCCGCCCAGGCGTCGGCCGGAAGCCGGCGGACGGATCCTCCGCGTTGATCCGGCACTCGAAGGCGTGCCCGGTCAGGCGGACGTCCCTCTGGCGCAGCCATAGCGGCTCTCCCGCCGCGATCAGTACCTGCTCCCGGACGAGGTCGAGGCCGGTGACCAGTTCCGTGACGGTGTGCTCGACCTGGATGCGCGTGTTCATCTCCATGAAGTAGTAGGCACCGTCCCGATCGAGCAAACCCTCGACGGTGCCGGCTGAGCGGTACCCGACGGCCCGTGCGGCCTCCACGGCGATCGCGCCGATCCGGGCGCGGAGCTCGGCGTCGACCCCCGGGGACGGCGTTTCCTCGACGAGCTTCTGGTGGCGGCGCTGAATCGTGCAATCGCGCTCGCCCAGGTGGATGACGTTGCCGTGCGCGTCGGCCAGGAGCTGCACTTCGACATGCCGGGGATCCTCGAGGTAGCGCTCGATGTAGACGGCCGGATTCGAGAAGTAGGCGTCCCCTTCCCGCCGTGCGGTCTCGAGAGCGCGCTCGACGTCGTCGCCCTCACGGACGACGCGAAAGCCCTTTCCCCCGCCGCCCGCGGAGGCCTTGATCGCGAGCGGCCAGCCGAGCTCGTTGCCGAGCCGGACGACCTCGGCCGCAGTTGCGACCGGCTCGGTCGTTCCCGGGATGATCGGGACGCCGGCAGCCTTCATCCGCTCACGCGCCTCCGTCTTCGACCCCATCGCCTCGATCGCGTCCGGCGGCGGGCCGATCCAAGTGAGGCCGGCGGCCTCGACGGCGCGGGCGAAGACGGCATTCTCGGCGAGGAACCCGTAGCCGGGGTGGATGGCCTCGGCTCCGGCCTTCAGCGCCGTCTCGACGATCTTCTCCTGGTTCAGGTAGCTCTCGGCCGGAGGGCCGGCGCCGAGCAGCCAAGCCTCGTCCGCCACACGAACGTGGAGGGCGGCGCGATCGGCCTGGGAGTAGACGGCCACCGAGGCGATCTCCAGCTCGCGCAGCGTCCGGAAGACGCGGATGGCGATTTCCCCCCTGTTGGCAACGAGGACTTTCGAGAAGGCACCCATGAGCGCGACGTATTCTCCACGGAATGATCGGCCTGGCCGACCAGCTGACGCTCGCGCGCATCGTGGCGACGCCGTTCGTCGTCCTCCTCTTGATCTGGGACTTCCCGGGGCATGCCTACTGGGCGACGGCGCTGTTCATCGCCGCGATGGCCACCGACCAGATCGACGGCTGGCTGGCGCGGCGGCAGGGGCGAACGACGCCGCTCGGCTCGCTGCTCGATCCCGTTGCCGACAAGGTGCTCGTGCTGGCGACCATGATCGTCCTCGTCGGCGAGGGCGCGTTCCCAGGCTGGATGGTGGCGGCGATCGTGGCGCGGGAGCTGCTCGTCTCCGGGCTGCGGCTCGCCGCCCTCGAGCGCGGCGTCGTCCTGCAGGCGCGCGACCTGGGCAAGCTGAAGACGTGGTCGCAGGCGGTCGCGGCTGCGCTGGGCGGCTTTGCCGTCGCCGGCGCCTGGAGCACGTCGGTCGCCTGGTGGGGCCTGCTGGTCGCCGTGGTGCTGACCTGGATCTCCGGGCTCGACTACGCTCGCGGCGCGCCCGCGCTGCTGCGCGGGCGCGCGCTCGCCTGAGCGGGCTCGTTCTCGTCGGAATCGGCCTCGACCGCCTCGCGGATTCCCGCCTTCCACCAGGGGCTCGCGCACTCGTTTCCGCCGTTTCGGGCGGCGAGCGCACGCAGCAGCACCTCGCGTTCCTCCGGGGTCGGCTTCGGGGTGATCTCGACGGGCACGGCCGGTTCAGCCTAAAGGAGCATCGGCCGACGGACGAAACACAGAGGGATGATCCGCCGCGCCCTCGCCTGTGCCGTCCTCGGGCTCGTCCTCGCCGCCCCGGCGTCGGCGGCGACCTCGTGGGCGCAGCCGCAGATCAAGGTCGTCACCGCGCGCGGGCTGATGGGAGGGAAGGCAGCCGCCTTCCGGCCGGACGACGCCCTGACCGCCGGCGAGCTCGGCGACCTCGTCGGCGGGTTGACCGGGAAGCAGCAGGCTCCGGTCGCCAACCCGACGGTGCCGGTCACGATCGCCCAGCTCGACGCCCAGCTCGTCGGCGGGCTGGGGCTCCTACCCGTCGCGCGCCAGTTCACCGCGTCGATCCGGGCGGCCGGCCTGGTACCGACACGTGCGTTCGGGACCGAGACGGTTGCGCGGCTGCTCGGGCTGCGCGTCAATCATCCCGCCGCCCAGGACTTCCTCGAGCTCGGGCCCGACAGCGTGGCGACGAGGGCAGAAGCCGCCTACTCCGCCGCGCGGATCCTCGTCCTCCACACCGGCGATCTCGACGCCGTCACGTCCCTGGCCGCGACCTTCAGGCCGGCCCCGCTCGCCGGGCTCCAGCGCTCGGTGCTCCAGACCGCCGTCTCGTTCGTGGGCTACCCCTACGTCTGGGGTGGGACGAGCGAGTCGCCGCAGGACCCCTTCGGCACGGGCACGGAGGTCCCGGCCGGCTTCGACTGCTCGGGCTTTGTCTGGCGCGTTTACAAACTGCAGTCCTACGTCGGCGCTGTGACTCTGCCGGGTGTCCTGCGCGGCCGGACGACGTACGCGATGGCGGGCGAGGTGCCGCCGGCCAGGCGGATCCCACTGGCGAAAGTCCAGCCTGGCGACCTGCTGTTCTTCGGGGCAGCCGGCCCGAGGTCGAAGCCTGCCCAGATCAACCACATGGGCATCTACCTCGGCAGCGGCTGGTTCATCCAGTCCTCCGACCAGGGAGTTGCGCTCTCACCGCTGACGTCGGACTGGTACTCGAGCCGCTTCGCGTGGGCCCGGCGCCCGATCGCCGAGGCAGGGCTCTAGTCCGGGACAGTCCCCTTCGCGGACCGCCCCGTCAGAGGGGGATGTTTCCGTGCTTGCGCGGCGGGCGGCGCTCGCGCTTCGTCAGCGTCGTCTCCAGCGCGTCGATCAAGACAGGCCGCGTCCGCCGCGGCTCGATCACGTCGTCGACGTAGCCGCGCTCGGCGGCGGTGTACGGATTCGCGAACCGCGCCTTGTAGTCGTCGATCAGCTCCGCCCGGCGCGCAGCCACCTCGGGGTCGCCGTCACCCTCCAGCTCCTTCCGGAAGACGATGTTGACCGCCCCCTCGGGCCCCATCACGGCCACCTCGGCCGTCGGCCAGGCGAAGTTGAAGTCGGCCCGAATGTGCTTGGAGGACATCACGTCGTATGCGCCGCCGTACGCCTTCCGCGTGATCACAGTCAACTTCGGCACCGTCGCCTCCGCGTACGCGTACAGCAGCTTCGCCCCATGCCGGATGATCCCGCCCCACTCCTGCGCCGTCCCCGGCAGGAACCCGGGCACGTCGACGAAGGTGACGAGCGGGACGTTGAACGCGTCACACGTGCGCACGAAGCGCCCGGCCTTCACCGACGCGTCGATGTCCAGCACGCCCGCGAGCGACCGCGGCTGGTTCCCGACCACGCCAACGGGGTGCCCGCCGAGACGGGCGAACCCGCAGACGATGTTCTCCGCCCAGCGCTCGTGCACCTCGAGGAAGTCGCCGCCGTCGACCACGTGACGGATCACCTCCTTCATGTCGTACGGCTTCGTCGGCTCGTCCGGAATCAAAGCGTCGAGCTCCGGCGCCTCGCGTCCGACGGGATCCGATGGCTCCGCGAACGGCGGCTGCTCCAGGTTGTTCTGCGGGAGAAACGAGAGCAGGTAGCGCGCGTCCTCGAGGCAGGCCTCTTCGTCGGGTGACGTGAAGGACGCGACCCCCGACTTGGTCGCGTGTGCGGCCGCGCCCCCGAGATCCTCGAACGTCACCTCCTCGCCGGTGACGGTCTTCACCACATCGGGCCCGGTGATGAACATGTACGACGAGCCCTCGACCATGAACACGAAGTCGGTGATCGCGGGCGAGTAGACGGCGCCCCCCGCGCACGGCCCCATCACCAGCGAGAGCTGTGGTACCACCCCCGATGCCTGCACGTTCCGCCAGAAGATCTCCGCGTACCCGGCCAGCGACACGACACCCTCCTGTATCCGCGCGCCGCCCGAGTCGTTGATCCCGATCACCGGGCAGCCGAGCTTGACGGCCAGGTCCATGACCTTGCAGATCTTCTCGGCGAAGACCTCGCTCAGCGACCCGCCGAAGATCGTGAAGTCCTGCGAGAAGACGAAGACCTTGCGATCGAAGATCGTGCCGTAGCCGGTCACGACCGCGTCCCCCCACGGCCGCTTCTCGCGCATCCCGAACTCGACCTCGCGATGGCGGACGTAGCGGTCGAGTTCCACGAAGGAACCCGGGTCGAGCAGGTTGATCAGGCGCTCGCGGGCGAGCAGCCGACCGCTCCCGCGCCGGCTCGCGACCGCCTTGGGACTGCCCTGGTGGAGCGCGTCGTCGCGCAGTGCCTGCATGCGCGCGATCTTCTTGGCGGTGGTCTCGTCCACGGGCAAGAGCCTAACGGCGACCGCTGCTAGGTTCGCCCGATGCGGCAGCGACTGCCACCGGCGCTCCAGGAGCGCGACTTCCGGTTCCTCTGGTCGGCGATCTTCTCCATGCGCTTCGCCGAGAACATGGTCGCGGTCGCGGTCGGCTGGCAGGTCTTCTCGATCCGCAAGAATCCACTCGACCTCGGCCTGATCGGCCTCGCCGAGTTCGTGCCGTTGCTGGTCCTCGCTCTGCCGGCGGGCCATCTGGCCGACCGGCTGCCGCGCCGGCTCGTCGCCGCCCTGGCCCTGGCAGTCATGGTCGCCGTGGCCGGCGCACTGCTGGCGGTCACCATCGCGGACGCGCAGGTGGTCTGGCCGTACTTCGTGCTGGCGGCGCTGACCGGCGCTGCGAGCGCGCTCGGCTGGCCCGCGTACCAGGCGCTCACGCCCGAGGTGGTTCCACCCGACCTGGTGCCCGGAGCGGTCGCGCTCCGCTCCATCGCCGGGCAGATCGCCGTGATCGCGGGGCCTGCGGTCGGCGGGCTCCTCTTCGCCTGGCAGCCCGAGGCGGTCTACGCGGCGGCCGCACTGCTCTTCGCGATCGCCGGAATCTCGATGGCGGGGCTCCACGTGCAGACCCACCGAAGCGACGCTTCGGTCGGGCTCGCCGGCCTGGTCGGCGGGATCCGCTTCGTCTGGCGAACGAGGATGCTACTCGGGGCGATCACCCTCGACCTGTTCGCGGTGCTGGTCGGCGGCGGGGTGGCGCTGTTGCCGATCTACGCGCAGGAGATTCTTCATGTCGGACCGGTTGGCCTCGGTGTGCTCCGGGCCGCGCCCGCAATCGGCGCACTCGGCGCAGCGCTCATCCTCGCGCGGCGCCCCCTCCGCCGCGCCGCCGGCCCGACCCTGATCGCAGTGGTAGTGCTCTTCGGCGCTGCCAACATCGTCTGGGGCCTTTCGAAGCTGCTGCCGATCACACTCGTCGCGCTGGCGGTCGCCGGCTTCGTCGACATGATCAGCGTCAACATCCGCTCGACGACGGTCGCACTCGTCACGCCGAATGAACTGCGGGGGCGAGTTGGCGCAGTCGAGATGGTGTTCATCTCCGCCTCCAATGAGCTCGGCGCGTTCGAGTCGGGAGCGGTCGCCGCGCTGATCGGCACGGTGGCGACGGTCGTCGCCGGCGGCGTCGCCACGATCGGGATCGCATTGGCGTCGATCAGGGTCTTCCCCGAATTGGCGCGGATGGGGAAACTGGAGGACCTGCGGCCGGAGCCCGCCGGTAGTCTCGCCGGATGAGCGTCGACCGCTCCACTATCTGGCCCTACGCGGACGGCGAGCCCGGCGAGTTCCTCTACTCACGCTATGCGCACCCGACCGGGGCCGAGACCGAGCGGACGCTGGCCGCGCTCGAAGGTGCGCCGGACGGTCAGGCGCTGCTGTTCTCCTCCGGCTCCGCGGCGACCTTGGCTCTGCTACTGGCCCTGCTCGAGCCCGGAAGGACCGTCGCGCTCGCGGAGGGCTGTTACTTCGGCACCGGGGTGATGATGCGAGAGGAGCTCGGCCGGTGGGGCCTGAACACGATCGAGTTCGATCAGACCCGGCCGCCGCCCGACGGGATCGACCTGATCTGGCTGGAGGCGCCGTCGAACCCATTCCTGACGATGCCCGACCTCGAGGCCGCCACAGCGCATCCGGCGCGGGTCGTCGTCGACTCGACCGCCGCGACGCCCGTCTTTCTGCGCCCGCTCGACCACGGTGCCGACTTCGTCCTTCACTCGGCTACGAAGTACCTCGCCGGCCACTCGGACGCGCTCGCAGGCGCGATCATCTCGCGCGACGCCGCCGACCACCGGCGGCTCTGGCAATTCCGACAACGCACCGGCCCCGCCTGCGCCGCGGACGTCGCGGCGCTGGTCACGCGCGGGCTCAAGACCCTGCGTGTGAGGGTCGAACGACAAACCGGTACCGCAACCGTGCTCGCCGAGCGCCTGCGTGGTCATTCTGCGGTCGAGAACGTCCGCTACCCCGGCTTCGGCGGACTCCTCTCGTTCGACGTTCCCGGCGACCCGCTGCCGGTCGAACGCGCGCTGCACTCGATCAAGAACGCGACCTCGCTCGGCGGCGTCGAGTCGACGATGGAGTCACGGCACCGCTGGGAAGGGGACCGTGTGCCCGTCGGGCTCCTGCGCCTGTCGGTCGGCCTCGAAGACGCCGACGAGCTCTGGGCCGACCTCGAGCAGGCGCTCGCTTCAGCCTAAGCCGGAGGAGGGACTCGAACCCACGGCCTGCTGATTACAAATCAGCTGCTCTACCAACTGAGCTACTCCGGCGCTCAGCCTCAATGGTACGCGCGTTACTGCAGGACTTCGCGTGCGCGTTGGTGCTGCAGGATCTTCCGCTTGACGCGCTGGAGGGCGTTGTCGATCGCCTTCGTGTCGCAGCCCAGCAGATCCGCCATGTCCTCGTAGGACGAGCCCTCGAGGTACATCCGAAGAGCATCGGCCTCGAGCGGCGAGAGACCGGTGCCGAGACAGAAGACGAGCGACTTCAGCTCGTCGGTCGAGATCACCGCCACCGAGGGGTCGTTCACGTGGGAGCCTGGAAGCGCGTCGCCGAGGGTCACGTCGGAGTCGGGGTCCTGCCCGGCCGGCGTCTGCGAGAACGACACGTAGGTGTTCAGCGGCGCGTGCTTGTAGCGCGTGGCCGTCTTGATCGCGGTGATGATCTGCCGGGTCACGCACAGTTCGGCGAACGAGCGAAACGACGTCTCCTTGTCGGCGCGAAAATCGCGCATCGCCTTGCATAGGCCGATCAGCCCCTCCTGCACCAGGTCCTCCGGCTCGCCGCCGGCGATGAAGTACGAGCTGGCCTTCATTCGCACGAAGCCGGTGTATCGCTGGATCAGCGTCTCGCGGGCGCGCTCGTCGCCGTTGTGGACGCGCATGACCAACTGCAAATCCTCTAGCTCACGTTGAGACTTCTGCTGTGTCCGGACTGCGGTTGCGGCGCGTGCGGGCATTGGAGTCTCCTGGGATCTGGGGCAGAATCGGGTGTGACGACGTAAGCCTCACCCTCAGGTTGAGGCGGAACATAGCACCCTCTCGCAGAAGTTACAAGAGGTTTTGCATTTTTTCCGCTCGCTAAGTCTCTTGCCCTCTGCGCAGCTTTTCAAGCTTCGCCCGCGTTTCCTCGTCGAGGCGCTCACCGAGGCGCAGCTGCGCCCTTTCGGAGTGCTCGGTCGAGCCGAGGTCGCGCACGAAGGTCTTCGAGGAGAGCTTGCGCACCTCCACTCCCGATGTGCCGCGGACGGCGAGGTCGGACGAGACGAGACAGACCTGCTCCTGCCCGCGATGCTCGGCCGCAAGCCGTTCCAGCATCGTGTCCGCATGCGGCGCGTACCGCACCGACAGCGGACCGCGCTCGAGATCCTGGCCGTGCCCGTCGAAGACGACGATGCCCCGCGCGCCGGCCTGGGCGACGAAGCTCGCGAGTCTGTCCACGAGTTCGCGGACGTCGCCGTATCCGCCCGCGTGAAGCAGGTTGTAGCCGTCGAAGAGATAGAGCGTGGTGTCAGGCAACGTTGTTGCTCCGGCGCCGCCCGGGTCGGCGCCTCTGCTTCATTGTGCCTCCCTCGAGCCCACGGCACTGCGCTGCCTCTGCGCCTCGTAGAGCAGCACCGCGGCGGCGACCGAGACGTTCAGCGACTCGACCCGCCCGGACAGCGGAATCGACACGCTGGCGTCGCAGGCTCGCCGGACGAGCGGCCGGATCCCCTTCCCCTCGGCTCCGAAGACCAGGAACAGTCCCCCCGACAGGTCGGTGTCGGCCATGGGCTGTCCGCCGGCATCGGCGGCGTAGACCCAGAGCCGCGACCCCTTCACCTCGTTCAGGTAGCGGGCCAGGTTCGGCACGACCGCCACCGGCAGGTGCTCGACCGCACCTGCAGACGAGCGTGCGACCGCAGGCGTCACCCGTGCGGAGTTGTGCGCCGGCAGGATCACGCCGGTCGCACCCGCACCCTCTGCGGAGCGGATCACCGCGCCCAGATTCCGCGGATCGGTCACCTGGTCGAGCGCGACGAGCAGCGGCTCGCCGACGGCTAGCTCGTACGCGTCCGCATATCGAAAGGGCTCGACGCGTGCAACCACGCCCTGGTGGTCGCGTGTGCCCGCAAGCTCGGTCAGCGTTCTCTCGGGAACGACCTTGGGCTTGCGCCCCCATCCGTCTCGCGCGGCGCGCTCGGTGGCCAGCAGCTCGACCACCTCCCGCCGCCCGTGTAGCGCCTCCCGAACGGCACGCCGCCCGTAGACGAGCTCCGTCGTCACGGCCGCGGCCAGATCGCCGTACCGCCCGGATGGTCGGTCACGGCCCAGCCAGCCGCCTCGATCTCGGCTCGCGCCGCGTCGGCGCTCGCCCAGTCCTTCACGGAGCGCGCGTCCTCCCGCCGCGCACGGAGCTGCTCGAGCTCGGGCGGTACATCGAACGTCGTGCCGATACCGAAGAGGTCGAGACCACGGGCGAGCTCGTCGCGCGCGCCGCCCGCGGCCCAGGCGTGCAGCAGGGCAAGCACCGCGGGCGTGTTGAAATCGTCGGCGAGTGCCTCCTCGAGAGCGTTCCAGTCGCCGACGGTTTGCGCCGGCATGACCAGCGTCTCCCGGAACCCGGCGAGCTGCGTCCGGGCGCTCTCGAGTGCAGCGTCGGTGAAGTCGACCGGCTTTCGCCAGTGTCCGCTGAGGTGGTAGAGCAGCAGAACCTCGCGGCCCCACGTGTCGAGCACGTTCCGCAGCGTGATCACGTTCCCGAGCGACTTCGACATCTTCTCGTCGCCGAGCTCGAGCATCCCATTGTGCAGCCAGACGCGCGCGAACGGATAGCCGCGCGACCGCGACTGAGCGAGCTCGTTCTCGTGGTGCGGGAAGCGCAGGTCGAGCCCGCCGCCGTGGATCTCGAACTCCGGCCCGAGGTGCTTCTCGGCCATGGCAGAGCACTCGATGTGCCAGCCGGGACGCCCCGGCCCCCACGGTGAGTCCCAGGCTGCGTCCTCGTGCGGCTTCTGCGACTTCCAGAGCGCGAAGTCGCGCGGATCCTCCTTCAGCGGATTGGGCTCCTGCGCGACCATGTCGTCCGGCTGCGCACCGGAAAGCTGCCCGTAGTCCGGGTACCGCGCGACGCGGAAGTAAACGTCGCCTTGCGACTCGTACGCGAGCCCGTCGTCGATCAGCGCCCGGATGAATGCGTGAATCTCGGGGATCGTCTCGCTCGCGCGCGGCTCGACGTCCGGCCGGCCGAGCCCGAGGTCGTCGGTGTCCTGGAGGAACCACCGGGTAGCCTCTTCGGCCAGTTCGCGACTGCCCTTGCCGAGCTTCGCCGCCTCCTCGTAAACCTTGTCGTCCACGTCGGTGATGTTGTGGACGAGCGTGACGTCGTAGCCGCGCGTCCGCAGCCAGCGGCGCAGCCACATCGCGAGCACGAACGGCCGCGAGTTGCCGACGTGGATGCGCTGGTAGACAGTCGAGCCGCAGACGTACATACGGATCGGCCCCGGCGGCTCCGGGAGCTCCTCGAGCCTACGGCTGAGCGTGCTGTAGAGCCTGATCGACACGGCGCAGTGCTTCCTCCTTCGGCAGTGCAGCCAGTATCGCGGAGAGCTCGGGACCGGTGGGACGCCCGGTAAGCGCCAGCCGCAGCTCCTTCAGGTTGCCGCCCGCCGCGCGGAGCTCGCGGACGAGGTCGCGTGGAGGCAACGCCGCGAGCTCGCGGAAGCGGGCCAGCGTTTCGACGTCGGTCGCCGCGTACGGCAGCGGCTCCGCGACCTGCTCCGCATAGGCAAGCGCCTCGACCAGGTCGCGCGCGCCGCGCATCACCGGCACGTACCCCAGCTCCGCGCCGACTCGCCGCGCCAGCTCCTCCTCCGGCAGCGCCTCGATCGCCTGGATCGCCAGCCTGCGGATGCGCGGCAGGTCGAGACGCACGTCGTGCCGCGGTAGACCGAGCTCCTCCAGGTACGCGCGCACGGCCTCGGCCGGAATGCCCTCGTCCCGCAGGGAGGCGACCGTCGCGCCCTCAGCCCGCTTCGAAAGCTTCTTCCCGTCGTCGCCGAGGATCAGCCCGTGGTGGAGGTACTCCGGCGGCCGGGCCCCCAGCGCCTCGTGCAGCCTCCGATGGATCGCCTCGTTCGGGCGATGATCGTTGCCGCGGATCACGTGGGTGATCCCGAAGTCGACGTCGTCGACGACGGACGCGAGCTGGTAGGTCGCGGAGCCGTCCTCGCGTACGAGCGTGATCCCGTCGAACCGCGTCACTCCAAGCTGCTCTGCAGCCTCGCGATATCGCTCGCCCCGCTCCGACTGCCGCACCGGCCCCTCGTCCCACTCGACACCGAGCCACTCGAGATCGCGGAGAATCGCCTCCTCGCCGCCCGGAACGTTCCGGGTGGCGTCGGTGTCGTCGATTCGCAGCAGGAACCAGTCCCCGAAGTCGCGGGTGGCGACCGCCGACAAGGCGTTCCCGACGTGCAGCGTCCCGGTCGGGCTCGGTGCGAAGCGAACGCGTTTCACCCGGCCATCTTGCGCGACGGCGGGACTGGACGTCGGCCGACGAGTCGCTACCGTGTCGAAAGCCGTGCAGTCCAGAGTCACCTCCTCGCTACTCGTCGCCAAGAACCAGCAGAGGCGGCGCGTATGGCCATGGGCGCTGGCCGGGGTCGGAGTCCTCTGCCTGGGCGCGCTCGCCTTCGCCTTCTTCGCCTGGCCGAGCGGCGGCCTGCGCGTCGACGCGAACGGCCTCCCTGAGGTCCAGCAGCCACGGTTCTCGGGAGACCTCGTCGCGCTCACACTCCATGACACAGCCGGCACGAAGATCCCCGTCACGTTGCATCCGGGCGGCACGCTCCGGCCGGCGCGTCCAATCCCGGCGGGAACGCAACTCGTGGCCGAGGCGACCTTCCGCCGGCCGGGTTGGGTCAGCTGGGTCGCCGGCCGCACGCAGACGGCTCGCCTCGAGCTGACGGCTCCGACCGCGCGATTGGCCTCGCGCTGGCTGCGCGTCGAGCGCGGCGCCCCGATCCGGGTCGGCTTCGACCGCGCCGTCCGCGAGGTCCAGGTGACCGGCGTCCACCCACGACGGACGATCCACCTGGCGCGGCCGGCCCGCACGGTCACCCTCGGCCGACTCGGCGACGCGGGCACGGTGGGCCTCCGCGCGGTCGCCCTCGACTGGGAACGCCTGCCGGCGCCGACCGCGGTCACCTGGTTTCCGCCCGGACGGACGGCGATGGTCCTGCCGTCCACCGCCCCCGGGAAGGAGCTGGCCGCGACCGTTCCCCTCCGCCTGCGCTTCTCGGACCCGGTCGCGAAGACGCTCGGACGTCGGCTTCCGGCGCTCGATCCCCCCACGCCCGGCCGCTGGCGGCGGACCGACGCGCACACGCTCGAGTTTCGGCCCCGGGGCTACGGCTTCGGCCTCGACTCGCACGTGAAACTGAAGCTCCCGATCGCCGTCGCCGTCGGCGGCTCACGACACCCGACGAGAACACTGAGCTGGACGACGTCGCAAGCATCGGAGCTTCGCCTGGAGGAACTGCTGGCGCTCCTTCGCTACCTGCCGCTGCAGTGGCGCGCGGATGTGTCCGACGCTCCGCGGACGATGGCCGCCCAGCTCGCCGCCGCCGCCGAACCGCCGCAGGGCCGCTTCGCCTGGCGCTACCCGAACGTACCGCCCGAGCTTGCCCGCCTCTGGCAGCCGGGCACGTACAACGTGATCGTCCGCGGGGCGATCATGGCGTTCCAGAACGAGCACGGCCTGACCGTCGACGGGTTCGCCGGCCGCGACGTCTGGCGGGCGCTGATCGCCGACGTGATCGCGGGCAAGCCGCGGGACGGCGGGTACAGCTACGTCTACGTCCACTCGTCCGTGCCCCAGTCGCTCAATCTCTGGCACGACGGGGACCTGATCCTCACCTCGCCCGGGAACACCGGCGTTCCCGCCGCACCCACCCAGCTCGGCACCTTCCCGGTCTTCGAGCACATCCCCGTCGGCACGATGAGCGGCACGAACCCGGACGGCTCGCACTACCACGATCCGGGCATCCGCTGGATCAGCTACTTCAATGGAGGCGAGGGAATCCACGCCTTCAACCGCGCGTCATTCGGAACGCCGCAGAGCCTGGGCTGCGTCGAGCTCCCGCTCGAGGCTGCAGCGAGGGTGTGGCCGTACACGCCGATCGGCACGCTGGTCACGGTCGAGCACTGAGAGCCAGCGCGATCGCGCCAAGAACGCCCGACAGTGGGCCGAGCGCCGGCGGAGCGATCTCGGTCGCCACGTAACCGGCGAGCAGCTCCGCGACCTCGGCGCGGACGAGGGCCAGCAGACCCTGTACCTCCATCACGCCGCCGCCGAGCACGATCCGCTCCGGTGAGAGCACTGCGACGACCTTGACGAGCCCCAAGGCGACGTACCACGCCTCGACTCGCCAGACGGCCCGCTCGGCGACGAGCTCTCGCGGCGACCGCCCCCACCTCGCCTCGATCGCCAGCCCGACCGCGAGCCCTCCCAGCAGTCGCCGTGATACGGGCACGAGCCGGGGAACGGATCGCCGTCGAGGTCGTGCGGAATTCGCATGTGCCCGACCTCCGGGTGGAGCAGCCCTTGCACGATCCGCCCGCCCGCGATCGCGCCGCCGCCGATGCCGACCGTGATGTAGCAGAACGTGTCGAGCCCGAGGGCTGCGCGCCAGCGGTGCTCGCCCAGTGCGGCGGCGTTGACTTCCGTGTCGAAGGCGACCGGAACGCCGAGCCTGCCGCCGACGACGCCGGCCACCTCGGTGTGCGCCCAGCCGGGCTTGGGCGTGGTCGTGATCGAGCCCCAGGTCGGCGACCCGGGCCGCAGGTCGATAGGGCCGAAGCAGCCGATCCCGACCGCCCGAACAGGCCCCTCGCGCTCGAAGAACGCGATCGCGCGCCCGATCGTCTCTTCCGGTTTGGTGGTCGGGATCGTCTCGGTCGCCGCCAGGTCGTCGGGGCCTGTCCCGATCGCGCACAGCCACTTCGTCCCGCCGGCCTCGATTCCGCCGACGGGCGTCACGCGGTCGACCCTGCGACACCCTCCCGGGGACGGTGCCCCATCTTCCACGTCGCCGCGGCCACCAGTCCGAAGAGCAGCGTCGGAACAACGGTGAGGAAGCGATAGATCAGCGTGGCCGCGACCGCCTCGTCGTTGCTGGCTCCGAACGCGACCAGCACGCCCGTCAGGCCGAGCTCGACGAAGCCGACGCCGCCCGGCGTGATCGGGATCGAGCCGAGCACACGCGCGATCGCCCATGCTGCGAAGGCCTCGACGAATGTCACCTCCGTGTTCGGCGTGCCGACGGCGCGTAACGAAAAGAGAAGCACGAGGAAGACCGTCAGGTGCCCCGCCAGGGTTGCAAACGTCAGAAACGCCCAGCGGTGGCGAATCAGCTCGATCGTCTCCTCGCGAAACCGGACGAACGACTCACCTCTCCATTTGACCGGAGCCTTCCCGATCAGGCGCTTCAGCCAGGTCATCGTGCGGGCCGCCCTGTCACCGGCTTTGCGCGCGAGGCGCTCGCTCGAAAGACCGATTGCGAAGCCGACGACGATCGCGACGAAGACTGCCAGCGCGATCAACGCAACGAGCTCCAACGTGTGGTTGCTTCCCCCCTCGGCGACGACTCCGAGGAACGCGAAGATCGGGATGCCGAGGATGACGAGCTGGTTCCAGACGCCGGTGACCACGACGGCCAGGCCGACCGGCCGTCCACGAAAGCCCCACGCTTTGAGCATCGCGAATGAGGTCGCCATTCCCACTGCTGCACCGCCGGGAGCCACCATCGTCATCGCCGTCGAGGCCAGCGTCACCCGGGTCGCGTGCAGGTACCGGAGTCCCGGCAATGCAGCCACCCACGGCGGCCCATACGTGGCCGTGTTCAGGAGAACCGCCAGTACGAGTGCGCTGATCCACTCCCATGACATGCCCTTGACGACGTCCCAGACGTCGCCGTAGTTGGCGATCCTCGGCAGGGCAAAAGCGAACACACCCGCGATCACGGCGACTGAGAGGACGATTGCCACGATCCGCCCCTTGCCTGTCTTCTTCTTGCGCCGAGCCCCCTCGAGCTCCGCCTCGACGAGCTCGTCCTCGGGGTGTTCGGACAGGCCAGCCTGGATCTCGCTCGACGTCGGCGCCGTCATCCAACTGAGTATCGGTGCTGGCCCGGCGGTTCGTCGACGGATTTGTTTTCAGTCGACGACACGAGCCGCGGGGACCCCGATGCCTGCCGGAGGTCGCGGCGAGCTGTAGCCCCGTGGAAACTGGATGCCGACCGCGCGGGCGGCCTTCCCGATCGCGGTCGAGGCGAATGCGCCGAGCAGGGGCGCAGGATCGTCCCAGGCGCCGTATGCGTAGGTGTCCGCGCGGCGCAACGAGCGCGCCCACTCGTGGATCGCGGCGGCCGGATGCCGCTCCCGCAGCAGCGTCTTCAGGTCGTTCAGCTCGTGGATCCAATGAACATCCCAGCGTTGCTCCCACGCCGGAAGCGCGCCGTCGGCGAGATAGGCGTAGCTCAGGTACGGAAGGTCGACGCCGGCCGCGATCGCCAGCTGGTTACCCAGGACAGCGCGTGGATTGACCTCCATCAAGCGATACGAGTCGTCACGCGCGTCGTACTTGAACTCGACGCTACCGACACCGACGTACCCGACCGCCCGCAGGAACTGACGCGAGAGCTCTGCCACCTGCGGCGCCTCGACGGTGCGCTGGTAGCTGCCCTCGCCGAAGCGCGCCGGGTTCTGGCGGAACTTCTGCTTGGTGATCCAGGCCAGCTCGTTTCCGTCGGCGCCCCAGAAGCTCAAGTAACCGTAGAGCGTGTCGTCGCCTCCGGGAACGATCTCCTGGACGAGGCACTCGACGCCGTCGGCGGCGAGCCGGTCGAAAAGAGTTCGCAGCTCCGCCGGCCCGTCGGCCACAGCCACCTTCGCGCGCAGCCGTATGCCGCCGAAGTAGCTCTGGTGCGGCTTGAGCAGGCACGGGTAGCCGATCTCGTCGGCGAGGGTCACTGCCTCGTCGCCGCTCTGCGGGTAGACAGTACGAGGTATGGGGATGCCGGCTGACTTGGCGAGTTGGTATTGGCGGTGCTTGTCGACGAGGTCGGTTGCCGTTGAGAGGGATGGGATCAGGAAGTCGTACAACCGGCTGAGCTTTTCGGCGTTCCGTCCGGCAAACAGCAGCGCCTGGTCGAAGGCGACCAGCAGGACCGGGCGTCGCGCCGACCGCTCAGCGGCGGCAACGAGCGTCTCCAGCCAGACGTCCGGCTCCTCCACGACATCGGGCAGGTCGAGGGTGCACTCGAAGCGGCTGGGCGACCCGATCGGGTCATGCTGAGCGAGCAGCAGGGTCGGGACGCCGCGTCGATGAAGGCTGCGCAGGTAGCTGAGGCCGGTCACCGACATGCCGAGCACAACCGCCGGTCGGCGTCCCCGATCTTGTGACGCCCATTTCCGAAGCCAAGAACTGCTCGCGGCCACTGACCACCAACCTCCGTCCCTTCGGACTCGAGGGAAAGCTTACGTTGTCAGGACAGACGGTGCCTCAGTCCGAACAGCGGATCCGGGGCCGTCAGTTCGAGTCGACGCTGAGCAGAAGCTTGCCGGTCGTCCGGCGCGACTCGAGGTCCTCCTGGGCACGACGCGCCTCCTCGAGCGGTTGGATCGCGCCGATGCGGACGTCCAGTGACCCGTCGTCGATCCAGGAATACACGTCGCCGGCACGTTTGAGCAGCTCTTCGCGACTTGCGACGTAGTGGACGAGCGTCGGCCGGGTCAGGAACGTCGAGCCCGAGTTCAGGCGCATGATCTCGAACGGCGGCACCGGGCCGCTGGCAGCGCCGAAGAGGACGAGCATCCCGCGCGGCCGCAGGGCGGCGAGCGAGCGGTCGAAGGTGGCCTTGCCGACCCCGTCGTAGACGACGGCGAACCGGCCCTCGGGCACGTCGTCGTAGCCGATCACCTCGTCGGCTCCGGCGCTGCGTGCGAGCTCGGCCTTCTCACCGCCCGAGGTGGTGGCGGTCACCCGCCCCCCACACAGCTTGGCCATCTGGAGGACGAGGCGACCCGCCCCGCCGGCGGCGGCATGCACGAGCACCTCGTCGGCCGACTGCACCGGGTACGTCGAGTGCGTCAGGTAGTGCGCCGTCATCCCCTGGAGGAGGGCAGCGCAGGCGAGCTTGTCGCCGATCCCGTCCGGAACCGGCACCGCTCGGGCGGCAGGGAGCACGACCTGCTCCGCGTAGCTCCCCTGTGCGTTGTTCCAGGCGACCCGGTCGCCGACAGCCGCTTCCGTGACGCCTTCACCGAGCGCTGCCACGCGACCCATGCCCTCGATGCCGGCGACCAGCGGCGTCGCCGCTCCGTAGCCGCCGCGCCGCTCGTAGATGTCGCGGAAGTTGACGCCCGCGACCGCGACGTCGACGAGCAGCTCGCCCGGGCCCGGTTCGGGCGCGCCGAGATCCTGGAGTTCGAGCACCTCCGGCCCGCCGCTCCGCGTGACGACGATCGCGCGCACGTCTGCGAGCCTAACGCCCCCGCCCGTCCCGGCGGGATGCTTAGCACCAACGGCCACAGATGATCGAGCGAAGAGTTCCAGGATCGGCGCGGTCCCGTTTCAGCCGCGTGACATGGCAACCGGTATCGTCGTCTCCGAGGGCGGCGGGACGGATCCCCACCCTGGGTGGGGGTGTGGCTTTACGCTCTCGGTGTGGATGCGACCGCAGCAGAGATCCGCGTCCTCGGCTGCCTGATCGAGAAGCAGCGGACGACTCCCGACCAGTATCCCCTGTCGCTGAACACGCTGCGGCTTGCTTGCAACCAGTCGACGAGCCGCGACCCCGTCGTCGACTACGACGAGTCGACGATCCGGGCCGCGCTCGAGGCACTGTCCCGGCGCGGCTGGGTGCGGCTGGCGAGCGGCGCGGGCAGCCGCGCCGTGAAGTACCGGCACCTGCTCGACCAGGCGCTGTCGCTCGACGACGCCGAGCTCTCGCTTCTCGCCGTGCTGATGCTGCGTGGGCCGCAGACCGCGGCAGAGCTCCGGCAGCGAACGGACCGGCTACACCGCTTCGGACAGGACGAGGCCGAGACGACGCTGGACCACCTGATCGAGCGCGAGCTCGCTGCACACAGTCCCAACCGACCCGGCGAGCGGGGCGAACGGTTCGCGCAGCTGCTCGGCCAAGGGCAGCCGGAACCGACGTCCGAACCCGTCCAGCAACCGCGTAGCGAGCACGCCGCCCTAGAGGGCCGGGTCGACAGGCTCGAGGACGAGGTCGCGCGCCTCTGGGACGCGCTCGACCGCCGCGAGCGCTAGGCCGCGGCGGACAGGTCGTCGAGCTGGTCCTCGAGAACGTCGATGTCCTCGTCGACGGTCCGGCCCACGATCGCCTCGATCTCGTCCTCGGGGCGGCCCTCGCGGACGAGCTGCTCGATCAGCATCAGGTACTGCGCATTCATGCTTCAAAGGTAGCCCCACCGCCCGAGTCCAAAGGGAACCGTTCCGGTAACCAGGTGGACAACGGCTAGGCTGCCGACGGCCGTGTGCTTCGACCTCGACTCCTCGCCGCCGGTGGTCGCGATCTCCGGCGCGGCGGTCTCCTACGAGAATCTCGTCCTGGAGGCGGCCGACGGGAATCGCTTCGCGGCATTCGCGGCAACGCCCGATACGCCCTCGAACAACGGCGTCGTCATCCTGCCCGACGTGCGCGGCCTGTACCGCTTCTACGAGGAGCTCGCGCTCCGCTTCGCCGAGCGCGGCATGGTCGCGATCGCGTTCGACTACTTCGGCCGCACTGCCGGCGTCGCGAAACGCGATGACGACTTTCAGTACGCGGATCACGTCAGCCTCACCGATCCCGAAACGATCCAGCTCGACCTCGCCGTCGCCGTCGTCTGGCTCCGCGACCACGGCGCCCGCTCCGTCTGCACGGTCGGCTTCTGCTTCGGCGGTCGTAACTCGTGGCTGTCCACCGCCGGCGACCATGACCTCGCGGGTGCCGTCGGGTTCTACGGCAGTCTGACCGCCCGAGGCGACTGGCTGGGCCCGCTCGATCGAGCCACGGAGCTGAAGGGGCCGATCCTCGCGCTCCAGGCGGGTGCCGACGAGAACATCACAGCCGAGCAGAACGCCGCCTTCGACGACGCGCTGACCGCTGCCGGGATCGAGCACGAGATTGTCACCTACGAAGGTGCGCCCCACTCCTTCTTCGACCGCAAACAGGACCAGTACCAGGCAGCGTCGGACGACGCCTGGAAGCGGACGCTCGACTTCATCGAGCGCCACGCCTAGCTTCAGCGCCATGGAGGAGCTCCTGCTCGCCTGGTTCGCCGAGCACGGCCGAAAGCTGCCGTGGCGCGGGACCCGTGATCCGTACGCGATCCTGGTCTCCGAGATCATGCTCCAGCAGACCCAGGTCGCGCGGGTCGTGCCTCGCTTTCTCGATTGGCTGGAGCGCTGGCCCACGGTCGAGTCGCTGGCCGTCGCTTCGCCGGCGGACGCGATCCGCGCCTGGCAGGGGCTCGGCTACAACCGTCGGGCAGTAGCGCTTCACCGCGCCGCGCGGCTGGTTGCCGAGCACGGGTGGCCCGACGACCTGACCGAGCTTCCCGGCGTCGGACCGTACACGGCCGCGGCGATCGGGAACTTCGCCTTCGGCAGGCCGCTCCTGCCGGTCGACGTCAACGTCGCCCGGGTGCTCTCCCGGACGGGTGGTCAGTTCGGCCCCGGGGCGGCGCAGGCGCTCTTCGACCTCGGCGCGACGGTCTGTCTGGCTCGCGTTCCACGGTGCGGCGGCTGCCCCCTCGCCGACGCCTGTCCGTCTGTCGGCCGCCGATACGAGCCGGAGCGGAAGCAGGGCCCCTTCGAAGGCTCGTTCCGCCAGCGACGCGCGCAGGTGCTCCGCCTCGTCGCCGCCGAGCCGCGGGCGGTCGAGCTCGACCCCGAGGCGCTCGAGTCCCTCGTCGCGGACGGCCTGGTCGTCGTCGATCACGGCCAGGCTACGCTTCCCTCGTGACCCGCTACGACGATCTGATAGCGGCGCTGAGCGACGCGGCGCACCCCGACCGCGCCGCACCGCCCGACTTCGAGGCGTATCTCGCCAAGGTGCGCACGCGCGCCTACGCGGTCACCGACCGCGACGTCGAAGCGCTGAAGGAGGCGGGCCACTCGGAGGACGAGATCTTCGAGCAGACGGTGTCGACGGCGGTAGCTGCCGGCCTCGACCGACTGGAGGCAGGCCTGATGTCGTTGGGTTTGGAGAGGCGCTGAGACTCGAGGTCGTCGATTCGGGGCACGCACCGGCTGAGGCTGCGATCCTCGCGGAGATCGCGCAGGCCCGCGGCCTACCCACGGCCTCCGGCGTTCTGAAGACGCTCTACTACAGGCCGGAGCTGTTCGGCCGTCCGTTTTCGACGGCGCTGGATGCGGCGATGCGCGGACCGTCGGAGTGGTCGCCCGGCGAGCGCGAGCTGTTCGCGGGGTTCGTCTCGTCGCTCAACCAGTGCCCGTTCTGAACGCGCTCGCACGGCGCGGTCGCGTCGTACGCTCTCGGTGACGAGGTCTGGAAAGCGGTCGAGACGGATTGGCGGACTGCGCCGATCGAAGAGGGGCTCCGCGCGATGCTCGGCTTTCTGGAGAAGCTGACGCTCCGCCCGGAGGAGGTCACTCCAGATGATGCTGACCGCGTGCGCGCAGCGGGCATCTCCGACGAGGCGATGGCCGACGCGATCCACGTGGCCGCGCTGTTCAACATGATCGTCCGCCTGGCCGACTCGCTCGGCTGGGACGTCCCCACCTGGGAATCCTGCCTGGATCGCGGCGAGGCGATGCTCTCGCGCGGGTACGCGCTCGAGTCGGATTAGTCCAGGCTCCTGACCATCTCGTACTGGCGCAGCGACACCTCCGCTCCGACCGCCCGGAGCGCCTCTGCGACTGCGCCTCCGGCGGGATAGTTCACAGCGGTCACCTTTCCCTTCGCGCGCAGCGACGCAAGGATCGCAGCGAGCCCGCGCTCGTCGCCCGCCGCCTGGACGAGGCCGACGTTGTCGCCGATGACGCGATAGACGGCCGCGGCCTCGCCGGCGACCATCGCCTCGGGTGCCGGGCGCCGCTGGAGGAGCCGGTCGGTCGTGGCGTCGGCGCGTTGCCACGGCTCTTCCCCGTCCCGGCCTGCCCGGATGAGGGCCCGGGCAGCGTCGAGAGTCGCCGCCTCGGCGTCTTCGCCGTCCCGCTCCGCGGCGGCGAGGGACAGGACCTCGAGCTCACGGATCCGGACGAATCCGAGCTTCTCGTAGAGCGAGATCGCCGGGCCGTTCTCGACGATCACCTCGAGCCTCATCTCGGTCGCCCCCACCGTTCCGGCTTGCTCGAGCACGTTACGCGTGAGCAGCTCGCCGATTCCCTCGCCTCGACGGCTCGGGACGACGCCGACGCCACCGAGCCAGGTGCACGCGCCTCGCCGGCCCAGGTTGGCGAGACCGACCGGCGTGCCGTCCTCCACCGCGACGAGCGACAGCTCAAGATCGAGATCGAAGACGTCGACCATGAATCCGAGCGTCGCTTCGTCGACCCTGAACGGGACGAAATAGCCCTCGTACGCCGCGGTGAACAGCTCTGCCAGCTCGCCGTGGGAAAGCTCGGTCGACGGACGGAGCACGGCCACGCGTCGATGATGCCGGATCAGCCGACGCGGAAACGCACCACCTGCCTCCCACCCGACAGCGGCACCCAGACGTCGCCGAAGGCAGCCGCCGCCGGGAACGGCTTGGGGCCGACCCTGTAGGTGGCGACCACCTTGTTATGGACCGGGTCGATCCGGCTGACGGTGCCGTCGGCGTTGTTCGGGACGAACACGCTGCCGTCGCCGGCGATAGCGGCATTGCTTGGGCCGAGCCCGACCTTCACCCGAGCGACCACACGCATCGTCCTCGGGTCGAGCCTGACCACGAAGCGATTTCCGCTCGAGGTCACCCAGATCGCGGAGTCGCTGACAGCGATCGAGTCGGGGGAGAGCAGCCCGACCGGCACGGCCTTCGCGCGGTTCGTCGCGGGGTCGACGCGATAGATGCTCTTGCCGGTGTGGTTTCCGACCCAGATCGCGCCCGCGCCGTAGCGAACCTGGCGCGGCGCGGTACCGACCTTGACGGTGGCGACGATTGCGTTCGTGACCGGGTCGATGCGGCTGACAGTGCCGTTGAACTCGCTCGTCGCCCAGACCGCGTCGGCGCCGAATTCGACATCCCACAGGCTGGGGCCGATCGGGATCCGGGCCACGACCTGCTTCGACTGTGGATCGACCCGCTCGACATTGCCGGTGCCGTATCCGTCGATCCAGAGGGCATCGGCGCCGACGACGACGCCGCAAGGCTGGGCGCCGACCTTGATGCGCGCGGTGACGCGGTTCGTCGCAGGATCGACGCGGACAACCGTTGCGTCGGTGAAGTTGCTGACCCAGAGGTAGCCCAGACCGCCGTTCTCGGAGCAAGGCGCCTTGCCGGTCGTGATCCTGGCCGCGACCCGCGCCGGCCTCAGCTCCGTCGAGGCCGTCGCAACACCGGCCACCGCAGCGATCAGAATGCTCAACCAGACCAGATGTCTCACCATGTGCACCTCCCACTAGTACGATATCGCAGCAATATACTGCGATATCGCACTTTATGAGCGCAACTCAATCCCGCGGCCGCAACGTCCTCTTTCGCCTCTTCATACTCGGCCAGCTGGCCGACGATCTTCTCGGACGTGCGATGGCGGGATTGAAGGTGCAGCCGAACGACTTCGCCGTCCTCAGCGCGATCAGGGCGTTCCAGCCGATCACCCCTTCACGGCTCGCCGCCCTCCTCGGCATGCCGCCGACGACGCTGTCGTCGTACCTGCGCCGGCTGGAGGGACGCCGACTGGTCCGGCGCCGGCCGAACCCCGACGACGGCCGGTCATCGCTGCTCGAGGTGACGAAGACCGGCGACCGGCACGCAGTGAGCGCCTTCCCAGCCCTACAGGGGTCGGTCGCGCGCGTGCACGAGCGGCTCGACTACTCACCGAGAGAACTCGATCTGGCCCTCGACCGGCTGGAGGACGCGATGCGGGCGCTGCTTTCTAGACCCGACGAATCAACGCGACGGCCTGGGCCGCGAGCCCGTCGCCGCGGCCGGTGAAACCGAGCCCGTCCGTCGTGGTCGCCCGCACCGCGATCTGATCCTGCCGAGCGCCGAGCGCAGCGGCGAGCGCCGACTTCATCTGGTCGCGGATCGGCGCCAGCCGAGGCTCCTGACCGATGAAGACGCAGTCGGCGTTGACCAGTTGCCAGCCGGCGCCTTTCAGCCGTCCGGCGACGTCCTCTAGCAGGACGAGCGAGGACACACCTGGAGGCGTGCTTCCGTCGGAGGGAAACAGCGAGCCGATGTCGCCCATGTCGGCAGCGCCGAGGAGGGCGTCGATCAGGGCATGGGTGATCACGTCGCCGTCCGAGTGCCCGGCCAGCCCGCGCGCGCTTTCCACCCTCACGCCGCCGAGCACGAGCGGGACACCGTCCTCGAGCGCGTGCGCGTCGACGCCGAGGCCGATGCGGAGCTGCTCCTCGCCCGTCATCGCCCCCCTCCTTCCATAGCCCCACCCGGGGAGGGGTTGTGGGATGTCCACCCGCCTCCCGCGGCCGATCCTACCCGCCGACTGCGCGCACGTCTGCGCCCGAACCGTGTCGATTTGGCCCCGATCGGCCGACAGCCGTCGGCGGTCATCCGAGCGGCTCCTGGCGTGCCTTGCGCCCTTCGAAGACGCTCACGGTCTCGTAGCCTGCCGCACGGGCATGGACGACGGCGCGGTCGAAGTCGCGGCCGACGTCGGCGGGCACATGCGCGTCCGACGCAAGCGTGATCGGCGGACCGGCTTCGAGCATCGCCGCCGCGGGATACAGCTCTCCGACGGGCTTGCGCAGACCGGCGGTCGAGATCTCGAGCGCAACGCCGTCCAGAGCCGGATACTCGATGTGGTCGGGTCGCATTCGAAAGATCTTGGCCAGGTCGGGATGCGCGAGCACGTCGACATGTCCTGAGGAGGCGAGCTCGACAACGGCGGCGAAGTAGCGGCGCCAGACCTCGTCGACCGGCGCGCGCGCCCACAGTCCAGGTTGCTGGTCGACGGCCAGTCCGTCGATCCAGTGCACCGAGCCGAGGAGGTAGTCCCAGGGATAGGGCGCCAGAAGCGCCGCGAGCTCGTCCTGCTGCTCCCCGACGTAGTCGACCTCGAGCGCGAGCTTGACCGGCATGCCCTGCCGTTTCGCCTCGAGCACCACCTCGACGTAGGCGTCCAGGTCGTAGACGCAGCGCTCGGTCTGGTAGTCGAGCGCCCACACCCGACGGGTCTGGCGGAAGTAGTAGACATGCTCGCTGAAGCCGATCTCGTCCACCCCGCGCTCCGCCGCCGCCGTCACGAACCGCTCGACCGCCTCGAGCGAGTGCACGACCCGCTCGTCCGGGTCGCGCAGGTGCATGTGGTAGTCGAGGATCACGCCGGTTCGGAGCCGCCGAGCCAGAACTCGACCAGGGCGAGGTCGTTCGCGGTCGTGATCTTCAGCAACCGTGGGTCGCCCTCGACGACCGTCACCCGGCCGCCCTGTCCTTCGACGAGCGCCGAGCAGTCGGTCGCCTCGTCGCCGTTCGCGACGGCGGCACGGAGAACCGATGCGACGAATGCCTGCGGCGTCTGGACGGCACGAAGCTCGTCGCGCGGAAGCGTCTCGACGACCGCCTCCTCGCGCACCCGCTTCACCGTGTCGGAAAGGGCCAGCCCCGGGACCGCGCCGTCCCAACCGTCGTTCAGCGCTCCGAGCATGCGCTCGACGACGGCGTCGGAGACGAGCGGGCGGGCGGCGTCGTGGACGAGGATCACTGCTGCGTCGTCGGGCACTTCTCCCACGCCGATCCTGACCGAGGCTGCGCGTGACTCCCCGCCGGCCACCGAGGCGACGACCTTTCCGCACCCGAGCTCTTCGGCGAGCAGGATCACCGGCTCCTCCCACTCAGGGGGAGCGACGACCACGATCGAGTCGACCCATGTGGATGCCTCGAGTCGTTCGAGGCTCTCCGCCAGGAGCGGACGGTTGCGAAGCGGGGCGAACGCCTTGGGTCGGTCCGCGTGGAGCCGCTCGCCGCGGCCGGCGGCGGGGAGCACGGCCCAAACGGACAACGACGGTCCGCGCCGCGGGCGCTAGGCGCTCGCTGCCGCGGTTGCCTTGGCGGTCTTCTTCTTGCCGTTCGAGACGGTGGAGAGCACGTCGTCCAGCCAGACGCCGGCCTCGTCCTCGTCCATCGCCTTGGCGTACATGAGCTCGCTCGCAAGGATCTTCTTCGCCTTCACGAACATCTGCTTCTCGCCGGTCGACAGGCCCTTCTCGTGGTCCCGGAGCGACAGATTCCGAACGACCTCGGCCAACTCGAAGATGTCACCCGTCTTCATCTTGTCGCGGTTGTGCTTGAACCGACGGTTCCAGTTCTTCGGCATCGTCGTGCCGGAGCCCTGAAGCGCCTTCATGACCTTCTCGACCATCTGCTCGTCGATCACGCGGCGCAGTCCGACCTTCTCCGCGTTCTCGCAAGGCACGTTCACGGTCATGTCGTTGTGGAGGATCTTGATGGTGAGGTAATCGCGTTTCTGGCCGAGCACCTCGCGCTGCTCCTTCTTCACGACAGTGCCTGCTCCGTGGTGTGGATACACCACCTTGTCGCCGACCTTGAACAAGCTGACTCCCCTTTCGAAGCTCCGTAGTCGCCAAGACGCCGGCGGGTCTGACCTCCGCCGGCGAACTCCAAGCAGTGTAGCGAAAACGGCTTGAAAACGCCAAGTTTCCAGGGCTTTTAACGCCCTCTTCACAAAAATCCCTGCTCAGAGGCGTCTAGTCGCGACCGGCCGGAGCTTCCGCGAGCCCAACCGCCAGCGCCTGGGCGGCGGTTCCGGCCTCGACGAGCCCGATCCCACTGGGCCGGGGCGTCCCCTGGGGAGCCAACGCTGTCGAGAGACCGAGCTTGGCGCACTCCTCGAGGCGGCGCTCGGCCTGTGTGGCAGGTCGGAGGCGACCGGTGAGCCCGACCTCCCCGAACGCCGCCAGGCCGTCCTTCACCGGCACGCCTCTCGCTGCCGAGGCGATCGCGAGCGAGATCGCCAGATCGGCACCCGGCTCGTCGATTCGAACCCCGCCCGCCACGTTGACGAAGACGTCCGCGCTGCCCAGTGCGACCCGAGCATGCCTGCCGAGCACGGCGACGATCATCGCCAGGCGCTTTGGATCGACACCCGTTGCCACCCTGCGCGGCATCGCCAGGTCGGTCGGCGAGACCAGAGCCTGGATCTCGAGCAGGATCGGCCGCGAGCCCTCGAGAGCGCAGGCGACCGCAGCGCCGACCTCGCCCGCCTCGGTGCGCCCGAAGAGCTCGGACGGGTCGGGGACGCCGACGAGGCCGTTACCGGTCATCTCAAAGACGCCGATCTCGTTCGTGGAGCCGAAGCGGTTCTTCGCCGCACGCAGTACACGGTGCTCGCGGTAGCGATCACCTTCGAACTGGAGGACGCAGTCGACGAGATGCTCGAGCACGCGAGGCCCGGCCACGGCTCCGTCCTTGGTCACATGGCCGACGAGGAAGACGGCCACGTTGCTTTTCTTCGCCACCCGCAGCAGGCGTCCGGCGGCTTCTCGGACCTGTGCGACGGAGCCTGGTGCGGAGGCCAGCTCGCCCGCATAGAGCGTCTGAACCGAGTCGACCACGCAGACGTCGGGACGTTCGCGCTCGAGCGTGGCGCA
Organism: Actinomycetota bacterium; assembly: GCA_046734335.1. Lineage (GTDB taxonomy): Bacteria > Actinomycetota > Thermoleophilia > Gaiellales > Gaiellaceae > DATBLE01. The sequence continues at coordinate 32,718 of JBKPRA010000122.1, read as the reverse complement.
GACCGTCTCGAGCTCCGTCTCGGCGAGGATCTCGATCGCGCCGGCGCCGCCCAGGCGGTCGGCCCGGAGCTTCACCTGTGCCTTGGACTCCTCGCCGGTAACGAGGAGTGCCCGGCGCCCGGAGTCCGTGATCGCGCGCAGCGCCATCAGGAGCAGGGTCGACTTGCCGACCCCGGGCTCGCCGCCGACGAGGACCAGCGACGCCGGCACGAGCCCGCCGCCGAGCACGCGGTCGAGCTCGGGCACGCCGGTTGGGATGCGGTGGGCTTCCTCGGCCTCGACTTCCACCAACCGCAGGAGCGGCGTGGCGGCCGCGACCAGAGCCCCGCCCGCCGTGAACTTCGATTCTTCGACGAGCGTCCCGAACTCGCCGCAGCCCGGGCAGCGACCGAGCCAGCGACCCGACGAGTACCCGCACTCGGGGCAGGAGAAGACGGACGCCGCAGCCTTGGCCACGAGGCCAGTCTAGGCGTGGGTCCCGACGGTCTTCGTGACGATTCTGCGACGAGCCCGAAGCGTCAGACCCCAGGGAGTCTGACCCTTGAGAAACGGCTCCGTCTATTTCGGCCCGTTCCGGCGCGCTGGGCGAGCACCGCGACGATCGACCAGTGCCCGGCCCCACCCGCCTGGCCGTTGAGCTTGCTCTCCAGGACGGTCAACTCAGCCATTCCCGCTCCCGCTCGTGGTCGATGTCGATGTCGATGTCGAGGAGCGGTTACCCGCAGGCCGAAACGGCGTCACTACCGCGTCAGCGGAAGGAGCTAATCGTCCGAGCTCTCGGCCGGTTCGTCGCCCGGGCCTTCGGGCTCGGATCCCTCCCCGGCGGGAACCGCAACCGGCTCCCTCGCCTCGCCCGGGATGATCGTGATGTCGACCTCGTCGTCGCCCTTGCGGTCGACCATGATCGTCGAGCCGGGCGTGAGCTCCGCGCCGAGGACGAAGTCGGCCAGGGGATCCTCGATGTGGCGCTGGATCGCGCGGCGCAGCGGCCGGGCGCCCATCGCCGGGTCGTAGCCCTTCTCGACGAGCATCTCCTTGGCGTCGTCGGTGAGCTCGATCGAGGCCTCGTGGAGGGCCATCTGCTCGCGGAGCCGCTTGAGCAGGAGGTCGACGATCGTCTTGATCTCTTCCTTCGACAGCTTGTGGAAGACGATCACCTCGTCGATCCGGTTCAGCAGCTCGGGCCGGAAGACCTTCTTGAGCTCGCCCATGACGCGGTCTTTCATGTCGTCGTACGAGAGCCCGCTCTCGTCGCCGATCGAGAAGCCCAGCGACTGGTTCTTCGAGATCGAGGCCGCGCCGATGTTCGAGGTCATGATCACGATCGTGTTGCGGAAGTCGACCTTCCGCCCCTGGGCGTCGGTCAGTTTCCCGTCCTCGAGGATCTGGAGCAGGATGTTGAAGACGTCCGGGTGGGCCTTCTCGATCTCGTCGAGGAGCACCACCGAGTACGGCTTGCGCCGGACGGCCTCGGTCAGCTGGCCGCCCTCGTCGTAGCCGATGTAGCCGGGCGGGGAGCCGACGAGCCGCGAGACCGAGTGCTTCTCCATGTACTCGGACATGTCGACCTGAATCAGCGCGTCCTCGTCGCCGAACAGAAACTCGGCGAGCGTGCGGGCGAGCTCGGTCTTCCCCACGCCGGACGGGCCGAGGAAGATGAACGAGCCCGTCGGGCGCTTCGGGTCCTTGATTCCGGCCCGGGCGCGACGGATCGACTTGGAGACGGCGACGATCGCCTCGTGCTGGCCGATCACGCGCTTGTGCAGCTCGTCCTCCATCCGGATCAGCTTCTGCGTCTCGGCCTCGGTCAGCTTGAAGACCGGGATGCCCGTCCACATCGAGACGATGTCCGCGATCTCTTCCTCCCCGATCTCCGGCTGCTGCTCGTTCTCCTCGTCGCGCCAGGACTCCTCGAGCTCGCGCTTCTTCTGGGACAGCTTCCGCTCCTTGTCACGAAGCGACGCCGCCTTCTCGAACTCCTGGTTCTCGATCGCGTCTTCCTTGTCCTTGCGGACCTTCTCGATCTCCTCCTCGAGCTCGCGGTAGCGCGGCGGCGCGGTCATCGTCTTGATCCGCATGCGGGATGCGGCCTCGTCCACGAGGTCGATCGCCTTGTCGGGCAGGTGCCGGTCCTGGATGTAGCGGTCTGCGAGCGCGGCGGCGGCGTGCAGCGCCTCGTCCGTGATCTTGCAGCGGTGGTGCGCCTCGTACCGGTCGCGCAGGCCGCGCAGGATCTGGACGGTGTCGTCGACGGACGGCTCCTCGACGCGCACCTGCTGGAAACGACGCTCCAGCGCGGCGTCGCGCTCGAGGTACTTGCGGTACTCGTCCAGCGTGGTTGCGCCGATCGTCTGCAGCTCGCCGCGGGCGAGGGCCGGCTTCAGGATCGAGGCTGCGTCGATCGCACCTTCGGCCGCGCCGGCGCCGACGAGATTGTGCAGCTCGTCGATGAACAGGATGATGTCGCCCCGCTGCTGGATCTCCTTCATGACCTTCTTCAGCCGTTCCTCGAACTCGCCGCGGTACTTCGAGCCGGCGACGAGCGCGGCCAGGTCGAGGCTGTAGATCTGCTTGCCCTTGAGCAGCTCCGGCACCTGGTTGGAGCCAATGCGCTGGGCGAGGCCCTCGACGATCGCGGTCTTGCCGACGCCGGGCTCGCCGATCAGCACCGGGTTGTTTTTCTGGCGGCGTGAGAGGATCTGCATGATCCGCTCGATCTCGATCTGGCGGCCGACGACAGGGTCGAGCTTGCCCTCGGCTGCCTGCTTGGTGAAGTTGCGGCCGAACTGGTCGAGCAGCTTCGAGCTCTTCGACTTCTCGGCTGCGCCGCCGGGAGAGCCGCCCTGGCGGCGGCCCGGGCCGGACAGCATCCGGATGATCTCGTTCCGGATCTTCTCGGCGTCGGCGTCGAAGTCGAGCAGGATGCGCGCCGCGACCCCTTCGTTCTCGCGAACGAGGCCGAGCAGGATGTGCTCCGTGCCGATGTAGTTGTGGCCGAGGCTCAGCGCCTCGCGCAGAGCCAGCTCCAGCACCTTCTTTGCACGCGGGGTGAAGGGGATCTGGCCGGTCGTGACCTCATCGCCCTGGCCCACGATCCTGGCCACCTGTGCGCGCACCTCCTCGACCGTGATGTCCAGCGACTCGAGCACGCGCGCGGCGAGGCCTTCCTCCTCGCGGAGGAGTCCGAGCAGGATGTGCTCGGTCCCGATGTAGTTGTGCTTGAGCGCACGGGCCTCGTCCTGGGCGAGGACGACGACCTGGCGAGCTCTCTCTGTGAACCGTTCGAACACTGGTGGAACGGCATTGTACCCAAGGGGTGTGACTCGCCCGGTGCGGCCGATTGACGCGCTTGGGTCAATTGGACGAAGACCGTTCGGTCAGAATCAGGCCATGCGTGTCTCAGCCAAGGCCGACTACGCGCTGCGGGCCTGCATCCAGCTCGCGGCGGCCGAGGGCGAGGGTCACGTCAAGGGCGAGCGGGTCGCCCAGGCGCAGGAGGTGCCGCTCAAGTTCCTGGAGAACATCCTCGGCGACCTCCGTCATGCAGGGCTCGTCCGCAGCCAGCGCGGTGCAGAGGGCGGTTACTGGCTCGCCCGGCCCGCGGACGAGATCACGCTCGCCGAGATCATCCGCGCCGTCGAGGGCCCGCTCGCGAACGTGCGTGGCGTGCGACCGGATGCGATCACCTATCAGGGCGCTGCAGAGCCGCTCAAGGACGTCTGGATCGCGGTGCGGGCGAGCCTGCGTTCGGTCCTCGAGGCGGTCACGCTCGCGGACGTGGCGTCGGGCGAGCTGCCGGAGGTCGTCCGCGAGCTCGTCTCCGACCCGGAGGCCTGGGCACCCCACCCGTAGGAACGGCCCAGGGACCCGTCAGGGTGCGAACGTCGTCTGGCGTGTCGGCCTGACGTAGACGATCTGCCCGGGCTCGAGCTCCAGTGCCTCTGCCTGGTCGCGCGTGAGCTGCGCGGCCAGCTGCTCGCCGTCGTCGCGGACGAGCTCGAGGCGCACATCGAAGCCGAGGTTGACGAGACGAACGATCATCGCCTCCTTGGTCGACCCGTTGGGCTCGAGACTCACCTCGAGGTCGTGCGGGCGCACGAACGCATCGCCGAGCCGGTTGACCGCCCCGACGAACTCCATCACGAACTGATTCGCAGGCCGCTCGTACAGATCCACCGGGCCGGCGACCTGCTCGATCCGGCCGTGATTCATCACTGCGACCGTCTCGGCCACCTCCATCGCCTCCTCCTGGTCGTGGGTGACGATCACGGTGGTCGTGTGCGTCTCGTCGTGCAGCCGCCGGAGCCAGACCCGTAGCTCCTTGCGGACGCGCGCGTCGAGCGCCCCGAACGGCTCGTCGAGCAGCAGCACTTTCGGCTCGACCGCCAGCGCACGAGCCAGGCCCATCCGCTGGCGCTGACCGCCGGACAGCTGCGACGGATAGCGCTTGGCCATCCCCTCCAGCTGGACGAGCTCGAGCAGCTCGTGGACCCGGGCGTGGATCTCGGCCTTCCGCCGACGGCGGATCCTCAGGCCGAAGGCGACGTTCTCGAAGACCGTCATGTGCTTGAACGCCGCGTAGTGCTGGAAGACGAAGCCGATACCGCGTTCCTGCGGCGAGGTGCCTGTGACGTCCTCGTCGGCGATGTGGACCGCGCCGCCGTCGGCCCGCTCCAGCCCGGCGACGATCCGCAGCAGGGTCGACTTGCCGCTGCCGCTCGGTCCGAGCAGCGCGACCAGCGAGCCGGTCGGCACCTCGAGCGACACGTCGTCGAGCGCAACGAAGTCGCCGAACCGCTTGGAGACGTTCTGGATCGAGATCGACATCAGTGACCCTCTCTCGGCTTGATCAGAACCATGGTGACCAGGACGATCACCGCCATCACCGCCAGCATCAGCGACACGCCGTACGCCCCCGACTGGTTGAAGTTCTCGTAGTAGTCCTGCACCTGCAGTGTGGCCGTCATCTTGTACCCGTGGACGACGGCGACTGCGCCGTACTCCCCGAGGCAGCGCGCGGTGGTAAGCACGACGCCGTAGATCACGGCCCAGCGGATCGAGGGAAGAGTGATCCGCCAGAAGGTCTGCCAACCCGACGCGCCGAGGGTGTGTGCGGCCTGCTCCTGCTCCTCGCCGATCTCCCGGAGCGTCGGCACGACTTCGCGGGCGACGAACGGCAGCGAGACGAACATCGTCGCGATCACCATCGCCGGCAGGGCGAACAGGATCTCGATCCCGTTGTCCGCGAACAGGTCGTAGAACCACCCGCCGCGGCCGTAGAGCAGGAAGAGCGAGACGCCGACGACAACCGGCGACACCGCGAGCGGCAGATCGATGAAGGCGTTGACAAGACCCTTGCCGGGGAACCGCCGGCGGACGATCGCCAGGGCGCACACGATCCCGAACACGGTGTTGAGAGGCACCGCGATGGCCGTGATCAGAAGCGTGTTCTTGAACGCGGTCAGCGTCTCCGGGGTGGTGACCGAGTCCCAGAACGGCCCGAAGCCGTGCTCGAACGTCTTCCAGAAGATCATCGCCAGCGGGCCGAGCAACACGACCGCCAGGTAGCCGAGCGCGATCCCGCGGAGCCCGAGCCTACGCATACTCGTGCCTCGTCGCGAGCCGGCGGATCCCGCCGACGAGCAGCAGGATCGCGAATGAGATCACGAGCAGGACGACGGCGACCGATGCGGCGGCGGCCCGTTGGCCCGAATGGACCTGGTTGAGGACGAAGACGGAGGCGACCTCGGTGTGGAACGGGTTGTTCCCCGAGATGAGGACGACCGAGCCGATCTCACCGACCGCCCTGGCGAACGCGAGCGCGATTCCCGACAGGATCCCCGGCATGATGTTCGGCAGCACGATCCGGCGGAAGACGGTGACCTCGGAGGCGCCGAGGGAGCGCGCGGCCTCCTCCATCTCGGTGTCGAGCTCGAGCAGCACCGGCTGCACCGTGCGGACGACGAACGGCAGGGTCACGAACAGGAGCGCCATGAAGATCGCCCACCGCGTGAAGGCCAGGTGGACGCCGATCGGCGAGTTCGGGCTGTACAGCGCGAGCAGGACGAGCCCGGCCACGATCGTCGGCAGCGCGAACGGCAGGTCGATCACGCTGTTCACGATCGAGCGGCCGGGGAAGCGATCGCGCACCAGGACCCAGGCGGTGATCGTCCCGAAGACGGCATTGACGAGCGCCGCGAGGATCGCGACGACCACGCTGAGCTTCAGGGCGGCCACGGCCTCCGGGTTCGACACGGCAGACCAGAAACCCGACCAGCCGTCCTCGCCCGAGGCCGCGACCACAGCCGCGAGCGGCAGCACGACGATCAGCGTCAGATAGCCCGTGACGAAGCCGAGGGAGAGGGCGGTACCCGCCCTCTCCCTCGCCCAGCTCGAGCCGCGTGACGCGGCCGCCGCTGTGGGAGCGACGCTAGCCAGAGGTCGGACCTCCGACTCCGCGCTCGATCTTGACCATGATCCCGTTCTGGCTGAACCACTTCTTGTCGACCGTGCGCCAGCCGCCGAAGATCTTGTCGTCGATCTTGAAGATGCCGGGCCGCGACGGGTATTTCTCCGTGTACTTCTTCGCGACCGTCCGGTTGACGGGTCGCCACCCGTACTGGCCGAAGAGGTCCTGAGCGACCGGACCCTTGGTGAAGCGGATGAACTTGTTCGCCAGGTCCCTGTTGCCGCTCGACTTGAGCACCGCGATCGGCAGCTCGATCAGCATCGTCTGGCGCGGGATCACGTACTGGATGTCCGTCCCGGCGGCCCGCGAGGTGAGCGCCTCGCTCTCGTAGGTGAGCAGGACGTCGCCCTTCCCGGACAGGAACGTGTTGGTCGCGTTCCGGCCGGAGGTGTCCTGCGAGACGACGTGCTGGAAGAGCTTCTTCACGTATGCCTGGGCCTGCGCATCGCTCTTGCCGAGTCGCCGCTGTGCGCCGTAGGCAGCGAGAATGTTCCACTTCGCCGACCCGGAGCTGAACGGGTTCGGTGTCACCACCTGGACGCCCGGCTTGACCAGATCGGCCCAACCCCTGATGTGCTTGGGGTTGCCGTTGCGGACGGCGAACACGACGACCGTGTCAGCCTCGATGCCCTTGTAGGCCTGCTTGTCCCAGTTCTTGTCGATCAGGCCGGCGTCGACGAGGATGTTCACGTCGTCGCCGGTCGAGAGGAAGACGAGATCGGCTTTCAGGCCGGCCGCGACCGCACGAGCCTGGTCGGTGGAGGCGGCGTAGGACTGGGTGAACGAGACGCCCTTGCCGTCAGCAGTCTGCTGCCACGCCTGGATGATCTTCCCGTACACCGTCTTCGGCGTCGAGTACGCGACCACCGACAGGCTCCCGTCCTTGCCGGACGCCCCGGCGATTGCGGTCGCCGTCAGAGCGGCGAGGACTACACAAGAAGCAAGGACAATTCGTCTCATTGACACCCCTTATCTATCGACTTTCTCTACGGACTTGATGGAAATTACTAGCCAATCCGGACGGCGTCAAGTGCCAACCGGCTCGGTGGCCGGGACGGCGACCTGGTCGCCGCACGTGGGTGTGTAACGAGGGCCGAATCGGGAAAGGTCGTTCAACGCGGCGGGGGCCCTCCGAGGAGCCTCCGCCGTATTCGCAGGGGCCGTTCGGTCCCTCCGCTAGGCTTGCTTCCCGTGAAGGGTCGGGCACTCGTCACGGGCGGCGCGGGCTTCATCGGGTCGCATCTCTGCGAACGGCTGCTCGAGGACGGTTGGGAGGTCTACGCGCTCGACGACCTCTCTACCGGCTCGATGCGCAACATCGAGCACCTGATGCCCCGCGGCGAGTTCCACCTGGTCGTCGACTCGGTCCTGAAGCCGGCGGTCGTGAACGAGCTCGTGAACAAGTGCGACGTCGTCTACCACCTGGCGGCGGCAGTCGGCGTGCGCCTGATCGTTGAGCAGCCGGTGCACACCATCGTCACGAACCTCGAGGGCACCGAGGTCGTGCTCGACCACTGCTCGCGGTTCGGCAAGCGGGTGCTCGTCGCCTCGACCTCGGAGGTCTACGGCGACCCGCGCACCGAGGAGCCTTTCCGGGAGGACGACCGGCGCGTCTATGGCCCGACCACCCAGAAGCGCTGGCTGTACGCCGACTCGAAGGCGATGGACGAGTATCTGGCGCTGGCGTACCACCAGGAGCGCGACCTCGACTGCGTGATCGTCCGGCTCTTCAACACGGTCGGCCCGAGGCAGAGCGGCCAGTACGGGATGGTAATCCCCAAGTTCGTCCAAGCCGCGCTCGCGGGCGCACCGCTGGAGATCCACGGCGACGGGACCCAGACGCGCACGTTCTGCCACGTCCTCGACACCGTCTCTGCCCTGACCGGGCTCGTGGACGAGCCCGCTGTCGACGGGCAGATCTACAACGTCGGCTCGCCGAACCGAATCTCGATCCGCGGCCTGGCCGGGCGCGTGCTCGAGGAGACCGGCTCGTCCTCGGAGCTCGTCGTCGTCCCCTACGACCGGGTCTACGGGTTGGGGATCGAGGACACGCTCCACCGGATCCCGTCGATCGAGAAGGTGACCGGGGCGATCGGTTGGTCACCAAGCCGATCGCTCGACGAGATCCTCGTCGACGTGATCGCCTTCGAGCGCGCCGAGCTAGCCGCACCCGTCTAGCAGAAATAGAACCGCAGCGTCGGGCTAGCTCGGCTGCGCGGACCGGCTGAACATCGACCGGACCGTCCAACCGACGATCTTCAGGTCGAGCCACAGAGAGAAGTTCTCGATGTAGTAGTTGTCCCACTCGACGCGGTCCGCGAGGGACGTCTCGCCACGGAGGCCGTGGACCTGCGCCCAGCCGGTGATTCCCGCCTTGACCCGGTGCCGGTCGCCGTAGCGGTAGATCTGCGTCTCGAACAGACGCACGTACGACACTCGTTCGGGGCGAGGCCCGACCAGTGACATGTCGCCCTTGAGCACGTTGAACAGCTGGGGCAGCTCGTCGAGCCACGTCCTCCGGAGCACCCGGCCGACCATCGTCACGCGCGGGTCGTCTTCGGCCTCCGCGGGCTGCTCGTCCGACTCGCTCTCGAGCTGCTGGGCGAACCACGTGGCATCGGCCTCGCCACTCTGGCTCGGCGAGCCCCGCATCGACCGGAACTTGAGCATGTCGAACTCATGGCCGTCGAGACCGACCCGCCGCTGGCGGAAGAGGATGGGCGATCCCATGCTCAGCCACACCGCGAGTGCGCAGGCCGCCAGGACGGGCAGCAGCAGCACGACGGCCACCAGGGCGACAAGACGATCGACGCTGTACTTGACGGCGAACTGCCAGCCCCTCGGATCACTCGGTCGCGAGGTGATCAGCGGTAGGCCGCCGAGATGCTCGATCGTGAGTCGGTGCGTCATCTTCTCGAAAAGCCGAGGGACGAGGGCGACCGCAATTCCAAGCTCCTCACAGCGGTTGACGAGCCGCAGAAGGACGTCGCTCGGCGCCGTCGAGAACGTGATGATCACCTGCCCGATCCCGTACTCGTAGACGACGCTCTCCAGGTCCCAGCTAGCTCCGAGGACGGGCAGCCGCCGTGTGCTGTTGCCCGCGTCCAGCGGCTCCTTGTCGAGGAACCCGACGGGCCGGAGGCCGAGCTCCGGATGCTTGAGCAAGCGCTTGGCAGTCGTGCGGCCGACCTGTCCCGCGCCGACGATGAGGGTGGGCACGAGCGCCTTGCCCTGGCGCCTGGTCTGCAGCTGCCAGAAGTTGAGCGCGACCCGTCCGCCGGCCACGAGCAGCGCCGCGATCAGACCGAGCCGGACGGTGTGGGTTGCGGTGGACTGGAAGTCGTCTACAACGAGCACCTCCAGCATGACCACCACACCGGCAGCAACCGCGACCACCCATCCCGTCGAGCGCAAGTCCTCGAGGGTGTCGAGCTTCACGCGTCGCCGGTAGGTGCCCCGTGCATGCGACATGCCCAGGACGATCAGGGCGAAGAGCGCGGGCCAGAGCACGCGGGCGCCAACGCCGGATTCCGGCCAGGAGAAGGCCGCGATCACAGCGGCCAGGGCGAGCAGGCCCAGATCGACGGTCAGCCGCGCAGCCGACCAGAAGCGCTCGCCTCGAACCGCGGACTCGTACGCAGCAGCAGGCGCTCCAAGCTGGTGGATCGCAGGGCCGACGTTGGTGTCGGACTTCACGGACACGGGCTCACGCCAGTCTCGTCAGAACTCGTGCAGAATGGCACGAGACCTGACGCCGCATAGGGTCTGTTTACGCCTCTCACCTTCTCTCCCCATCCCTCATATAACTCGAAACCGAGGGTCTTTCAAGCCCCGGCCTGTGCGGCCGTGTCTTCATTAAAGCTGCGATTGGTCCACACCGCTAGATTCGTTTCCGCCGGACGAAGCAGACACGACGCACCGGACGGAGCCCGCACGCTCGACGGGCTGTAGCATTGTTCGCTCGGTGGCCTTGCGCTTGCTGATACCCGCGGCGCTGGCTTCGGCACTGATCCTGGCCGTAGGTGCTGCTACGGCCGGGACGGACATCCCGCCGACCGAGCAGACGATCGGCGACCGGGTCGGCATCTCGACCAGCACGGTCTGGCTTCCCCAGACGCAGGGGTACGCCTACCTTCGACGTGCGCGGTACATCGGGATCGACTGGGTCCGAGAGGGCTTCAATTGGACTTCGATAGAGCCGGCACGCGGATCCTTCTCATGGGGCCGCACTGACGCGTTGATGACGAACGCGGCCAGGCTCGGTATACGGGTCCTGGCCGTCGTCACCTACGCACCGTCATGGGCGAGCGGCCATTCCGGTGGAGGGAAGTACCCGCCGAGGAATGCGGTCGACTACGCACGGTTCGTCAACACGGTTGCCAACCGTTACGGACGGAACGGCGTGTTCTGGCGATCGCATCCCCGGCTCGTCCCGACTCCGATCACGGCGATCGAGCTCTGGAACGAGCCCTGGCTAGCCTCGTTCTGGGGACCCGCGCCCGATCCCGCCGCCTACGCTCGGCTCGTCAGGTCGGCGGCGACCGCGGTCAAGGCCACGCGCCCCGGCATGCGGCTTCTGGCTTCGGGCGACGTGCCCGAGGAGTCGGCCGGAGTGGGCAAGGACTGGTTCGTGTCCGCGCTGCAGGCCGACCCCGAGCTGTGGCGTTCGGACCTCGTCGACGCCTGGAGCGTTCATCTGTACTGCCACGAGCTGAGCCCCACGAACAGCACGGCGACGCCGAGGGCCAGGTTCGACCGGCTGCTCCTGACCCGCGACCTGGCGCATCAGGCCTTGGCCGACAAGCCGATCTGGGTGACCGAGTTCGGCTGGCAGACCGCGCCGGCGCCCGCCGACGCGGTCAGTGAAGAGCTCCAGGCGCAGTACGTACGAGAAGCGCTCGTGAGGCTCACCACCGACTGGCAATCGCTCGTCGCGCGCAGCTTCGTTTACACGTGGACGGCGCCCTCACTCGGCGACGCGTACAACCTCGTGCGTCCGGACGGATCGGCTCGCCCCGCCTGGGACGCGATCCGGTCGTTCCTCGTGACCGGCGACTAGCGCGTTACGCCTCCGGCTGGGCGTCCAGGGCGGGGAACTGCACCTCGAAGGCCGCCTCCGGCCCGGTTGACGACTCGGCACTGGGGATCTTCAGGCCCACGAGCGATCCACGGCAGGCCGCCGCATCTTCGTTCCTCCCGACCAGGCCGAAGTAGGTCACCCGTGCCAGGAGCCCGACCCGCATGAACGCCAACGTGAGCGCCGCGCGCGGCTTCGCCTCGTGACGCCAGATCATCGCCGCCTCCGCCCGTGCGACTCGCATCGAACGCTCCTGGGTCGTCCAACGGCGAGCGGACGAGGCTCCGCCGAGATGCACGAACTCCGCATCGGCCACGAACCACGACCTCCAGCCCGCCCGGTGGACGCGCCAGCAGAAGTCGAGGTCCTCCGCGTACATGAATGCCGTCTCATGCAGGCCGCCGAGCGCGTTCCAGGTCTCGCCGTCGACGAGCATGACCGCGCCGATCGCGGCCTCGACCTCACGCGAGGAGTTGTGGTCCCAGCGCGTGCTGACGTGAGGCTGCCAGCGGTTGGGGACGAAGCGGCTCAAGCCACTAGCACGAACGAGCGCGACCAGCGGCGTCGTGAAAGGCACGACACTTTGCTGCAGCGTCAGGTCGGCGTTCAACAACCGCGGCACAACGACACAGACGTCCGCTCGATCGAGCGCCGTGAGCATCCGCTCGACCGAGCCCTTCCCGTGGACGAAGGCGTCGTTGTTCACCAGCAGGTAGGCGCTCCCCGCAAGGACGCGCGCGCCGATGTTGTTCGCCGCGGCGTAGCCGACGTTGGCCTCGACCCGCACGAGGACGCAGGAGGAGAGCTCCTTCGACACCCTCGTCCAGTTCTGGTCGGTCGGTCCATTCTCGACGACGACGATCCTCTCCGCCGGAACGCCGTCCGCGAGCAACGACCGCACACAGCTGATGGTGTAGTCAGGGAGATTCCAGTCGACTACAACCACGGTCAACTCGCCTGCCGAGTATGAAGCCGGCCGTTTCCGGTCCGATCGCCTCACCCGTCCATGCTACTAGCCTGTGTCGATGCGCTTGACGGTGGCACACGACTGGCTCGTCGGGTATGCGGGCTCGGAGCGGGTCGTCGAACAGATCCTGGAGGTGTACCCCGACTCTCAGCTCTTGACGACGCTCGTCGAGCGCGAGAGGTTGCCCTCGACCCTCAGGCGCGCGCAGCCGTCCTTCCTCCAGCACGTGCCGACGGCCACGCGCCACCACGAGTGGCTCCTTCCGGCGATGCCGCTCTCCTGGGCGCTGCGCAGTCCGGTCGAAGGTGTCGACGCGGTCATCTCGAGCAGCCACGCCTGTGCGAAGGCGGTCCGGGTGGCGGCAGGCATCCCGCATCTCTGCTACTGCCATACGCCGATGCGCTACGCGTGGGACTTCGAGTCTGAACAGCAGCGCTTCCCGCCCGCGACGCGGCCGCCGGCGCGGTTACTCATGGCGTGGTTCCGCGGATGGGATCGCGCGACGGCGGCTCGGGTCGACGCCTTCGTGGCCAACTCGACGGCCGTCGCAGACCGCATCCAGCGCTTCTATGGTCGCCGGGCCACGGTCATCTTCCCGCCCGTCAGGACGGACGTCTTCACCCCGGGCGGCGAGCGCACGGACACCTTTCTCTACGTCGGCCGACTTACCGGCTACAAGCGTCCGGACCTCGTCGTCGACGCCTTCGCCGGCCTCAGCGAGCGGCTCGTCGTCGTAGGCGAAGGACAGCTCGGCGACCGGCTGCGGGCCCGCGCGACTCGGAACGTGAGCTTCGTTGGGGCGGTCGACCAGGCGACCCTGCTTGATCTCTACCGTTCGGCCCGTGCGCTCGTCTTCCCGGTCGACGAGGACTTCGGCATCGCGATGGCGGAGGCACAGGCGTGTGGGACCCCGGTGATCGGGCTCGATCGGGGCGGTGCACGCGACATCGTCGCAGATGGCGTCACCGGTTGGCTCGTCGACTGCCCGACCGTGGAGCTCGTCCGCGCTGCGGTACGTCGCGCCGCCTCGGAAGAGCTCGATCACGCCGAAATCAGACGGCGGGCCGAGCGATTCTCTGACGAGCGCTTTCGAACCGAGATTGCGCAGGCGGTCGACGAGCTGGTCGAGACCGGCGTCCGCTGATCCCTCCTTGCCGCGGTGGGATGCCTGCGCTAGCGTCAATCGCGTGCTTGGCCGAACCTCACCCGGTGTGGCCTCGGCGCTGGCGCTCCTGCTCCTCTTTCCGTCGACGGCCGGCGCACGACCGGAGGCGCAACCACAGGTTCCGGTTCCCAGCGCGGGCAACGTGACGGTCGCCCGCTTGACGCTGAAGTCGTCGGGCAGGGCCTCTCCCAAGCTGGCTCTCGCAGATGCGCGCGCGCTACCGGCGGATGCCTTCGCCGTCGCGATGGTCAATCGAACCGGCCCGTCACGATTTGACGCGACCGTCGCGATCGTCTGGCCCCGCACCGACACCTCGGCTCCGCCGCCTGCCGGGCCGACCAAGTTCGTCGGGGTGAAGCTACCGGCCGGGACCACGGCTACAGCCGCACCGCAGATCGTCCGGAATGCCCTCTATGCGAATCGCGTGCCGTCGTTCGCGCTGCTCACGAAAGGCACAGCATCGGTTCTCGGCGGCGACCCTCCCCTGTTGCCCCTCGATCAGATCGCCAGGGACACCCAGCTGCTGGCCCTCGACCGCAACGTCCCCTTGGCCGACATGGGTCTGCTGGGCATGAAGTTCATAACCCTGCAGCTCTCGAAGGTCGGCAGCACGGGCCTGCGTGCGACGGTCGGGATCAGCGGGCTGGGCCAGGTGAGCGCGATCGAGCTCCGCTTTCCCACCGGAGTGACCGCACCCCAGGTGACGAGCGCGGCGGGCACGGGGACGCTGCGTGTGGGCAATCCGGTGCAGCTGGTGGCAACGCAGGGCGTCTTCCAGGCGGGAATTCCCTACACCTTCACGTTCCGGCTGAACCGGCCGCTGAAAAGCGGCGATGCCGTAACCGTCCGGGCCAGCGCGCACTACTTCGAGAGCAGCCTGCCCTTCACCGAGCGCTTCTTCGTCGGCTGACCCGCTGCGGGCCGTGGCTTGGGCCCTCGCCGCGGCTAGCCGTACGTCGCGTAGATGGAGAAGTGCGAATCCCCGACGGTTGGGGATCCGAATGGATTCGACGCACCGTTTGAGTAGTCGTCGTTGTTGAATCGAAGATCACCGGTGAGCACGTTGTAGCGCAGCTGCAACAGGTTGCTCTTGCTGCCGCCGGTGATGAACCCGAGCCAGATCGGGCCGGCCGGGATCGGCACCGCCGCCGGGAAGGTGAAGTCGACCCAGCCCCAGGGCCGTCCTGCCGAGATCTGGAGCTGGCTCGAGGTGCCGAGCAGGGCTCCCGGGTTGCCGCCCGAGTCGGCGTAGATCACGGCTCTGATGTTCTCGTTGCCGCCCTTCAAACCGAGGCCCGATATGTACCCCGACACCTTGACGACGTTCCCTGCGGTCGGCGCAGAGAACTTCGACACCTGCTTGCGGTTCAACGGGAAGGAGTAGGTCTGTGTCCCGGGTGTCGTCGTGCCGAAGACCGTTGGCGCATTGACCGCGATGGTGATCGGCGTGCTGTTCGTCGACGCGCCGTGGCTGTCGGTCACCTTCAGCACTGCCTTGTAGGTCCCGGGCGTCGAGTACGTGAACGACGGCTTCGCCACCGTCGACTCTCCGAACGTGCCGTCCCCGTTCAGGTCCCACGAGTACGAGATCGTGTCCCCGGCATCCGGATCCGACGATCCCGAGCCGTCAAAGTTCACCGTCAGCGGAGCGACTCCACTGGTCGGCGTCCCCGAAGCCGAGGCCACCGGAGGCGTGTTGCTCGTTCCACCCGTCGTGTACGTCGCCGTGAAGGTCCCCGGCGCAGATGCAGTGATGTTGTGGGTCGCGGCACCGCCGTCTGACCATGAGGCGAAGGTGTACGTGGTCCCGCCGAGCGTCTGTGTCACCGGCGCGCTGAGGGAGTGCACCGAGCCCTTGATCACCGTCGACGTGTAAGGCGTTGCCTGGGTCGTCGGGCCGAAGGCGATCTGCAGCCCGACCGGGTTCGACGCGACCGAGACGTCGACGGTCTGCGGCTGGAGCGTCACCGACGTGGTCGTCGTCACGCCGTCCGAGTCGGTCGCGCTCAGCTGGAGCTCGAGGTACGACGGGTAGTCGTGATCCGGGGCGAAGAAACTTCCGCCCGACACGCCCGAGTAGGTCTGGAGGAAGTGAATATGACAGGTCTGCCCGGTCGGGCAGTGGTGGAGCAGCATGTTCCAGGTCAGCGCGGAGGCGGGAAGGGTCCCGTCCTCCGGATCGGTGGCGCTGCCGGAGAAGTTGATGGGGTCACCGACCTTCCAGGTCAGCGATGACGACGGTGCGGAGATCGTCGGCACGGGCGGCTGGTCGACGCCCGACGGGATATACGTGGCGTTCATCGAGAAGTGGTAGTCGAGCCCGGGGATCGCGGTGCCGAACGGATTCGACGGCCCGGCCGCGTATCCGCCGGCGTTGGCGTTGTACCGCAGGTCGTTCGTCACGGACGAATGACGCCGCTGGATGACGTCACTGGTGTCGCCGCCGAGGTAGCCCATCCAGATCGTGCCTGCCTGGATCGGCACCGCCGACGCGAACGGGAAGTCGACCCAGCCCCAGGCCTGGCCCGCGTTGACCGTCACCTCGTTGGACACCCCGAGCAGGGCACCCGGCTCTCCACCCGAGTCCGCATACAGAACTGCTCGGACCACCTGAGATCCGGTCGCGGCTCCCAGCCCCGAGAGGTACCCGCTGACCTTGGTCACGGTCCCCGCCTCGGGGGCGCTGAACTTCGAGACCGCCTTGTTGTTCGCGCCAGCCGTGTCGACCAGCGCCCCCGGCGTCGTCACCCCGAACGTCGCCGTCGTGCCCGAACTGGACACCGTGATCGTGATCGGCGCGCTCAGCGTCGACGCTCCATGGTTGTCGGTCACCCGCAGCACCGCGTTGTACGTCCCGACCGCCGTGTACGTGAACGACGGCTTCGCCACTGTCGAGTCCCCGAACGTGCCGTCCCCGTTCAGGTCCCACGAGTACGAGATCGTGTCCCCTGCATCCGGATCCGACGATCCCGAGCCGTCGAAGTTCACCGTCAGCGGGGCAGCGCCGCTCGTCGGCGTCGCCGTCGCGACCGCGACGGGCGAACGGTTCGAGCCTCCGCCCGCCGGTATGTACGTAGCGTTGATCGAGAAGTGGAAGTCGAGCCCCGAGATAGCGCTGCCGAAGGGATTCGACGGCCCGGCCGCGTAGCCGCCGGGGTTCGCGTTGTACCTCACGTCGTTCGCGACCGAGGAGTGGCGGCGCTGAATCAGGTCGCTGCTGTCGCCCGCCAGGAAGCCCATCCAGATCGTGCCCGCCTGGATGGTCACCGGCGTGGGGAAGGTGAAGTCGACCCAGCCCCAGGGTCTCCCGGCCGTCACGATCACCTCGTTCGAGACCCCGAGCAGAGCACCCGGCTCCCCGCCGGCGTCCGCGTACAGCACTCCTCGAATCGACTGGGTCCCCGCGGCCGCACCGAGCCCGGAGAGGTAGCTCGTCAGCTTCACGACGGCTCCGGCTTCCGGGGCCGTGAACCGCGAGACCGCCTTGTTGTTTGCCCCTGCCGTGTCGATCAGCGTGCCGGGCGTCGTCACCCCGAACGTCGACGTCCCGCCCGACCCCGTCACGGTGATCGACACGGGCGAGCTGAGGGTCGACGCCGAATGGTTGTCGGTCACCTTCAGCACTGCGTTGTAGGTCCCGGGCGTCGAGTACGTGAACGACGGCTTCGCCACCGTCGAGTCCCCGAACGTGCCGTCCCCGTTCAGGTCCCACGAGTACGAGATCGTGTCCCCGGCATCCGGATCCGACGATCCCGAGCCGTCGAAGTTCACCGTCAGCGGAGCAGCGCCGCTCGTCGGTGTCGCCGTTGCCACCGCGACAGGAGGATGGTTGTTGGACCCGGCGTACTTGATCTCCCTGATCGTGCTGCCGACGATGTCGACGTAGAACAGGTCGCCGTTGGGACCGATCTCGAGGTCGACCGGCGTCGATGCGGCGGACTCGAACGGCTGGGCCTTCGTCGGGTCGGGGAGCCCATTGCTTCCGACCGGCATGAAGGAGATGCAGTTCCGCGCGTAGTCGGCGAAGAAGAGGCCGTTGTTGTAGGAGGCCGGATAGTTGCTCCCACCGGTGTAGAAGGCAAGACCGGTGGCGGAGGAGCTCCCGGTGGGACAGCTGTCACCCGAGGCGATATGGGCTCCGTGGTTGTACGTGAAATAGGGCGGAGTCGCGGTCCCCGCGCTGTACAGCGATGTGCAGAGGCTGAGGCCCGCGCTCTGGTATCCGGGCTGCGGAGAGTTCCCCTCGTAGCATGGCCAGCCGAAATTCAAGATGGAGCTCGTCGGGGACGGTGAGCGGTTGATCTCTTCCCAGTCGTTCCAGCCGACCTCGGTGATCCAGAGCTCGTTGGTGCCCGGCCGAATCGTGAAGCGGAACGGATTGCGCAGCCCGTACGCGACGATGCGGCGCGCATCGGGATCGCTGCTTCCTGCGTTTGGGTTGTTGGGCATGGCGTCACCGGTCGCGGGGTCGACACGGATGACGGTGCCGTCGAGCGAGGCCGGCTGTCCGGCGGGCCGGCGCAGGCTCTGCGACCGCAGCGCTCCGCCCTCGGCCGTGGGCGGCGTCATGCTGCCGCCGACGCCGCCCGGGGGGTCGCCGCAGACGTTCTTCGGGGTCGGGCTCCCGGCGCCGCCGCCCCCCTGGCCGTAGTCGGCGAAGGTGTAGCTCGCGCCGTCCCCGCCGGAGACGTAGAGCGATCCGTCAGAGCCGAAGCGGAGATCACCGATCGAATGGCTCGAGTACTGCTGGCACCACTCGTCCTTGATCAGGACCTTGGTCTGGGTGACTGTGTTGCCCAGCAGCGTAAGCCTGAGCAGGCGCGCGCTGACGGTGCAGCCGTCGGTGTTCGCACCCGGCGGATCGGGGCAGGCGTCGTTCCAGCGCGGAGCGGTGCCGCCGGGGAGCGCGTCGTACGACTCGAGCACGTACATGTACGGGTTCGAGGGGAAGCTCGGATCGAGCGCAAGCCCCAGCAGTCCGCGATCCCAGGCGTTATAGACCTCACTGGAGAGATCGACGACGGTCGTCGGGGTCGGATCGGAGAGGCTGTCGAACTCCTTGACGACGCCGTTCTTCTGGCCGATGAAGATCCGCCCGTCGGGCGAGAAGCGCAGCGCGGTCGGGTTCGTGAGGCCGGTGAAGCCGACCACCGTGTCCGAGAAGCCGGACGGAAGTCCCGCGAGCGCGCCGGCTGTATGGACGCCCAGAACGAGAACGAGCGCGATGAGCGCTGCGCCCGCCCGCGCGAGGCCCTTCATCAACTGGAAACTCCTCCCCTGTCCCCAATCATGTATCCCATTACCGGACGCATTGCAAGTCGGATGTCTTCCCCACGCAGCTGCGGTTTATGCCGTGACGCGCTACGAGAGGGTGCCGACGACGAAGCCGCGAAGCGTCGCCCGCATCGCGTCGGCCGCGTTCCGTCGCCCCCACAAGCGGAAGACGGCGTACCGCCCTGCCAGCCCGAGCGAGATGATCGTCAGGGCCGTGTACGCCGAGAGCGGGCTCAGGTTCCGGCGCATCATCCTCGCCTCGGACCGGCCGATCTGCTCGCAGCGGCTGAGATCCGACCACCGTGTTGCGGTCGAACCGCCGCCGACGTGCACGAACTCGGCTTCGGGCGTGAACCACACCCTCCAGCCCAGTTGACGCGTCCGGAAGCAGAGATCGATGTCCTCGCCGTAGAAGTAGATCTGCTCGTCGAACCCCCCGAGCTGTTCCCATGTCGTGCCGCGCACGAGAATGGCGACCGTCACGGCGGCCTGGATCTCACGGGATGAGTTCTGATCCCAGTAGGTCCCCCAGTCGGGCTGCCAGCGGTTCGGTATCCAGCGGCTGAGTCCGGAGGCACGCACAAGGGCGACGCCAGGGGTCTGGAACGCGGCCACGATGGGCTGTGGCGTCAGGTCCTGCGTGAGCACCCGGGCAGACACGATCCCGACCGTCGGATCCTCCAGTGAGCGTCTCAGCGCCTGGATCGACCCCGAACGGTGCACGAATGCGTCGTTGTTGATCAAGAGGTAGCTGTCTGCCTTGCGTGCCTGCGCACCCTTGTTCGCGGCGCGGGCGTAGCCGATGTTTTCCTCGAGGCGTAGCATGGTGCACGCCGGCAGCGCGTCCTTGATCTGCTCGTAACTACCGTCCTTCGACCCGTTGTCGACGATCACGACCTCGTGTGGTGCAACGCCGTCGTCGACGATCGCACGCACGGCCCGGATCGTGTAGTCGGGCGTCTCCCAGTTCACGACCACGGCCGTCAAGGCATTCGTTCCGGTCAGCGTGGTACCTGGTCCGCGTGTGTCCACGCCACCCCCCTGCGACTCGGCCCCTGGCTCCTGTCGCGACGCTCTCATCCCATCATCCGAGTTCGGGCGCGAATGTCAACCACCACGGCGACCCACTCGCGGCTCGGCGGCGTTTGCGCTACAAGGAGAAGCAATGGGGAACCT
Source organism: Actinomycetota bacterium (assembly GCA_046734335.1). Taxonomy (GTDB): domain Bacteria; phylum Actinomycetota; class Thermoleophilia; order Gaiellales; family Gaiellaceae; genus DATBLE01. The sequence continues at coordinate 12,590 of JBKPRA010000122.1, read as the reverse complement.
GGAGTCAACGATCCATCCTAGGACGGGCTCTGATCCGGTGGTCGGGGTGCACGGTGCTGGTGCGCCGCCGTGCCGATTCTGCGGCGCCGGCCTCCGCCGTACAGTCGTCGACCTGGGCATGTCGCCTCTGTGCGAGAGCTTCCTCGCCGCGGACGAGCTTGATCGAATGGAGCCATTCTATCCGCTCAACGTCCGGATCTGTGACTCGTGCCTGCTCGTTCAGCTGCCCGAGTACGTGGCTCCCGAGGAGATCTTCACCGAGTACGCATACTTCTCGTCGTACTCGGACTCATTCGTCCAGCACGCCGCGGACTACGTCGACGACGTCGTCAGGCGCCTCGGGCTCGGCAAGGAGAGTTTCGTCGTCGAGGTCGCGAGCAACGACGGTTATCTCCTGCAGCACTTCGTCGCACGCGGCATCCCGGTGCTCGGTGTCGAGCCCGCGCAGAACGTCGCAGCCGCAGCTGTCGAGCGCGGCGTGCCCACCCGCGTAACCTTTTTCGGCGAGGAGGCGGCCGAAGAGCTCCTGCGCGAGGACCGGAGAGCCGATCTGATCATCGGCAACAACGTCCTCTCGCAGGCTCCGCACCTGAACGACTTCGTGGCCGGGATCAGGACCCTGCTCTCGCCGAGCGGCACGGTGACGGTCGAGTTCCCCCACTTGATGCGGCTCCTCGAGGCGAATCTGTTCGACACGATCTACCACGAGCACTTCACCTACTTCTCGTTGCTCACCGCCGAACGCGTCTTCGCCGCCCAGGGACTGACGGTGGTCGACCTCGACGAGATCTCGACGCACGGCGGATCGCTCCGGCTGTACCTCGAGCACGGCGACCGAGGCACGCCTCCCTCGGAGGCGGTCGAGGCGTTCCGTCGGCGCGAGGACGAAGCGGGACTGGGCTCGATCGCGCCCTATGACGCGTTCAGGGACCGGATCGAGGAGACGAAACGGCAGCTGCTCGACTTCCTCGTCACGGCGAAGCGCAGTGGGAAGTCGATCGTCGGCTACGGAGCTCCGGGGAAGGCGAACACGCTGCTCAACTACTGCGGCATTCGCACCGACTTCGTCGACTACACGGTCGACCGCAACCCGTACAAGCACGGACGGTTCACTCCCGGCACGCACATCCCGATCTTCCCGCCGGAGCGCTTGGCCGAGACGAAACCCGACATCATCTGGATCCTGCCGTGGAATCTCAAGGACGAGATCGTCGAACAGCTGTCGTATGCCCGCGGCTGGGGCGCCAGCTTCGTCGTCGCAGTGCCCGAATTGGCCGTCATCCCGTGACCGGGGTCGCGCGATGAAGGTGGTGCTCTTCTGCGGAGGACAGGGCCTCCGCATGCGGGAAGCGTCGGAGAGCGTCCCGAAGCCGATGGTGCCGATCGGCGGCCGCCCGATCCTCTGGCACGTGATGAAGTACTTCGCCCACTTCGGCCACAATCGATTCGTGGTCTGCCTCGGGTACAAGGGCGAGGTGATCAAGGAGTTCTTCCTGACATACAACGAGGCGCTGACCAACGACTTCGTGCTCAGAGACGGCGGTCGTCAGATCGAGCTTCTCCGACACGACATCCACGACTGGGAGATCACGTTCGTCGACACCGGCCTCCACACCTCGATCGGGCAGCGCCTGAAGGCGGTCCAGCAGCACCTGGAGGGAGAGGAGGCCTTCCTCGGCAACTACGGCGACGTGCTGACCGATGCCCCGTTGCCGACGCTGATCGACAACCACCGGGCAAGCGGCGCAGTTGCCAGTTTTCTGTGCGTCAAGCCGGGCTACTCGTTCCATCTCGTCCAGACAGACAAGGGCGACTTCGTTGACAGCGTCGTCGATACGATGCACTCCGATCTCCGGATCAACGGCGGCTACTTCGTCTTCCAGCCAGAGATCTTCGACTACATCGAAGCTGGCGAGGATCTCGTCGACGAGCCGTTCGCGCGGTTGAGTGAGGCCAGGCTGCTGTACGCCAACAAGTACGATGGATTCTGGGCCCCGATGGACACGCTGAAGGACCAGCAGCAGCTCGAGCAGATGGTCGAGTCCGGGAATGGGCCGTGGAAGCTGTGGGAGCTCGACGGTGGCGGCGAGAGCGCCGCCTCGCCCGCGACGACCAAGTCCTACTGAGGAGCCGTCGGCTCCCGTCCGATGCTCGAGCTGCTCTCGGAGACCAACGCGCCGCGGCGCATCCTCTGCCTGGGAGCGCACTGCGACGACATCGAGATCGGCTGCGGCGGGACGGTGCTCAAGCTGCTCGAGGCGCGCGACGACGTTCGAGTGGACTGGATCGTCTTCACCTCGGACGAAAAGCGAGCGTCCGAGGCCCGCGCCGGAGCGACGGCGATCCTCGGTCGCGCAGCCGAGTCGAATGTCGTCGTCCGTGAGTTCCGGCAGCGGTTCTTCCCCTACATCGGCGCAGAGATAAAGGAGTACTTCGACGAGCTCGGAGCCTCGATCCAGCCGGACGTGATCTTCACCCACTACAGTCGAGACCTGCATCAGGATCACCGCGTGCTCGCGGATTTGACCTACAACACATGGCGGGACCGCCTGGTCCTCGAGTACGAGATCCCCAAGTGGGACGGCGACCTCGGCCGTCCGAATGTCTACGTCCGCCTCGAGACGCCGCAGGTCCACCGGAAGGTCGAAGCAATCTGGGAAACGTTCGCAAGCCAGCGGGACAAACACTGGTTCACGAAGGAGACCTTCCTGGCGCTCATGCGCCTGCGTGGGGTCGAATGCAAGGCGCCGAGCGGATACGCCGAGGCATTCCACTGCCGGAAGCTCGTGCTCGCATGACGGTGGTGTCCGCCTCCGAGATCGTCGCGGAAGATCTCGGCGTCATCGTCGGCGACCTGTCCGACGAGCTGGGGCACTTGGCAGGAAAGCGGCTGCTCGTGACCGGAGGGGCCGGGTTCCTCGGCTACTACTTCGTGCAGGCCGTCCTGCGGGCGAACGAGGACGGGGCGCGGGAGCCGATCCGCGTCACGGTTTACGACAACTACGTCCGCGGCGTCCCTGCCTGGCTCGAACGACTGGCCGGGAACGAGCACCTGACCCTGGTCACCCACGACATCCGCACCGCGCTGCCGGACGACATCGACGATTTCGAGTACGTCGTGCACGCGGCCGGGATCGCCTCGCCGACGTATTACCGCAGGCATCCGATCGAGACGATGGACGCCAACGTGAATGGTCTGCGCTCCCTGCTCGACTGGTCGCTGGCACAGCGCGAGCGCGGCCGGCCGGTCGAGGGTTTCCTGTTCTTCTCGAGCAGCGAGATCTACGGGGACCCCACTTCGGAGAACATCCCAACGCCCGAGACGTACCGCGGCAACGTCTCGTGCACTGGGCCGCGCGCCTGTTACGACGAGTCCAAGCGCTACGGCGAGACCCTGTGCGTCAACTTCGCCCGCGAGCACGGACTGCCCGTCCGCGTGGCCAGGCCCTTCAACAACTACGGCCCCGGCCTGAAAATCACCGACCGCCGCGTGATCCCCGACTTCGCCCGGGACATCCTCGACGACCGCGACATCGTTCTGCTCTCCGACGGATCGGCGACCCGCACCTTCTGCTACGTCTCCGATGCCATCACCGGGTACTACAAGGTGCTCGTGCGAGGACACGACGGCGAGGCGTACAACGTGGGCGTGGAGGAGCCCGAGGTCTCAATGGCAGAGCTGGCCGAGCGGCTCGCCGAGCTCGGGCGCGCTCACTTCGCCTACTCCGGCGCTGTCGTCCGCCGCACGAGCGAAGAGCGCGAGTACCTCGTCGACAATCCGGCGAGACGCTGTCCCGTGATCGAGAAGGCCCGGGAGCACCTCGGTTACGCACCGCGGGTCGGGCTGGATGACGGTCTCAGACGATCGCTCCTCTGGTACGCGGAGAACCGCGAGTCGGCGGAAGCCTGATGCGGGTCGCGATCGTCGGCCTCGGCTACGTCGGCCTCGTCACCGGGGCCTGCTTGGCGGAGAAGGGGCAGCTCGTGACTGGCATCGACCTCGACGAGGAACGGGTGCGCATGGTGACTGCCGGGCAGACGCCGATCTTCGAGGAGGGGCTCGAAGAATTGCTCAAACGCAACGTCGGTGAGCGCCTCGACGCGACAAGCGACCTGGCGGCGGCAGTCGAGGGCTCCGACGTGACGATGATCGCCGTCGGCACGCCGTTCGACGGGACGCACATCGACCTCGGCGCCGTACGCGCAGCGGCCCGCTCGGTGGGAGAGGCAATCCGCGGCCGCGACGATTACCCGGTGATCGTCATGAAAAGCACCGTCGTGCCGGGCACCACTCGCGATGTCGTGACGCCGATCCTCGAGGAGGCGGCCGGCGCAAAGGCGGGGGTCGCCTTCGGCGTGGCCACGAATCCGGAGTTCCTCACCGAGGGGCGTGCGGTCCAGGACTTCATGTACCCCGACCGACTGGTGTTCGGCGCCGACGACGAGCGGACGGCGACGGTGCTCCAACAGCTGTACGAGGGCTTCCCGGACGTGCCGCGGGTCCAGACCACGGTGACCGCCGCCGAGACGATCAAGTACGCCTCTAACGCGCTCCTGGCGACGATGATCTCGTTCTCGAACGAGTTCGCCGACCTCTGCAGCGCCGTCGGCGACGTCGACGTGGTCGAGGTCATGCACGGACTGCACACCTCCGCCTACCTCACCGTGGGCGGGAAGCAGGCACCGATCACCTCCTTTCTCGAGGCCGGCTGCGGCTTCGGGGGCAGCTGCCTCCCGAAGGATGTCCGCGCGCTGGTCGCCCACGGCGCCGAGCAGGACGTGTCGATGCCGGTGCTGGACGCGGTGCTCGAGGTCAACGCCGGGCGTCCTGACGAGATGATCGCGATCCTCCGGCGCCACATCCCATCGCTCGTCGATGCGCGGATCACGGTTCTCGGGCTCGCCTTCAAGCCGGACACCGACGACGTCCGAGAGTCGCCGGCGGTGCCGATCATCGAGCGGCTGCTCGCGGCAGGCGCCTCCGTGCGCGCGCACGACCCGGTCGTCCGTTCGCTCCCGGAGCCGCTCGTCGACACGGACGTCCACCTCGTCACCGAGCTCGAGTCCGCGCTCGAAGGGGCAGACGCGGTCGTCCTCGTCACGCGGTGGCACCAGTACGGAGAGTTGCCGAGCGCGCTCGCCCGGCTGGATCCCCAGCCGCTTCTCGTGGACGGGCGGCGCGTCGTCGATCCCGAAAGGGTGGCCCGCTACGACGGGATCGGGCGCTCCGCCACGGCCGCCGTTGCAGGGCTTCGCCAGGTGCCGTGATCCTGGTCGACACGGCGCTCGAGCGCCGAGCGCGCGAAGGCAACCCGATCAGAGTCGCACTGTCGGGGGCCGGCTACATGGGCCGGGGTATCGCGTTGCAGATCGTGCGGGCCGTGCCCGGGGTGGAGCTCGTCGCGATCGCGTCTCGGGACCCGGGGCAGGCGGACGCGGCGTTCGCCGCCGCCGGCAGGCCCGACGCACGGCTCGTCTCGACCGACGGCGAGCTGGCGGACGCAACGGCCGCCGGCCGCCCGGCGGTCACGTCCGACGCCGGCCTGCTCGCCCGTGCCGCGGGCGTCGAGGCCGTGATCGAGGCGACAGGCGACGTCGAGGCCGGCGCCCGGTTCGCACTCGCCTCGATCGAGTCCGGGAAACACGTCGTCCTCGTGAACGCGGAGCTCGACGGTACGCTCGGTCCCCTGCTCAAGGCGCGGGCCGACCGCGCCGGCGTCGTCGTCTCTTACACCGACGGCGACGAGCCGGGCCTGATCGTGAACCTCAGCCGGTACACACGCGCGATCGGGCTCGAGCCCGTGCTCGTCGGCAACCTCAAGGGCCTCCTCGATCCCTATCGGACGCCCGAGACCCAACGCGCGTTCGCAGCCTCGGTCGGTCAGAAGGAGCGGATGGTCACATCGTTCGCGGACGGGACGAAGCTGTCACTCGAGGCGACGATCACCGCCAACGCACTCGGCTTCGGAGTCGCCCGCCGCGGCATGACCGGGCACCATTGCGAGCACGTCAACGAGGCAGCCGGCCTCTTCGACGCGGAAGAGCTCCTTCGCGGCGGGATCGTCGACTTCCTCCTCGGCGCCCAGCCCGGCTCCGGAGCGTTCGTGGTCGCCTACGGCGACGACCCCGGCCGGCAGGGCTACTTGAGCTACTTCAAGCTCGGAGACGGACCGCTCTACACCTTTTATCAGCCCTGGCATCTCCCCAACTTCGACGTCCCGTTGACCGTCGCCCGTGCCGTCCTCTTCCACGATGCCGCCGTGACTCCGCTCGGCCGGCCCCGCTGCGAGGTCGTGACGATTGCCAAACGCAAGCTGCCGGAGGGCACGTTCCTCGACGGTATCGGCGGCTTCGACTCCTACGGAACGATCGAGAACGCGGACGTGGCCAGGTCGGCGAAGCTGCTACCGATGGGCCTCGCCGAGGGCTGCCGGCTGGCGCGTGAGGTGGAGATCGACGAGCCGATCGCGTTCGACGACGTCGAGCGTCCGTCGGGCCGGTTGATGGACGAACTCTGGAACGAGCAGCTCGAGCTGTTCTCCGAAGCAGGAGAACGGTGAGCGTTCCGACCCTGGCAGACAGCCGGGTCCTGGTGACCGGGGCAAGCGGCTTCATCGGCGCACGGCTACTGGAGCGCCTGCAGGGCGAGAGAGTCGAGCTCCACGCGGTGTCTCGACGCCCGCAGAGTGGGGCCGGACCGGTCCGATGGCACGAGAGCGACCTGGTCGAACCGGACGCAGTCCGGCGTCTCGTCGAGAACACCAGGCCCGACGTCGTGTTCCACCTTGCCGGCGACACCCGAGCAGCGCGCAACCTCGACCTGGTGAGCTCCACCTTCCAGGCGAACCTCGTGAGCACCGTGAATCTTCTGACCGCCGTCGCCGAGCACGGTCGCGCGCGCGTGGTGCTCACAGGCTCGATGGAGGAGCCGGAACATGGCGAGCCTCCGTCGTCGCCGTACGCCGCCTCCAAGCTCGCGGCGCGGTCGTACGGCGAGCTGTTCGCGGCGATGCTCGAGCTTCCGGTGATCGTGCTGCGATTGTTCATGACCTTCGGCCCCGGACAGAAGGATCTGCGGAAGCTCGTCCCCTACGTGACTCTCTCGCTGCTCCGTGGCGTAGCCCCGCAGCTGACGAGCGGGCAACGCGAGGTCGACTGGGTGTACATCGACGACGTCGCGGCCGCCTTCGTCGCCGCCGGAGCGTGCAGTGACGTTGTGGGCGCGTCGGTCGACGTCGGGTCGGGAACGTCCTGCTCGATCCGCTCGCTGGTGGAGCGTCTCGTCGAGCTCGTCGATCCGACCATCGCGCCAGTGTTCGGAGCGGTCGAGGACAGGCCCCTCGAGCAGGTGCGAACGGCCGACGTGGAGGCGGCAGCGGCCGCCATCGGCTGGCAGCCACGGGTGAGCCTGGACGAAGGGCTCGAGCGGACCGTCGGCTGGTATCGCGACAATCTCGCCCGCCTTTCGCTCGACTAGGCCGGCCCGGCTACCCTCCGACGCGCCGCTATCGTTGCCGTGTGCTCGAAAGGAAGCGCAGCCTGCGCCGGGTTGCGATGGCGCCTCTCACGGGAGCTCACTACGTCGCGCTTTGGAACTCGGTGAACGTCTATCCAGGCCCGGCCAAGGTCATGACCCGGTACGTCTTCGGCTCCGGCACGTACCCGTATACCTGCCGGGTGCGAACGCCGCTCGGGATTCAGGAGCTCGTCCTCGACCATGCCGACGATCTGCAGACCGTCACGGAGGTGTTCTGCAGGGGAGACTACGCGGCGCCGTCCGATGTCGGCACCGTCGTCGACATCGGCTCGAACATCGGAGTAAGCGCGCTGTACTTCCTGACCCGGAACCGCGAGGTGCAGGTGCACCTGTTCGAGCCCGATGCGCGCAACGTCGCACGATTGAGGCGAAACCTTGCCGGCTTCGAGGATCGCTACTCACTCCAGGAGTGCGCGGTCGCCGATCGTGACGGGATCGTCGATTTCGGGATCGAGGAGACCGGACGCTACGGCGGCATCGGCACCGGCATCGGTGCCGAGACCATCCAGGTTCGCTGCCGTGACGTGAACGCCGTCCTGGAAGAGGTCCTCGCCGAGACAGCCGACATCGACATCCTGAAGGTCGACGCCGAGGGGGTCGAAGAGGCGATCGTGCGCGCGATCCGGCCGGAGCTGCTCGAGCGGATCAAGCTGCTCTACTTCGAAGTCGCCGAACCAATCCCTCCGCTCCACAACGGCCTCTTCGAGCACTCGCGGCGGATGCAGATCGAGCGCCTGGAGAGACGAGCCTCGCTGGTGACGCCTCAGTCGCGAGCCTCGTCCACCTCCGAGTAGGCCTCGAGATGGGCATCGACCCACGCGTCGAAAACGGCGCCTGGATCGAGGCCCCGAGCGTCCCGCACGGCTGACATCCACCGGTCCTGTACGCGCAGCTCGTCCACCGATCGAAGAATCCCCGTCACTGTCGGTTCGACCGCGATCGAGCCGGGGGTGACTCCCGCCACCTCCGCCAGCCCGCCGGCCGGGGCCACCAGGACCGGCCGCCCTGCGCTGAGCCAGTCCGACATGCTCCATGTGGGCCCCCCGGGTTCGCGCCAGACCGACGGCAGAACGCCGAGATCGCAACTCTCGATGAAGTCGCTCTTGGCATCGCCCGTCGCGAAGCCGACGTACTCGAGTGCCGACGAAAGCCGCGCTGCCTCCGCTACGTCCTCCTCGAGCGCGCCACGGCCGGCGATCCGTAGGACGAGGCCGCGCTCCTCGAAAGCCGGAAGAGAGCGCAACAGGACGTCCACGCCCTTGTTCGGATGCAGCGCACCGATGTAGCCGATCGTGCGCAGCTCGGCCTTCGGCGCCGCCAGCGTCCGCGCGAGGGGTCGCAGCGGATTCCTGGCAAGTCGCGAGTCGACCCCACCGAAGAAGCCCATGTGGGCGTCGAGCAGGTGCTGCGACACCGCGAGCACGCGCCTGACCCCCCCGACCCATCGTCCGAGCAGCCGTGTGCGCATCCCGCACAGGAGGGGGCTCGGGCGGCAGGGCTGAGAGCCGTCCTTGCTCATCAGGGTCGTCCGTGGGCAGAGCAGGTGGTAGTCGTTGAGGGTGTGCACGACCGGAATCCGTCGCCGTCGCGCCGCCTCCCAGATTCCGGTCCCGATCCCGGGCAGGTTCTGAGTGTGGACGATGTCAGGCGCGTACTTGCCGAGCGTCCGGTCGAGGCGCCCCGAGGGCCACGACGCCGCGTCCTCGAGGTGGCTCGCCAGCCGGCGTGTGGTGCTCGTTCGCCAGTGCGTCTTGTGCAGAACGGTGGCAGGCACTCCCTCCACCAGGTCGGCCGGCGGATATGCGTTCAGGAAAGAGACGTCGACCCCCCTCGCGATCAGCGCGCTCGCGAGCTCCGCGATACCCGTCTCCGTGCCTCCGTCGGCCGTTCCGTGAGCGTTGACAAGGAGCAGCCGCACGAGGTCAGACGGCGATGCCGGACGGCAGCGCCGTTGTCTTCGTCGCCAGCGCTGCGTCGTAGACGCGCTCATAGTCCCGGACCCACCGCTCGACCTCTCCCTCGAAGTCGATCGACGTCGCGCCCGAGACGACGGCCCGCCACTCGGCGTCATCGAGCAGGTCGTCGACCGCGGCGACGATGCCCGTAGCCGTGGGCTCAGCTGCCCGCGCACCGGCGAAATGGTCGACCATCTCCGCCAGGCCGCCGCGGGTCGAGGCGAGCAGCGGGCGGCCCGCGCACAACCATTCGAGTGCCGCATAAGGAGCCGGCTCGTCCCAGGTGGACGGGACGATGCCCGCGTCACAGCTCTCGAAGAAGGCTTCCTTCCGTTCTCCGGAGACGAACCCTTCGAAGGAAAGACCCGGCAAAGTGGCAGCCGCCGACGCTATCTCCTCCTCGAGCGGCCCTTTCCCGGCGATCGACACCGAGACCCCGCGTTCGGCGAGCTCGGGCACGGCCGCAACGAGCTGACGGAGCCCTTTGTGCTCCCGCAGCAGCCCGAGATAGCCGAGCGTCCCGAGCGAGCTCCCCGGGAGGCGCAGCGGGCGTGACGCAGTCGGCACGAGTGCGTGCCTGATCACCTGCGAACGGGCGTGCGGAAAAAGGCTCAGGTGCATGTCCAGCACGTAGCGCGACACGCCCACCAGCTGCGACACGGCACCCGCCCACCGAGTGATGCGTTTCGTCCGCAGGCCGCAAAGAAGCGGGTTGGGTCGGCACGGGCTGCCGTCGTTCTTCGTCAGCGTCGCGCGCAGGCAGAGCAGGCGGTAGTCGTGAAGCGTGTGAACGACCGGAACGTTCTGGCGCCGGGCCACCTCCCAGACGGCCGTCGTGATTCCGAGCAGGTTGTGTGTGTTGACGATGTCGGGACGCGCCTCGGCGACCACCTCTTCGAGACGGCCCGTCGGGAGCGACAGCCAGTCCTCGGCGATCTTCGGGATGCGCCGCAGCGAGTCGTGGCGCCAGTCGCTTCTGCTCAGGACGCTCGAGTCGGGACTCCTTCGGCCGTCACGGCGTGGGAACGCATGAAGGAACGACACCTCGTGTCCGTGCGAACGCAGTCCATCCGCGAGGTCGAATACGTGCTTCTCCGCACCGCCGACGTTCGGATCGCCCGCAGAGTTGACCATCAATACCCTCACGCGATCCTCCGGAACGCCAGCCGGCGGCGCTCAGACACGCCTGAGGAGCTCGAGGCGGCCCGTCGAGCCCACAGGCGCCGCGGCAGCCAGCGCGATCCCGATCATGAGGAGGCCGAGGAAGGCGGTCGGGAAGCCGGTGAAGGACTCGCGGGTGACCGCGTCAAGCAGGATCGTGGTCAGCCAACCAAGTGCGAGCCAGCCGGGCAGCCCCGCCCGCCTCGTGGCGGCCACCCCCATCGCCCCAAGTCGGGTGATCAGCGCCGCGAAGACGATCAGGCCCACTATTCCGACGTCCGCCACCACGGCGAAGTAACCGGAATCGACCGCCAGCGTGCTCGCCTGTGCCTTTCGCGGGTCGGTGATGACGCCGAGCTTCGCCCTGGCCGCAGCCGTTCCGGCCTTGCCTACGCCGAGCCCGAACGGCACTCGCGACGGTTTCGAGAAGACGGTCGCCCACACGGTGGTGCGGCCGTTGAGTGTCAAGTACTGGTTGGGCCCCGCGCGGACGGTGTGGGTCTGGCTGGCGCCGGCCGCCGCGAGCAGAAACGACATGCCCGCGGCGATACTCGCGGCGACCATGATGAACCCGAAGGTTCCCCTCTTCGCCTGCACGAGCCAGATGGCGATCAGAGCCAGCGAGATGAGGATTGCGCTCCGCACGAACGAGGTCGTCAGGCCCAACGCGAGCACCGTGATCACGACGAGCTTCAGCGGGCCCCGGCGCATCCAGAACATTGCGCCGACCAACGCCTGCGCCAGGAACGCGGCGTAGGCAAACGGATCGTCGAGTGTTCCGAAACTGCGCAGGTGGTTCCCGATCTTGCGCACCTCGTGGGTGTAGGAGTAACCGAGGTCGACGAGCCTGTTGGGCCCGAGATACTGCTGATAGACGCCGTAGAGGGCAACGATCACGCCGGTGACGATCAGCGTGGCCACTGCGATGTCGAGCGTCTTCCGCGGGTCGCGGAGCGTCAAGCCCGCCACGAGCAGGATCAGCGGCTCCACGACCAGGCGGAGGCCCTGCGCCCAGGCAATGCCGTGACCGCCGCCGACGATGCTCCCACCGAGATTCACGACGTAGAGACCGACGAAGGCGAGAATCAGCAACCCCAGCACCTGGTCGACGTGCGGCCCGTCTCGTTTCCCCCGCCGCGCCAACGTGAAGAGCACCGCGACCGCGGCGGCCAGCGTGATCACGTCCTTCACAGGCCCGAGAACGGGCGAGACGAAGACCTTCGCCGTCGGGAGGAAGGCAAAGACCGGAATCGAGATCGCCACGATCACGTGCGGCACGAGCAGCCAGCCCGTGACGAGGAGAGCGAACGCAGCGACGAGCGCGAGGACGCCGACGTCCAGCTTCGTGTGCGAGTGCACGGTTGCGTACGCGATCGCGAACGTCAGGAAGGCCGCGACGCCCAGCGTCAGCAGATCCGCGCGCTCAAACCCGTGCCGGCCGGCACGCACCGGGTTACGACTGCCCGTAGTAGTAGAGCCGCCCCTCTGTTCCGGGGCTGTCGTTCAGGACGGCACCGATGATGCGGGCATGCCACGAGCGCGCCTGCCGTCCCAGGGCGCGCAGGCGCCGGCGATGGACGTACCCGTGCCGGACGACGACGAGGACCCCGTCGACGCTCTGGGCGAGCTCGGCCATCCCGGCCACGAGCAGGGCGGGCGGCGTGTCGACGATCACGAACTCGCTCTCGGCCGGGAGCTTGTCGAGCAAAGCGGGTAAGCGCACGAAGCGGCTCGTCGATTCGGTTCGTACCGCCCCTCCGGGCATCACCGTCAACGAGCCCTCTGTCCTCCCGGCAGCCTTCGCCGACGACGCGGGGACCGCTTCCTTCGTCGCGTCGCCGACATGCGACCCGTTGCCGTTCGGCTCGACGCGCCAGAGGACAGAGCGCATGTCGGCAGCCCCCGAAAGGAGGTCGTTGACTCCGGCGGCTGTGCGC
>JBKPRA010000121.1:0-11681 GCA_046734335.1 Actinomycetota bacterium | reverse complement strand
GTGTATAAGAGACAGCGGAGTCACCGACGCTGTTGTAGAAGGCGAGCACGCCTTCCTTGCCGGCGATGACGGCGGGATTCGCGCCCCAGGTCACCCGGTAGACGGGCTCGTCGACCATCATGTCGGGTGCGACGATTTGCTCGTACTGGCCCGCGCCCTCGAGGTGGACGTGCCGCCAGAAGTTGAGCAGGATCGCGCGGTGAAGCGGCTTGGTCGTCTCCGCGAGGAGCTCGGCAGCCGGGATCATGCAGTCGTAGACGGCTTGCTCGAACCGGTTCATGAGTCCTCCTGTCAGGTGATCGTCGCCGGCGCGCCGTAGGCCCGCAGAACATCCGGTACGTCGCCGCGGAAGTTCTCCAGGATCGCCAGCGCGAAGCGGTCAGTGACCGCCGTACCGTTCAGGGTGGCGACGAACTCCGTGCCTTTTTGGCCGTCGGGCCGGTAGCGGATGCCCAGGCGGCGGGCCTGGTAGTCGGTGGTGTTCGACGTCGACGTGATCTCGCGGTAGCGCTGCTGGTGTGGGAACCAGCCCTCGATGTCGTACTTCTTCGCCGCCGGTGCGCCCAGGTCGCCCGCGGCGACGTTGACTACCCGGTACGGCAGTCCGAGTGCGCCGACGATCTCCTCCTCGATCGCCAGCAGGCGGTCGTGCTCTTCCGTCGCCGAGGCCGGGTCGCAGTAGACGAACAGCTCGACCTTGTTGAACTGGTGGACGCGGAACATGCCGCGGGTGTCCTTGCCCGCTGCTCCCGACTCGCGGCGGAAGCAGGTCGAGAACGCCGAGTAGCGCAGCGGCAGCTCGTCGAGGATCTCGCCCATGTGCAGGCCGGCCAGCGCCACCTCCGATGTGCCGGCCAGGTACAAGTCGTCCTCTGGCAGCGCGTAGATGTTCGACCGCTCGGTCGGGAAGAAGCCCGTGCCGTACATCGCCTCTTCGCGGACGAGCACCGGCGGCAGCATGGGCACGTGGCCGTGCGCGACCGCGCGGTCGACGGCGAAGCGATAGAGCGCGAGCGCGAGCAGCGCGGTGTCGCCGACGAGGTAGCCGAAGCGCGAGCCGGACAGACGGGCGGCTCGCTCCATCTCGAACCGGCCGATCTCGGTGTGTTCCGGCCCCGCCGGGGCCGGCTCGCCCACGCGCCGGAGCTCCTCAGAATCCTCCTCCGTGTCGCCGTCGGGAACGGAAGGATCCGGGGGATTCGGCACCTGCTCGAGCAGCTGGTCGCGCTCGGCCTCGGCGGCGGTCAGCTCCGCCTCGACCGTGCGCAGATCCTCCTTGACTCGGTTCAGCTCCTCGAGTTGCTCCGGCGTCGGCTTGCCCTTCAGCTTCAGACGTCCGCGGAGCTCGTCGACCCTCGGCACCAGCTCTCGCCAGCGCTGGTCGGCCGCAAGAAGCGCGTCGAACGCCTCGGCGGCGCTCTTTCGTGCCAGCGCCGCGCGGAAGCCCTCGGGGTCGTTGCGCGCCGCGCGGAGGTCGATCACGCGACGGAGTCTAGGTACGCCTCGAACACCTGCGCCACGCCTTCCTCGTCGCAAGGTGGGCAGACGAAGTCCGCCACCGCCAGCACCCGCTGGTGAGCGTTCAGGACGGCGACTCCGTAGTCGGCCCACTCGAGCAGCTCGACGTCGTTCTCGCCGTCACCGAACGAGACCGTGTCGGCGGCCCCGAAGCCCAGACGCTCGGCGAGAAAGGCGAGCCCCGACCCTTTCGTCACATTGGGGCTGGCGAACTCGAGGAAGTACGGGAGCGACTTGGAGATGAACAGCCGGTCACCGAAGTGAACGCGCATCTGCTCCTCGAGTCCGTCCAGCTCGAGCGGGTCGCCGACGGCGACGAGCTTCGTCGGCGGCTTTTCGAGCCAGGCGAGGAGGTCGCCGACCGCGTGCACCTCAAGGTGCTGGAACGACGCGTACGCCTCGGAGGCGGCTGTGTGCTCGGCCACGTAGAGCTCGTCTCCGACGTAGCAGTTCAGCGGATAGCCCTCGGCCTCGACGGCGGCGATCGCCTCGCGGGCGGGCTCGAGCGGAATCGGCACGTGGCGCAGGAAGCGCCCGCTGACCGGGTCGGCGACGACCGCGCCCTGGTAGCAGACGACCGGATCGTCGATCCCGGCAGCCTGCGCGTACGGCCGCACCGACTGGAACATCCGTCCCGTGACGAGGATGACGTGGATGTCCGCAGCGCGTGCGGCGACGATCGCCGCGAGCGTCCGCGGCCGGAGCTTCGCGTCCTTCCAGATCAGCGTGCGGTCGAGGTCACAGGCAAACGCCCGCACGTCGCGCGGGAAGTTCTTGGGAAGGATCAGCCTTGGCCTGCGACCGACGAGACGTACGCCGCGACGTCGGCGATCTGCTTCGCGCTGAGCTGGCCGCTGAACGACGGCATCACGCCCTTGCCGTTCGTGACGCGGTCGACGACCAGATCGGCTGGCGGCTTCGCCTCGTCGAGGTTCGGCCCGACGGTTCCCGTGGCGCCCGCGTCCTTCAGCGTGTGACAGCTCTTGCAACCGGCGGTCTCGAACACCTGCTTGCCGGCGACGGCATTACCCGTCACCTTCGGCGGTGCCGCGACCTTGCCGATCACGGTCTGCGGCGTCGGGGTCGTGGTCGTTCCCTTTCCGCAGCCGGCCAGCACGGCGCAGCAGGCGAGGAGAATCAGGGCTCCGCGGAGCACGGGCGCGAGTCTACTCACTGCCGCAGGAACGCGCAGCGCGGCCTGCCAGCGCGGCGAACGCCCTCCGGGGGCTCGGAGCGAACTTCAGCGCGACTCGACCGGGCCGCGCGATCGCCAGTCGGATCATCCCATCGTGATTCCTGGTCGCGCAGCCCGCGGAGGGCTGCCAGTAGCGCGACCAGCGCACGGCCAGGCGGTAGCTTCCCGGCCGGCGAGCGGCGACGACGACCCGCGACTCGGCCAGCGACACCACCCGCGCGCCGGGGGGCCCGGTGAGGATCGGGGTCGCGCGTGGCAGCTCGTAAACGACCAGGTGCCGGCCCGTGAAGACCCGACGGAGCGGCGTCCGGCCGCTGCGAAGGAGCGCAGCCTCGCCGCGGGCGCTGTAGTCGGTCGGCGCGTCCGTGAGGACCACGTACCTCACACCCAGCCCGCGCAGCCAGCCGACGTAAGCCTTCGGGCCGAGATCGTCGTAGAGCACCTCGTTCTGCGGGAAGTCGTCCTGGCGGAACCAGCCGCGAGCCAGCGGAATGCCCGCGCGCGCGAGGTAGAGGGCGGGCCAGTGGCCGGCCGTGTCGACCGCCTCGACCCGGTACGAGGGCGTCAGGTTGCGGTGCAGATACGAGACCGCCGGCTGCCAGTACGCCTTGTGGGCGGCGGCGTCGTTCTCCGCGTGCACGAACGAGGCCGCCAGCGGCGTCACGTTCCACGCGATCGCCAGCGCGAGCACGATCAGCGCGGGCACGAGCGGGCGCCAGTTCCGCAGCGAGAGCACGAGCACGCTGAGCGGAATCGCCGCGTACCGCAGTCGAGCGATGTTTTCGCCGACGGCGGTGGACAGGAAGAAGAAGGTCAGACAGGCGATGCCGTAGACCGGGAAGACGTAGCGCAACGCGCGCAGCTGCTCGACGCGCCAGGCAAACGCGGCCGACAAAGCGCAGTACGCGCATGCCGCCGCGAGCTCGGCGGTCGAGAACGGGTACCGGCCGCTGCCCGGGAAGACGCGCCAGAGCAGCGCCTCGAGCACGACGATCGCCAACAGTCCCGAGCCGGCCGCGACCTGGAGCCAGCGGTCGGACCGGCGTCCGATCGCCAGCCCGATGACGACCAGGGTGAGCAGGAGGAATGCGATCGGGCTCGCGGCGGCGGTCAGCGCGCCGAGCGCCCCGAAGCGCCACGGTCGTCTCGCCTGGAGCGCCCAGAGGGCGAGCAGGGCAAGCGCGGCGCCGAGCGCGAACGGGAAGGCGGCGGAGAGGACGATCCCGGCCCAGACGACGGCGAACGTCCGGCTCGACCACCGCGCCTGCGGGCCCCATTCACGCCACACCAGCACCGCGAAGGCGAGCGTGGCGGTCGCGACGGTGGCGACCGCCAGGAGGCGGATCCCGAGCGCAGCCGCCAGCGGGTAGTAGAGGAAGCTGTAGGTGACGAAGCTGTAGCGGCCCGCGTACCAGAAGTTGTTCCACAAGGTGAAGCCGTGGTCGAGGAAGACGGCCCGCTGGTAGACGTGCGCGGCGAGGTCGGTGCCGGGCGGCCCTGCGTACGCGAGCAGCGCCGCGAAGAGCGCGGCCACGCCGGCCGAGACGACCGCCTCACGCGCGAGGGGTGACGCCCGCCGCATCGACACCGACGGTATCGGGCCCGGCAAGGACATGCGCCGGTTGGCGTACCCGCTCGTACGCCCAGAGAATCGCGTACGAAAGCGCACCGGCCGAGGCGACGTCGCCCGGGCTGTCGTTCACCAGCAGCGAGACGGCGACGCCGGCGACGAGGGCATCCCCGGCCGGGAAACGCGGCGGCCGTGTCCAGAGGACGATCAGCGCGACGATCGACACCGAGAACACCAGCGCCTCATTCCAGCCCGAGGCCACGGAGGCCGCCGAGATGTGCACGCGGTGGGCGAGCTCCTCGGCCAGCGAGACCGGGCCGCGCCGGAACGCGTGCGTCACGTGGCTCGAGCCGCCCGTCGCCGCGTCGAGGCCGACGATCGCCGCTACGGCAGCGACCACTGCGAGGCTCCCGAGCACGACGCGGCGGACGGTCAAGCGGACGTCGTACATCCTCGCGGCGAGCACCCCGAAGGCGACCATCAGAACGACGATCCCGCCGCCGTCGGCGCCGGCGTGGCTCCAGCCGATGGTGACGAGTGTGAGCACGAAGACGACCGCGATCCACCATCCCCCGAGGAGCGCCGCCGCCTCGAGCGACACGGTCAGCAGCACCGTCTCGGTCAGATTCCCCGCCCCGTAGAAGCGTCCGCCGCCGTCCGGCCGCGCGCCGATCGCAGCGAGTGAGTTCACCTCCGGCCAGGCCGCGAACACGACCAGGTACACGACGACGAGTGCGAGCAGGGCCCACGGCAGGGCGCGACGCACGGCCGCGAGGGCGAAACACGCGCCGACGACCAGGCCGGTGAGCGACAGGACGACCACCCAGGGCCGGGTGACCGCGACGGCTGCGAGGAACAGCGAGCCGGCGAGGACGGCGGGTGCGGCCAGCAGCCCCGCGCGGCCGAGATACTCGGAGCGAAGGACGAACGCGAGCAGCGCTCCGCCCAGCACCGAGCCGACGAGGATTAGCGTCGCCCACAGCCGCACTTCGTGTGTGTCCGTCAGCCGCCGGTCGAGCTGTTGCAGATGGGCGGCGGCCTCCGCGTCCGGGGTCGAGCGGATCCTCGGTGTGGTTCCGTCGGTCAGCGCGCGGGCGGTCGGGGCGATGTCCGCGATCGAGACGAGCCCGCGGATCCGCGTCGAGCGCGACGTGAGGATCCCGTGGTAGCCGTTGCCGACGATCGCGATCGGGTAGCGGCGCGTGTTCGCGTGCTTCCCTGGCGGGGGCAACGCCACGTAGACGGTCACGTCTCCCGGACGGCGGCCAAGCGAGATCAGCGGCGGGCCGGAGGGGGTGCCGCCGAGAACCGACGGCTCGACCTTCCCCCGGACGAGCGAGGCAATCGCCGTCTCCCGATTCGTCGTCTGTCCTGAGCCAGGGACGAAGAGCCCCACTGCGCCGCGCTCCGCATACGTCTGCGGGTCGAAGGGAGGGACGACCAGGACGCTGACGTCCGCTGCGCGCGCAGGCCCGGCCGCGGCGGCGAACAGTACGGCTGCGACGACGACACGCCTCACGGTCAGGCGATTCTGGACCAGTAGTCTTCGCCCCGTGCTGGTCGAGCGGAGCATGCACGTTGACTATCTGTCGAACGCCTACCTCGTCGCAGACGAGAAGGGTGGCACCGCCGTCTTCGTCGACAGCGGCGCGCCGATGGATCCCCTCCACGCGGCGGCCGAGCGCTGGGGCGTCACGCCCGTCGCCGTCCTCCGCACGCACGGGCACCACGACCACGTCGAGCACGAGGGCTCGCTGGCCCTTCCGGTCGTCACCGGCGACTTCGAGCAGGGCGGACTTCGCTTCGAGGCCCTGCCGACGCCCGGCCACAGCGACGATGGGATCTCGTTCCACGGCGGCGGTGTCTGCTTCACGGGCGACACGCTTTTCAAGGACGCCGTCGGCGGCACGCGGGACGACTACGAGGCCGTCCGCAGCTCGGTCATGGACGTGCTGATGAAACTGCCGCCCGAAACCCGCGTTCTGCCGGGCCACACCGAGGAGACGACAATCGGTCGCGAGTGGGAGGAAAACCCGTTCGTCCGCGTCTGGCGCGGTGTCGAGCCCGAGGGGACGGAACCCGTACGCGTCGGCGGCGAGGAGGCCGTGCTGGTCGTGTGGTCGCCCGACTACGACGGCAAGGGCAAGGCCTGGGTTCGTTTCACCGACGGCCGCGACGCCATCGTCGGTGGCTCGCGTGTCCAGCGCAGCTAGGGAAAGACGGCCGCCTTCAGGTAGTCCCGCGACGGGTCGGCGAGCAGTGCCGCCACGCCGTCGAGGCCAACCCGGTGCGTGATCAGCCGCTCCCACGGGTAGGCGCCGCTGGCGAGGAACGCGAGCGCCGCCCGCACCGTCGCCGGCGTGTGGTGGAAGGCGCCGCGCAGCGTCAGCTCCTCGTAGTGGAGCCGGTACGCGTCGACGGCGATCTCCGCCTCTTCGGGTAGGCCGCCGAAGAAGACGACCGTGCCGCCGCGACGGGCCAGGTCGACGGCGTCCCGCCACGCTCGCTCGGTGCCGGCCGCTTCGATCACCACGTCGGCGTCGCCGACGGCGGGCTTCGCGCCGAACAGCGGGGGCAGCTCCCGGCGCTCGGCGCGGCCGCCCACGACGAACGGCCGCCCGCCCGCGTCCGCCACGCAGGCGGCCAGCATCAGCCCGATCGGGCCGGCGCCGAGAATCGCCACCGAGTCGCCCTGCTCGATGTCTGCGCGGTCGACGCCGTGCAGGCAGCAGGCGAGCGGTTCGACGAGCGCGGCGACCTCGGGGGCCAACGTGGGAGGGACGGGCAGGAGGTTGCGCCGTGCGATCCGCTCGGGGACGACGATCAGCTCCGCATAGGCGCCGTTGAGCAGCGGAAGCAGGTTCTCGCACAGTGTCTCCTGACCGCTGCCGCACGCCGCGCAGGCGCCGCAGGGTGCGGAGTTCGCCGCCACCACCCGGCGACCCGACGTGACGTCGATTCCGCAGAACTCGTGCCCGAACGGGCTCGGCGGCGGTCCGAGCAGGAGCGGATGGCCGCGTCGTAAAGCCTTGGCATCCGTGCCGTCGGTGAGGGCGACCTCGACCTGAACGAGGACGTCTCCCGGCCCCGGCACGGGATCCGGCACGGTCTCGAGCCGCAGATCGCCGGGCCCGTAGAAAATCAGCGCCTTCACGGGGTGAACACGACCTTCAGGGTGTCGCCGCGCCGATAGAGCTCGAGTCCCTCCTGGAAGCGCTCGAGCTGCAAGACCGTCGGCTCGGGCAGGTCGAGCTCGGGAAGGAGCGAGATCGCCTCGCGCATGTGGCGCGGTGTGGCCGACCGCGAGCCGAGCACCGTCAGCTCCCGGCGGTAGACGGCGTCGAGCTCCAGCGGGGCGGAGGGTGCGAAGACGAGCAACGTGCCGGCCGGAACGATTGCGTCGGCCGCCTCTGTCGCGCCGCCGGGCGCGGTGAGCACTGCCGCATCGACGGGCCCTCCCGGGTCGCCCCTGTGACGCCTGGAGTCGGCGTCGACCGCGAAGACGTCGTCGCCACGGCGCCGGAGAACTGCTCCGAACAACCTTCCGACGAAGCCGTTCCCGACCACGAGCACGCGGCCACGCGGCAGTCGTTCCGCTGCGCGGAGCACGCAGGCGAGCGGCTCCGCGTAGGTCGCGGTCGCATCGTCGATCCCGTCCGGGACGGGCACGGTCTCGGAGGCGTTGGCCCGCTCGGCGAAGCCACCCGGGACGATCGTCGCTGCGCGAAACGTGTCGCAGGTCGACTCGTGACCCGATCGGCAGCGCTCGCACTCGCCGCAGGGCAGGTGGTGGACGAGTGCAACGCGCCGGCCGCCGCGGTCCGCGACGACCTCGTGCCCCAGCACAGTGCCGGCAGGTGCTGCCCCGATCTTCTCGACATCAGATCCGCAAAGGCCGCAGGCGAGCACGCGGACGAGCTCTCCCGCGCCGTCGGGCTCGGCCACGTCCGAAAGCGCCGGCTGTCCGTGTTCGTCGAGGACGACCGCGCGCACGGGAGTATCGTAGGCCGATGGCGATCAAGCTCCATCGGTGCTCCAACATGTGGGTGAAGCTCCAGGGTCATCCGTGCTGGAAAGTGCAGAGCGCGCTCGACGACCAGGGGATCGAGTACGAGCTGATCAAGGGGCCGTTCCTGCGCCAGAACCGCCGCGAACTCGAGGACATCTCCGGCCAGCGGGCCTACCCGGTGATCGAGTTCGAGGACGGATCCGTCTACCGCGATGAGTCGAATGCCATGGCGGAGACGATCCGCGCGGGTCGGCTCGACGAGAAGCGCGGCTCGCAGCCGGCCGCCTAGACCACCCGCACCGGCACGCGCTGCACACCGTTGTTGCCATAGCCGCCCACGTTCCAGTCGGCCTCGTCCGGCTGGGCGTTGCCGGCCTCGTCGCGGGCGCGACAGCAGAGGACGTGATCGGCGGGGGTTGCTTCCCAGTCAAAGCGCCAGCCGCGCCAGGCCCAGCGCTGGCCGGGCGGGTCGAGCTCGGCTCCCGCCCACGTCGCTCCGCCGTCGACGCTGACCTCGACGGACTCGACCGGCGCCCAGCCCGACCACGCCCGTCCCTCGATCATCGTCGGCCCGGCGTCGAGCGTCCGCTCGCGCTCGGGGAAGCTCGCGATGCCCGGCGGCACCATCAGCGCGCGCGGCACGATCCGCGTCACCAGCTCACCCAGGTCGTCCTCGTTCCGCCGGAAGCGATACGCCTGGGCCTGCTGGTACCCAGCGAACGGCTCGGCGACGACGGTGATGCGGGACAGCCATTTGACGTGCGTCATCCCGTACCAGCCGGGGACGATCAGGCGGAGAGGGAAGCCGTGCTGCGGCAGCAGCGGCGCGCCGTTCATGCCGTAGGCAAGCAGGACGTCGTCGCGCAGGGCTTCCTCGACCGGCAGGCTGCGCTCGTACTGCTGGGCCTCGCCGCCTTCGATGCCTCGATCGAGCCCCGTGAAGACAACCTCGAGGGCTTTGTCGTCGAGCCCCGCCTCGGAGAGGATCGGCGCCAGCGGGGTGCCCGTCCAGGCGCCGTTCCCGATCGCCTCGGCGAGCCACGGCTGGCTCAGCGGCCGCGGGTCGGGCAGCAGCGCCCGCCCGTTCCCCGCACATTCCATTGTCACCTCGAGCTCGACCGCAGGCCGCGCGCGCAGGTCCTCGAGCGAAAAGGTGACCGGCCGTGACACCAGCCCCTCGACCGTGAGCGCGAAGGTCGTCGGGTCGACCACGGGGATGTCGTAGTGGATCAGCAGGTAGTGGAGCCCAGCCGGCGTGACCGGATAACGGAGCGCCTCGAGCGGCATCCCGTGGTTCCGTGCCGCGAGCTGGAGCTCGACCAGGCTGAAAGGCTCCACGGAGGCGGACGCTACACTGTGGGCCGCTCGGGGCTATAGCTCAGCTGGGAGAGCGCCTGGATCGCACCCAGGAGGTCGCCGGTTCGAGTCCGGCTAGCTCCATTTGTGAAGGGTCTGCATACGCGGGCCTTTGATTTCTGATCAGGCAACGCTCTCGTTGGCGTGGCAACAAATTGGCAACGATGAGGCGGACGCCGAGCTCCAGCTCGAAATCTGAAAAAGGGCGGCCTCGCCCCTAACGGTGAAGGCCGAAAAGAGCGGGCGTCGCGCCTACGGGTGGAGGCCGAAAAGCGGGCACTCTCGCCTAAGAGTGGAAGGCTGAAAAGGGGCGACCTCGCGCCTAAGACGACCACTCGTTGGATGTCGCCGGTGAGCGCTTCCGACTGCGCGTCTCGCTTCAGCAGCTCTCTTGCTTCGGCAGCCGACGCGACCCGCTGGTCGCCGAGCAGGACCTGATCGATCGCCGCATTGACCAGATCGGAGACGGCATGGACGAGGGCGCGGCTTGCCCTGCGGGCATCGGTCCCTGCCTTCTTGCCCGTCCGTAGGGAGCGATCGACGACTGTTGCTCCTGCCCGGCCCACTGCTCGTCCTGTGTTCACACTCGCGAAGCAGTTAACGCTAGCGGCGCTCATCTTCTCGGCGCGCGTGTCGGCCAAGCGTCGCCCTGATACGCTCGACGACCTCACTGGCCGACCTCGTTTACTGGAGCAACCACGCCGACATGGCGATCCGAAGCGCGCCGCTCGCCGGCGGGGGCTACGTCGACACGCTCTACGAGTGGACGGCGGCGCTCGGTCCTCGGGGAATCGCGATCCACGCCGCTGCGGGAAAGATCTACTGGTCCAGCCAGGGTGACAACGCGATCCGGTGTGGGCCGCTAGCCGGCGGCTTCGACGACAGGCTGTACGGACCGTCGGGAGTCGTCAGCGGTCCGGGCGGAGTTGCGATCGACCAGGCCGCGGGGCGTATCTACTGGGCGAACGAGGGCGACAACACCATCCGGGGCGGGGCGCTCGCGGGCGGCAGCGTCGCCGACGCCCTCTACGACGCGCACAGTGGGGTGAAGTACCCGGGATCGGTGGCGATCGATCCCGGCGGCGGAAATATCTACTGGACGAACGGCGACAACACCATCCGCAGAGGCAAGCTTGCCGGGGGGTTCCCGCCAGACACTCTCTACAGCTCCTCCGACGGAGTGAAAGGTCCCGTCGATCTGGCGATCGACGTCGCGGGCGGGCGGATCTACTGGACGAACTCCGGCGACTACACGATCTGCGGGGCGCCCCTCACCGGCGGCGGTCGTGTCACGGTCCTCTACGACTCGGCGGACGGAGTAAGCGGCCCGTCTGGGATTGCGATCGACCCCCCGGAGCCCGTCTTCTCGATCGTCGACGAGTCCGGGGGATCAACTCTCGCTCACCTCGCCAATCCGGTGATGAATTGGCTCAACCAGCATTGGCCGGGCAAACGTCCGGCCGGCCGCGTCTACTGGGCCAACTTCGAAGACGGCAAGATCTGCGGCGCGCCACTCGACGGAAGCGGCCCAGTCGACATCCTCTACGGCGGCGCGAACAGAGGTGTCGATTGGCCGAGCTTCGTTGCGGTGCTTCAGGCCCCGGTCGCGGCGAGTCCGCCCGCGATCTCCCTCGTCGGCCAGTCGCTCCGCTGCTCGCGGGGGACGTGGTCACGGGACGTGGTCGGAGCCCGCCTCTATCACTCTCCGGAGAGCTTCAGGTTCCAATGGGCCCTTAACGGGGCCGACATCGCCGGTGCGACATTGAGCGCTTACACGCCCTCCGCCGCGGGCAGCTACACGTGCCGCGTCACCGCTACGAACCCGGCCGGCAGCACGCCGCAGACGAGCACGCCGATCTCGGCCCCGTGACGCCGACGCTTGCGTGATTGACCGGCGTTAGCGGCAGGAGTAGATTCAAAACCGCTGCGGCCTGTTTGACGCGAGTGGATGTCACGCGCGAGTTCTGACAGGGGGGTGGCGATGGCAGAAACGGATCCACCCGCACGGCCCGGCGGTCGGAGCGCGCGTCGGC
>JBKPRA010000120.1:0-35648 GCA_046734335.1 Actinomycetota bacterium | reverse complement strand
CTGCTCGACGCTCGCAAGATCGTGTTCGCCGGTGAGAACGATCTGCGCGACCCCGGATTGGGGCGAACGGACTTCAATGGTCGCGTCGAAGTCTGTGCCGGGTTGCATTTCGCTCAACTCGGTGCTGGCCACCGTTCCTCCTTCGGTGAGGGTCGATCAGCTGTCACTCACCTCCCTAAGACGGAATGTGACCGGACGGGCGGCTCCAGCGGGCTACCACTTCACCCGGCCCGATGCGTGAGGGACGGATCGCTCCCGGGGACAAGAGATTTGCGTCCTCCGGCGATCAGCGATCAACGAGCTATACGGCATCCCTGCCGACATCGGCGAGTTCACCCAACCCGGGATGACCGATCCAGTAGTCGGCAGGCTTACATTCAAGGCGGTCATCGGCCACGAGCCCTCGGCGCAGGAGCTAGCTCGCGTCGTATCGCATTACCTCATGCGCCTGCCGGAGGAGGTGGCGAGTTCGTCCGGTTACAAGGTCCTCGCCGGCGTCGATGAGTTGCTCCCGCGGCTCTGCAAAGCTGGCTTCCTGCTGGGGATCACGACCGGGGCGGTCGAAGCGGCGGCGCACATCAAGCTCGCCCGCGCCAAACGGAATCGCTTCTTCTCGTTCGGCGGGTATGGCTCCGACTCCGCCGACCGTGGCGAGCTGACACGGAAGGCGATCGACCGCGCCAGCGAGATTCTCGGCTTGACGCTCGACCCCCAACGTGTGCTCGTTGTCGGCGACACTCCGAACGACATTGCTGCGGCCCACGCCGCAGGGGCAATCGGTGTCGGCGTCGCCAGCGGCCACTCCAGCAAAGATGAATTGCTCCAGGCGGGCGCCGACTACGCGCTCGAATTCCTCCTCGAAGAGCTTCCTGGAGTCGCCGAGCCCGTGTCCTGAGATCCGGCGAAAGGAGAAACGAGATGCCGCGTCGTCTGCTCATCGTTGTTACTGCAGAGGTCGCCGACGGTGCACTGCGCGACCTAGTTCGCAGTCGTGGCGGTGACGACGCCGAAACGCTCGTCGTTGCACCCGCGTCGGAGATCTCGCGGCTCGACTGGTTGACGAACGCCGAGGACGATGCCCGCGGCGAAGCGGCGTCGCTTGCGGAGACGACCGCAGAGGCCACTCCCACCGAGGACGTCAAGGCTAGCGTGGGCGACTCTGACCCCGTGAAAGCGATCGAGGACGCCCTACGGACGTTCACTGCTGACGAGATCGTCGTCGTCACTCGTCCCGACGACGAAGCCGGCTGGCTTGAGGAAGGCAGCGGCGAGTCAGCCCGAGCGCACTTCAGTCTTCCGGTCACCCGCGTCACGGTCGCCGAAGACGGATCGCTCGTGACGACCGACCGCCCAGCCGGCTGAGAGCTGTTGACCCGATAGGCTGAGCCTCGCCGTCCGACCCCACCGGGAGGGCCGTTGACAGCGCAAGGGCATCCACGCCGGATCTTCGCCACCGCGATCGAACGCGGGAACCATCCTCATGGCGGAAGCGACCGCACGGGAGCTCGGCCGGGATCAGCCTCGAGGAAGCGTTGGCCCTGACCGCCCTGGTCGCGGAGAAAGAGCCTGAGCGGCGGTCGCGGTTCGGTGGCTTCGCCGGCTGCTCGAGGAAGACGAGAGCCTGACGATCGAGGAGGCGGCGATGGCGGGGTCGTGTCTCTCAGCGCTGGGCGGGCCGTCGCACGAGGAGGCATACGGGATGCTCGCGGCCATGGCCGAAACAGCGAATTGGCAGCGGTCAGCTCGCCGCGTAGCGTCCTGACCGGCCCGGCATCGCGGGGGAAGCGCTCGTCCGGCCGGCGAGAGTTCGACCCCCGGTTAGAGGTCTGGGTCCAGAGCCGGTTGTGGCCGAGCTGCGCTTGCACGGGATGAGCCTCCCTTGAGTCGGAGCTTGAGAATGATGAAGGCCCGGCCGCCGCAGCAACCGGGCCGTCGTTCCTCCCTCGAAGGAAGCCCACTCAACTTGCGCCTGAAACGTTGCGCTGTCAATCCTTAATCCCTGCAAACCGCCGGTTTGACAGATACGGCGGTTCGAATCCGCCAGGCGCCTTCTCGTAAAACGCCCTAGTCGCCCCAGCCCGGGGGCGGCGACTGCGTGCCTTCGACGAAGTGCCAGTATTCGCGCAGCGATTGGCAGAGGCCTGCCTCGTCGAATGTGAGCATGAACTCTCCGGCCAGCGTGATCGGCGCGCCGTCGTTGGTGAGCGTCACCCACCACTCGACCGCCGTCCGGTTTCCCGAGTTGACCGGCGTGCCGTAGCGGACCTCCACGTCGGCCTGAGCAGCGGTGACCCCCGCCCAGTAGTCGCGGACGCCCTGCGGCCCTACGAACGCCTCGCCGTACGGCTGCTCGAGGTACGTCGCGTCTTCGGTGAAGAGAGCCGCGGCGGCGTCCGGATCGCGCTCGATCCAGGCCGTGCGGTAGGCAGCCAGCCATCCGTCGGGGGTCATCGACGTGAGGATACGCGGATAGTGCGCATGGTCGAACCGTCATCGGGTGTCGATAACGGACGTCGACTACGCCGCCGTGTGGCGACGGCGATAGGCTCGCGTCTTCGTGCGGTTGCCGCACAGCTGCATCGAGCACCAGCTCGCCGAGCGGTTTCGCGAGTAGTCGTAGAACGCCCACCGGCAGCCGTGGTTGCGGCACGCCTTCAGGCGGCTCCAGGAGCCGTCCACCATGGCGCCGTAGGCGACCGCGAGCACGCGGCCGAGTACGCCGTCGACGCCGGCAACCAATGGCGCCAGCGCGGGAGCCTCGAGATCGAGCGTGAAGCCTGCGCGGTCGGCTGCGCGACGCAGTACGCCGTGGGGATCGCCCTCCGTCGCCTGCCGGTTGTTGGCGTACAGCAACTCGCGAATGGCCTCACGCACCTCGCGCGCCTGATCCAGCTCGGCTGCGCTTGCCTGTACGCCCTCGTCGACGAGCAAGTCCGCCAGCCAGTCGCGGTCGCGCTCGAAGTCGACCGTGTTGACCAGGCGCTGGACGAGTCGGAGCGGCTGGGGCGCGTAGTTCGGCAGGTCGTAGCGCGGCACGACACCAGTGTAATCCTGTCACCGGTGGCGCGCCGCGCCGCAGTTCGCCGCTAGTACCGCTCTTCGATGACCTCGTCGGCAGGCGCGTCCTCGACGACGACCTGCCGTCGCCGACGGTCTGAGCCGGACACCACTGTCCGCCGGAAATACCCCGGCCCCCACCAGGTCGACCAGAACGCCAGCGAGAGCACGAGCCCGACGAGTCCGACGATCATCAGGATCACGCCGACGGCGTTCACGTCGAGGCCGGAGACGCTCGTCTCGACCGCCCAGGTCAGGATCGCGCCGACGGCGATCAGGATCAGGCTCACTCCGATTCCCATGACTCCCCTCGTAGCCGCCGAAGCGGCGATGGTTATCCCCGGTCCTCGTCTCCTTGGTTCCCGTGCCCGTGGCGGCCACCGTGCCGCCCGAAGGAGAGCGTGACGACGATGTGTTGACCCCGTGTCACCGGCGTACCCGGCCCAGGAGACTGTAAAACGACGGTGTTCTTGGGTTGGTCGCCTGGAACACGCTCGAGGTCGATGACGAGACCCGCACGACGGAGCTCCTTGCGGGCGTCGTCGACCTTCTCGCCGCGAACGTCCGGAACCGCGATCGCTGCGGCGGGCGGTGCCGGCGCAGTGCTCGTCGCTCGGTTGCTCGGCGGCGCCGGCCTCCTCGAGACGTTCAACCGTACGATCGAACCGCTATGGACTGCAGCGCCCGCTTTCGGGTGCTGTGCGACGACCCGGCCGGCCGCCATCGAGCTCGGGACGGTGACGACGTTGCCACGGAGCCCATGCACGCGCAGGGCTGCGAGTGCGGCAGGCGCCTGGAAACCGACGACCCCGGGGACGAGTGCCTGAACCGGGGTGGCGGTGGTGGTTCCGGCCGCCCTGTCACTTCCGTTCCGCCAAGCGGCCAACCCGGCGCCGACAAGGGCAGCGATCACGAGAATGAGGACGACGAGCCACGGCCGGAAGTCACGGCCGGCGGCGGTCGCCGTTCCGGCCGGTGAGTCCCGATCCGGTGTCGTCGCGGCAAGCGGGAGCCGCACGGTCGACCTGTCGTGGGCGTGCGTGGTCTCGCCGGAGCCACCGGATTGACCGCGCTGCATGCTCGCCTGTTTTCCCAGGGCCGGCGCAAAGTACGCTTGCGCGCGTGAGCGCGACGAAAATGGACGGAGCCGGGCTGGCCGCGCGGATCAGGCAGGAGGTCGCGGCCGAGGTTGCGAAGCTGGGGCGGCCCGGCCTGGCGACAGTGCTGGTCGGGGAAGACCCGGCGTCCCACATCTACATCGGGAAGAAACACGAAGCGGCGCGCGAGGCCGGAATCGAGCCGCACGACCATCACCTCTCGGCCGACACCTCCGAGCAAGCGCTTCTCAGGCTGGTCGGCGAGCTGAATGCCGACGACGCGGTCGACGGCATCCTCGTTCAGCTGCCTCTGCCGGATCACATCGATGAAAGTCGGATCCTGCGTGCCGTCTCACCGCGCAAGGACGTCGACGGCTTCCACCCGGCAAGCGCCGGCCAGCTCTATTTGGACGAGCCGACCTTCGTGCCGGCGACGCCGCTCGGGATCATGGCGCTGCTGGAGGAGTACGGGGTGCAGCTGGAGGGGAAGCGGGCGGTGGTGATCGGGCGCAGCACGATTGTCGGCAAGCCGGCCGCCCTACTCTTGCTGGGGGCCAACGCGACGGTGACGATCTGCCACTCTCGGACGACCGACCTCTCAGCGCACGTCTCCCAGGCGGACGTGCTCGTCGCGGCGGTGGGCAAGGCAGGTGTGGTCTCGAAGGACATGGTCAAGCCGGGCGCGGCAGTCATCGACGTCGGCATGAACCGAACAGACCAGGGGTTGCGCGGCGACGTCGATCCCGGCGCGGTCGAGGTCGCCGGTGTGATGACCCCGGTCCCGGGCGGCGTCGGCCCGATGACCATCGCGATGTTGTTACGAAATACGGTCAAGGCTGCGAATTATCGGGCCGGTCGCCTTGCGTTCCCCGGGGACGGGCGCTAACGTTCGGCCCGCTCAACCCTGGGTCGGCGGCTCGGTGCCCGGGCCGTCGCGTGTTTTTGCAGTACAGAAGGAGGATGTTTTGGCAGAGGGCACCGTGAAGTGGTTTTCGAACGAGAAGGGCTACGGATTCATCGAGCGGAGTGAGGGCGAGGACGTCTTCGTCCACTTCAGCGCGATCCAATCCGACGGGTACAAGACGCTGACCGAGGGTCAGAAGGTCGAGTTCGAGGTCGTGCAGGGCCAGAAGGGCCTGCAGGCGGCGAACGTCGTTCCGCTCTAGAGCTTCCCTTTCGGAACCTGTTGCCAGGGCCCCCGAAAGGGGGCCCTTCTTTTGGGAGGATGGTGGTCGTGGAGATCAGTCGAGACGAGGTGCTGCACGTCGCGAAGCTCGCGCGCCTGGCCCTGTCCGAGCAGGAGATCGAGAAGTTCAGAGAGCAGCTGAGCGCGATCCTCGAGGCGGTCGGCAAGGTGTCCGAGCTCGATCTCGACGGCGTCCCGCCGACCTCGCACCCGCTCGATCTGGTCAACGTGCTCGCCGAGGACGACCCGGTGCCGTCGCTCTCACGCGAGGCGGCGCTGGCGAACGCACCCGACCCGGAGGACGGCTTCTTCGGGGTGCCGCCCGTATGAGCATCGACACTTTGAGGCTGACTGCCGAGCAGGCGGTGGATCTGCTGAACGCCGCCGAGATCTCGGGCGAGGAGCTCTTCGCCGCCTACCGCGCCGCGATCGACGAGCGCGACCCCGAGCTGCACTGCTTCCTCCGCGTCTGCGACGACCCGGGGGGCGAGGGACTGCCGATCGCGATCAAGGACGTGATCGGGACGAAGGGGATCGAAACCACGGCCGGCTCGAAGATCCTCGCCGGCTACGTGCCCGTGTACGACTCGACCGTGGCCGCCCGCTGCAAGGAGCACGGACTCCGAGCGCTCGGCAAGACGAACACGGACGAGTTCGCGATGGGCTCGTCGACGGAGAACTCGGCGTGGGGGCCGTCGCGGAACCCCTGGGATCCTGCGCGCGTTCCGGGCGGGTCCGGTGGCGGTTCGGCCGCTGCCGTTGCGGCGGGGATGGCTCCGTGGGCGCTCGGCTCCGACACGGGGGGCTCGATCAAGCAGCCGGCGGCGCTCTGCGGCAACGTCGGACTGCGACCCACGTACGGAACGGTCAGTCGCTACGGCATCGTCGCCTTCGCGTCCTCGCTCGACCAGGTCGGCCCCGTCACGAAGACTGTGCGCGACTGCGCCTTCCTCTACCGGGTGATCTCCGGCCGCGACCCCGCCGACTCGACCACCGTGGACGTCCCGCCGGTCGAGCTTCCGGAGATGGAGGATCTCGAGGGCCTGCGAATCGGCGTTCCCGTCGAGATGCGCGACGCTCCAGGCATCGAGTCGGGCGTGGCGGAGGCGGTCGAGCGCGCGATCACGCTGTGCGAGGAGCTCGGCGCGGACGTCGCGGAGTGCTCGCTGCCGCGCTCGGTCGAGTACGGGCTGCCGTGCTACTACCTGATCGCGCCTGCCGAAGCCTCGTCCAACCTCGCCCGCTACGACGGCGTCCGCTACGGGTTCCGGGCGGAAGGCGACGACCTGACCAGCGTCTACGAGCGCACGCGGGACGAGGGCTTCGGCGACGAGCCGAAGCGCCGGATCATGCTCGGCACCTACGCGCTGTCGGCCGGCTACTACGAGGCGTTCTACGGCAAGGCGCAGCAGGTGCGGACGGTGATCATCCGCGAGCACGCCGCCGTCTTCGAGCGCTTCGACGTGATCGTGTCCGCTACGTCGCCCACGGTCGCGTTCCCGATCGGCGAGCGCGCCGACGACCCGCTCGCGATGTACGCCTCCGACCTCCTGACGATCCCGTCGTGCGTGGCAGGCCTCCCGGGGCTCTCGATCCCGTGCGGGCTCTCCGAGGGACTGCCGGTCGGCCTGCAGCTCGTCGGGCCGCAGCTCTCGGAGAACAGGCTGTTTCGCGCCGGCCACGCCCTGGAGGGGGCGCTCGGCTTCGACTACGTCCCGGAGCGGCTCAGATGACCGACTGGGTAGCCGTCGTCGGGCTCGAGATCCACGTCCACCTGAAGACGCGGACGAAGATGTTCTGCCGCTGCGAGACCGGCTTCGGCGCGGAGCCGAACACGCGCACCTGCCCGGTCTGCCTCGCGCATCCCGGTGCGCTCCCGGTGGCGAACCGCACCGCCGTCGAGTGGACGATCAAGCTGGGCCTCGCTCTGGGCTCCGAGATCGCCGAACGCGCGGTCTTCGCCCGCAAGAACTACTTCTATCCGGACAACCCGAAGGGCTACCAGATCTCCCAGTACGACCAGCCGCTCTGCGTCGGTGGCCGACTAGCGGTTCCCGGTCCAGAGCCGTTCGAGATCGGCTTCGTCCGCGCCCACCTGGAGGAGGACGCCGCAAAGACCGTCCACGTCGGCGGGGGCACGGGTCGCAAGATCGGTGCGGAGCGGTCGCTGATCGACTTCAACCGCGGCGGCACCCCCCTGGTCGAGATCGTCACCCAGCCCGATATCGGCTCGGCCGAGCAGGCAGAGCGCTTCCTCCAGCTTCTGCGCCAGACGATCGTCGCGCTCGGCATCTCGGACGCGCGAATGGAGGAGGGGACCCTGCGCTGCGACGCCAACGTCTCGGTGCGCCCGGCGGGCTCGGACGAGCTGCGCACGCGCTGGGAGCTGAAGAACATGAACTCATTCCGCTTCATCGGGCGTGGGATCGACGCGGCCGTCCGGCGGCAGGTCGAGCTGTACCAGTCGGGCGGAACCGTCGAGCAGCACACCTACGACTACGAGCCCAACACCGACACGCTGACGCCGCACCGCTCGAAGGAAGAGGCGGACGATTACCGCTACTTCCCCGAGCCCGACCTCGTGCCTCTGGAGCCCGAGCCGGCGCTGATCGAGCGCCTCCACGTGGAGCTGCCGGAGCTGCCGGCGGATCTCATCCGTGAGCGGGCCGAGGCGCTCGGGGTGGATGACGCCTGGGCGTTGGTGACCACCGACCGCGATCCTGCGTACACGGGCCTGCTGGCCGGCGGCGTGAGCGAGCGCGAGGCGTTCAACTTCGCCATGAACCAGCCGATCCCGGCCGGTGCGAACCTCGCCGAGCTGGCTCGGGTGGCCAAGGCGACGAAGGACCTGACACGGGAGGCGCTCTCCGCGGCCGTCGCCGCCAGCGCGGACGACGGGTTCAGGGCCGACGAGTACCTGACACAGACGTCAGTTTCCGATGCCTCGGAGCTCGAGCCGCTCGTCGAGGCAGTCCTCGCCGCCAACCCCGGGCAGGTCGAGGCCTATCGAGGAGGCAAGGACGGTCTGCTCGGCTTCTTCGTCGGTCAGGTGATGAAGGAGACGGGTGGGAAGGCCAATCCCAAGGTCGTCAACGATCTCCTGCGTGAGAAGCTGGCGGCGCGGTGATCGACGAGGCGAACGAGCTTCTCCGCGGGAAGGGCTATTCGGCGGCGCACCTGATCGCAGTCGCCGCTCCGCTGCCGGGCAAGGTGCTGCTCAAGGGCACGAAGATCCTCAGCCCGTTTTCCGACACCGAGGAGGTCGTGCTGCGGGTCGCCCGCGACTTCGTTCCCACGGCGGACGAGCTCGGGCGGCGGACGCTCACCCCGCACGAGATTCGCGACTGGCTCGAGGCGCTGTGATCGCCGAGACGGAGCTGCGCCGGGAACAGGCGTTCGTCGACGGCCGCTGGGTCGACTCCGACTCCGGCCAGACGTTCCCGGTGACGAACCCGGCGACGGGCGAGGAGCTTGCGCGGGTGCCGCGCATGGGCGCTGCCGAGACCCGGCGTGCGCTCGGCGCGGCCGAGACGGCGTTCCCGGGCTGGCGCGGACGCACCGCGGCCGACCGAGCCCGGATCCTCCGCCGCTGGGCCGACCTGATGCTCGAGCACATCGACGACCTCGCGCTCCTGCTCACGCTCGAGCAGGGCAAGCCGCTGGCCGAGTCCGGGGCCGAGATCCGCTACGCGGCGTCGTTCCTCGAGTGGTTCGGAGAGGAGGGGAAGCGCGTCTACGGCGACACGATCCCGTCGCCGCTGCCGGACCGGCGGATCGTCGTGCTGAAGCAACCGGTCGGCGTGGCCGCAGGGATCACCCCGTGGAACTTTCCCTCGGCGATGCCGACCCGCAAGGCCGCGCCTGCGCTGGCCGCAGGCTGCACGATGGTGCTCAAGCCTGCCGAGCAGACGCCGCTCTCGGCGCTTGCCGTCGCCGCTCTCGGCGAGGAGGCCGGACTCCCGCCGGGCGTCTTCTCCGTCGTCACCGGCGACGCCGAGGACGCGCCTCTGATCGGCGGCGAGATGACCTCGAGCCCGCTCGTCCGCAAGGTCGGCTTCACCGGATCGAACGAGGTGGGCAAGCTGCTGATGGCCCAGTGCGCGAAGGGCCTGAAGAAGATCTCGCTCGAGCTCGGCGGCAACGCGCCCTTCGTCGTCTTCGACGACGCGGACCTCGACGAGGCGGTCGCCGGCACGCTCCTCAACAAGTACCGCAACTCGGGCCAGACCTGCATCACCGCGAATCGGATCCTCGTCCAGGACGGCGTCTACGACGCCTACCTCGAGCGGGTGGTGGCGGGCGTGACGCAGCTGAAGGTCGGGGCGGGGACCGAGCCGGAGACCAAGGTCGGCCCGCTGATCGACGCTCAAGCGCTCCAGAAGGTCGAGCACCACGTCGCCGACGCCGTCGACCGCGGTGCGGAGCTCCACCTCGGCGGTGAGCGCCACGAGCTCGGGCAGACGTTCTTCCGGCCGACGGTGCTGACCGGCCTGACCCCGGAGATGGCGATGAGCAGCGAGGAGACCTTCGGCCCCGTGGCTGCGATCGCTCGCTTCTCGACCGAGGAGGAGGCGGTGCGCACGGCCAACGACACTCCGTACGGTCTCTCGGCGTACTTCTACAGTCGCGACGTCGGCCGGGTCTGGCGCGTCTCCGAGGCGCTCGACTACGGCATCGTCGGGATCAACACCGGGTTTGTCTCCACCGAGGTGGCCCCCTTCGGTGGCATGAAGGAGTCGGGCATGGGCCGCGAGGGCTCGAAGTACGGCATCGAGGACTGGCTCGAGCTCAAGTACCTGGCCCTGGCCGGCATCTAGCCGCCCCGCGACGGAGGTCCTGGGACAGGCTGAAGCTGTCCCTGCTGCGAGAGAAGGGTCAGGATTCAGTCTGTCCCGCTGCCTCCGGCCGGGAGGCCGGCTCCGGCGTCAGCCCGAGCTTCGAGTCGGCCTGGTCGATCACGACTTCGTCGTGGGTGGCGCACACGACCGCGGTGCCGTGCTCGTGTGAGAGCTTCGCCAGCAGCTCGCCGACCGCGCGCGCATTCGACTGGTCGAGACGAGCGGTCGGCTCGTCCGCAAGCAGCAGCACGGGGTCGGCGGCCAGCGCGCGCGCGATCGCGACCCGCTGCCGCTCACCCGCGGAGAGCCGATCGGCGCGATGGTCGAGTCGCGCGCCGAGGCCGACCTCGGTCAGTGCCGCAGTGGGATCGCCCTCCAATCCCCGCACGAGCAGCCCCAGCTCCACGTTCTCGCGCGCGCTCAGGTGCGGCACCAGGCCGGGCTCCTGGGTGACCAGCGCCACGTGCTCTCGGCGGACCGCGGCCGCCTCGGCCCGGTCGAGATCCTCGATCTCGCGTCCCCGGACGAGCACCTGCCCCTGGTCGGGCCGCTCGAGCCCGGCCAGCAGGTGCAGGAGTGTGGTCTTGCCGCTGCCCGACCGGCCGACGACCGCCGTCAGCGTCCCCGCAGCGAACGAGGCGGAGACGCCGTCGAGCACCGGCCTCGGCGCTCCCTCGAACCGCCTGACCACACCGCGTAGCTCGGCCACCGTCTCGCCCGGCGTCGCCGCATGCTCGTGGAACATGGCCGGCGCCGGAGTGTCGAGCGCACGGTCGAGCGAGTCGCTGGAGAGGACGAGCTCGTGCTCGCGCCGCTCGGCATGGAGTCGCGTGGGCGACCCGAGCGCCTCGAGCAGGGGGTCGGGCAGCCGTACCCAGCCGGGCTCGGTGATGACCAGCGACGACCGCATGCCCGGGCGGGCTTCCTCCACCACACGGCCGTCGCGGACATAGACCAGGCGGTCTGCGATCGTCGCCGCCGCCTCGTCGTGGCTGACCACGAGCGCGGTCGTCCCCTGCTCGCGCGCGAGCTCTGCGATCAGCCCGTAGACGATCGCGGCGTTCTCGCCGTCCAGCTCGCCGGCGGGCTCGTCGGCCAGCAGCAACCGGGGTCGGTGGGCCAGCGCCGCGCAGAGGGCGACACGCTGCTGCTCGCCGCCGGAAAGAGCACCGGGCCGGGCTTCGAACCGCTCGCCCAGCCCGACCCGGTCGAGCAGGCCGGCGGCCACCTTTCGTGCCTCCGTCCGTGGCGAGCCGAGCAGCTCGAGCCCCAGACCGACCGTGTGCACACAGGTCAGGTCGGGGGAGAGGGCACGCGCGTAGTGCTGATCGAGCAGCCCGAGGTTTCGCGCCCGGAACATCGCGGCGGTGCCTGCCCCCAGGCTGCCGACGTCGGTGCCCAGTACCCGCGCGACGCCGGCGGAGAGGGTGTCGAATGCGGCGATCGTGCGGAGCAGCGTCGTTTTCCCCGAGCCGCTGGGGCCGAGCACGACCACGAGCTCGCCCTGCTCGACCCGCAACGTCAGGCCCTGGAGCGCGACCGACGTCGCCCGCCCGAAGCGGTGGATGCGAAACGCCTCGCGGACGTCGATGGCCGGAGTCATTCGAGGCTCCAGGAGGCACGCTCGGGGCGGCTGTCACGGAAGGCGGCCAGCGATGCCGCCTCGGCCACGAGTAGTGCGGCGAGCATCACCGCCGCGATCCCGAGTCCGGCGATCAGCCAGTCGGGGTCGAGTCGAAGGGGAGGCTCGGGCACGCCGGTCGTTCCCGACACGCGGATCAACGACACGACGAGCCGCGACAGCAGCACGGCCAGGACGAGCCCGCCGGCGAAGCCGAGCACGAGCAGGATCACGCCTCGGATGCGGAGCTGGCGGCGCATGTCCGCCGGCGGCAGTCCCTGCGCCTCGAGGTCGAAGAAATCGCTCTTCTCGTCGTGCAGCTCGCTCGCGACACCGACCCAGAAGCCGAGCACGGCGAGCACGAGCGCGACCAGGCCCGCGGCGCCGAGTGCCACGGCGGTCGCATGGGCGAGCGGGTCACGTGAAAGCCGCTCCTCGATTGCGCCGCGCGAATCGACGGCGAGCGCCGAGAACGGCGGCCGGTGCAGCGCGCGGGCGACGAGCGAGTTCCCCTCCGGCGCTGCAATCCAGACCTCGGACGGCGTGCCCTGCCCGGGCGCATCCGCATCGATCGCGGTCGAGAGCCACGTGGAGTCGGCGAGCACGAACGCGCCGGTGTCGGACGGCACGGACGGCAGCCGCGACGCCACCCCGACGATCCGGGCGTCGATCTGCGTGTCCTGGAAATCGAGCACCGTCGTGGCGCCGACGCCGCCCGCCGCCTTGGCCACGTCGGACGAGACGATCACCGGCATCGGCCTGTCGTCGGTCCCCTCGGTCGGGCGGAAGACGAGGTGGAGGCCGGTGTCGGGGAAGGCGTAGCGGATGGTCGCGCCGCCAGCGTGGGGCAGCACGTCGCCGTCCTTCGAGAGCCTCCACTCGCGCCAGTCCGTCAGCACACGGCTTCCCACATGCAGCGGCCCGACCGAGAGCTCGCCGGACGGTGCCGCCGTCAGCTCTCCCTCCGCGGCGTCGTGGGCGAGCATGAACGCCTCGCTTTCGGGCAGCGCGAGCTGAATGCCGAGGATCCGCAGCGGCCGGTCGCGGGGGGTCCGCGCAGTGAGCGTGACGGGCCCGCCCGGACGCACTCGGCCAAGCGGGAGCAGCGAGATCCGCCCGCGCGGATCGGCGGCGACGACCCAGGCCAGAAGATCCGCGCCGCGCAGGCGGGCGTTGATCGAGAGCGTTCCTGCTCCAGCCGGGATCCTCGGGCCGCGCAGGTGCGGCTCACCCTGGGCCGACAGTCGTTTCGCAATCTCCGAGCGTGACAGGGAGGAGAAGTCGGAGCGCCAGTGCATCTGCCGGATCGCCGCCGCTGGGACGCCGAGCACGGTGGGCGAGAGCACGGCGGTGCCCTCGCCGGGTGTGGTGGCGGCGACCCGGACGACCGGGAAGGCATCGGTTCCCGGCGCCGTGCGCTCATAGGCGGACAGCGGCGCCGCGTCGAGCGGCTCCACCAGCTTCGGGCCTTCACTGACCTTGTAGTCGAGGGGCACCTGGAACGCCGCCTGGTCTGAGGCCCCGCGCGCGAGCGTCGCGCGGTAGGCGGCGGCGAACAGGGCCAGCCCGAGCGCGACCGCGACGAATGCGCACGTGACCACCGTGCGCGACGGCGCCCGCGCGAGCGCGAGCACGCCGAGGCGGAGCGCGAGCGACCGTCTCCGGGTCAGCCGCTCGACCGCCCGCATCGTCGGCCCGAGCAGCCGGGCGAGCAGGACCGCGATGACGAAGCAGACGAGGGCGGGGAGGACGAGCAGCAAGAACGTGTTGCCGCCCGAGACCGAGTCCGGGTCGAGTGCGCCGCGGCTCAGACCGACGGCGATCGTCGCTGCAGCGCCGATCGCCGCGACGTCGAACAGGTGAATGCGCCCGCGCCCCTGCTCGTCGTCCCTGGTCAGCGTCGTCGTGGCGAGCACGAGTGTGACCACGAGCACGCCGCCGGCGAGTGCACCAAGCGTCCAGCCGGCGAGCAGCCCGTGCGAGAGGATCGCGCCGATGGGCTCGGCTGCGGCTCCTGCGATCAGGGCGACCACCGCCGCCCCGACGGCGATTCCGACCAGGGCGCCGGCGAGCGTCATTGCGCCGATCTCGGCGGCGAGCGCGAGCGACGCCTGCCAGCGTCGCGCACCACGGGCGAGCAAACGGCGCCGCTCGCTGCCCAGGCCACGGCGGAGCCCGATCGCGGCGATGATCGCGAACCCGAGCAGCAACGCACTGGTCTCGCCGCCGACGAGGACCAGACGCCGAGCCGCGATCGTGCCTCGGTGGGTGGCGTCCAGCAGCTCGTCGTCGGGGCTGCTCAGACGGAAGGACGAGTCGGCCGCGTACAGCGCCGTTTGCCCGCGGGACTCGGCGGCCAGCGTAGAACCGACGTCCCAGGTCTTGAGGCTGTCGGCCCTCAGCGGCGAGAGCCAGGAGTAGACGCGGTAGAACGGCTGCAGCGACGCCAATCGGTCAATCGACCCGACGCTCGGTGCGATCAGCAGCACGGGCGGGGCGGCGGGGCTCGCGCCTGCGGCCGAGATGTAGCCGAACATGCCGGGGTCGCGCAGGTCGGCCGTACCGACCCGGTCGAGCCGGACGTCACCCTGGTGCAGCTTCGCGCGCCCCCGGTCGCCGATCTGGAGCACCTCGCACGATGTCGGCGTGCACGAGCGCGGGAGTCGGCCGGATCGGAGCCTGACCGATTGGGCGAGACGGTCGATGCCGGTGATCTCGACGAGCTGTCCGTCGACGCGGAGCTGCCGGTAGAACACCACCCGCCGCGCGTCGCCGGGCGAGAGGGTTCGCAGCACGCGGCGCACGTCACGATCCTTCTGCCGGTAGGTGCGCTCGTTCAGCGGAAGCCCGAATCGGTCGACGCGGAAGCCCTGCGCGTTGGGCGGCAGCGCCTCCAGCGCGCGACCCAGCGCCTGCTGGCGGGCGACCAGGCTGCCGCCGACGATCGCGACTGTCATCGCGAAGGCGAGCGCGACGCCGGCGACGACGAGAACCGGACGAAGCGGCTGCGACCGCAGCCTGGCCATGGAAACCCCCAGCGCCGCGAGCGCCGCCCGGGACCGAGAGCCGCCGCGCCGTTCCATCACCACCGAAAAGCTTACACCGGTGTCGGCCCGGGCTATCGCCTGCTCGCGCGGCCGAGGACGTACGGCCGAACGATCTTCGGACCGAAGGGCACTTCGCCCCGTTCGACCTCGTCGATCGTGAACGCCGACTCGATCCGCGGAAGCGTGTCGCGGTTCGGGTGGCAGCCCTGCCCGATCACCCGCCAGACGCCTTCCCACCGGTCCTGGCTGCGCGCGAGGTCGGGATCGTCGGAGCGGACGTGCTCGAGAAAGAGGTACTGCCCGTCCGGCTTGAGCACGCGACGGATCTCCGCGAGCGATCGAGCCGGATCGCCGACGGAGCAGAGCAGCAGCGAGCCGACGACGGTGTCGAACGTGCCGTCCTCGAACGGCAGGTTTTCGACCGAGGCCGTCGTCAGGGTCACCTCCCGGCCGGTCTCGGCCGCGCGCTTCCTGGCGCGGCGGAGCATCCCGGCCATCCCGTCGGTGACCGTCAGCTCGGAAATGCCCTCGGGGTAGTAGGCGAGGTTGTAACCGGTGCCGGCACCAACCTCGAGGACTCGACCACCCGCACCGGCAAGCAACCTTCGGCGCGCCTCGCGGATGAAGGGCTTCTTCTCCATCGGCACGCCGATCAGGTCGTGGACGAACGGGACGACGCGGTCGCGGACGGTCATCGCCGGCATCATAGAATCGCCACGTGATCGTCGAAGAGCGCGACTACCACGTCTACACGGGCAAGCTGAACGAGCTCGTCGGCCTGTACGAATCCGAGGGGATCGCGCTCCAGGAGCGCTACCTGGGCAGGCTGGTCGGCGCGTTCACGACCGACGTGGGCAGACCCTCGACCTACACGCACATCTGGGCATACGACGACTTCGCCGACCGGGAGAGGCGCCGGAGGGAGCTCCAGGCCGACGAGGCGTGGGTCGCGTTTCTCGCCAAGATCCAGCCCCTGATCCACACGCAGGAGAATCGGATCCTGATTCCGACCTCGTTCTCGCCGCTCAGGTGAGTCTTCTGGAAGGCAGGGTCGCGCTCGTCACCGGTGGCGCGCAGGGGATCGGCGCGGCGATCGCGGACGGCCTCGCGGCCGAGAGCGCCACAGTCGTCGTCGCCGACCTGAGCCCGCCCGAGGGCGGCATCCGGGCGGATGTCGCGGACGAGGACGACGTCGGCCGTATGGTCGACGAGACGCTCGACCGGCACGGCCGCCTCGACATCCTGATCAACAACGCGGGACTCTACGCCTCGCTGGCGATGCGGCCGTTCACCGAGATCCCGCTCGAGGAGTGGCGGCAGGTGATGGACGTGAACGTCGCCTCGATGTTCCTCACGTGCCGCGCCGCAGTGCCCGCGATGCGGGCGCAGGGCGGCGGCAAGATCGTGAACATCTCCTCGGGGACACCCTTCCGCGGCGTGCCGTTCCTGCTCCACTACGTGACCTCGAAGGGAGCGATCGTCGCCTTCACCCGCGCGCTGGCCAAGGAGCTGGGCAAGGACGGCATTCATGTCAACTGTGTCGCGCCGGGGTTCACGATGACTGCCGGCGTCGAGGCCAATCCCGAGGTGGTCGAGAAGCTGCGGGACGTCTCCGTCGCCGCCCGCACGATCCAGCGCGACCAGTTGCCGGAGGACGTCGTCGGCGCGGTCGTCTTCCTCTGCACGTCGGCCGCGGACTTCGTCACGGGCCAGACGATGGTCATCGACGGTGGGCAGTACTTCCATTGATCCTGGCTCTCTCACGCAGCACGCACGACGCGCAGAACGCCGTCGTCCACGAGCTCGACGACGGGACGACGCTGGTCTGGGAACTGCTCGACGCCGAGCCCGGCGACGCGCTGCTCGCTGCGTCGGTCCAGGTGCAGCCCGGCTGGCTGATGCGCCACGACCGGATCGACTTCCCGCGGGGCGGGATCGCGTACCGGCACACCCATCCAGGGCCCGGCATCCGCTACCTGTTGCACGGCTCGATTCGGATCGAGTCGGGCGGCGCGACCCACGACTACGCGCCGGGCGAGCCGTGGTTCGAGAGCGGCCCGGAGCCGGTGCTGGCGACGGCTTCGGCGACCGAGGAAAGCGCGTTCGTCCGTGTCATGGTGCTCCCGACCGAATGGGCCGGGAAGCGGACGATCAGGTACGTCGACCCGGCGGACGAGGACCGCCCGAAGCTCCAACGCCCGACCGTCTACGGCGAGTATCCGATCGCCTTCTAGGACGTGACCCGCACCGTCGCGCGCATCCTGGTCGACCAGCTGCTCGTCCACGGTGTGGACACGGCCTACTGCGTCCCCGGCGAGAGCTACATCAGCGTGCTGGACGCGATCGGCGACTCGCCGATCCGCATCTACACGACTCGCCACGAGGCGGCGGCGGCCAACATGGCCGAGGCTTACGGGAAGCTGACCGGCCGGCCCGGCGTGTGTCTGGTGACGCGCGCTCCCGGCGCGACGCACGCGGCCGTCGGGATTCACACCGCCTACCAGGACTCGACTCCGCTCGTCCTCTTCGTCGGCCAGGTGCCGCGCCCGCACCTCGGACGGGAGGCGTTCCAGGAGCTCGACTACACGCGCATGTTCGGCGAGATGGCGAAGTCGGTGACGACGCTCGAGGACGCGGTGGAGACGCCGGAGGTGGTCGAGCGCGCGTTCCACACCGCGAGCTCGGGCCGTCCCGGGCCGGTCGTGGTCGCGCTGCCCGAGGACGTCCAGGACGACCTGGCGGACGTCCCGGACGCCGAGCGCTACCGGCCCGAGCGCCCGGAGCCGCGCCTCGACCAGGTCGACCGCGCGCTCGAGCTGGTCGCAGCCGCCGACCGGCCGCTGATCGTCGTCGGCGGCGGCGGCTGGAGCGAGCAGGCCGGGCGCGACGTGCTCGCGTTCGCCGAGGCATCGAACGTGCCGGTGGCGGCCTCCTTCCGCCGCCAGGACTACGTCGACAACGGCTCGTCCGCATACGCAGGGATGTTGACGATCGGGATGGATTCGGCGCTCGGGCGGCGCCTCCAGGACACCGACGTCGTGCTCGCGCTCGGCACGCGCCTCGGCGAGGTCGCTACCCGGCAGTACTCGCTACTCGAGCCGCCGCGGCCGCGGCAGCGGCTGATTCACGTCCACGCCGACCGCGGCGAGCTCGGCCGCGTCTACGAGCCGGAGCTGGCGATCGTCTCGGGTTCGCCCGAGTTCGCGGCGATGCTTCGGTCGGTCGACGGCGAGCATCGCGCCTCCTGGTTCGAGCAGGCCCATGCCGACTATCTCGGGAACCTTCGCCACGATCGCCTGCCCGGCGAGCTCGAGCTGGCCGATGTGATGGCGTACCTGCGCGAGCGGCTCCCCGACGACGCCGTGCTCACGAGCGGCGCCGGCAACTACACCGTCTGGGCGCACCGCTTCTACGAGTTCCACCGCTACGGGACGCAGCTCGCGCCGTGTTCCGGCGCGATGGGATACGGCGTGCCGGCCGCCATTGCGGCCAAGCTGCTCCGGGCCGAGCGGCTGGTCGTCTGCCTCAGCGGCGACGGCGACTTTCTGATGAGCGGCCACGAGCTCGCGACGGCCGCGAAGTACGGCGCGGCGATCGTGGTGCTGCTGGTGAACAACGGGATGTACGGGACGATCCGCATGCACCAGGAGCGCCACTTCCCGGGCCGCGTGGTCGCCACCGAGCTCGTCAACCCGGACTTCGTCGCCTACGCCGAGTCGTTCGGCGCCTACGCCGCTCGGGTCGAGCGTATCGAGGACTTCGCGCCGGCGTTCGAAGCGGCGCTCGCCGAGGGGCGGCCGGCGCTGCTCGAGCTGCGGGTCGATCCCGACGCGATCACACCCCGCGCGACGCTCAGCCAGATCAGGGCCGGCCGGTAGCGTCCCGGTATGCGCGAGCTGCTCCACGAGACGGCTGATCTCGCCGCCGACTTCCTCGAGAGTCTGCCCGAGCGACCGGTCTTTCCCCGAGTCGAGGTGGACGAGCTCCGCGCCCGGTTGGGCGGCCCCGTGCCGGACAGGCCGACCGATCCGCGGGAGGTCGTACGCGAGCTCGCTGAGGCGGGCGATGCGGGCGCGGTCGCGATCCCGAGCGGCCGCTACTTCGGCTTCGTGATCGGCGGCGCCGTGCCGGCCGCGCTCGCCGCCGACTGGCTGACCTCGGCCTGGGACCAGAACGCTGGCCTGTACGTCGCCGGCCCGGCAGCCTCGGTTGTCGAGGAGGTGGCAGGGGAGTGGCTGGCCGAGCTGCTCGGGCTCCCGCGCGGGGTTTCCTTCGCGTTCGTCACCGGCACGCAGATGGCGCATGCGACCGCGCTCGCCGCCGCGCGCAACGAGGTCCTCGCTCGAGCAGGCTGGGACGTCGAGCGCGATGGACTGGCCGGTGCGCCGCCGATCCGGGTACTGACGGGCGAGAAGGCGCACTCGACCCTGCCACGGGCGCTTCGCCTGATCGGGCTCGGCACCGGATCGCTCGTTCCGGTCGCAGTCGACGACCAGGGGCGAATGCGGCTCGATGCCCTGGACGAGGCGCTCGCGTCCGGTGACGGCCCGACGATCCTTTGCGCGCAAGCGGGCGAGGTGAACACGGGATCGTTCGATCCGCTCGGGGAGATCGCCGACGCTGCTGCGATTGCCGGAGCCTGGCTCCACGTCGACGGCGCCTTCGGTCTGTGGGCCGCAGCAAGCCCGCGTCTCGCCCACCTGACTGCGGGTGCCGAGCGCGCAGACAGTTGGTCGACCGACGGCCACAAATTCCTCAATGTTCCGTACGACTCCGGCATCGTCTTCTGTGCCCGGCCGGAGGCGCACCGCCGCGCGATGTCGGTGCAGGCGGAATACCTGGTACAGAGCGGCGAGGGCGGCCCGCGCGACCAGGTCGACTGGACGCCCGAGTTCTCGCGCCGCGCCCGCGGCTTCCCCGTCTACGCGGCGATCCGCTCGCTCGGGCGAAGCGGCATCGCCGACCTCGTCGAGCGCTGTTGCGACCTGGCGCAGCGGTTCGCCGACGGCATTGCCGAGGTGCCCGGGGTGGAGGTGCTGAACGAGGTCGTGCTCAACCAGGTGCTCTTCCGCTTTGACTCGGACGACCGGACCACGGCGAAGCTCGGCGCGGTGCAGCGAAGCGGCGTTGCGTGGATGAGCGGGACGACCTGGGATGGTCTCCAGGCGATCCGCATCTCGGTCAGCAACTGGCAGACGACCGAGGAAGACATCGACCGGACGATTGCCGAGTTCGCTAGTTGACCGACGGGTCCTCGGGCATCAGCGCGACCACGCGGTAGACGCCGCCCTTGTCTCGCAGCACGTGTGCCCAGAGATCGGCCTCGGGCTCGGGGAAGAGCTCCGGCGCCGGCGAGGACTCGACGATCCACGACGATTCTTCGAGCTCCGCTTCGAGCTGGCCCGGTCCCCAGCCGG
Organism: Actinomycetota bacterium; assembly: GCA_046734335.1. Taxonomy (GTDB): domain Bacteria; phylum Actinomycetota; class Thermoleophilia; order Gaiellales; family Gaiellaceae; genus DATBLE01. Next base: position 15,385 of record JBKPRA010000120.1, on the reverse strand, counting down.
CGTAGCCGGCGAACACCCGTGCCCGGCGGGTCGCAGCTGCGAGCAGGTCGAAGTCGCCGTCGCCGGGGACGAACCCGACGTCGTCGACGACCAGAAGCGCCGCTTCCTCCGGGTCGTCGAACTCCGCGAGCACCAACACGGCCGATCCCTGTACCGGGCCGCCCACGTACACGCGCTCCTCCTCGGCAACGAGCGGCAGCAGGTCGGGAACCGCGTCGGCGACCGCGGTCTCGGAAGGGCGGTTGAGGACGAGCCCGGCCGCACCCTCGTGGGTGTGCTCGGTGATCAGCACGACCGCCCGACGGAAGTTCGGGTCGAAGAGCGCCGGTGAGGCGAGGAGCAGCTGACCCTTCAGCGATTCCACCACGGCGGCTGCGCCTACTCGTACTGCAGCGCCTCGAGGACGTTCAGCCGGGCGGCGCGCCTCGCCGGGAAGATCGCGGCGATCATGCCGGCGACGACCGCCACGAGCGCGAAGACGAACAGTGTCCCGACGGGCCAGGAGAGCACGAGGAAGTCGACGCGGACGATCATCAGGACCGACAGGACGATCCCGAGCGCGATGCCGACCACGGCGCCGATCAGTGCCGTGACCACGCTCTCGAGGGACACCATCCACCGCACCTGCCAGCGGGTCATGCCGACCGCCCTCAGCATGCCCAGCTCTCGGGTCCGCTCGTAGATCGTCAGCACCAGCGTGTTCACGATCCCGAACAGACTGACGATCACCGACAGCGCGAGTAGCACGTAGAGGATGTTGAGGATGTTCCCGATGAAGCTCGCCTGATTCTTTTTGAACTCCTCCCGGGTCTGGACCTTCGCGTTCGGGAAGCCCTTCAGGTCCCGATCGAGGCGGGCGCTCGCCTCGGATGACGCGCCCCCGTTCACGTTGAAGAACACGAATTGGTCCTGGGGCGTCGTGTAGAGCTTGTCGAACGTGGGGGTCGAGATCACGAGCGGCCCGTTGAAGGGAGACCCGCCGGACGGTGGGTCGTAGATCCCGGCGATCCGGAACGTCGGCCGCTGCCCGCTCGGCACGAGGATCTGCACCTTCGAGCCGAGCGACAGATCGTGCTTCTTCGCGTAGTCCTTGTCGGTGAATGCGTCGTTGGGCCCGAGCGTGTCGAGCGTGGCGGGGGAGCCCGACGTCCAGTCGAGCCGGAAGATCTTGCTTCCGCCCGGGTTCACTGCCGAGAGGGTGTTCCGCTTGCCGTTGATGCGCATGTCGCCGACCCGGACTCCGACCACGTTCTTGACGCCGGGCGTCTGCGCGAGCGTCCGCCCGATTGCCGCCGGGATCAGATCGAAGTTGTTCTCGGCCGTGACGGCATAGTCGGCGATGAAGATCTTGTCGACCGCGCCGAAGAACGACGCGCGGATGGACGTCGCCAGCATGGTCACGAGCGTGACCAGCGTCAGTCCGATCATGAGCGCCGCCGCAGACGAGCCCGTCCGTTGCGGGTTCCGGATCGCGTTCTCGCGGGCAAGGATTCCCGGGGCGCCGGCCAGTCGGTCGCCCGGGATGCCCAGCACCGCGGCGAGCGGCCGGATCAGCTGCGCGGTGAAGAGCGCGACCCCGAAGAAGATCAGCACGGCGCCGATGCCCATGAAGGCCAGCACCGGGCCCGTACCGCTCGCTCCCCACATCCCGTAGGCGAGCGCGAGGAAGCCGAGCACCGCCAGCGTGGCTGATCCGACGCCTCGGTACTTGGCGAACCGGCCCGGCGGAAGCTTCGCGCCCTCGCGGACGGCCGCGATCGGCGGCACGCGGGTCGCGCGGCGCGCCGGCCGGAGGCTGGCCAGCATCGTCACGAGCGTCCCGACCACTAGGCAGACGATGATCGTCCGCGTCTTGAACAGGAGGCCTGTGTTCGGCAGCGTGAATCCGACCTCACCGAAGAGCCAGAAAAGGAACTTCGCCAGCCCGAGGCCGAGGAACAGCCCGACCACGGAGGCGAAGAGTCCCATCACGAACGACTCGAGAAGCACCGACCGCCGGATTTGACGTCGCGTCGCACCCAGCGTCCGAAGGGTCGCGAACTCGCGCGTCCGCTGGGTGACCGTGATCGAGAGCGAGTTGGCGATCACGAAGGAACCGACGAAGAGCGCGATGATCCCGAACGAGAGAAGGAACTTCTGCAGGAAGCTCGTGAAGGCGTTGGTGTCGCCGGCGTCGGTGTCTGCCTGCTCGGCCCCGCTCTTCACCTGCGTCTGCGGCGGCAGGATCGACCGGATGTCGGAGAGCAGCTGGGCCTCGCTGACCCCGGGCTTCTTCGAGACACGGATCTGGTCGAGCTTGCCTTCCTTCCGAAAGAGGCGCTGAGCGCTCTTCAGGTCGAACCCGGCGAGCGTGGCGCCGCCGATGTCGAGCCCGCTGGTGCCGAACTTGACCAGACCTGACACGGTGAAGGGCTGAGCGCTGCCCTGCGCCTCCACGCCGATGCGGTCGCCCACCGAGATGTGCTTCTTGCCCGCGGTCGAATGGTCGATGACGACCTGGTTCGGACCGGGCCACTTGCCTTCGACCAGCGAGAGCGAGTTGAACCTCGCCTGGGTCGGGTCGACCGAGAAGCCGAGATGCGGGGCGCCCCCGAAGCTGATCACCTTGCCGTTTGAGCCGATCAGGTTCGCGGTGTCGGCGACGCCGCCGATCGCCGCCTGCACGGACGGCAGATCCTTCACCTTTCCGAGCAGCGACTCGTCGAACGGCGGCAGGTCCGTGGTTGCGTCGACACTCACGGCGGACTTCCCTGTGATCGAGGCGTCGGTGCCGCGGTAGATGTTCGAGAAGATCGTGTCGAACGCGTGCGTGATCGAGTCGGTGAGCACGAACGTGCCGCTCACGGTCGCGATCCCGAGCACGATCGCGAACGCGGTCAGGAACGTCCTGAGCTTCCGCGCCCAGAGCCCGCGGAGCGCGATCGACCTCACGTCCGGCCGATCTCCTCCATCGCCGCGATCACCTCGGACGGATCGGAGCGCGGCAGCTCCTTGACGATGTTGCCGTCCGCGAGGAAGAGGATGCGATCCGCGATCGAGGCAGAACGCGGATCGTGCGTGACCATCACGGTCGTCTGGCCGGCGTCCTGCACGGCCTGCCGGAGGAGCTCGAGGATCTCGCCGCCGGTCTTCGAGTCGAGGTTACCGGTCGGCTCGTCGGCGAAGACCACGGTGGGCTTCGACACGAGAGCGCGCGCGATCGCGACACGCTGCTGCTGGCCGCCGGAGAGCTCGGAGGGCCGGTGCGTCCGTCTGTCCTTCAACCCGACTGACTCGATCAGCTGCTCGAGCCACGCCTTGTCGGGCTTCTCGCCGGCGATGGTCAGCGGCAGCACGATGTTCTCCTCGGCGGAGAGCATCGGCAGCAGGTTGAAGAACTGGAAGATGAACCCGATGTGCTCGCGGCGGAGCTTGGTCAGGTCCGTGTCGCCCAGCGTGGTGATCTCGGTGCCGCCGATCTCGACGCTGCCGCCGGTCGGCCGGTCGAGCCCGGCGAGGATGTGCATGAGCGTCGACTTGCCTGACCCGGATGGGCCCATGACCGTGGTCAGCTGGCCTCGGGACACCTCGAGCGACACCCCCCGGAGGGCGTCGACTGCCGTGTCGCCCTCGCCGTAGCGGCGGGCGACGTCCTGTGCGACGACGACGGCTCCGTTCGTGTCTGCCCTGCTCGTCGACTGCTCCTCTGCCGGCGTGGGTTGATCCACCCCGCCAACCTAACAATCGACGAGTGGACGCGCAGTAGAGGTAGCCACACTCTTCGCTACGCTCGAAGCGGATGTCGGCGAAGCGGTACCTGTTCACGCCCGGGCCGACGCCTGTGCCGCCCGAGGTTCTGGCCGCGCTCGCCGAGCCGGTTGTCCATCACCGCGGCCCCGACTACCGATCGCTCTTCGGTGAGTGCCTCGAGCGGCTCCGCGCCGTCTACCGCACCGCCGGAGACGTGCTCGTGTTCACGTCGTCCGGGACGGGGACGATGGAGTCCGCGGTCGCGAATCTCTGTTCGCCCGGCGAGCGGGTCGTCGTGGTCTCGGCAGGTGCGTTCGGGGAGCGGTGGCGCAACCTCGCGGCCGCATACGGCGCCGACGTGCAGGCCGTCGAATACGAGTGGGGCGAGACGCCGCGCCCGGACGACCTCCGCGCGAAGCTCGAGGAGGCCGGCGGCGCCAAAGCCGTGTTCCTGACGCATTCGGAGACGTCGACCGGCGTCGTTGCCGACGTCCAGGCGCTGGCCGCGGCGGCGAAGTCGTCGCGCGCGCTCGTCGTCGTCGACGCGGTCTCCAGCCTCGGCGCAGTTCCGCTCGAGACCGACGCCTGGGGGCTCGACGTCGTCGCCTCGGGCTCGCAGAAGGCGTTGATGACCCCGCCCGGCATCGGGCTCGTCTCGGTTTCGGAAGCGGCCCACGCGGCAGTCGGCTCCTCGCCGCGCTTCTACTTCGACTGGGAGCGGACGCGCGCCGGCCAGGCCAAGCTCGACAGCGCCTTCACTCCGGCGGTCTCGCTCGTTCGTGGGCTCGACGTCGCCCTCGGGCTGCTGCTCGACGAGGGGCTCGAGGCTGCGTTCGACCGCCACGTCCGCCTCGGCCGTGCCTGCCGTGAGGGCGCGAAGGCGATGGGGCTCGAGCTCTTCTCTCCGGACGAGGACCGCTCCGCCGTGGTCACCGCAATCCTCACACCGGCAGGCGTGGACGCGGGCGAGCTGCGGCTCGCACTCCGCGACCGCTACGGCGTCACCGTCGCCGGCGGCCACGGCGACCTGAAGAACCGTCTCTTCCGGATCGGACACATCGGCTACTACGACGTCTTCGACGTCGTCGCCGCGCTCGCCGCGGTCGAGCTCGCCCTCGTCGAGGCGGGCGCCGAGGTCGAGCTTGGCGTCGGCGTGGCCCGCGCGCTCGAGGCGTTCGCGCCCGTCCCGGCCGGGCGCGGCAATGCCTGACCGCCCGCGTGTCCTCGTCCGCGAGCCGATCGCCGAGGCGGGCGTGGAGCTCCTGCGCAGCCGCTTCGACGTCGACGTCGACGGCGACTCCGACCTCGCCGGGACCATCGCCGGCTATGACGCGATCGTGATCCGATCCGCGACCAGGCTGACCGCGGACGTGATCGAGCGCGCCGACCGGCTGAAGGTGATCGGCCGCGCCGGCGTCGGCGTCGACAACGTCGACGTGGACGCCGCCACGCGCCGTGGAATCGTCGTCGCCAACGCTCCCGACTCGACGGTCGTCTCTGCCGCCGAGCAGACGATCGGGCTGCTCGTCGCCCTCGCCCGCAACATCCCGCAGGCACACGCGGCGCTGAAGCAGGGGGCCTGGGAGCGCACGCGGTGGAGCGGGATCGAGCTCGCCGACAAGACGCTCGGCGTTCTCGGCCTCGGCCGGATCGGTCAGCAGGTGGCACGGCGCGCCGTCGGCCTCGGCATGCGCGTCGTCGCCTACGACCCGTTCGTCGGCGAGGACCGCTTCCGGGAGGCAGGGATCGAGCGCGAGGCCACACTCGAGGCCGTCCTCGGTGCAGCCGACTTCGTCACGCTCCACCTCCCCCTGACCGACGAGACGGCCGGAATCATCGACCGGGAGGCGATCGCGTCGATGCGCGACGGCGCCAGACTGATCAACGCCGCCCGCGGGGCGCTGGTGGACGAGGGCGCTCTGGTCGAGGCGATTCGCTCGCGCAAGCTCGCCGGCGCGGCGCTCGACGTCTTCTCCGCCGAGCCGTACTCGGGTCCGCTGCTCGAGCTCGACGAGGTCGTGGTCACACCACACCTGGCCGCCTCCACCGACGAGGCGCAGGACCGCGCAGGGGTGATCGTCGCGGAGCAGATCGTCGCAGCGCTCGAAGGCGGCCTGGTCACGAATGCCGTGAACATCCCGGTCGTCGACGCCGCCGATCTCGAGATGCTCGGCCCGTTCATCCCGCTGGCGGCGAAACTCGGACGGCTGGCGGTGGAGCTGGAGGGCGGGTGGCCGAAGCGGGTCGTCGTGGCCGCGCACGGGCCGCTCTCGGAGTACGACACGCGACTGCTCACCGTCGCGGCGCTGAACGGCGTCTTCCAGGGCCGCGTCGACCAGGCCGTCAACTACGTCAACGCCCCGGTGATCGCCGCAGAGCGTGGCATCGCCGTCTCCGAGGAGCGCCTTCGTGCCTCCCGCGACTACATGAACCTGGTCGAGGTGCGGGCCGACGAAGTCGCCGTCTCGGGCACGACAATCGGCCCCGAGCCACGTCTGTTCCTTGCCGGGGCGCTCGGTTACTCGATCGACATCGAGCTGGCACCGAACCTCGTCTTCCTGCTCTATACGGACATGCCCGGCGTGATCGGCCGCGTCGGGACGATGTTCGGCGAGCACGGGGTGAACATCGCCAACATGGCCGTCTCGCGGACGCACGAGGCCGGCAAGGCGCTGATGGCGTTCGCGATCGACGCGCCCGCGCCCCCCGAGCTGGTCGAGCGCATCCATGCCGAGGGCTTCGACGACGCCCAGTTCATCTCGCTCGGATGACAGACGAAGCCGAGCACAAAGACGAGGGCGAAGCTCGCGATCCTGGTGCGAGGCGATCTCGTGCCACCGAAGGCGTCAGAGATTGGCCCGAATCCGTCGAGCGCGTGAGCGAGGCATTCCGCGCTGCCGGCGCCGAGGCGCGGATCGAGGAGTTCGCCGACGGCACGCCCACGGCGGAGGCCGCGGCGGCCGCTGTCGGCTGCGAGCTGGGGCGCATCGTCAAGTCGCTGCTCTTCGACTGCGACGGCTCGTGGGTGCTGGTGCTCGTCTCCGGCGACCGCCGCGCCGATGCCGCCAAGGTGGCGAGCGCCACGTCGTCCAACCGGGCCAGGGTCGCCGGCGCCGCCCAGGTCCGCGACGTCACGGGCTACGACGTCGGCGCGGTCGCTCCGGTCGCGCTCGCTCGCGTGTCGCGCATCCTGCTCGACCGGCGGATCCCGACCCAGGGGACGCTGTGGATCGGCGCAGGCTCGCCCAGGCACATGGCCGGGCTGCCGGCTTCGGAGCTGGCACGCGTGACGCGTGCAGAGTTGGTCGACGTCGCAGAGGACACGTAACATCAGCACAAGGGCCATGCAGGAGAGCGAGAAGATCTGGATGAACGGCGAGCTGGTGGACTGGGCGGACGCCCGGATCCACGTCGCCTCCCACGGTCTGCACTACGGCACCGGTGTCTTCGAGGGCATCCGCTGCTACGCGACCGAGCGCGGCCCTGCGGTCTTCCGGCTGGCCGACCACCTGAAACGGCTGGAGGAGTCGGCCAGGCTGATCTACATGACCCTGCCGTACACCGTCGACGAACTGCGGTCGGCCTGCTTCGAGACGCTCGCCGTCAACGACCTCGAGGCGTCGTACCTGCGGCCGATCGCCTTTTTCGGCTACGGAGAGCTCGGTGTCCACTCGGGGGAGAACCCGGTCGACGTCGCGATCATCTGCTTCCCGTGGGGCGCCTACCTCGGCGAGGACAGCCAGAGCAACGGGATCACGGCGATGATCTCCTCCTGGCGTCGGGTCGGGCCGAACACGATCCCGCATGCGGCGAAGGCGACAGGGGTCTACCTGAACTCGATGCTCGCCACGCACGAGGCGAGCCGGTCCGGCTACGACGAGGCGATCATGCTCACCGATGAGGGGTACATCGCCGACGGCCCCGGCGAGACGATCTTCGTGGTCAAGGAGGGCACTGTTTTCACGCCCGATCTGAGCAGCGCGTCGATTTTGCCAGGGATCACCCGCGACACGATCATCCAGATCGCCCAGGACATCGGCTATTCGGTCGTGCAGAAGCCACTGATCCGCACCGACCTGTACCTCGCCGACGAGGTCTTCATGACCGGCACGGCGGCCGAGGTTACGCCCGTGCGCGCGGTCGACGACCACGAGATCGGCGTCGGCCCGGTCACGCTCGAGCTCCAGACTGCCTACAAGAACACGGTCGAGGGGCGCAGCGAGCGCTGGGCCCAGTGGCTCGACTACGCGCCCGCGCCTAAGACCGCGTAGCCAGCAGGATCTCGACCACGCGTCGCTGGTCGTCGTCTCCCAGCGACGACCCGCTCGGCAGGCACAGCCCACAATCGAACAGTGCGGCCGACACCTCGCCGCCGTATAGCGGCGCGTCCGCAAAGAACGGCTGGAGGTGCATCGGCTTCCAGAGCGGACGCGACTCGACGTCCTCGGCCTCCAATGCGAGACGAATCCGTTCCCGATCGGTGCCCGAGCGCTCAGGATCGACGACGACGCAGGTGAGCCAGCAGTTCGAACGGCCGTACGGCGCCTCCGGCATGAACGAGAGCCCGTCCACGTCGGCGAGCAGCTCGCGGTACCGCTCGTTGATCCGCCGACGGGCGGCGACGCGCTCGGGCAGCACCGCCAGCTGGGCGCGCCCGACCGCGGCCAGCAGGTTGCTCAGCCGGTAGTTGAAGCCGAGCTCGGTGTGCTCGTAGTGCGGCGCGAAATCTCTGGCCTGCGTGGAAAGCTTGCGCGCGTGCTCGATCCAGTCACGGTTTGCAGAGACGAGCATCCCGCCCCCGCTCGTGGTGATCACCTTGTTCCCGTTGAACGAGAAGGCGGTGAGGTCGCCCTGGCCTCCGGCGGGCCGGCCGCGGTGGGCCGCGCCGAGCGACTCCGCCGCGTCCTGGATCAGCGTGACGCCGCGGTCGGCGCAAAACCCGCGGATCCGGTCGTAGTCGCAGCACTGCCCGTACAGGTCGACGGAGACGACGGCGCGGATCGACGACCGCTCGGCCAGCGCCTGCTCGAGCAGGCTTGGATCCATCGTCCAGGTGGAGGCGTCCGCATCCACAAATACCGGCGCGGCGCCGACGTAGACGATCGGGTTTGCGCTCGCCGAGAAGGTGAACGACGAGCAGGCGACCTCGTCCCCCGCGCCGATCCCGAGCACGACGAGCGCGAGGTGGAGCGCAGCCGTCCCGCTCGAGAGTGCAAGCGCGTTCGGAACGTCGACCAGCTCGGCCAGCTCCTGCTCGAACGCGTCAACCTGCGGCCCGAGCGGCGCGACCCAGTTCGAGTCGACGGCATTCTTCAGGTACTCGAGCTCGCGGCCGGACAGGTGGGGAGGGGAGAGATAGATCCGCGGCATCGCGCGAGCCTACCGCCGGTTGCATAATCACCTGGTGGCGGACGGCTCGACCAGGATGGTCTTCCTCGGCTTCGGGAAGTACGCGCGTGCCGACAAGATCTACGCGCTGGAGCCGCTCGACGCGGCCGACCGCGGGAGTGGCCGCCGCACCCGCGTCTGGGTCGAGGGCGTGACCGAGCCAATCGTCGCCTCGCGCACCGAGCGGACGATCCTCCACGAGATGGGCCAGGACCACGGCGCCGGCTCTGCCATCGTCGACGAGGCGCTCGGTCTAGCCGAGCGGCTGGCCGAAGCAGCCGACCAGGGCAAGGTCGACCTCAACGACCTCGGCCGCCGCGCCCGCAGGCTGCTGGAGAAGACGTCGCAGTCCGCGGGCGACGAAAAGCTCTTCTAGCTCTGGGCGATTTCGACGAACTGCCGCCGCCTCTCGACGAGGCGCTCCCGACCACCGACCGGCCGGGCCGGTTCGCGCGGCTGCGCTCGCTCGCGATCGACACTCGTCCACTCCGGGAGTCCCGCGACTTCCGCCTGCTCTGGTGGGGCCAGGCCGTCTCGTACCTCGGGAACATGGTCACGTTCGTCGCAGTCCCGTACCAGCTCTACTCGCTGACCGGGTCGACGCTCCAGGTCGGTCTGCTTTCGATTTGTGACGCCGTGCCGTTGTTGCTGTTCTCGGCGATCGGCGGCACGATCGCCGACCGCGTCGATCGCCGCAAGCTCGTTCTCCGCACCGAGATCGGTTTGATGGCGGTGTCGGGGCTCCTGGCGACGAACGCGTTCTCCGGCGACCCGCAGGTCTGGGCGCTGTACGTGCTGGCCGCGGCGGCCACGTCGCTGTGGGCGATCGGCGCGCCGGCGTTGCGCGCCTTGATGCCCGGCCTCGTCCCGCAGGAACAGCTCGCCGCCTCTCAGGCGCTGCAGTCGATCTACTCGAGCACGGGTGCGATCGCCGGCCCCGCCCTGGGCGGCCTCCTGATCGCGGCAACCGGCGTCGGCACGACCTATGCGATCGACGCCGTGAGCTTCGTCGCCTCGCTCACCGCCGTGTTCCTGATCGCGCCCGCGCCGCCTCGGGGCGCGGTCGAGGAGGAGACGCTCGAGTCCCTGCGCCAGGGGTGGCGCTTCCTCGTTCGGCAGAAGGTGATCCTCGGTACCTTCGTCCTCGACACCAACGCGATGGTCTTCGGGATGCCGCAGGCGCTCTTCCCCGCGGTCGCGGCGGCGCACTTCGACGCAGGCGCCGGGGTGGTCGGCCTGCTGTACGCGGCACCCGCGGTGGGGGCGTTGGTGGCCGCGCTCGGCTCGGGCTGGACCGGCCACGTGCGCCGCCAGGGCGTCGCGGTGGCTGCTGCGATCGTCCTCTGGGGGCTGGCGATCGTGGGCTTCGGTCTCGCCACCGCACTATGGCTCGGCATGGCGATGCTCGCGCTCGCCGGTCTGGCCGACGAGTACAGCGCCATCCTCCGCTCGACCATTCTGTTCTCCGCTACGCCCGACCGCATGCGCGGTCGAATGCAGGGCTTCGAGCTGGCTCAGGTGGCCAGCACGCCCGCGATCGGCAACGTCGAGGCGGGCCTGGTCGCCTCGCTCACCAGCCTCCGTTTCTCGATCGTCTCGGGCGGGATAGCGTGCGCGGTCGGCGCGGTCGTGATCCTCGCCGCGATCCCGAGCCTGTTTCACTACGACGCGAAGAGCAATGCCTGAGGCGCTCTCTGCGGCATTCTTCGCCCGCAGCGTCCACCAGGTCGCGCCCGGGCTGATCGGAGTCACGCTGCTGGTCGACGGTGTGGGAGGCCCGATCGTCGAGGTCGAGGCCTACGACCCGACCGACCCCGCGAGCCACGCCTACCGCGGCCGCACGCCGCGGAACGCCGCGATGTTCGGCCCGCCGGGGCACGCATACGTCTACCGCTCGTACGGGATCCACTGGTGCCTGAACCTCGTCTGCGAGGAGGAGGGAACGGCGGCGGCCGTCCTGCTGCGCGCGCTGGAACCCACGCACGGCGTGGAGCGGATGCGCGAGCGGCGCCACCTCGACCAACCCCGTCTCCTGACAGCAGGCCCCGGCCGCCTGTGCGAGGCCCTCGGCGTCACAGGCGAGCACGACGGCCGGGCGCTCGACCGCCCGCCGTTCGTCCTGCTCCCGCGCACGGAGACGCCCGAGATCGCTGCAGCGCCGAGGATCGGCATCACCCGCGCCGCCGACCACCCCTGGCGCTACGTGTTGAGAGGCTCGCCTTACCTCAGCCGCGCTTTGCCCAGAGCGTGACCGGCAACCCGGCTCCGGCCGCCAGCCCGGGCTTGGGCTGCTGCCGGACGACACGCCCGGCAAGCCCTCGCACGACGGGGTGGAGCTTGAGCCGCTCGAGCTGGGCCCGTGCCTTGCCGACGGGCATGCCGACTACGCTGGGGATGACGCCGTGGATGGGCTTGGCGAAGACGATCGTCACCTTGTCGAACGACGAGAGGCGCCCCTTGGGAGGGAATTGCTTGACGACGACGTGGAGCGCCTGGCCGGCCGCGGCCGGCTTGTAGACGACCACGGGCGTCAGGGGTTGTGCCGCCAGCCTGGCCCGGGCCGCGTCGTAGGTGTCGCCGACGACGTTCGGCACCTCGACCTCGTTCGGCTTGCAGTTCGCCTTCTTGGCCGGCAGGCGCCCGTCGAAGTACGCGACCTGGATCGTGTTCCGGCAGAGCCCGTTGTCGAGCTGGAAGGTCCCGTCGCGCAGGACGAGCCGGCGGGACGTCGCTCCCGGGACGTTCGCAGCCGGGAAGCTCTGCGGAGCGTCCTTCAGGTAGGGCAGTGCCTTCTCCATGAAGGCCTTCGAGATCAGCGCCGGATACGTGCCGCCGGCGACCGCGTCGCCGTGGAACTGGGTCAGCATCGGCACGAGGCTGTTCGGGTACCCGACCCAGACCGCAACCACGAGTTGCGGCGTGTAGCCGACGAACCAGGCGTCGCCGTAGTTCTCGGTCGTGCCGGTCTTGCCGGCGACCGGGCGGCCGTCCGCCAGCTGCGCCCGCACGCCGGTGCCCGACTGCACGACCTGTTGCAGGATCGAGTTGACGATCTCCGCGTTCGTCTCCGTGATCACGTGCCGCGGCTTGGGCGCGTTCTTCTTGCCGCTCACCGAGACGATGACGCGCGGCCGATTGCCGATGATCGAGCCGTCGATTCGCTGCCCCCCGTTCGCAAAGGCCGCGTACGCGCGCGCCATCTCCAGCGGGTTGACCGCCTCGCCGCCGAGCGCGATCGAGAAGTACCCCTGCAGCGGGCTGGTGATGCCGAGGTCGTGCGCAGTCTTCACGACCGCCTTCGGGCCGAGGATCCGCGTCAGCTGGGCGTAGACGGTGTTGTCGGACTCGACCGTCGCCGTTGTCAGGTCGATCGACCCGAGGTTCGAGCCCTCGTAGTTGTGGACGTAGTAGGTGCGGTCGCCGAGCGGAATCGACACAGGCTTGGAGTCGAACACGGTCGACGGTGAGATCCCTTGCTGGAGCGCAGTGGCGAGGGCGAAGGGCTTGAACGACGACCCCGGTTGGCGTTCGCCCTGGACCGCCAGGTTGAACTGGCTCTTCCGGTAGTTGCTGCCACCGACCATCGCCAGGACGCGGCCGTCGCGGGGATCGATGGCGACCAGGGCCGCAGCCGGCCCGTCGGGAGAGGTCAGAACCTTCGAGATCGCCTTCCGCGCCTGCTCCTGAAGGCCGAGGTCGATTGAGGTCACCACCCTCAAACCACCGCCGAAGACCTTCCCCGACCCGTACCGGTCGACGAGCTGCTGCTTGACGTAGTCGACGAAGTACTGCGCCGGCCCGCGTGTGCCGGGCAGATGCACGTCCTCCGCCTTCGGCAGCGGCGTGCGGTTGGCGAGCCGGAACTCGTTGTAGGTGATGTCGTGCTGGTCGAGCATCGCCTGGAGCACCTCGCTCCGCCGGCGGTGCGTGGTCTTCGGGTTGGTGACCGGGTTGTAGAGGCTCGGATCCGACGGGATGCCGGCAAGGAGCGCCGCCTCGGCCAACGTCATCGAGGAGGCGCCATGACCGAAGTACACGCGCGAGGCCTGCTCGATCCCGTAAGCGCCGTTCCCGAAGTAGATCGTGTTCAGGTAGGCGGTCAGGATCTTGTCCTTCGGCCAGACCTGCTCCAGCTGCCAGGCGAGCGCGGCCTCCTTCAGCTTCCGGCTGATCGTCCGGTTGCTCTTGACGTAGGTGTTCTTGACGAACTGCTGGGTGATCGTCGAGCCGCCCTGGACGACCTTCTTGTTGCGGACGTCCTGCCAGACCGCGCGCAAGATCCCGTGGATGTCGACGCCGCGGTGCTCGAAGAACCGCCGGTCCTCGGTCGCGACGATCGCCTGCTTCATCACGGGCGCGATCTCGTCCGAGTCGATCAGGACACGCGCCTCCGAGCCGCGCAGCACCGCGAGGACGCGCTTCCCGCTCGAGTCGTAGATGTAGCCGTTCTGCTCGAGGCGGTGGCTCGACCGCGCCGGGTCGAGCTGCGGCAGCTCGCTGCGGATCCCCATCACCAGCCCGTACGCGAAGGACACGAAGCCGAACAGACCCACCAGGAGCAGGAGGGTGAAGAGGCGAAGCTTGCGGATGCGGCGACGGCGCTTGCCGTTCGCCTGAACGGACGTCCGACCGGCCAGAACTCGCCGATTCTAGCCGGGGTCTGCCTCTAGACTCGGCCCGTGCTCCTGTCCGAGCTGACGCGGAACGCCACCAACGTGCTGCCCGACGGGGAACTCGAGCGCAAGCTTGCGCTGGGCCGGCCGCTGCGCGTGAAGCTGGGGATCGACGTCACCGCGCCCGACGTCACGCTCGGGAACGGAATTCCGCTCCAGCGGATGCGGGCCTTCCAGGACGCGGGGCACCTCGGGGTTCTGATCGTCGGCGACTACACGACGCGGATCGGCGACCCGTCCGGCCGGTCGGCCGAGCGCCCGATCATCGCACCCGAGGTGATCGACGCAAACGCGCAGCGGTATTTCGAGCACGCGTCGACGATCATCGACCCTGGCCGCACCGAGCTGCGGTTCAACAGCGAGTGGCTCGCGAAGCTCGACTTCGCCGAGATCCTGCGGCTGACCCGGACGACGACGATCGCGCGGCTGCTGGAGCGCGACGACTTTTCGAAGCGGTATGCGGCAAAGGAGCCGATCTCAGTCTCCGAGCTGCTCTACCCGCTCATGCAGGCCTACGACTCGGTCGCCGTCGAGGCCGACATCGAGCTCGGCGGCAACGACCAGCTCTTCAACCTGCTGACCGGCCGCGAGGTCATGCAGGCCTACGGCCTTTCCCCGCAGGTAGCCCTCACCGTCGCCTACCTGGACAGCTGGGACGGGACGGGGATGAGCGCGTCACGCGGGAACTACATCGGCCTTAGAGAGGCGCCTGAAGAGCAGTTCGGCAAGGCCATGCGGATCCCCGACGGCCTGCTCGACCAGTGGTACCGCCTGGTGATGGAGCAGGACGGCGCGCCGGACGGCGACCCGCTGCAGGCGAAGCTGGCACTCGCGCGCTTCATCGTCGCGCGGGCGCACGGACAGGAGGCCGCAGACGAGGCAGAGGCCCATTTCACCCGTGTGGTGCGCGAGGGAAGGGCGCCCGACGACGTCCTGGAGATCCAGCTTCCCGACGGGGATCCGGTCCATCTGCCGGCGGTCCTGGCGGCGGCGTTCGGGCTGTCCACGAGCGAGGCGCGCCGCCTGATCGGCGACGGGGCGGTCAAGGCCGACGGCGAGGTGGTACGTGAGTTCGACCTGGCGCGCCCGCGTCTCGAAAATGCGCTTGTTCAAGCCGGGAAGCGCCGCTTCGTCCGCTTGACACCTTCCTGATGGTTGCTATCATTCCGCGGCTGCCCGAAAGGGTGGTGTGGAACTGTCCCGACGACCAGGAGTTCCCAAAACCGAGCAACCGAGACGGAAGTCGAAGTCGCAACGTTCTGGGCCTCCGGTGCGGTTGGAGGCCTTTTTCACGCCCCCTGGCGGGCGCGATACGGTCCTTGAAAACTCAGCAGCGTGCGTTTACGTCGAGACCTCTCGCGCAGTTTGCTGTGCAGGAGGAACAAGACCCGTCCCCTACCTTCGGGTGGGGACACTTTGAGCACAAGCTCGAAGCGAAGCTTGCCGGCTAGTCCGGCAAACCAACTTCACGGAGAGTTTGATCCTGGCTCAGGACGAACGCTGGCGGCGCGCTTAACACATGCAAGTCGAGCGAGAACCTGGGCTTCGGCCCTGGGGACAGCGGCGAACGGGTGAGTAACACGTGGGTAATCTGC
>JBKPRA010000119.1:0-10811 GCA_046734335.1 Actinomycetota bacterium | reverse complement strand
GCGGCGACCGCCGTTCGGGTCCTGCACTTTCCCGAGCCGCGGCGCCTGGACGTCTGGTGCGTGGAGAATGGGGTCGACGAGGCGATCGTCGGCGGTTTCTTCCTCCGCGATCCGTACCGGCCGCTCGGCGAGCTCTGGATCGATGGAAGCTCCGTCGGGCACGAGGCGATCGCAGGGTCATACGGGCCGCTGCGCGGCTCGGTCGTGGTCGACGACGGGGTCGTTCGACTGATCGAGCGGGCCGAAGCTCCGGAACGACCTCGCGGTGACCTCGTGCAGGCGGGGCCGCTGCTCGTCGCCGAGGGAGCGATCGTGTTCGGCGACGACGATCGCGAGGGCTTCTCGGCAGACGTGGCCCAGTTCGACTCCGACATCACCGACGGCCGCCATCCGCGGGCGGCGCTCGGCATCGCCGGAGATCAGCTGCTCGCGGTCGCCTGCGACGGACGGCGCTCGCGCGTCGACGGCGGTCTCTCGATGCTGGAGCTCGCGGGGGTCATGGTCGAGCTCGGCGCCGAGAGCGCGATCAACCTCGACGGCGGCGGCTCGACCACCCTCGTCCACCGCGGACACCTGCTCAATCGCCCCTACTCGACCCAGGACCAACCGGGACCGGAGTCGCGGACGATCGTCAGCGCGCTCGCGTTCGGGCCGCGACGGTGACGCAACGCGAAGCGGCCTCCGGAGAGGCCGCTTCGCTGGAGGAAGGGGCGACCTGAGTTAGGACGGCCGGACGGCGAGCGTGACGCTGACGGTGTGCGTGGAGCCGTTCCGGAGGTACGTGATGCCGACCTTCGCGCCCGGGCGCTTGGCGTCGATCGCCTGGCTGAGCTCGGAGGCGTTCGTCACCTTGTTGCCGTCGACGCGGGTGATCACGTCGCCGGACTGGAGGCCCGCCTTCGCTGCGGGCGTGCCCGAGCGGACGTCGGTCAGCTGGACGCCGTTCTGTGCGGTCGCGATCCCGACGCCGAGGTAGGCGTGCTTGACGTTCCCGCTGGTAAGCAGCTGCGTGACGATCGACTTGACGGTGTTGGATGGAACCGCGAACCCGATGCCGGTGTTCTCGCCCGTGTCGCTCTTGATCTGGGCGTTGATCCCGATCACCTGGCCGGCGAGGTTCAGCAGCGGACCGCCCGAGTTGCCGTGGTTGATCGGCGCGTCGGTCTGGATCGAGTCGGGGATGGTGAAGTTGTTCGGCGCGGTCATCTCGCGGTGCAGGGCGCTGACGATCCCGGCCGTGACGGTGTTCTCGAGGCCGTAGGGGCTGCCGATCGCGACTACGGGCTGACCGACCTGAAGGGCGCTCGAGTTGCCGAGCGCGATCGGGTGGAGCATCGAGGCCGGCGCGTTCACCTTGATCACGCCGACGTCGGTCGACGGGTCGGTGCCGACGAGCGTCGCCTTGTAGGTGGCGCCGTTCCAGAACCGAACGGAGATCGAGCTCTCGCCCTCGACCACGTGCTCGTTGGTGACGATGTGGCCGGCGGCGTCGTAGACGAAGCCGGAGCCCTGGGCCTGGGCCTGGCCGCCGTAGGGAGAGCTGTTGGTCGAGACAGTGATCTCGACGACGCCCTTGTCGGCGCTCTTGAACACGCTTGCCGCCGACGCGACCGAGGTCGCAGCGGTCGGCGTGCCGCCGGAGACGGTCACCTCGCGAACCACCGTCTTGGAGCCGTCGTGTGTGACGGCGGCGTACGAGGCGATGCCCACCGCGACGGCGGCGAGAAGGGCAGCACCGATGGCAAAGATTCGTGTCATTTCGTCCTTTCGTCCACTGGAATACCCACACAGGAAACCAGTGCCACCTGAGCAGTCTCTGAAAGCGACCTGAGAGCGGCCTAAGAACCAGTCCATAGAATCTTCGGCTTGACGGCGATCCTCGGTTTGAACGCTTACCACGGCGACGCGGCGGCCGCGCTCGTGGTCGACGGCGAGCTCGTCTGCGCGGCCGAGGAGGAGCGCTTCAACCGGGTCAAGCATTGCGCCGGCTTCCCCGCCCAGTCGGCGGCGTGGTGCCTCGAGTACGGCGGGCTGTCGGCCGCCGATCTCGACCACGTCGCAATCGGCCGAGACCCGAAGGCGAACCTGGGCGCGAAGCTGCGCCGCACGCTCACCCACGGCACCAGCCCGCGGTTCCTGCGCGAGCGGCTAGCCAACGTGACTCGCGTGCGCGATGTGACGGCCGAGCTCGAGGCGGCACTCGGCGCGGAGGTAGGCGCCCGGCTTCACCACGTCGAGCACCACAAAGCCCACGCCGCGAGCGCGTTCTTCGCATCGCCGTTTGAACAGGCGGCGATTCTCTCGATCGACGGATTCGGCGACTTCGCCTCGACGATGCTGGCCGAGGGGCGGGGCGCGACGATCACGGTGCTCGAACGTGTTCTCTTCCCGCATTCGCTCGGGATCTTCTATACCGCTGTCACCCAGTGGCTCGGGTTCCCGGGCTACGGGGACGAAGGCAAGGTGATGGGCCTGGCTCCGTACGGCACGCCGCGCTTCCTTGGGGAGATGCGGCACGTCGTGCGGCCGCAGGGCGACCTCTTCGAGCTCGGCCTCGACTTCTTCCGGCACGACAAGGAAGGCGTGGACATGACCTGGGACCAGGGCACGCCCACGATCGGCACGCTCTTCTCCGAGCGGTTGGAGGAGGTGCTCGGTCCTGCGCGGGAGCCGGAGTCCGAGCTGACCGCGCTGCACGAGGACGTCGCCGCGTCGCTCCAGGCGATGCTGGAGGAGGCGTATCTGCACCTTGTGAACGCGCTCTGGGAGCGGACGAAGATTCCACGGATCTGCCTGGCCGGAGGCGTGGCGCTCAATGCCGTGGCCAACGGCCGGATCCGGCCGGAGACGCCGTTCGAAGAGATCTGGGTTCAGCCCGCGGCCGGCGACTCGGGAATCGCCGTCGGCGCTGCGCTCCAGGTCTGGCACCAGGAGCTCGGGCACCCGCGCGGTTTCACCATGGAGCACGCCTACTGGGGGCCGGAGTACTCGGATGAGGAGTGCGCGGCCGCGCTGGCCGCCGCCGGCCTCGACGCTCGCCGGCTCGACGACGACGCGCTCTTCGTCCACGTCGCAGAGCGGATCGCCGCAGGTGACGTGGTCGGCTGGTTCCAGGGCCGCATGGAGTACGGGCCCCGGGCGCTCGGCCACCGCTCGATCGTCGCCGACCCGCGGCGACCGGACATGAAAGACGTCCTCAACGCGCGGATCAAGCACCGCGAGCCGTTCCGGCCGTTCGCACCCTCGATCCTGTCCGAGGCGGTCGGCGAGTGGTTCGAGCAGGACTACCCTTCGCCATACATGGTGCTCGTCTACCGCACGCGGCTGGAGAAGCGCGAGCTGGTCCCGGCGGTCAACCATGTCGACGACACCGGCCGTGTCCAGAGCGTGACCGAGGAGGCGAGCCCGCGCTTCCATCACCTGATCCGCGAGTTCGACCGGCTGACGGGCGTGCCGATCCTGCTCAACACCTCGTTCAACGAGAACGAGCCGGTCGTGATGACGCCGCAGCAGGCTGTCGACACGTTCCGGAAAACACGGATGGACCTGCTTGTGCTCGGGAACTCGGTCGTCAGGCGCTCAGACGGACGCGCCGACGATGCGACGGAGTCGGCGGCGTTCGGCGGGCAGGTAGAAGCCCAGCGGTAGCAGCACGAGCGGGTATGCGAGCGCGATCAGGATCGCGACCGCCAGCGGAACGTGGGGGACGCTGCCTGCGACGGTCAGCGCTACTGCGACCGCGGTCAGGGTCAGCACGCGCCTCCACTGGTAGTCGACCGGGTAGACGCGACTCGAGTTCAGCACCATCCCGAGGAAGAGCGTCAGGTAGGCGGCGAGGGTCGAGATCGCGGCGCCGATCATCCCGTAAGGGGGAATGAGCGCGAAGTTGAGCCCGATGTTGACGGCGGCGGCGATGCCGCTCACCACCCAGTTGAACTGTGTCTGCCGCGCGCGGCCGATGCCGATCGCCACGACCGTGTAGCCGGCGTAGGCGGTGGCCGCGAACGCGAGCATGCCGACCGCGTCCGCCGCTCGCGCGAAGCCGGGGCCGCGCGCGAGCAGATGGACGAGCCAGGGCGCGAGCACGCCCAGCGCGAGCGAGATCCACGAGCAGAGAAAGAGGAGGTACGTGAGCACGAACGGATACGTCCGCTTGGCCTCGCGGTCGTCCTCGATCGAGTAGGCGAATGCCGGCCAGGCGAGGCGGAACGCGATCATCAGGAAGACGACCGCCGAGGAGATGCGCACCGCCACCGAGTAGACGCCGACCTCCGCCTGGCCCTTGTAGTGGGCGATGAAGATCCGGTCGATGAAGTTGATCGCCCAGAGCGCCAGTGCAGACGGGACGAGCGGCATGCCGAAGCGGTTCATCTCGCGGAGCAGCTCGCGCGAGAACTGGAGGCCGAGCTGGTAGCGGCGGTGCACGAGCAGCACGACGTAGACGCAGAGCGTGCCGACGAAGTTCCCGACGACCGCGCCGGTCGGGCCCTTGTGCAGGCCGACGACCAGCAGCACCGTCATCCCGACGGTGATCAGCACGTTCGCGACGCTCGCCAGCACGAACTGGGTTGAGCGCTCCTCGACTCGGAAGAGCGAGGTCAGCTGCTCGTAGTTCATCTGCGCCCAGAGCCCGACGAAGGCCGCGCGGACGAGCCACGGGTCGTCACCCAGCTTCAGCACGTGGGCGATGGGGTCGGCGAGGACGAAGCCGACGATCAGCCCGGCAGTGGCCATCGTCATCGTGAACCAGAAGGAGGTGCGCACGACGAGCGTCCGGTGTGCCTCGTCCTTCGTGTCGAAGTAGAAGCGGAAGAACGCGCTCGAGATCCCCATACGCAGGACGATCACGAGCACCGTCGTCAGTGCGACGACCGTCTCGATCTTCCCGAAGCCCTGCGGGCCCAGGTAGTGCGTGTACAGCGGAAGGAGGAGGACCGCGAGGATCCGCGAGACGAGTCCGCCGAGGCCGTACACGGCCGTGTGCTTGCCGAGCCGCTTGACCTCTGCGCCGAGGGCCACGTCAGAGACGAGCGTAGATGTCGAGCAGGCGGTCGGCGACCTGCTCGACGTCGTGGACGCGCTCGACGTACGCGCGGCTCGCGGCACCGACGCGGCGGCGATGCGCGGCGTCCTCGACCAGCGGGCGGAGGTGCGCGGCGAGCGTGTCGGCGGTGGCCGAGACGACCGGCACCGCCGTCCCGAACGCGTCCTCGGTGCGGGCGACGGCCTCCTCGTGCAGGAACGTGACCACGGGCTTGCCGAGCGCCATTGCCTCGATCGCGAACAGCCCGTACCAGCCGGCATTCAGCTGGTCGACCACGATGTCGGCCTGCTCGTAGCGCTTCCGGGCCTCGTCGTGGCGGAGCCCTTCGACGATCTGGAGGTCGACGGGGAGCTCGGCGCAGGCGGTGATCACGTGCTCGGTGCCCTTCCGTCGCCGGCTCGACGGCGCGTGGACGACGACCGGGCGCTCACGGTCGGTGGGCGGCTGCGGCTCGTACTCGCGCAGGTCGATCCCTGGCGGGACGACCTCCGCGTCCGGCACCCAGCGGATCGCGTCGTAGGAACCGACGATCCGGGCGTCGGCGTTCTGCGCCCACGCGAGCTCGGTGGGCGGCTTGCCACGGATGTCCGAGCCCAGGAAGTGCATGACGGACTTCTTCCGCTTTGCCTGCAACAGCCGGAATTGCAGGGATTTCGGCACGAGCGTGAGCCCGAAGTAGAAGTGGAAGACGTCGGTGTGGCGCAGCAGCCGGGTGAACGCACGCCACTGGGTGAGCTGCCGACGGGCGAGCCCGCCGCGCCGGTCGAGCGACTCGTCGGCTTCAGGATGAAGCTTGTAGCGCTCGAAGACGACGAGCCTGGCATCGACCCCCTTCCGTCGCAGCGCGAGCACGTTCTGCCATGGGACCCCGGCCGTGTTGACGGGGCAGTGAGTTACTCGGAGTCCCACTCGACCTGGTCGAAGAACCGGAGCGCTCTCCGCGTCGGCCGCACACGCGACGCCAGCGCGCCGAGCTCCTCCTCCGAGATCTCGCCGAGCGCGTGCTTCACGCCGAGGTACGGGAGGTTCAGGTCCTGCTGGTAGACGATCGTCGAGATCCGCGGGTTGATCTCGATCACGTGCTCGCCGACCAGCTGGATGTTGAAGAAGTGGTCGAGCCGCAGCTCGGCGACGATCTTGCGTGCGGTGTCCATCAGCTCCGCATCGTCGAGCGTCTCGAAGTACATCGCCAGCCCGGCACGCATGGCCTCGCGGGTCTTCGGGTGGCCGAGCCCGATCCGACCCTCGATCGCGATCCCGTCGATCGTCCGCTCCTTGCCGGTGGCGAGCTCCATCACCAGGAGCTCGGTCGGGTCGTCCCCCAGTAGCTCGAGCAGGTCCTCCAGTCGCAGGTCCTCGGCCACGCCGGGCCGGTTGGTGAGCAGCTGCTCGTGCCGGTCCGCCGACGCGGACAGCACGCGGAAACCGCGCGAGCCGGACGAGAACACGGGCTTCATGCACACGTCGACCTCGGGGTAGCCGAGCTCGTGCGCGGCGCCGGCCACCGCTTCGCCGCCGGACACCCGTCGCCAGGCCGGCCCGCGGACTCCGATCCGGTCGAGCAGCGCGTACGTCTCGGCCTTGTCGTTCGAGCGGCGGATCGCCTCGGGCGAGGAGACGAGCACGGCGATCCCCTCGAAGCGCTCCTTCGCCTCGGCCAGTCCGAGCAGGTCGAACGACGACTGCGGCAGCACGGCGTCGACCCTCTCGGAGCGGCAGACTTCGAGCATCGCATCCGCGAAGCCCGGGTCGGACCCCGCCGGCACGCGATGGAACGAATCCCCCAGGTGTCGGCCGATTGCCAGTTCACCCATGTCCGTTCCGACGATCCGGATCTCGCGCTCGCCGTTCTGCCGCAGGGCGCGCATCAGCGCCGCGGTGCCCGGCGCGCCGCAGGCGCTGACCAGTACCGTCAGCGCTTTCATGCCAGGTCGATCCTGTCGGCCGCGAGCTGCGTGAGCCGGCGTTCCCGCTCGGCGTCGAGCATGGACAGCATCGTCTCCCGCATGCTCGAACCCGGGTACGCCCAGATCTCCGGGTGGGTGAGCAGCTGGAGCCGCTCGAACGTACCCGCGGCCAGTTCTTCGTGCGGGCAGCCCTGGCGCCAGTGCTGGTTCGAGTCGGAGCGGTAGACGTCGGCCCAGGGCGCCTCCATCACGTTGACGAAGCCCCCGACGGGCTCGCGCATGTACTCGGGATCGGGGTTGTGCCACGCGAGCACGGAGTCGAAGCGCTCGTCGCGGTCGACGTCCGGCCAGACCGCGTGTAGGCCGACGCGATGCCCGAGTCCGCGCAGGCGCTCGATCGCATGTTCGCCAGACGGTGCGTTCAGGTTGTAGAACTCGCTCCGCGTCATCAGGAAGTAGGTCGCCGTTGCACCCGCCTCCGCCTCCAGCTCGGCGACCGCCAGCGCGGCGTCGAGTGAGAGGTCGACGTCGTGCCGGAGCAGCAGCGTTCCCGGCTCGGGCCCCCGCTCGAAGAACGCGAACCGGTAGCCCCCGGCCTTCGCCGCACGAAGCAGCTCGCGGTAGTGGGCAAGGTCGAACTCGCAGCTCACTACTCGGTCTCCACGTACAGCTTCAGTGCGGCAGCCTCGGCGAGTTCCAACGCCTGCACGTTCGTCTGTCCCGTCGCGATCACGTAGCCGCGGCGGTCGCCGTCGAGACGGACGGGACGGATCTCCTCGCCCACCTGGAGGAAGACGTCGGCCTGGACCACGCCGGGCGAGTCGAGCACGCGATCGAGGCTGCCGACCCGTCGCACCTTGCCGAGCGGCAGCGGCCCCGGATGCGCCGTCAGGAAGCGGATCGCGGTGGGCCGCGAGATGCGCGGAACGACCAGGTCGTCGGGAGCCTCCTCGCCGAGCGCCTGCCGCAATGCGATCTGTACGAGGTCGACCCCCAGCGCGTGAAATGCGAGATCGGCCATCTGCCCGCCCGGGATCCGTGCTGCGACCTCGACGACGAGCGCCCTGCCGTCCTCGGTGACGATCAGCTGCGGGAAAGCGATCCCGTCCCGCAGGCCGAGTGTCCGTACTGCCCGCAGCGCGACGCGCTCCGCTTCCTCGAACACGTCGCCGAAGAGCCGCGACGGGTACGAGTGGATCCAGCCGACGCCGAAGCCTTCGCCGTCCGGCCGCAGCCGGTCGGAGAGGAGGAGCGGGAACGGCTTGCCGCCGCGGGCGACGACGAGGCCGTTCAGCTCCAGCCCGTCGGTGAACTCCTCGAGGATCGTCTCGCCGCTGGGCGACTCGGCGAGGGCCGCGTGGAAGTGACGTTCCAGGTCGCCGAAGGATCGCAGCAGGAAGAGGCCCCGCTGGCCGCCCGAATCGGCCGGCTTCAGCACGGCCGGGAAGCCGACGGTCTCGGCGGCGGCCGCCGCCTCGCGCCAGGCGCGGATCGCCGCGAACTGTGGTTGCGGGACGCCGCCCTCGGCCAGCCGCCGCCGCATCGCCACCTTGTGAGTCATCAGGTGCGCCGTGTCGCGGCCGATTCCGGGGAGGTCGAGCTCCTCCGCGACCGCGGCCACGACGGGCACGGCGCGATCGGCCGAAACGGTCAGCACTCCGTTCACTGCGTACCGTCGGGCGACGTCGACCACCGCGTCGACGTCGACGAAGTCGACCACCTCCGTCCTGTCGGCCTCGGCCAGGCCGGCCGCTTCCGGGTTGCGGTCGACCGCCACCACGCCCAGGCCGAGCTCCTGCGCGCGCAGGATCGCGCGCCGCTGATGGCGGCCTGCACCGACGAAGAGGACGGTCTTCACGTCGCGCGCGATGCTACAGCCGTGGGTCCCGTGACTAGACTCGCTCGCGATGGCGCTCACCGGCAAGCGGATCCTGATCACGGGCGGCGCGGGCTTCATCGGCACGACGCTGGCCCGGCGCCTGGTCGACGAGAACCAGATCGTCGCGTTCGACAACCTGCACCGTGACGCCCTCGGCGGCACCGACCTCGGCGACCACCCCAACTTCTCGTTCGTCCAGGGCGACGTGCTGGACGCCGTGGCCGTGACGGAGGCTACCCGCGGCGCGACGCACGTCGTCCACGCCGCCGCGATCGCCGGCGTCGACACCGTGCTGGAGAGCCCGGTGCGCACGATGCGCGTCAACCTGATCGGTACCTACAACGCGCTCGAGGCCGCGCTGGAGACGAAGGCGACGGTCGAGCGGCTGATCGAGTTCTCGACCAGCGAGGTGTTCGGCACCTACGCGTTCCGGGTCGACGAGACGAGCGCGACCACACAGGGCTCCGTGGGCGAGGCGCGCTGGACCTACGCGGTCTCGAAGCTCGCCGGCGAGCACATGGCCCACGCCTATCACCAGGAATACGGCCTGCCCACCGTCTCGGTGCGTCCGTTCAACGTCTACGGGCCCGGGCAGATCGGCGGCGGGGCGATCCGGGCCTTCATCGAGGCCGCGCTTGCCGGTCACGATCTGACCATCCACGGCGACGGCTCGCAGATCCGGGCGTGGTGCTACGTCGACGACATGGTCGAGGGGCTGCTGCTCGCGCTCGAACACCCGAACGCGGTCGGCGAGAGCTTCAACATCGGCAATGCGCGCTCGGCGGTGACCATCTTCGACCTCGCGCGGCGGATCAAGACCCTGTCCGGCTGCCCGGGGGAGCTCGTCTTCCAGCCGCTGCACTACCTCGACGTCGAGCTGCGGATCCCGAACGTGGACAAGGCGCGTGCGCTGCTCGGCTTCGAGGCGAAGGTCGAGCTGGACGAGGGTCTCGAGAAGACGATCGCGTGGTACCGGGCGAAGACGCCGTCATCCGTCTAGCGCGGCCGGACACCGGTGAGGAGGAGCTCGCCGAGGTCGCGGCCGTGCTGGAGAGCGGCATGCTGACCATGGGCGAGAAGGTCGCCGAGCTCGAGGACGGGCTCGCACGCGCCTGCGAGGTCGAGCATGCGATCGCGGTCTCGTCGGGGACGGCGGCGATCCACCTGGCCGTGCTCGCGCTGGGCATCGGCCCCGGCGACGAGGTGATCGTCCCCGCGTACACGTTTCCCGCGACTGCGAACGTGGTCGCGCTCGCGGGGGCGAGGCCTGTGCTCGTCGACGTCGACCCTGAGACGTTCAACCTCGATCCGGCGAAGGTCGAGGTTACGCCGCGGACGAAGGCGATCATGCCGGTGCACCTGTTCGGCCGCCCGGCTCGGCTCGAGGAGCTCCCTGCCGGGGTGGCGGTGCTCGAGGATGCTGCCGGCGCGCTCGGGGCACGGCGTCAGGGGCGCGCGTGCGGTGGACTTGGGGCCGCCGGCTGCCTCTCCTTCCACCCGCGCAAGATCGTCACCACCGGCGAGGGCGGCGCGGTGACCACGAACGACACGGAGCTGGCCGAGCGCGTCAAGTCGCTGCGCCACCACGGCTGGAGCCCGTCCGACCGCTACGACGAGATGCCCGCCGGGGCGTTCAACTACCGGCTCTCGGACATCCTCTGCGCGGTCGGGATCCCCCAGGTGCGGCGGCTCGAGGGGCTTCTGTCCGCCCGCGAGCGGGTGGCCACCGGGTACGCGGAGCGCCTCCGCGACCTGCCGGTGACGCTGCCGTCCGCCGACGAGGGCGACCGGCACGGCTGGCAGGCCTACGTGATCCAGCTCGATCGTCGCGACGAGGTGATGGTGGGTCTGCGGGGGCAGGGCATCCAGTGCCAGATCGGCACGTATGCGCTCCACCGGCTCGGCGCCTACCGGGACCAGGGGGCCTTTCCCGGTGCCGACGTGTGCTTCGAGCGTGCGCTTGCGCTTCCGTTTCACACGC
>JBKPRA010000118.1:0-7801 GCA_046734335.1 Actinomycetota bacterium | reverse complement strand
GTCCCGGGGCTTGCCGACGAGGTCCGCGCCCAGATCAGGGACCGGGCCGACGGCATCCCGCTCTACGCCGTCGAGACGGTGCGGATGCTGCTCGACCAGGGCCGGCTCGAGCGGGCCGGCGACGAGTACCGGCCCGTCGGGACCATCGACGCCATCGACGTGCCGGAGACCCTCCAGGCGCTCATCGCCGCCAGGCTCGACGGCCTCGATCCCGAGGAGCGGCGTCTGCTCGGCGACGCATCGGTGCTGGGGAAGACGTTCTCCGCCCGCGGTCTGGTCGCCCTCTCGGGAGCAGCGGAGGAGACGCTCGGACCGCTGCTCGCGAGCCTCGTCCGCAAGGAGGTCCTGGCGCTCGAGCAGGACCCGCGGTCTCCCGAACGCGGCCAGTACGGCTTCGTCCAAGCGCTCGTCCAGCGGGTCGCCTACGAGACGCTGTCACGCCGCGACCGCAAGGCGAAGCATCTCAACGCAGCCGAATACCTCGCGGCAGAGGCCGGCATCGATCCCGACGAGATCGCCGAGGTGATCGCCGCCCATTACCTCGATGCCGTCACGGCGGACGAGGGCGCGGACGACGCCGCCGAGATCCAGTCGCGCGGGCTCGAGTGGCTCACGCGGGCCGGCGAGCGCGCGGCGTCGCTGGCGGCGACGCAGGATGCGCGGCGGGCATTCGAGCGGGCGAGCGGACTGGCCCACGACCCTCTTGCCCGGGCAACGCTGATCGAACGCGCCGGGACGCTCGCCGAGCAGGGCGACGAGCGTGAGATCGCACTCGAGCACATGAGCGAGGCGAGGCAGCTGTTCGAGGCCGAGGAGCACCCTCACGACGCCGCGCGCGCAGCGGCCGGCATGAGCCGCGCACTCTGGAACCTCGGCCGGATCGACGAGGCGATCGTCCTGCTGGACGAGGCGTTCGCCGTCCTCGCCTCCGACGACCCCGACGCCGACGTAGCGGCGCTCGCCGCGGAGTCGGCGCGCGTGCACCACTTCAGCGGGAACGACGAGATGGCGATGGAGCGGGTGGAGTTCGCGCTCGGGATCGCGGAGGCGCAGGCGCTGCCGGAGGTGCTCTCGCAGGCGCTAAACACCAAAGCACTCAGCTACATGGATCGGGGTCGACCGCATGAGGCTCGCGCGTTGCTGCGCGAGGCGCTCGACGTCGCGCTCGAGCACGATCTCGTAAGCGCTGCGCTGCGCGCCTACAACAACCTGTTGGTGATCCTCATCCAGTTAGACCGGCCACAGGAGACTCGGAGGATCGAAATCGAGGCGCTGGAACTCGGTCGGCGTCGGGGCAATCGGAACTTCGTCATTTCGTTCGGCGGATTTCGCTCGTTGAGCCTGCTCGCCGAGGGGAACTGGGATGAAGCGTTCGCGTTGGGCGAGGAATGGCTCCCTACTAAACCGACCGCGCAACCGGTGCAGGGGTTCTTCACGAACAGACTCGCCTGGGCCGCGTTCGAGCGCGGCGACGACGACGAGGCACGACGCCTGCTCGACCTGCTCGCACCGGGACTCGACGAGACCGCCGACCTGCAGCTCCGCGAAGTCCTGGCCACGAAGCGGATGCTGCTCGCGATCGCCGACCGTCGAATCGAAGACGTCGTTGCCGCGGCGGGCGAGACGGCTCGTCTGGACGCGGGCATGCGCAAGCTGAACCAAACCGCGCATACCCTCGGGGTCGCGCTCGACGCTCTCCAGCCAACCGGTGACGTCTCCGACCTGCTGCCGCTCATCGATCTGGCCGACGCCGCGCCGGCGGGAGAAAGGGCACGTCAGCTGGACGCGGACGTGAGCCGCATCCGCGGGGTCGCCGCGTCGCTCACGGGCGATCACGACCAGGCAGCCGACCACTTCGGGCGCGCGCTCTCGGCCGCCCGGAACCTCGGCGAGTTGCTCTGGATTGCGCGTGTGCTCGCCGACTACGCGACGGCGCTCGTCCGCGCGGGTCGGCTCGATGAGGCGGAACCCCTCGCCGTCGAGGCACGCATGCTGTTCGAGGGGATGGGCGCCGTGCGCGCTATGGAGCGCCTTGACGTTGCGATCCCGGCGCGCGTTACGGCCTGAGGGTCGACCGGCGCGCGCTTGAACCAAACCTCCGGGGTCTTAGCGGCCTGCAAGGGTTCGTCGCCCACGGGGACGCCTGATCGCCTTGCCAGGGTCATAGATCGAGAATCGCCCGACCCTCCTGGTCACCTTCCAGGCAGCCTCCTGGTCTCACCTTCCAGGCAGCCTCCTGGTCTGTCCCGGGAGGCGCGGTGAGGCGAGCAAGTGCCTTCGTGAGGCACCGGTGCCTGTTGTCTCTCGTTAGCACATTCGTGCTACCAAAGTGATGCACCTGAACCAGCAAAGCGACCTGGGCCGAATCACGCCCAGAAGGTCGCCAGCTCGAGTCCGGCTAGCTCAAAAGGAAATTGCCTGCCTCGTAATCTGACCCGAGCACTATCTCGCTCGGCCGGTGACACGCGCCACCTCAACGCGACCTAGGCGCTGCCGTTGACAGATTCGGAGACTGCACCAATGATTGCAGCCTCTTGGCGGGCGATCAAAGGGAGGGATGATGCGCCTGTTGCTGGTGGACGATGACCCGTCGCTGCGCAAGCTGCTGGCTGCGACGTTCGACGGGTTCGACGTCGGACTTTCCGAGGCAGGGAGTGCCTCCGAGGCGCTCGTGGCGCTCAGTGGGGAACCGCCGGATGCCGTCGTCCTCGATGTGGCGATGCCGGGGGTCGATGGGCTTGCGCTCTGCCGCCAGCTGAAGTCCGAGGCGCGCACACGGGAGATCCCGGTTGTGCTCCTGACTGGATCGGACGCGCCGGCCGCGGCGGCCCTTTCGGCTGGGGCAGAGGGCTACCTCCGCAAGCCCTTCCGACCGCTCGAGCTCCTGGCGGTGATCGAACGGCTGGCGGGTGTGCGCAACGGGGTCCCGGTTGACCCGCTCGTCCGCGCCGAGTCCGACGAGGAGCAGCTCTTGCTCTATGCGCAGGACCTACGGCACCTGCTCGAGCTGGAGCGGAGCCAGCGGCTGCTCGTCCAAACTGCCTACCGGGAAACGATCGGGGCCCTCGCCTCGGCGCTCGAGTCGAAGGACACCGGGACGCGTGCGCATTCGCAGCGTGTGCAGCTCTACGCCAACGTGCTGACACGGATTGTGTCGCCCGGGCTGCTCGACGACCCGAGCACGGAGTACGGCTTTCTCCTACACGACGTGGGCAAGATCGGGATCCCGGACGAGGTGCTGCGCAAGCCCAGCCCGCTGGCGCCGGCCGAGGAGCGCCTGATGCGAACGCATACCTTGCTCGGCGAACAGATGCTCAGCGGGATCGGCTTCCTGAAGGGCGAGGGCTTGCGTGTGGTCCGCTCCCATCACGAAAGGTGGGACGGTCAGGGCTATCCCGACGGGCTCGTTGGAGAGCAGATTCCGCAGAGCGCGCGTATCTTCGCGGTCGCGGACACGCTCGACGCGATCACGAGCGCGCGGCCTTACCGTCGGGCAGGGACATGGGCCGCAGCGCGGGCCGAGATCTTCGAGCACGTTGGTACCCAGTTCGACCCCGATGTCGTCGACGCGTTCAGCGAGACAGAAGGCGAACTCGACGCGATCAGACGACAAGTTCTCACCGCAGCCTGGGAGCACCCGGGTCAGGTCTTGCATTGACCATTCGAGGTCGAGCCTGATCCACCGAAAGACGGACTACGCCGACCTAGCCGTCGCCAGCTCTCACTTCGGGGCGACAACTTCTCTTTCGGGAGCTTCGAAGTAGGTGCTCCTCGCAGTAGAACCGTGACCTCCTGGCAGTGACCTAGAAACGACCTCCTGGTCTGCAGCCAGGGTCTCGACCAGCTGCCTTAGAGTCATGTCCCGCAATGGGTGTGCTCGACGGCAAGGTTGCCCTCGTCACTGGGGCCGGCTCCGGGATCGGCCGCTCGGCGGCGATTGCTCTCGCAACCGCGGGTGCGTCGGTCGTCGTCAACGATCTCGCCTCAGCAGGTCTGGACGAGGCAGTCGCCGAGATCGCGGCTGTGGGCGGCGTAGCGGCTTCGGTAATCGGCGACGTCCGCGTGCGCAGCGACGTCGCGCAGGCGATCGTGGTGGCACGAGAGCGCTTCGGCGGACTCGACGTCGTGGTGGCCAACGCTGCCGTCTCCGTCTATGAGGAGTTCGAGTACCAGAGCGAGGAGACGATCGACCTGGTCCTCGACACGGACCTCAAAGGCGCGCTTTTCACGGCTCAGCTCGCGATTCCGGAGCTGAAGCGCCGCGGCGGAGGGAGCATCGTGTTCATCTCCTCGGTTCAGGCGTACGTGACCCTGCCTGGGTGCGTGCCGTACGCGGCGGCGAAGGCTGGCCTCGTCGCGGCCGCCCGGGCACTGGCTTCCGAGGTCGGCCGTCACGGGATCCGGGTGAATGCGATCGCGCCCGGGACGATCGACACGCCGATGCTCCATCGCGACCTGACCGGCATGAGTCCCGAGGAGGCCGGTCAGTTCCTGGGGAAGGTCGCCGCTGCGAACGCGCTCGGCCGCATCGGCCGGCCCGACGAGATTGCGGACGTCGTCGTCTTTCTCGCCTCCGATTCTTCCTCGTACGTCACGGGCGGCTCCGTCGTCGTCGACGGCGGCTACCTAGCCGTAAAGACGTTTTAGGCATCCCTATACCGTCAACGGGGCTTGGTCCACGCCCCGCAACACCGACTCGTTCAGCGCTGACACCGAGTTGGATCCGATCAGGGCCAGGCAGAGGTCGACCTCTGTGCGGAGGATCTCGATCACTCTCCGCGCTCCGGCTTCGCCGCCGACTGCGAGACCGTAGAGGTACGGCCGGCCGATCAGGCACGCCTTCGCGCCGAGCGCCAGTGCCTTCACGACGTCGGACCCCCTGCGTACGCCGCTGTCGAGGAGCACGTCTGCGCGGCCGCGCACCGCTTCGACGATCTCAGGGAGGACGGTCACGCTCGCGGGCGCGCAGTCGAGCTGCCGGCCGCCGTGGTTGGAGACGATGATCCCGTCGACCCCGCAGGCGACGGCCTCTTCCGCGTCCTCGACCGTCAGCGTTCCCTTCACGAGCAACGGCCCGCTCCACGTATCCCGCAGTCGGCGGAGGTCGTCGAGGCCCTGCGCTGGGTTGCAGAGCTGCTCATTCACGTACTTCCCGAGCACGACGGCGCCCGTGCCGCCGCCCTCGCCCACGACGTTCGGGAAGGTGATCGGCGGTCCTGTCAGGAGATTCCAGAGCCATCGCGGATGGCGCACCGCGTCGAGCGCGGTACCGAAGCGGATCCGGGGAGGCAACACGAAGCCGTTCCGGTAGTCCCGCTCACGCTTGCTCGAGACCGGCACGTCGACGGCGACCACCAGTGCCTGGTAGCCCGCTTTCTCTGCGCGCGAGACGAGTGAGTCGACCATCGAACGGTCGCGCCAGAGGTACAGCTGGAACCAGAGCGGCCCCTCGGCCGCTCGGGCCACTTCTTCGATCGATGTGCTCGCCATCGCGCTCAGCACGTACACGGTTCCCTCGCGACCGGCGGCGCGGGCGGCGTCGACCTCGGCGTTCCGCGATGCGATGCGGGTGAGCCCGGTCGGCGCCAGCATGACCGGCAGCGAAAGCCTGGTTCCGACAACGCTCGTCTCCTGATCGCGACGGCTGACGTCCTGCAGGTAGCGGGGCCGAAAGGTGAGGTCGTCGAAGGCCTGGCGGTTCGCCCGGAGCGTGACCTCGCCCTCGGCGCCGCCGTCGATGAAGTCGAACGCGAGCCGTGGAAGCCGCTTCTTCGCGAGCAGCCGCACGTCCTCCACGCCCGGTGCCGACTCGAGCCGCATAGTGTCTGCCGCTAGACGACCGCCACCGGCCGCACGCACGAGCCGGTGCCTCCATTGGACTGCAGAGGCAAGCCGGCCAGGAGCAGCTCAGCGCCGATGGGGGCGGCTCGCTCGGGGACGGGCGCCGCAGGCACTGTCGAGGCGTTTCCTAGCCCGAGGGTCGCCGACTGTTCGGGCGACGTCAACGTGTCTCCCAGCTGCGAATGGCGTCCCGGAGGATCGTCCCATCCTGGTACGGCTGATCCAGCAGGCTGGCGCCGCGGAGCACGCTGTCCCAGCATGCTGTTTCGGTTGCAGAAATTGCCTCTGCGCGGCTGATTACGTCGCCGAGGTCCTCTTTCGGGATGACTGCGACACCATCGGCGTCCGCCACGATCCAGTCTCCGGT
Source organism: Actinomycetota bacterium (assembly GCA_046734335.1). Taxonomy (GTDB): domain Bacteria; phylum Actinomycetota; class Thermoleophilia; order Gaiellales; family Gaiellaceae; genus DATBLE01. The sequence goes on along the minus strand of JBKPRA010000118.1, from coordinate 1,593 downwards.
TCGTACGTCTGCGTCGCCGATTCGCAGCGGCACATCGACCTCGCCCGGCCCCGTTGGGCGCCCGCCCTGCGGCGTCAAGCCGCGGGCGAAGATGGGCAACTCGAGGGTCGACAGCCGCTCCAGGTCTCGCACGTAGCCGTCGACGACGACTGCGGCCAGGCCGATGCGGACGGCCTCTGCTCCGGTGAGCTCTCCGAAGTAGGCCCACTCGCCGGTGCCCTGGGCGACGAGGATCTGCCCGGCGGTCGCTTGCTCGAACGAGGCAAGGACGGCGGAGACGGCCCCTGGGGCGCAGCGCGCGGTAATGGCCGGGCCGGCGACGGTCCCTGCACCGTGTAGCCGTCTGATCGCGCCCGGAAGCGCGCCCCGCTTCCCACGGGCGTCGGCGGCTCCGGAGCTGGACAGCCTCGACAGGCGGTCACGGATCGCCGGAAGATCTTCCACTCGCTTGCCTGTTGTTGATCGTCACATCGATTCGCACTCTTCCAGACAAATAGTCGACGTGCCGGCCCCACCGGCGTTCCGACCTTCTGGTCAGCTACACGGAGGGTGCCTCCTGGTCTGTTGCCAGGCACCCCACCAGCGTCGCGTAACGCGGGAGCGTTGCCGGGTTGTCTAGGGTCGGGTGGTGGAGTTTCGGGCTCTTGGCCGGACGGGCGTGAAGGTCAGTCCTTTGTGCCTGGGGGCGATGATGTTTGGGGAGTGGGGGAACCCCGACCACGATGCCTCGATCCGGATCATTCATCGCGCCGTCGACGCGGGCCTGAACTTCGTCGACACGGCCGACGTCTATTCGGGTGGGGAGTCCGAGCAGATCGTCGCCAAGGCGCTGAAGGGCCGGCGCGATCGGGTTGTCTTGGCGACGAAGGTGCACTTCCCGATGGGCGAGGCGCCGAATGAGGGCGGCAATTCGCGCCGCTGGATCATCCAGGAGTGCGAGGCGAGCCTGCGTCGGCTCGACACCGACTGGATCGACCTGTACCAGATCCACCGTTGGGATCCGGAGACCGATCATGACGAAACGCTCGGTGCGCTCACCGATCTGGTGCGCGCGGGCAAGGTTCGGTACGTCGGCTCGTCGACCTATCCGGCGAGCGAGATCGTCGCCGCGCAGTTGGTTGCCGAGTTGCGTGGCCGCGAACGCTTTGTCTGCGAGCAGCCGCCGTATTCGATGCTCGTGCGCGGGATCGAGGGGGAGGTGCTGCCCGTCTGCGAGAAGCATGGGATGGGCGTTATCTCGTGGGGCCCGCTCGCCGGCGGCTGGCTGACCGGCGCCTGGCGCAAGGGGAAGGAAGCGCCTGCGAGTACGCGCGCCGAGCGCCTGCCGCAGCGATACGACCTCTCACTGCCGGCGAACCAGCGGAAGCTTGAGGCTGCAGATGCCTTGGGGCAGCTGGCTGGGGAGGCCGGCATGTCGCTGATCCACTTGGCGATTGCCTTCGTCGTCAACCACCCGGCTGTCACGGCGGCGATCATCGGGCCCCGCACCGATGAGCAGCTAGAGAGCCAACTCGGCGCTGTCGACGTGCGCCTCGACGCTGCGCTGCTCGATCGCATCGACGAGATCGTCCCGCCGGGCACGAACTTCAGCTA
>JBKPRA010000117.1:0-14942 GCA_046734335.1 Actinomycetota bacterium | reverse complement strand
CCCCGCGCCAGCACGAAGCAGACGCAGTAGACCGCACCGACGCAGCACAACGTCATGAGCACCTTGAAGATCGCGTCGTAGGCGCCGCCGGGCGCCAGCGAAGGTGCTGCGAACAGCGGAATCGCCCCGGGCGGATACTCGACGAAGAAGTCGCGGTAGGGGAGATGCCCGGCAAGCAGTGCGTCGCCGTACTGCCGGTAGAGGTGGAGGTCGCGGAACTTCGCGCCGCGGAAGAGACCGCCACTCGGCACCGCGAGCGCGCCGAGCAGGAGCGGGGTGACGAGCACCGTCGCCCGCAGGGCCGGGTTCCACCGGAGCACGTCTACGGTGGTGCGGGGCCGCCGACCGTGGTCGTCTCCGGCACGGTGGTCGGCGGCGGGGGCGGAGGAGCGACGGTTGTCACGGGAACGGTAGTCGGCGCGGGCGGGGGAGCGACGGTGGTCACGGGTGCCGTCGTGACCTCCGGGGTCGTCGGCACTTGCTCTGTCGTGGTCGGCGCCGGCGTCGTCGCAGGTGACGGTTTCGTCTCCGTCGTCGTGGTCGTGGTCGTGGTCTCGACCGGGACGAGGCCGGAGAACGCCCACGGCCCCTGCTTGAAGTAGTGGAACTCGGGCGGCGTCGAGGGCTCGGGGAAGTCCTGCGGAGGCGAGTAGCGGACGGCCTGCTCCATGAACCGCCGCCAGATCTCGGCCGGGAAGCTGCCCCCGGCCACCGCGATCCCGTGAACGTTCTCCATCGGGATCTCCCCCTGCGGGTATCCGACCCAGACGGTCGCCTCGAGGTTGGGCAGGTAGCCGCAGAACCAGGCATCTGCATGGTCGTCGGTCGTGCCTGTCTTGCCCGCCGCGTCACGGCCGAAATTGGCGCCCGTGCCCGTGCCGTAGAGAACGTTCTGATGGAGGATGCCGGTGACCGTCGCCGCCACCCAGTCGGGGATCACGCGCCGTCTTGCCGGTCGGCCCCAACCCGCCTGGTCGTCCTCCTTGCCGTTTGGGAGAATGACCTTGCGGATCGCCATCGGCCGCGAGTAGACACCTCCGGCCGCAAGCGTCGCGTAGGCGGAGGCCATGTCCAGCGGAGACACGGCGTTGGAGCCCAGGCCGATCGAGGGCACGGGCTGGAGCGGGCTCTGCACCCCGAGCTTGTGGGCCATATCGGCCACGTTCTGGGGTCCGACGTCCAGAGTCAGCTTCGCGTAGACGGTGTTGTCCGACTGGAGCGTCGCCTGCTGCACCGAGATCAGGCCCGCGTAGGAATGGCTGTAGGTCGAGACGTTCCACGGCGGAATCGCCGGATCGGGCTGCCAGGTGAACGGCGCGGAGACGTAGCTGGTCGAGGCGGGGTTCATCCCGTCGTCGACTGCCTGCGTGAGCACGAAGGTCTTGAAGGTCGAGCCGGCCTGCCTCCGCGCCTGTGCGACGAGGTTGAACTCGTTCTTGACGCGGCCCGGGTAGACCGAGGTCATCGCCCGGATCGCGCCGTTCGCCGGATTGATCGAGACGAGGGCAGCTGCCGGATCGTCCTTCAGGTACAGCGTGTCCCTTATCGCCCTGGTGGCGGCGCGCTGGAACGCCGGGTCGATCGTCGTGTACACCCGCAGGCCGCCCGATTGAACCGTCTTCGCGCCGTACTCGGCGATCAACTGGTCGCGCACGTAGCTGAAGAAGTACGGCTCGCGGATCTGCGAGTAGAGCTGCCCGGGACGCAGGTGCAGGTTGTGGTCGGCGATCGCGGCCTGGTAGCGCTCGACCGGGATGTCGCCGTTGTCGTAGAGCGCCTTCAGCACGTGCGCGCGGCGGGCGAGCGCGGTCTGCGGGAAGAGAATCGGGTCGTACAGGGAAGGTGCCTGGGGAAGGCCGGCAAGCAGCGCAGCCTGCTCGAGCGACAGGTCACTGGCGTGCTTGGAGAAATACGTCTGCGCCGCCGCCTCGACGCCGTAAGCGTGATTGCCGAAGTAGACCTGGTTCATCCACGTGGCCAGGATCCGGTCCTTCGACCAGTTCTTGCTGAGCTTGACCGCGAGACAGGCCTCCTTGACCTTGCGCTGCAGCGTGCGCTCACGCGAGACCGGGTAGAGGTTGCGGACGACCTGCTGTGGGATCGTCGAACCGCCCTCGACCACCTTGCCCTTGGTCACGTCGCGCCAGGCAGCCCGGAAAATCCCCCACCAATCCACGCCGCCGTGCTGGTAGAAGCGGCGGTCCTCGGTCGAGATCACCGCCTTCGACATCCACGGGCTGATCCGGGACAATGCCACCGGCTGGCGATTGCGCTCGGCCGGGATCGAGCCGAGCAACGTCCCGTCAGCGGCATAGACGAACGAGTTCTCGCCGATCGACACGGGCTGGAGCGACGACAGCGAGCAACTGTTCTTGAACCCGGCCCACGCGCCGTAACCGCTCAGCGCCAGCACGAGCGGGATTGCGACGAGCAGCAGGAGGACGAGGACGACGCCCTTCTTGCGGCCGTGACGGCGCTCGCGGACACGGGCCCGACGGCGCCGGCCAGCCGACGGCCCGACCGGCCTCTTCCGATCCGGCCGCCGCGAAGGGCTCATGCGTAGATCCCGGCCGCGCGAAGCCTGCGGTGCGCACGCAGACGGAGGTCGTGCTGGAGGCGCTCGGCTCTCGACGGATCCTCGGCCAGAGCGCGAACTGTGATCGTCGCGTTGCCCTCGAGGCTGCTGAGGAACACCTCGGGCTCGCGCTGGTCCGCTACCTCGTCGCCCAGCAGGGTGATGACGTTCTCCAGATCGGAGCTCAATGGAAGCTGCACCGTGATCTCCGCACGCTGGGCACGCTTGACGATGGTGGCGTTGTGAATGGTATCCGAGGCCAGTTTCTCGTTCGGGACGACCATGCGGGTGTCGTCGTCGGACCGGATGAAGGTGTACGTCAGCGTGATCTCCTCGACCACTCCCTCGAGCCCGTCGACGGTGACTCGGTCGCCGAGACGTAACGGCTGAGTGAATGCAATCAGAATGCCTGCGACGAAGTTGCCCAGCGTCCGCTGGGAGGCGAAGCCGACGATGATGCCGATCACGGCGCCGGAAGCAAGCAACGCGCCCGCCACCGCCCGCACCTGCGGGAAGACGAGCAGCGCCGAAAGGACGGCGACGACGACGATCACAGCCATCACCGCGCGGCGAAGCACCCGGTAGCGCGTCTCGGCGCCGGCGCGCAACTGCACGCGCCGCATGGCGACGTCGACGATCTTCGCGAGCACGATCGAGGCCACGATCACGACCGCGGCAATCGTCAAGCGTTCCCAGAAAGGCATCGACCTTCGCTATTCGACGCCGGGCACGACGATTCCTCAGAGTGCTAGATCGGTTGACGACCCGCGAAGCCGTCGTCGTAGCCGTGCCAGAACGCGACTTCGTCCTCGCCGAGCCGCCAGCAGAGCAGCACATCCCGGCCCTCGCGCACGGAGGGGAAATCGACCAGACCGGTGTCGAGATCCTTGACTACCACGCCGAGATCCTGGATCTCCTCCAAGGCGCCGGCGAGCTCGGCTGCCCGCCGGGTCAGCTCGGCGTTCACCTCGGCGAGCCTCGCCGGCGGAAGCCCGCCGCCGTTGCCCGAGATTCGGGTCGAGACGTCGTCGGCCTCCGCCTGTGCGGCGTCGAGCGCGCGCTTGCCCTCGACCATGCGCTCGACGAGCGGCCGCACGACAGGCAGCAGCTCGTTCGCATCGTCCGGTGTGAAGATCCGCTCCATCAGGCAAAAGTATGATCGGGCCGCGTGGGTTCTCCTACCGACGTTGTCCGAGGCGGGCCCCGCGTCCGCGCACGGCTCGCCGAGCTGCGCGTGTCGGTGGTCAGAGGGCCGGCCATCGGGATCTTCCTCTGGAGCCGCGCGGCGATCTGGGCCGGCGCGCTCTTCGCCTGGCTGGTCTTCGAGCCGAACCGGCATCCGAACGCCGCCCACTGGGACGATCCCACCCTCACACGAGACCTCGGCTGGGTCACCGACGTCTGGGCGCGCTGGGACAGCGTCTGGTTCCTGCGTATTGCCGCGCACGGGTACGGCGAGGCCCACGGGGTGGCCGCCGCCTTCTACCCGCTCTATCCGCTCGCCCTGGCCGGAGTCGGCCGCGTCTTCGGCGGGCACTACGTCGCGGCCGGAATCGTCATCTCGTTGGCCGCTGCGCTGGCCGCATTCGTGCTCCTCTACCGGCTGACCGAGACACGGCTGGGAGCCGACGGCGCACGCCGGGCGGTTCTCTACCTCGCCGTCTTCCCGATGGCGCTGTTCCTTGGCGCCGTCTACTCGGAGTCGATGTTCCTCGCGCTCGCGATCGGCGCGTTCGTGCTCGCAGAACGTGGCCGCTGGCTCGGTGCGGGCCTCGCCACCGGCCTGGCCATGCTGACGCGCATCGCCGGGGTTGCGCTCTTGCCGGCACTCGTGGTCATGGCCTGGCGACGCCCCGAGCGCCGGGGGGCACTTTTGCGGCTGTGCGTCGCACCGCTCGTCTTCACCGCTTACCCGATCTACCTCGCGGTTTCGCGCGGCGACGTGCTCGCGTTCGCCCGATCACAGGGGTTCTGGAACCGCCACCTCTCGTACGCCGGCCCGTTCGGCGGAATCTGGGACGGCCTGCGGTCGGCCTGGGCCGGCGTCCAGCAGCTCGCGTCCGGCTCGCACACGCACGTCTACTGGACCCCTGTTCAGGACACTGACCCGATGCGCGCGGCGGCGGTCAACCTGGAGGCCTTCGCGTTCCTCGTCCTGCTGATCGCGCTGACGGTGGTCGCCTGGCGCCGCTTCGGCACGCCGTACGGGCTCTTCTGCGCGGTCAGCCTGGCGATCCCCCTCAGCGCCCCGAGCACGCGGTGGCCACTGCTCTCGATGCCCCGCTTCGGGCTCGTCCTGTTCCCGTGCTTCATGGCCCTGGCCGTAATCGGCGGCCGGCCGAAGGTCCACACCGCGATCCTCGTAGTCAGCTCGATCATGCTCGGCGTGGCGGTCACCCAGTGGGCGCTCTGGCAATGGGTCGCCTGATTCTCGGGCGGAGGGCCTTCGCGGTCGCCGGCGCCGCGGCAGTGCTCCTCCTCGGCGCGACCGCGTGCGGTGAGCGCAGCGAGCCGAAGGGCGCTGATGCCCACCTCTATCCCGTGACGATCACGACCGGCGACCGCCCGATCGGGATCGAGAGCCCCGCACGGCGGATCGCGGTCCTCGATCAGACCTCCGAGCAGCTGATTCGCGCGCTCGGAGCCGGCAAGCGAATCGTCGCGGTCACACCGTCCGTGGCAATCGGCTTCCTCCGGCGCCGGAAGCCAGATCTGATCGTCGCCTCCGACACCGTCGACGAGCGGGCGCTGTCGCGGGCCGCAGCGGCCACGCACGCCGACGTGTATTCGGCGCCCGGCGACTCGATCAGACAGGTCGAACGGGCGATCACACAGCTCGGGCTGCTCACCGGCACGCCGGTGCGTGGCCGTGCACTCGTGCGCCGGATCGAGCGGAAGCGTCGCGCAACCGACGCTGCTCTCGCGCGTGTGCCGACGGTCAATGTCTTCGTCGACACCGGCCTGATGACGACGGTGCCCGACCAGTCGCTGATCGGCGACGTTCTGAGCGAGGCGCACGCGAGGAACGTCGCAGGCGACGACGCCGCGGCAGGCCCGGTGAACCCCGAGGACCTGGCCCGGCTCGATCCGGACGTCTACGTCGTCACCGCCGACACGATGACGACGCTCGCCGACCTGCGGAAGAACCCGGCAACGCGCAGGCTGCGGGCAGTCCGCGAAGGTCGCTTCGTCGTGCTCGACGAGAACCTGCTCTTCCCCGGCCCGCGCATCGGAGACGGGCTCGACCAGGTCGCTCGGCTCCTGCACCCTGATGCGTTTCGCTGAACTCGACGCCGTCACCGTCGACGGCTACGGGACGCTCGTTCGGCTCCTCGACCCGGTGCCGAGCCTCGTCCGGTCGCTCGAGGAGTGCGGGATCGATCGCGATCCGAAGCTCGTTCGCGCCGCATTCAGGGCAGAGGTCGGCTACTACCGGCCCGAAGCGGTTCGCGGGCGCGACGCCGACTCGCTGTTCCGACTCCGCTGCGACTGCACACGCGTCTTCCTCGACGCTGCCGGCGTCGACCTCGAGCCGGAGTCGTTCGTGGACGACTTCATGGCTGCAATCCGGTTCGAGGCGGTTCCCGGTGCGATCACGACGCTGGAACAACTCCGCGGACGGGGTCTCGACCTGGCCGTCGTGTCCAACTGGGACGTCGGCCTCGCAGAGCATCTCGAGCAGATCGGCGCCGATCACCTCTTCTCGACGGTGGTGACCAGTGCGGAGGCGGGTGCGGCCAAGCCGGACCCGGCAGCGTTCCGGCTTGCGCTTCAACGGCTCGGTGTCGAGCCGGCGCGGGCACTCCACGTCGGCGACGAGGCCGAGGACGAAGAGGGGGCCGCGGCAGCCGGGATGCGGTTCGCCCCCGCGCCGCTCGAGACAGCGTTCGCAGGTTGCTCGTGAGCGCCGTGCGCAGCGGCAAGCTGACCGCCTGGGTCATCCTGGTGGCCGTGCTCGCGTTGCTGGGCTACGCGAGCCGCGCGACCGGTGGAAAACCGCCGAAGGACGCCGCCTACCAGTACTCGACCGCCGCAGGCGGCCTCGTCCAGTACGCGATCATCCTCGCCGTCGTCCTGGCAATCACACGGCCCGAGTGGCGACTGCTTGCGTTGCGGCGTCCGCGGGCCTGGGCGCGAACCCTGGGCGCAGTCGTGATCGTCTTCATCGCGGTGTATGCGGCCAGCGCGGCGGTCTCGGCATTCGGCGACCCAGGACGAGAACAGGGTCTCACGCCGACGAGCTGGGACTCGAGTCGTGCCGTTCCGTTCGCGGTCAACTTCGTCGTCTTCGTCGCCGTCGCGCCGTTCGTCGAGGAGTTGACCTTTCGCGGGCTCGGCTACTCCCTGCTCGTGCCGCTCGGACGGCTCACAGCCATCCTCTGGATCGGCATCGCGTTCGGCCTCGCGCACGGTCTCCTGGAAGGACTGCCGATCCTGATCGTGTTCGGCTGCGGCCTGGCCTGGCTGCGCGAGTGCTCCGACAGCGTGTATCCGGGCATGGTCGTGCACGGAGCCTTCAACGCGATCGCGTTGCTCGTGGCGGTTTCCACCTAGCAGGAGTCCCCGAGCGCACGTCTAACCTCTCGGCCGTGCGGCGTGCCCTTTCACTGGCCCTGGTGTTGCTCGTGTGGCCCTCCTCGGCCGGAGCGGCCGCACCGACCTTGACGGTGAAGGCGCCGGGGGCGACCAGGTACTTGCACCAGGTCGACTTCGTCGGTCGCATCAGCCCGGCTGCCCCGGGAGCACGCGTCCGGCTGATGCGTGGAGGCACGACCGTGACCACCGCCCGCGTCCGTGGCGACGGCAGCTTCCTCTTCAAGGTCGAGCTCGCCAACCCGGGGCCGTTCCACGCCGCCTGGCTCTCCGCCCGGTCGAACGACGTAACCGTCCGGATCAGGCCGCGCCTGCGCGCCTCGCTCGTCGGCACTCCGGTCGTGGGTGCGCCCCTGAAACTCGCCGCGACACTCGAGCCCTCGGCTGCCGGGCGCGTGCGCGTGCAGGTGATCCGTGCCGGGGAGGTCGGCTTCGACCGTAGCTTTGCCGGCGGCGCGCGGGTGGCGCTCGGGACACGGGAGACCGGAACACTGAGGGTGCGACTCACGACCCTGCCCCGACCAGGCTTCGACCCCGTCAGCCGCGAGCTGACCGCGACGCTCCGACCGCCGTACCTCTCCGTCGGAACAACGAGCCCGGTGGTGGCCGAACTCGCGCATCGGCTCGCAGCCCTCCACTACGTGGTCCCTTCGTTCTCCTCGACCTTCAGCTACGACTTCGTCGAGAGCGTCTACGCCTTCCAGAAGGTGCAGGGGCTCGAGCGCACGGGCTCGGTCGACTCCGTCTTCTGGGCGAAGCTGGAGAACCCGCACGTCCCGGCACCGAAGTACACGAGCCCGGCCGATCACATCGAGGTCGACAAGACCCACCAGGTGCTCTACCTCGTGCGCGACGGCAAGATCGCATTGATCTCGCCGGTCTCCACAGCAGGCATCGCCGGCTACTACACGCCCGAGGGCCGGTTCGCGATCTACCGGAAGGTGACCGGATACGACACGAGCCCGCTCGGCGTACTGCTCGACCCGATGTACTTCGTCGGCGGCTACGCCATCCACGGGAATCCGTCAGTGCCGCCCTACCCCGCATCGCACGGCTGCGTCCGGGTCCCGAACTTCGTGATCTACCGGCTGTTCGGCTCCGAGCCCTACGGCGAGACGGTGTTCGTCTACTCCTAGGAGTGCAGCCGGGCACTAGGGTTTCCTCCTCGTGTCCGTGAAGATTCTGGCGATCGCCGTCGTCGTGCTGGTGATCGGCGGCGGGGTGGTCTGGACCCAGGTGATCGAGGGCAGAGCCGAGAGGCAACTCGCCTGGCAGGACGTGACCACGCAGATGGGGCCTGTGCTGTGGCCGAAGTCCGTCTCGCGGTCGTTCTGGCGCCGGCGGCAGGTCGTCCGCTACCTCGCTCGAACCTTTCCGCTCGGCGCGCCCAGGGTGCCGCCATTCGACTTCGCCCGGCGCCGGCTCATCCTCGTCGCCGCCGGGCCGCGGTCGAGCATGGGCTACGGCGTGAAGATCGTCCGCATCACCGAGCGGCGCAGCACCATCGACGTGCTCGCACGCGAGACGACCCCGTCACTCGACACGCGGGTCGTCCCGGGCGTGACCTCGCCCTACCGGCTGATCGCCATTCCCGCGACCTCGAAACGCGTTTACGTACAGTGGCAGGGTCGGCCATGAGCGCCATCGACGACCCCCTCCTGCGCGAGCTCCGCGAGCAGATCTCGGCCACCGACCGAGCGATCCTGGATGCAGTCAACGCCCGTCTGGAGCTGGTCGCGCGAATCAAAGAGCACAAGGAGGCACGCGGGATCGGCTTCCTCGACCCGGAGCGAGAGCAGTCGATGCTTCGCAACCTGGCCGAAGCGAACAGCGGGCCGCTCTCCGAGGAGGGGGTGCGGAGATTGTTCACCGAGATCCTCGACCTCACCAAGCAGGAGGTCGCAGGCGGTGGCGGACCGGCCTAGCTCTCTTCTTCGCCCTCGACCGCGAACTCATCGGGCGTGACCTGGTCGAGGAACTTGCGGAACTCGTCGACGATCTCCTCCTCGTTCACCTCTTCGCCCTCGAACTCAATCGCCGACTCCTCGATCACCCGGTCGTCGGCGAAGATCGGCGCCTCGGCACGGACGGCGAGCGCGATCGCATCGGACGGTCGCGAGTCGACCTCGATCTCGGAGCCGTCCTGCTGGATGGTGATGCTCGCGTAGAAGGTGTTGTCACGAAGCTCGGTGACCGTGATCCGGGTCACACGAGCCTCGAGCTCGGCGAGCATCGACGTGACCAGATCGTGCGTCAGGGGTCGCGGCGTGCTCGCGCCCTGCAGCTTCATCAGGATCGCCGCTGCCTCGGAGTGGCCGATCCAGATCGGTAGGAACTTGTTGCCGTCGGCTGTCTTCAGAAGAACGATCGGCTGCTTGCCGACGATGTCGAAGCTGACGCCGTAGATGTGCATCTCGTGCATCGACCCGAGGCCTCGACCGGATCTTAGCCCAGCCCCCGCGGGCCAACGTTCCCTGCCGTCGCGGAGCCGGTGCAGCCTCGCGTGCGTAGGGTTACGGGGTGAACGACATGCGGATCGGGCTGAAGCTGGCACCGCAGCTCACGACCGTGGAGGAACTGCGCGCGGTTTGGCGCGTCGCGGACGAGGCCGGGTTCGACCACTGCTGGAACTTCGACCACTTTGCCTCGATCGGGACACACGGCAACCTCGGCGACGTCTTCGAGGGCTGGACGCTGCTCGGAGCCATGGCCGAGGCGACGAACCGCGTGCGGATCGGCTGCATGGTCACCGGAAACACGTACCGCCATCCCGGCGTGCTGGCCAAGATGGCGGTGACCGTCGACCACCTGTCCGGCGGACGGCTCGAGTTTGGGCTCGGCGCGGCCTGGGCGGAGGGTGAGCACACGATGCTCGGACTCGAGTTCGGCTCCGTGGGTCAGCGGATCGCCCGACTCGAGGAGGCCTGTCGAGTGATCGAGCTGCTCTGGAGCGAGAACCGAGCCAGCTTCGACGGCGCGCACTACCGCCTGGCCGACGCAATCGCGAACCCCAAGCCGGTGCAGCAACCCCGCCCGCCGATCTGGATCGGCGGCTCGGGCGAGCGCAAGACGCTGCGCGTGGTCGCGCAGCACGCGGACGTATGGAACTTCGGCGGCGGAGAGGCCGCGGAAGGTGTCCGCCTGTCCCGTGTTCTCGACGAGCATTGCGCTGCTGTCGGCCGCGATCCCGCAGAGATCCGCCGCTCCGTTCAGCTCTTCCACGCAGGAAACGTCGCCCAGTTGCTCGAGGAGGCTCGCGAATTCGCCGGCAACGGATTCCGCGACCTGATCGTCGGAGCGCGAGGGGGCACCGCGGAGGCCGACGCAATGCAGATCGCGGAGGCCTTGCCGGACCTGCGCGGTCTCTGACCCGGCGCTACACCTTCGCGTCGCGGGCGATTAGCTCAGTCGGTTAGAGCGCCGCTCTGATAACGCGTTGGTAGCACGGGTGAAACCTACGGTTTCACCCGTTGGGGCCCCTTCCCTCAGAACCACAACCGCGGACGCCGAGTTGCCGCGCCCGTCATCCGGTCGCGGCGGCAGAAACCGCTTGGCTACACTTCCGCGTCGCGGGCGATTAGCTCAGTCGGTTAGAGCGCCGCTCTGATAAGGCGGAGGTCCGTGGTTCGAATCCACGATCGCCCATGCTCCGCACGCGCGCCGCGTACGCTGCGGCGATGGAATCAGCCGTCGCCGTGGAGCGGCTGGACGCCGACGGAGCCCGGCGGCATCACAGCGCTCTTGCAGACGTGCTCGTCGACTGTGTCGAGGGTGGCGCATCCGTCAGCTTCATGGCGCCGTTCTCGCACGGCGAGGCCCGTGCCTTCTTCGCCTCGATCGAGGCCGACGTCTCAGCCGGCAAGCGCATACTCCTCGCCGCGTTCCTCGACGACGAACTCGTCGGCACCGTCCAGGTTGCCGCTGCGTGGCCGCCGAACCAGCCCCACCGCGCAGATGTGGCCAAGCTGCTCGTTCGCCGTTCGGTCCGAAACCAGGGCATCGGGCAGCGGCTGATGGTGCGGGCGGAAGCCGAGGCCCTCAGGCAGGGCTGGACCCTGCTCGTCCTCGACACCGTCACCGGTGATCCTGCGGAGCGACTCTATGAGCGGATGGACTGGACGAAGGTCGGCGTGATCCCGAACTACGCGCTCTACCCCGACGGCCGGCCCTGCGACACGACCGTCTTCTACAAAGAGCTTGCCCGGACGACCTAGCTTCCTCGATTCCCGCTGCCGCGAGCGTCAGGGGGCGTAGCGCTCCAGGGCTTCCGCCAGCTCGGCGAGCTCATACTCGTCGGCGAACTGGATCTCGAGCCGGCCCCGCGTCAGCCGAACCGGCATGCCCGTGAGCCGCTCCGCGGCACCACGAACACGTGCCGACAGTGCGGGATCGATCGGAGCACCCTTCACCCTGGGCTTCTGACGTGCGCCGGCCCAGCGGGCGCGTTGCTCGGCCGCCCTCACTGACATGCCCTTCTTCACGATCTCCCGTGCGAGACGGCGGCGCCCCTCCTGGTCAGGAACGGCCAACACGGCACGGGCATGGCCCTCGCTCAGCTCGCCGCGCTCGACCATGGCGAGGACGTCGTCGGACAGGTCGAGTAGCCGCATCCGGTTCGACACCGCCGGCTTCGACCGACCGACGCGCTCCGAGACGTCTCCGAGCGATAGCCCGAACTCGTCGATCAGGAGCGCGCAGGCACGGGCTTCGTCCACTGGAGACAGGTCCTCGCGTGCCACATTCTCGACGAGCGCGAGGAGGAGCGAATCGCGGTCGTCGGCGTCGCGAACGATCGCCGGAACAGTCGCCAGGCCTGCTTCGCGAGCAGCCCGCCACCGACGTTCGCCCGCGATCAGCTCGAACCCGCCTGCAGCTCGGGAGCGGACGACCACCGGCTGGATCACACCCTGGGCACGCACCGAGTCGGCCAGACCGTGCGCAGCCTCGGAGTCGTGGCGTTTCCGTGGCTGCCGCGGATTGGGGTGAACCGTCTCGACGGGAAGCTCGGTCAGCTCGGTCTGGGTTGCGCCCCCGATCAGAACCTCCAGGCCTCGCCCGAGGCCTCTCCGAGCGGGACGTGCGTCGTCAGGAACGCTCGACAAGCTCCATCGCCACCTTCCAGTAAGCCTCGGCGCCGGCGGACCGGCGGTCGTAGGCGATCGCGGGGAGGCCGTGGCTGGGCGCCTCGGCGAGGCGCACCGACCGCGGTACGGACGTCTCGAACACCAGCTCGCCGAGGTGCCGCCGCAGCTCGTGGTCGACCTCGGCCGCAAGCCGCGTGCGGCCGTCGACCATCGTCAAGAGGACGCCTACCACCGCGAGCCGTGGGTTGAGGCGAGCCTTGATGATGTCCACCGAGCGGAGCAGCTGGGAGAGGCCCTCGAGCGCGTAGTACTCGGCCTGCACCGGCACGAGCACACGGTCGGCAGCCGCGAGCGCGTTCACGGTCAGCGGCCCCAGCGAGGGCGGGCAGTCGAGGAAGACGAAGGAGTAGCCGTTCGCAGAGCCCCCGAGCGACTCGGCGAGAAACCGCTCCCCATCGTCGCGGCGGGCGAGCTCGACCGCAGCGCCGGCCAGGTCGGGCTTGGAGGGCACGAGCCACAGATTCGGGAACCGCGTCGGCTTGACCAGCTGCTCCAGGGGCGCACCGTCGAGCAGGTCGTAGCTGGATGTGCCATTCGCCGCCTCGCCGAGCCCCGAGGTGGCGTTCGCCTGCGGGTCGAGGTCGATGACCAGGGCTCTCTCTCCCGCTTCGGCGAGGCACGCGGCGAGATTGACCGCAGTCGTGGTCTTCCCGACCCCGCCCTTCTGGTTTGCGACTGCGTAGACCCTTCCCGGCATCCGAACATTCTTTCTTCGCAGGCGGACGCCCCGCTCCTAGGCGAGCGGGCGCTTCCGGGCAATGCCCGGCCTACGCGGGAAGCCCGCCGGCGTGGGCCCGAGCTTGGGCACGACGACGATCCCCCCGTGCCGCTCCGGCTCGCCGCCGCCCAGTTTCGACGACACCTTGCCGACGGCAGCGACATCGGCCGATGGGCCGACGAGCAGGATCGCCGCGCCGCCGACGGCGACGAGCGGCAGACACCACTCGACCGCGACGGGAGGCGGCGCCAGCGCCTTCGCGACCGCCACGCCAAAGCGATCGGTCGGCTGTTCCTCCGCGCGGCCGCAGATGACGCGAACGTTGGAGAAGCCCCGCGCAGCGGACCCGAGGAAAACGCACTTGCGCCGGGTTGCCTCGAGCAGGGCGACCTCCCGTTCCGGGAGCGCACCCGCTATCGGGATGCCCGGAGCACCGCCACCCGACCCCACATCCACCACCGGGCCCTCGTAGCGCTCGACGAAGGGAACAGCCACAAGGCTCTCTTCGAGGTGAACGCGCCGCAGCTCAGCCGGGTCACTGATCGCCGTCAGCCCGGGCGTGGTGGCCAGGCGCTCGAGCCAGCGCTCGATCCGAGCGTCAGACAGGGACAGACCGGGGCCTCTCTGTGTCAGTCGGTTTCGACGACGACGTACCGGTACGGCTCATCGCCCTCGCTGCGCGTGTTCACTCCAGGCTCGTCCTGCAGCCGCAGATGGACGATCCGGCGCTCGATCGACGACATCGGCTCGAGCTCGACCGGCTCCCCCGTCGAGATGGCGCGCTGGGCACTGCGCACCGCCACTGCCTCGAGCGTCTCCCGGCGGCGCTCCCGGTAGCCGGCGGCATCGACGATCACGTCCTTGCGATCGTCGCCGTACGCGCGGTAGGCAACGGCGTTGGCGAGGTACTGGATCGCGTCGATCGTCTGACCATGACGACCGATCAGCAGGCCGAGGTCACCCCCGGTCAGCGAACCGGTCACAGCGCTGTCGTCCTCGATCACGTCGATCTGGCAGTCGACCCGAAGCGCGGCGGCGATCCTGGTGAGCAGCTCGCGCAGGTCGGAGGCATGCGCCGACGCGTCGCCGCCGACAACCGGCGGCGGTGCGGACACTGCATCGGCGTCCACGCTTGCGACCACCCGTGCCGGCGCGTAGCCGACGCCCAGGAGGCCCCGTTCGCCCTCCGAGAGGACCTCGAACCGAACCGCCGATTTGTCCAGTCCCGGCGCGACGCGCTCGAGCTCGCGAAGGGCCTGCCACTTCGCCTCGCCGACCGTTTCGCCGGTCGCCTCTACGCGATGTCCGCCTTCGACCCGGTGCTCCTCGCTCACCGCCCCCCCCTTTTCTTCTTGCGCTTGACACGGCGCGGCGAAGTCGGCCGGACCGCCGCAGCCTGGGCGGGAGCCCGAGTTTCCGAGACACCGTCGGTGGGCGGCGGCGGCGTCTCTTCCCTGGGAGGCGTGCGCGACGAGCGCTTGGGCGGCGGTGCCGGCTTCGGCACCATCTGCCGGGTGATGATGCCCTGACCGACCGTCCAGAGGTTGGTGGTCATCCAGTACATGAGCAGGCCGACCGGGAAGCGGCTCACGAACGGCAGGATGAAGAACGGCACGATCATGAACAGAATCCGCTGGCTCTTCGGAAGGTTCGGAGGCGTACCGAAGTACGCATATCCGACCTGGCTGCCGATGTAGAGCACGAGCAGGACGTACCCCGACCAGTGCTCGGTGACTTTGGCTGTGATGTTCGGGACGATCAGCCAGTGCAGCTCGCTCGGCAGAGCCGTGACGTGGTTCGTGAAGTTCTTCAGGACGAAATAGAGGGCGAAGAAGATCGGGATCTGGACCAGCATCGGCAGGCACGATGCAGCCGGATTGATCTCCTTCTCCTTGTAGAACTTCATCAGCTC
>JBKPRA010000116.1:0-16749 GCA_046734335.1 Actinomycetota bacterium | reverse complement strand
CCGTCCAGCGGCGCTGCCGCGGCCGCGAGCACGACCAGTCCGACGATCACGCCCGCGGCCGCAGCGCCGGCCAGCACCGCGACCCGCCGCGCGACGAGCCCCGGCTCCGCCCGCCCCGCCCGCAGCTCGATGGCCGCGAAGGCGAGCTCGGCGACCACGAGGAACGCGGCCCCGTAGAGCGGCGCGCGCACGTCGAGCGTGTCACCGCGTATGACGAACAGGCCGGCGTACTCGGCTCCGAGCAGCGCCAGACCCGGCGTGACCAGGGCCGGCAGCCGCAGAGCCAGCGCAGCTGCGAGGACGGCGACGCCGACGACGCCGATCATCGCCAACAGGCCGCCCAGGCGTGTCGCAACCACCGCCGCGTAGACCGTCAGTCCGGCCGCTCCCGTGATCGCTGCGAGTGCGAGCGTCACGCGCGAGCGAGCGTGGCGTTCCGCCGGAATGCCGTCACCTCCTCGATCGGGCGGGCGAGGGGGTCGCCCTCTCGCCACTCGACGACGGGCACTCCCGCAGCGTGGAAGCGCGCCCGCAGGGCCTCGCGCTGGAGCCGCCACAGCCGGTAGGCCACTTGCTCGGCTTCGGCCGTTCCCGGGTCGATGAACCCGGCCGGCGACAGCTCGATCACGTCCAGGTCGAAGCCGCGGGCACGCAGATCGAGCAGCGCGCGGATCGAGCGCTCGTCGAGCAACGGTGTGAGCGCGACCACCAGCGCCTGCGGCGGCAGCGTCCGGGCCGGGACGTGGTCGATCTCCTTCCACGCGTGGCTGAGCGTGATCTCGGTGTCGAGCAGTGCGTCCACGATCCGGTACAGCTGGACGAGCCCACCGCCGGGCTCCAGCCAGCGCAGATAGCCGCCGAACGAGACGAGCCCGACGCGATCGCGACGTCTCGTGTAGCGGGCGGCGAGCGTCGCCGCCGCGCGGACCGCGAGGTCGAGTGTGCTCGACGAGCCACGCCGCACCTCGGCGAAGCTGTCCACGAAGAGGACCACGTCGACGTTCCGCTCCGGGTGCTGCTCGTTCACCCACAGCTCGCCGCGACGCGCGCTCGCCCGCCAGTTGATCCGGCGGACGCGATCGCCGAACATGAACGGCCGCAGGTCGGCGAACTCCAGCCCTTCGCCCTTGGTCCGGGCCAGCTCGTCGCCCGAGTAGAGCTGGGTCTCAGCCGGACGCAAGAGGCGCCGCAGGGACTCATTGGTGGGGTAGACCTTGATCGGGCGGGCGGCCCGGATCCGGCCGCTGCGCGCGAACAGGCCGAGCGGGTCGCGCGCGCGGACGGTCAGGTCGCCGATGGAATAGGCACCCCAACGCTCGACCCGAAGCCCCACGGAGAGTGTCCGCGGACCTGCGACCCGTACGGCGGTCGGGTTGTCGCCGTCCGTGACGACGAGCCCCGGCGGGAGCTCGAGCAGAACCTCGAGGCGTGCGATCGGGCGCGTGGCCTCGAGCTCGATCTTGACTCTCAGCTCGTCGCTCTCGATGAGGCGGTCGCGGTCGAGCGCCACCGACGCCCGGAGCTCGGGATCGGTGGCGGTGAGGAGTCCGACGCCCAGGACGAGCAGGAACGGTGCTCCGAGCGCGGCGAGCTCCGGCCGACGCGTGACCAGCGCGGCGACGAGCGCGAGCCCGCCGAGCACGGCGTAGGCCGCGATCCTCGGCGACGCCTCGCGGGTCACTGGTCTTCCGCCGGCGGGGTCGGCACGGTCTCCAGCCGCTCCGCGACGACGTCCTCGGCGCGGACCTGCTGAACCCAGAGCTCGGGCCTGAGCGACAGCCGGTGTGCGAGCGCCGGGCCGGCTACCGCCTTGACGTCGTCGGGGACGACGAAATCGCGGCCGTCCAGCACCGCCCGGGCGCGGGCGAGCTTGAGGATCGCCAGCGTCCCGCGCGGGCTCGCGCCGACCTGCACGCTGGCGGCGTCGCGCGTCGCACGGACGACGTCGACGATGTAGTAGCCGAGGCTCTCGGCGACGTACACGTCCTCGAGCGCCTGCTGCATCTCGCGCAGCTCGGCGGTGTCGACCACCTGGTCGAGAACGACCTCGTCGACCCGGCGGTCGCGCCGCTGCTCGAGGATGCCGAGCTCGTGCTCGCGCGACGGGTAACCGACGGATATCCGCAGGAGGAACCGGTCGAGCTGCGCCTCGGGCAGCGGATACGTGCCCTCGTGCTCGATCGGGTTCTGGGTGGCGAGCACGAGGAACGGCCGCTCCAGCCTGCGCGTCAGGCCCTCGCTCGTCACCTGATGCTCCTGCATGGCCTCGAGCAGCGCCGCCTGCGTCTTCGGCGGGGCGCGGTTGATCTCGTCGGCGAGGAGAAGGTTCGTGAAGATCGGCCCGGGGCGGAACTCGAAGTCGGCGGTGCGCTGGTTGTAGATCGACGATCCGGTCACGTCGGAGGGCATCAGGTCGGGCGTGAACTGGATCCGGCCGAAGCCGAGGCCCGTCGCCTGCGCGAACGACCGCGCCATCAGTGTCTTCGCCAGACCGGGGAAATCCTCGATCAGGACGTGGCCGTCGGCCAGCAGGCCGAGGAGGACGAGCTCGAGTGCGTCGCGCTTGCCAACGACCGCGCGCTCGACCTCGTCGAGGAGCCGGGACGAGCGCTCGGCGACCTCGGCGATCTTCACAAGCCGGTCTCCGGCTTGTGAACGGGGAGGGGGCTGAACGGGAGCCAGCCGAAGGCGAACGACTTCACAAGGCCTCGACGGCGTCGACGACGACCGCGATCTCGTCGAGGGTCAGCCCGGGCGCGTCGTGGTCGCGCGGCCGGGCCAGGTCGGCGCGGACGAGGTTCCAGGCCTCCGGTCCGAGCAGCGACTCGGCCGTGCCTGTCGACGCGTCGAGGTCGATGCCGCGCAGCCGAAGGCGTGCAGCGGCCACCCGGCGCACGGTCGGCCGCAAGCGGTAGTAGGCGTCGAACGCCGTCTCGGTCGACAGCCCGACCTCGCGCTCGAGCTTGGCGAGCTCGCGTGGCCGGGTCTGGTGCAGCAGTCCGGGCGGGGCTGCGTCGAGGCGGGTCGGTCGCTCGGGAGGTAGCGCGCCGAGCGTGCGGGCGATTGCGAGCAGTAGGGCGAGCGTCCCCATCACGAGCAGCCAGACATCGACCGCGAGCGCAGCATCGCCGGGGAAGAATGCGACCGCGATCCCGAGCCCCAGCGTGGCGACCACTGCCAGGACGACGAACGTCGGCAGGCGGATCAGGAGGCGCCCCGCAACTCGTCCCGCAGCGACTCGAGGGCGTCGATCGCCTCCTCCTTCATCGCGGCGTCGATCGCGTGTGGGCTGAACTTCGCCCGCTCGAACAGCTCCGTCAGGCGCTCGACCGACGCCGTCGAGGCCCCCACCTCGGGCAGGACCCGGCCGAGGTACTCGCGCGGCGCCTCGGCCGGCCCGCGCGGGAGCTCCGCCTCGGCGAGCGCCCGCTCCATCTGTGCGTAGGCGGCGATCACGGCCTTGCGAGGATCCGCCTCGGCGCGGAGGTCGGCGATCGTCCGCTCCAGCGCGAGGGCGAGCTCGGCCGTGGGCAGTTCTGTCCTCCGATGGACCCGGCGGCGCTCGACCGCGAACCAGGCGGCTGCGCCGAGGGCGACCACGGCCAAGGTCGCGACGACGATCACCGGCCCCCAGTCGAACTGCACCACTCCAGTCGTCTTGGATCCGTGCTTGGCGAGGCCGGCCAGCTGGCTCACCGGGTTGTCGTGAGCGCCGTGGTGGTCGTGGAGATACCTGAGCAGCAGGACCGCGACCACGCTGCCGACGATCATGGAGACGAAGACCGCCAGCACCCAGTTCTTCCGTGCGGGCAGGGTCGGGCGTTCCTCCTCGCGGCCGGTCACGAACATGTAGATCGCGACGGGCAGGACGACGACTGCGAGCGCGACGAAGAAGAGCAGCAGGTACTCGAGCAGGACGTCTTCGCTGATCGTCCGCGTGTTGCCTCCGCCGGCGGGCGTGTGGGCGCGGCTGGCCAGCCCCACTGCGGCGATCAGGGCGACCCCGACGAGGCCGCCGGCGACCAGACGGCGCGCTCCCTTCCCTCCGCCCATGGCGGAATGGTACGGAGCCTCAGGCGTCGGCGAAAGCTTCCGAGGCCGTGCGCCGGGAGCGGACGAGCATGGCGGCCGCGCCGGCGAGCAGGAACGCCGCGGCGAAGCTCGGCAGCGACGCAGTGAAGTCGATCGGGGCGGGGTCCGTGTGCCCCATCAACCGCTGCCACCAGGCGGGTCCCTGCGGCGATAGCCACTGGTAGAGGCCGAACCCGACCAACCAGGCGCCGATCATCTCCGGGCGCACAGCGGGGCCGTCGAACACCTTTTCGCGCGTGTAATGCATGCCCTCGACCAACCAGTCGGCGAGCAGCACGCCGAGCAGCGGCACGAAGAACGAGCCCAAGAGGAAGAGGAACGTGGCAAAGTCGGAGAGGTTCAGGATCAGCGCGCCGGCGGTTGCAACCGCGGCGCTCGACACGATCAGAAGCCGCTGCTGCACGCGCGGCAGGACGTTCTGCAGCGAGACCGCCGTCGAGTACACGTTCGCGAACGCCTCGTCGCTCTCGTCCACCGTCACCGCCAGCAGCGCGAGCACCGAGACCAGGCCGCCGGCGACGACGGCGGCCGGCAGCTGCGCCGGGTCGGAGATGTCGCGGGCGAGGAACAGCAGCACGCCGAGCGAGTACAGCCAGATCACGGGCACGAGGTAGCCGAACGCAGTGCCCCAGAACGACGAGCGCCGCGTTCTGGTGAAGCGGGTGTAGTCGGCGGCCAGCGGTGTCCATGAGATCACGCTGGCGAGCGTCAGGTCGACCCCCTGCCAGAACGTGGGGAAGCCCCCCTTGCCCTCTCCGTGCCAGAACGCGGTCAGGTCGGACTTGTCGACCACCCACCAGGTCAGGTAGCCGAGCGAGGCGAGTACGAACCAGACGGCGAATTTGCGCACGTAGCGGCGGACGAAGCCGATCGGCCCGAGCAGCGCCAGCACGATTGCGACTCCTCCGAACAGCAGCGTCCAGAGCCACTGCGCCCGGAAATGGAAGACACGGTCGGAGAGGGCCGCGCACGCGCTCGCGATGATGATCAGCTCGTAGACCGACCAGCCGAGGCACTGAACGACGTTCAGCGCGGTGGCGAGGTAGGAGCCGCGCTGCCCCAGCGGCGCCCGCATCAGCACCATCGCCGGCACGCGCGCATCGGTGCCGACCGCCGCCGCGGCGCCGAGCATGGCGCAGCCGACGACCGAGGCGACCACGATCGCGAGCAGTGCCTGCTTCAGCGACAGCGCCGGCACGAGCAAGGCACCGGCGACGATCACGAGCAGGCTGACCGCCAGGTTCCCCCAGAGCAGAACGGTGTCCCCGAGCCCGAGGACGCGCAGACGTTCCGGAACGGGCTCGATTCCCCACTCGATCATGGGGGAACCCAGGGTTCCCCTATGAGCCTCCTCCTTCTTCGAGGTCATCGACCGCTCTTGCTTGGGCTCCCGCCGGGCACAGTGATCCGCAAGCGTCGACGGGCAAAGCCCGCCGACGCGCGCCAGGCATGGGCCCGGCTCCGCCCGCCGATGGCTGCGAGTGTCGAATGGTTCACGCTTCTGCCCTCCCTTCGCCGGTACGAACCGGATCAGGTTCGACGGGTGTCATCTCAGCCCGGCACTGCCGGGCACCCCGGTGCTGCGAGTGTATCGCGCCGGTTGAAGGGAAAGGTTTCAGGTCTGGCCCGTCGCTCTCGGCATCGGTAGTATCACCTAGGCAATGCCTAGGAAAGCCTCATACTCAGCCGCTGAGGCCGCACGCGCGCTCGGGATCAGCCTCGACACGCTGCGGCGCTGGGACCGTGCCGGCCGGATCCGGACCCGGCGCGACGCGGCGAACAGGCGGATCGTCCCCGCGTCCGAGGTCGAGCGGCTGAAGGGGGGCGACGCCGACAGGATGAGCGCCCGGAACCACTTCCGCGGCGTCGTCCGCGACGTGAAGCTCGACGGCCTGCTCGCTCAAGTCGAGATCGACGTCACCGAACCTGTCCGCATCGTCGCGATCATCACCCGCGACGCGGCCGAGGAGCTCGGCCTGAAGCGCGGCGACTCGGCGGCCGGCGTGGTCAAGGCGACCTCGGTGATGGTCGAGCTGTGAACCGTACGCTGTTCCTCGCCGGCGGCGCCGCGATCGTCTTTCCCGTTTCCCTTGCGCCGATCGCGCGCGCCGGAGCATCCGAGGGGGAGGTCGCGTACGCGAACTTCGCGATCGCGGCTGAGTATCTGATGGCCGACTACTACGCTCGGATCCTGAAGGCGGACCTGCTACGTGGCTCGGCGCGAAACGGTGCGACCGTCGCCCGCAGGAACGAGAGTGACCACGTCGCCGCGCTGGCGACGCTGCTGGCCGACGCCGGGCAGACCATTCCGGTCGCCGATGACTTCGAGTTCTCGTGGCCGGCGAGGACGTTCCGGAGCCTCGGCGACGCGACGTCGGCCGGGACGAAGATCGAGGCCGCCGTCGTCGGCGCCTATCTCACTGCTGCCACGGCGATCACGGTCGAGTCCTACCGGTCGCTCTTCGCCCGCGCGCTCGCCGACCATGCGCAGCACCTGGCCGTGCTTTCGTGGGTGTCGACCGGCAAGCCGGTGACCGGCGCATTCCCCGCTGCGCTGAGCCTCGAGGAAGCGACGAGCCAGTTGGAGCCGTATCTTGGCTAGGCGCCTCGCGACGGTCGTCCTGCTAGCCGCGCTGCTGGCTGCACCGGCAGGCGCGAAGCCCGGGGCGACCAGGCTGACGATTTTCGCCGCGGCGTCTCTGACCGAGGCGTTCCAGGCCTTCGATGCGAATGAGAGCTACAGCTTCGCCGGCTCGAACACGCTCGCCGCTCAGATTCAGCAAGGCGCGCCGGCGGACGTCTTCGCATCGGCCAGTGCGCAGTACACCCAGGACCTCTACGATCGGAAGCTCGTCGAGAAGCCGGTCACCTTCGCCTCGAATCGGCTCGTTCTGATCGTGCCGAAGTCGAATCCGGCTGGCCTCACGTCCGTCTACGACCTCGCTCGGAAGCCGGCCAAGCTCGTCATCGCCGCGCCAGCGGTCCCGGTGGGCTCGTACACCCGCACCGTTCTGCGCAAGCTCGGTCTCTCGTCGGTGCTCGTGAAGGTGGTCAGCCAGGAGTCGGACGTGAAGGGCGTCGTCGGCAAGGTCGCGCTCGGCCAGGCCGACGGGGGGTTCGTCTACGTCACCGACGTCAAGCCGGTCGCGGGTCAGGTGGTGGCGATCCGTATCCCGGCCTGGGCGCAGCCGCGCGTCCGCTACGAGGTCGCCGTCGTTTCCAGGTCGGCGCACAGGGCCGCCGCCCGCGCCTGGATCAAGCGGGTGCTGGCCAAACCGGGCCAGGCGGCGCTCGCCCGCGCCGGATTCGGCAAGCCGTGAACAGGCTCTTCTCGGCCGGGATGGCCGTCGCGGCCGGGATCACGCTGCTCTTTCTGCTGCTGCCGATCGTCGCCATCTTCGCGCGCGTGCCGCCGGGCGACCTGCTCTCCGCGCTCGGCCGAGGGCAGGCGACCGACGCGCTCGTCGTTTCTCTCGAGACGAACCTGATCGCGCTGGCCGCGGTCGTACTCGGCGGAACGCCGACCGCGTGGCTGATCGCCACGAGAGCCGGACGCCTGCGTGACGTCGCGGTCACTCTGGTCGAGCTCCCGCTCGTGCTGCCGCCGGCAGTGGCGGGCATCGGGCTGCTCGCCGCGTTCGGCCGTGTCGGGCTCGTCGGCGGACACGTGCACGTGATCGGAACCTCCCTCGCCTTCACAAAGGCGGCGGTGGTCGTCGCGATCGCGTTCGTCGCCAGCCCGTTCTACATCCGCTCGGCGATAGCCGCCTTCGAGAACATCGACCCGGCGCTGACACAGGCGGCGCGAACCCTCGGCGCCGGGCCCGCGCGTACGTTCGTCCGGGTCGCCCTGCCGCTCGCCGCCGGCGGCCTCGGCGCCGGCGCCGCGCTGGCCTTCGCCCGTGGGATCGGCGAGTTCGGCGCGACGCTCATGTTCGCCGGCAGCCTGCGCGGCGTCACCCAAACGCTGCCGCTGGCGATCTACGAGGCGTTCGATCTCGACTTCGATCTCGCGCTCGCCATCAGCGCCCTGCTGGTGGCGATCAGCGCCGTGGTTCTCCTGGCAACCAAGCTGGCCTTCCGATGGCGCTCGACGTCTCCTTCAACCACCCTCTTCGCTCCTTCGGCGCCGCGGTCGACCTGAGCGTCGAGCCCGGCGAGACGTTCGCGCTCGTCGGGCCTTCGGGGGCAGGGAAGACGACCGTGCTGCGGGTCGTCGCCGGGCTGCTACGGCCGCGGTCGGGCCGCGTCGTGCTCGGCGGCACGGTGTGGCTCGACACCGTGGCCGGTGTCTGCCTCGAGCCCGACCGCCGCAGCGTCGGGCTCGTCTTCCAGGAGTACGCACTCTTCCCGCACTTGTCGGTCGAGGGGAACGTCCGCTTCGGGGGCCGCGGCCGCTCGTCGGAGCTGATGGAGCGGTTCCGCATCGCGCACCTGGCGACGGCGCGACCCGGAGAGCTCTCGGGTGGCGAGCGCCAGCGTGTCGGTCTCGCGCGTGCACTGGCACGCGATCCGGCCGTGCTGCTGCTCGACGAGCCGATGGCAGCGCTCGACGCGCACACCCGCGCCGGCGTCCGCGCCGAGCTCCAGGAGCTGCTCCGCGACCTCGCCCTGCCGACCATCCTGGTCACGCACGACTTCGAAGATGCCTCCGCGCTCGCCGACCGCGTCGGTGTGATCGCCGAGGGGCGGCTTCTCCAGGTCGGCGCGCCAGACGAGCTCGTCGCCGCGCCGAGCGACCCCTTCGTCGCCAGCTTCACCGGCGGGAACCTGCTGCACGGCTTCGCGCGGCCGACTCGGGAGGGGCTGACGGAGGTCGTCCTCGACGGCGGGGCGGTCGTCTTCTCCACCGACTCGGCGGAGGGCCGCGTCGGAGTAGTCGTCTACCCGTGGGAGGTTTCGATCGCGCACGCTGCGGCCGCCGACTCGGCGCTGAACCACGTCAGCGCGCCGATCTCGTCGCTGACCACGATCGGCAACCGGGTGCGCGTACGCGTCGGCCCGCTCGTCGGCGAGGTCACGTCCACATCGGCAGAGCGCCTCGGGCTCGAGCGCGGTGAGATCGTTGTGGCATCGTTCAAGGCGACCGGCGCCCGGCTTGTGCCGCTTCGCGACGCCTAGCTATCCGCGGGGCGGGATCTCCTGCACCGACCAGCCGTTGCCGTCCGGGTCCTCGAAGAAGACGAATCGGCCCCAGGGGAACTCCTGGACCTCGCCGGCCTCGACTCCACGCTCGAGCAGCTCGGCGCGGGCGGCATCGGCGTCCGGCACGACCAGCTGGAGACCTTTCACCGACCCGGGCGGCATCTCGACGATCCCGGTGCCGAGAGCGATCGAGCACGCGGAGCCGGGCGGCGTGAGCTGGACGAAGCGAAGCTCGTCCGAGACCTGGTGGTCGTGATCGGCGTTGAACCCGACCTTGTTCACGTAGAAGTCCTTCGCGCGATCGACGTCGGAGACGGGAACCGCGACGAGCTCGAGCTTCCAGTCCATCGCTAGAGCATCGGGATCTGCCGGAGGATGTCCGGCTCGATCCGGTCGAGGATCTTCATCAGGCTCGGACCGGTGACGGTGATGCCGTGGTTGCGCAGGCCGATCACGGCCTCCTCCGGGTTCGGCTCGGCGGCGAGCAGCTCGGCAACGCTTACGGCCAATTCCTCCGTGCCGCACGGATAGTTCACGTCGGTCGCGGCGATGTCCTTCATCCAAGCGTGCACGTGGAGGATCGCGCCGACGCCGGGGTGGGCCTGGTAGATCATCCAGTGCTCGATCGCGTCCACGGAAACGCGCCGCGGCTCGACGTCCGGCGGGACGCTGAGCACGATGCGGCTGTTGTCATGGTCGTAGTTCGAGACCAGCAGGATGTCGCGGCCGGGCGTCTCCAGCGCCGATTTGTCGACACCGCTCGCGCTCATCCAGAAGCGCTGCACGTCCTTTCGCTGGGAGAGGTTGCCGTAGGAGAGGCCGCCGATCCCGTACAGGCGCTTGACGTGCCGGAGCTCGCGCTCGTTGAGCAGGTCCTCGATCGGAAACGGTGAGGGGAGGAGGTCGAGGTCGCCGAGGCGTGCGCCCGCGGCGATGATCTCCGCAGTCACCTCGTCGCCCTTCCAGAGCTCCGGCTCGAGGTCGGTGAGGAACTCGTTGTCGATCACGAGCTTCGAGCGCGCCAGCGGCAGCAGCCGCTGCACGACGGCTTCCGCGAGCCTCTCCTCGCCCTGCTCGGCGGTGTCGCCGTAGTGGCCGCGCTCCATGGTCGTGAACCAGGCGCCCTCGCCGGGGACGTAGCAGAGGGCGATGTTGGCCAGCGCGCGCACGAGCATCGGATAGTCCTCGGGCAGCGAGTGGCTGTCGCGCTCGTACAGACCGACCACGAACGTCCCGCGCGACTTACGGCGGAACGGCTTCGCGTCGTCCTCGTCGACAACGTTCAGGACCAGGTCGGCCTCGTCGGCGGCGGGCGTCTCGCCCACCTGCTCGCGGCCGAGCGCGTCGCGAAGAAGGTCGACGAACCGGGCGAGGTCGGGCGTCTTCGCGGATCCGACGACGGCGAAGGACGCTTCCGCGGCTCCCTTTCCGTCGGACGTCGTCGTGGCGTGGCTGGGTGCGCTCATCTAGACGATCTCGGCAAGGACGACGCCCAGGATGGGAATCGACAGGGTAAGCGTAAACGACGTCCAACCCACCAGCACCAACCGCGGCCTCGAAACCGGTGGCCCGCCCTCCCGGATCTCGCGCGCGACGCGCGGACCCAGCACGAAGTCGTGCAGGTACGCGAAGACGACCAGAGCAGCGAACAGCGCCATCTTCACCGCGAAGACGGCCTTCGCGCCGGCGCCGCTGTCGGGCAGGACGTGCGAGGCCAGTGGGGCGCCGGTCAGGACCATCGCCAGGAGCGCGCTCCACCCGATCGGCCGCCAGCGCTCGCCCAGTCCGCGCATCGCAGTCGCCCGCGGCTCGCCAGCCAGGGCCCGGATGGCCGGGACGGCGACGAACGTGAGTGCGACCGTCCCGCCCACCCAGACGGTTGCGCCGAGCACATGCAGGACGACGAGTGTGATCTCGAGCCAGTGCGGCACGGCGCCTAGCTTGCACGAGAATAAGAGAGGTGGAACGGGAGGACTGGAATCGCAAGCACGGCGAGGCCGGCCCGCTGTTCGGGGTCGACCCGAACCGCTTCCTCGTCGCCGAGGTCGACGGGCTCGTCCCGGGCAGTGCGCTCGACCTCGCCTGCGGCGCCGGCCGGAACGCGGTCTGGCTCGCGGAGCTCGGCTGGGCGGTGACCGGCGTCGACTTCTCGGACGTCGCGATCGAAAACGCACGAGGACTCGCGGCCGAACGCGGCGTCGAAGTCGAGTGGGTTCGGGCCGACGTGCGCGAATGGGTGCCCGAGCCGGCTGCGTTCGACCTCGTCGTGATCATGTATCTCCAGATCCCGGTCGAGGAGCGCCGCCTCGTGCATGGCCGGGCCGCAGCCGGGGTCGCCCCCGGTGGCACGCTGCTCGTCGTGGGTCACGACCGCGAGAACCTGACGTCCGGCACCGGCGGCCCGCAGGACGCGCGCGTGCTGCTCGACGCCGACGAGGTCGGCGACGAGCTCGACGGCCTCGAGATCGAGAAGGCGGAGCGGGTGCTGCGTTCCGTCGAAGGCGAGCGGGACGCCATCGACACGCTGGTCCGCGCGAGCCGCCGGTGATCGACGTCGTCGAGCTCCGCCGGTACACGCTGAAGCCGGGCACCCGTGAAACCCTGGTCGAGCTCTTCGACCGCGAATTCGTGGAGTCGCAGGAGGCGCTCGGCATGCAGATTCTCGGCACCTTTCGCGACCTCGGCGATCCGGATCAGTTCGTGTGGATACGCGGCTTCGAGGACCTGGCGGGCCGCGCGCCCGCACTGCAGGCGTTCTACTCGGGCCCCGTCTGGAAGGAGCACAGCGCCAGGGCGAACGCGACGATGGTCTCGGTAGACGATGTGCTGCTTCTTCGTCCCGCCGACGACGGCCACTCGCTCGACCACGATCCAGCACGGCGCCCGCCCGTCGGTGCTCGGGAGCGCGAAGGTGTGCTCACGGTGACGATCTCGCCCGGCGGGAGCGACATCTCCGGCGACCCGCTCGCGACGTTCGTCACCGAGCACGCCGAGAACGACTTCCCAGCGCTTCCCGTACGGGAGGACGTCGACGTCGTCGTCTCGCTCTGGGCATCAGCGGCGCCTCGTGACCTGCCGCCCGGTACCGAGACGCTGTGGCTGCAGCCGACGCCGCGGTCACTACTCCCCTAGAGCTACGGCGCGCAGCTCTCGCCGTGCCCGGTTGCCCCGGGCAGGCGACCGAGCAGGTCGGCGAACGTCTCCAGCTCCTCGGACGAGAAGCGCTGCTCGAAGATCTCACGGATCTGCCCGACGTGGGTCCGGCCTGCCGACTCGAGCCGCTCGCGGCCCTCGTCGGTCAACACCGCGTAGGTCACCCGGGCATCGCTCTCGCAGTTGCCCTTGCGCACCCAACCGTCGCGCTCGAGCCCGTCGAGCAGGCGGGTCACGCCGGACGGCGTCAGCATCAGCCGCTCTGCCAGGTCGACGCGCCGCAGCGACCCCTCCTCGGCATGCGAGAGGTGGAGCAGGGCCCCGTAGTCGTTGATCGTCAGGCCGTGCTCGGTCACGAGCCTGGCTGACAGCTCCCGCGAGAGGCTCGAATGCGCGCGCAGGAGCTGCGAGAACACGCCTACTGATGTTTGATCGGTCAATACTTGACTACTCATGTATTCCTGCTACCATTGCTTGCGTCCGCAAATAATGATAGCGCAACGAAAGGACACCATGAGCACCATCACGACGACCGAGCAGACGATCCCGACCGGGACCTGGACGCTCGACAGAACCCACTCGAGCGTGACCTACTCGGTCCGCCACAGCGGAGTCTCGCTCTTCAAGGGCGGTCTCACCGACTTCGAGGCGACGCTCCGGGACGGCCGGTTGCAGGGCTCCGCCGACGTCTCCAGCATCACGGTCCAGGACGAGAACCTCGAGGGGCACCTACTCTCGCCCGACTTCTTCGACGCCGAGCGGTTCCCGCGCGTTTCATTCGCGTCCACCGACATCCGCCGCGACGGCGACGAAATCCTGGTCGAGGGCGAGCTCGAGATCCGCGGCGTGAAGCAGCCCGTGACGCTCGCCGGCTCGAGCGCCGGCCCCGTCGAGGGGCCCGCCGGCGACAAGCTCGGCCTGCACCTGGAGACCACGATCGACCGGACCTCCTTCGGGATGACCTGGAACATGGAGCTTCCGGGCGGCGGCTCGATCCTCGACAACGACGTCACGCTGACCGCAGACCTCGAGCTCGCGAAGGCGCAGGCGTAACGACGATGAGAGTCCTCGGCATCAACGGGAGCCTGCGGCGTGATTCGCACAACCGCAGGCTCCTGCTCGAGGCGGCGGAGCTACTTCCGCCCGGCGTCGAGCTGGAGCTCTATGACGAGCTGAAGGCGCTGCCGCCGTACGACGAGGACGACGACGGCGAGGAGGCAGATCCAGCTGTCGAGCGTTTGCGCGACGCGGTCGCCCGGGCGGACGCGATCCTGGTCGCCACGCCCGAGTACAACGCGTCCATTCCCGGCCAGCTGAAGAACGCGATCGACTGGGCATCGCGCCCGCGTGGCGCCGCCGCGATCGCGAACAAGCCCGTGGCCGTGATCGGGACGAGCACCGGCTCGTTCGGCGGCGTCTGGGCGCAGGAGGAGCTGCGCAAGGTCCTGCGCACCGCGGGCGCCAGGGTCGTGGGCGGCGAGGTCGCCGTTCCCCGCGCGCACGTTCGCCTCGCGGAGGACGGCCGCCTGCTCGACGACGAGCTCCGCGAGCGGGCGCAGGTGCTCGTCGATGCCGTGCTGGCCGAGGTCCGGCCTGCGTGGGTCGTCGCAGCCTAGTCCCGGCTTTTGCCACACTCGTGCGATGGGGGACAAGCAGGCCTACGTCCTCGGGGGGCAGGAGCACGAGATCGTCCGGCTCGACGTGCAGTCGGCGTTCTACGAACCGGCGACCTTGCGGTTCCTGACGGCCGCCGGGATCGAGCCGGAGATGCGGGTGCTCGACCTCGGCACCGGGCTCGGCCACGTTGCCCGGCTGGTTGCGACGCTTGTCGGGCCGGCCGGCGAGGTCGTCGGTGTCGACGCGCAGCCCGGGCTGCTCGCGATCGCAGAGCAACGGACGGCCGAGGCCGGCTACGAGAACGTCCGGTTCGTCCAGAGCGACGTCCGCGACTATCGGGACGATCGTCCCTTCGACGCCGTGGTCGGACGTTTGATCCTCTTCCACCTCCCCGATCCAGCCGGCGCCTTGCGGCACCACGCCGACGGCCTCCGTTCAGAGGGGCTGCTGCTCGCGATCGACTTCGACGCCGTCGCGTGCCGATGCGAGCCGCCGCTGCCACTCGCGGACACGGCGGTCGACTACTACGTCGCGGCATTCCGGCGCGCAGGCGCCGATCCCGCAATCGGCATGCGGCTGCAATCGCTGCTCGGCGAGGCCGGGCTGCAGGACGTCGAGTCGTTCGGCATCCAGGACTACATCCCGTTCGACAACCCGCTCGGGACGGCGCTCCTGGCCGGCGTCGTTCGCACGCTTGCCATAGCCGAAGGTGCCGATCTGCCTCAGGAGCTCGAGCTCGACACGCTGGAGGAGCGTCTCGTCGAGGCGGTGCAGAGCACGCGCGCGACTGTCGTGCCGCCGACGCTGGTCGGCGCCTGGGGCCGGGCGGCGTAGCCCTACGCGCCCGACAGGTCGGCGGGCACCAACTCGGTCAGCCGGTCCAATGCGGCCCGGGCGGCTTCGGCGTCACGTGTCGACTCCAGCTCGCGACGGAGGTCGAGCAGGTATCGCGCCAGCCGGGGATCGCGCAGGTCGACACCCAGGCGCTCGATCGCACAGCCCGGTTCGACCACCGCTCCACCCGCCTCCCAGAATGCACACCAGCCGCGCGGACACTCCTCGTCGTTGCCCACCGCCAGAGAGAGTGAGCAGAAGTGCGTTTCCATGCAGCGACTGTGACCGGTCAGCCGCCTGCGGCCATCGGTGCCGCCCCTGAAGGTTCATGCGGACTTGCCGCAAGCCGCCGGAGCCGCTCGCAGCAGAGCACCGTGAGCACGGCGAGGATCGCGTCACTCGCCAGGCACCACTGGCAGATTGCGTCGATCACGGCGACCTGGATGACGATCAGATAGATCGCGAAGGCCAGCCCGCCGATGGCGATCGCAGCGCCGATCGCCGCCGCCTCGACCCGGGAGGAGAGTGCGGTTGCGAACACGGCCAGGTACGCGGCGAGGCCGAGAACGGCTACGGGAACGCCCGCCAGCTTCGCGTACTTGGAGTGCTGGACGGTCTCGCAGCCCCCGGTCGTGCAGGCGATCAACGTGTGCGTATACCGGGTGTAGACGAGGTACGCGGCTACCGCGGCGCCGGCCAGCGCGACCAGCGTGATCGCGGCCCGCAGGCGGCGCTCGGTCACTTGATCAGCGCGTCGAGCGTCGGCCGGAAGGCGTCGGCCGAGAGCGCGGTGAGCGCGATCTGCTGGAGCGTGCCGCCGGTCGGGCCGGCGAAGAAGGTCGGTGTGCGGTCGACGTGTCCGTTCGTCGCCTGCTGTGTCGACGCGCTGAGCGCGGCGTCGACCTCGGCCGACTGCCGGTCCGCGAGCATCTTCTGCGTGTCGAAGCCGGGGATCGAGTCTCCGATCCGGCGCAGGAGGGTGTCGGTGATCCACCCCGAGTTCTCGGCGCCCTGGCTCTTGTAGAGCAGGTGGGAAAAATTCCAGAGCTTGTCCTGGAGCCCGGCGGCATACACGGCCCGCAGCCCGGCCTCGGAGTTCTGCCCGATGATCGGGATGCCGAAGTAGACGAGCTTGACCTTCCCCGTTCGGACGTACTCCTTGACGATCGTCGGCAGCGTCTCGAGCTCGTACTGGCGGCAGAACGGGCACTGCGGGTCGGCGAACTCGATCATCGTCACCTTCGCCTTCGGGTTGCCGAGTTGGTTCAGCTGTTGCGGGATGTCGCGGAACAGGGCGGCCGTGGCGGCGGCGCCCGGTGCCTTCGGGGTTGCCGCCGGAGTAGACCCGCCGCTCGCGGTCGTCGTAGTTGCGGGCACGGAAGGGGTCGTCTCCGCGCTCGACGATCCGATCACGCTGACCAGGATCAGCACGAGCGCAATCACCGCCGCGGCCGAGCCCACGCCCAGGTAGAGCAGGTTGCGACCTTGGAAGAAGCGCTTCATCGGAGACCCGCTCTCCAGGGTAGACGCACTTCGGGGAGTTGCATCCGTGACAACCCGCAGCGCCGATCGGGGATCGGCATGATTGCGCCCGATGGGCGAGACGATGCTCGCGCTGCGGAAGCCGGCGTCCGAGCCTGGCCTGCGCCTCGACGAGGTGCCCGTGCCGGAGCCGGCGGCCGACGAGGTGCTGGTCGAGGTCGAGACGGCCAGCATCTGCGGCACCGATCTTCACATCTTCGGCTGGGACGAGTGGTCGCAGGGCCGGATCGTCCCGCCGCTGACGCTCGGCCACGAGTTCGCCGGAACGGTGGTCGCGACCGGATCGCTGGTGCGGAACGTCACCGCCGGCGACTACGTCTCCGCCGAGAGTCACATCACCTGCGGCGCCTGCTTCCAGTGCCGCAC
>JBKPRA010000115.1:0-7144 GCA_046734335.1 Actinomycetota bacterium | reverse complement strand
GGTGCCGGCCAAGCTCGGGTTGATCCAGTCGAAGGCGCTCCGAATGCGCGGCCTGATCGGGTCGGTGGGGCTCTGGCCCCGCACGATCCGCTTCCTCGCGAGCGGCAAGGTCGACCCCACCTCGATCGTGACGGCGACGTTCCCGTTGGACGACGCGCTCGATGCGCTCGACGCGGCGCGCGACACCGCGAGCAACATCAAGGTCCACCTGGCGACCGGCGCATGAAGGCCGCCGTCTACCACGGGCGCCACGACATCCGGATCCAATCGGTTCCGGAGCCAGGCGAGCCGGGGCCGGGAGAGGTCGTGCTCGAGGTCGTTCGAGCCGCGATCTGCGGTACCGACTCGTCCGAGTGGGCGCACGGACCACTGCTCACTCGTCCACCGGTTACGCTCGGGCACGAGTTTGTCGGGCGTGTCGTCTTGATTGGCGAAGGCGTCGACGGCCTGGCGCACGGCGACCGGGTCGCATCGGGCGCGGCGGTGTCGTGCGGTCACTGCGAGTGGTGCCGGGCCGGCCGGACCAACCTTTGCTCGACGTACCTCACGCTCGGGCTGCAGCTGAACGGCGGCCTGGCCCAGCTGGTCAAGACTCCGGCCGCAGTCTGCCGTCAGGTTCCGGACGTGTGCTCCGACGACGCAGCTGCGATGGCCCAGCCGCTGGCCGTCGCCCTGCACGCGCTGCGGCGGACGAACGTCCAGCCCGGGCAGACGTGCGTCGTGATCGGCGTGGGGGGGATCGGCTCGTTCATCCTCGGGGCGGCGGCGGCGAAGGGCATCTCTCCGCTGATCGCAGTCGACATCGACGACCAGCGCCTGCGGACGGCACGGATCCTCGGCGCCGAAACCGTGATCGACGCCACGACGCAGGACGTGGCCGGCGCGGTGCTCGAGGCGACCGGAGGCGACGGGGCACACGTCGTCGTCGAGGCGTCGGGCGCGCCGGGCGCGCCCGAGACTGCGATCGAGGCGACGCGGCGGGGAGGACGGGTGTTGATCATCGGTCTGCAGCCCGAGCCGACGGAGATCGACCTCTTCGCGCTGACCACGCGCGAGGTGGAGATCCGGACCGCCGTCGCCCATGTGTGCGACGTCGATCTCCCCGAGTCGCTGGAGATCATCTCGCACAGCAATCTGGCCGAAACGGTGCTCGACCGTGTGATCCCGCTCGACAACCTGGTCGAGCTCGGCATCCGGCCGCTGGTCGAGCGCAAGGCCCGGGGCAAGATCATCGTCGACCCCCAGGCTGCGTGACGTCTGTTCAGCGGAGCACGACGATCACGTCGCCGCCTGGCGGGTTCAGCTACACCTTGTTCGCGTGCCCGGCATCGAGGACGAGACCGACCGGCTGTTCGGCCTACCGCTCGACGAATTCACGACTGCGCGCAACGGCCTCGCGCGGCAGCTGAAGCGGGACGGCGACGCCGAGGGAGCGGCGGCCGTCCAGGCGCTGCCCAAGCCGACGGTCGCAGCCTGGACCGTCAACCAGCTCGCCCGTGGGGATGCTGCCGCCGTGCGGACACTGCTGGACGCGGCGGAGGCGCTGCGGGCAGCCCAGAACCGGCTGCTGGGCGGGGAGGATGCCTCAGACGCACTTCGCCAGGCGACTATCCGGGAGCGCGACGGCATCCGCGCATTGACCGAGCGCGCCGAGGCGGTCTTGCGGGGAGCCGGCCGGCCCGCGCCACAGGCGATGCTCGAGAGGGTGGCTTCGACGCTTCGCGCGGCGGCAGTCGACGACCAGGGACGGCGGCTGCTCGAGACCGGCCGGCTGACCACCGAGCTCGACCCTGCCGGCTTCGGCGGGCTGGCGGGCGGGCCGGCAGCCAGGGTGCCACGCAAGCCGCCCACGCGGACATCGTCCGCACCGGACAGGCGACGCGAACGGGGGGAAGAGCAGCAGCGACAGCAGGAGATCCGGGCGAAGGCCCGGGAGCTCGAACGCATAGCCCGGGACGCGGAGCGCGAGGCCGAACGCGCCGAAGCCGTTGCCGAAAAGGCGCGCGGACGAGCGGAGCACGCCCGGGCCGAGGCCGACGCTGCCGCCGACGCAGCGAGACAGGGATCAGGCTGAGGCCTGGCCGGGGCCCGGGTCGGCGAGCAGGCCGCTGACCGCCTCGACCAGCTCCTGCTCCGAGAACGGCTTGCGGAGCCGCGGGAGCTGCGCAGATCGGACGAACTGGTCGCCCGAGTCGCCGGTCATCAGCAGCACGGGCACGTGCGGCCGGAGCGAGTGGAGGAGATCGGCCAGCGCGTCGCCGCTCATTCCGGGCATGAGCACGTCGAGCACGAGCAGGTCGAAGTTCTCTCGCTCGATCAGCTCGGCTGCGGCCAAGCCCGAATGCGCCACGACCACTTCGTGGCCGGCCTCGTCGAGCATCGCGCGCACGAGGTTGACCAGATTTCGGTCGTCGTCCGCGACCAGGATCCTTGCCATCGGCCCCCTTGTACCACGATCGCGACTTCCCTCGATTCGGGCTTGCGCCGGCCGCCGCCATCCGTACGCTGAGAAGGGGTGTGTGAGTAGAGATGCTGTGGGGACTGAACGACCGCTACGTCGACGAGGTGATCGCCGTCTTCGGGACGCGGGAGGAGGCGGTCCGGGCGCTGAAGGTGATGCTGCGGGACGAGCCGGAGTGGAATGAGATGATCGAGGTGGTCGCCGTCCAGGAGCGCCGCCGCTGCTTGCCGCGCTGCCGTCGGGTCCGCCGAACCCGCTGCCGCATCTAGCGTTGCGCCCTCCGGAAAGCGTGCGATCATCCGTGCCGGAGAACGCGGCGCCCTTGAAAGCTCTTCGCCTGATCGCGGTCGTCCTCGTGCTGCTCGCCGTCCCGGCGGTGGCGCAGGCCGCGCCGCGCGTGTCTGCCTTCTATTACCCCTGGTACGGCAACCCTGCGCGCGACGGGGGCTGGGAGCACTGGATGGTGCCGGGCGCCTCGACGGGAGACATCGCCTCGAGCTACTACCCCGCGCGTGGGCTCTACTCGAGCTCGAGCGCGCCGGTCGTGCGCGCCCAGATGAGGGAGATCGCCGCAGCCGGTATCGAGGAGGTGGTCTCGTCTTGGTGGGGCTGGGGCTCGAGCGAGGACGTGCGACTACCACTGATCGTCAGGGAGGCGCACGCCGTGGGGCTGTCGGTGGCGGTGCACCTCGAACCGTATCCGGGGAGGAACATCGAGACAGTCGAGGCGGACGTCGACCATCTGCGGACGCTCGGGATCACGCGTATCTTCGTCTACCAGCCGTTCGAGATCTCGCCCGACGCCTGGGCGGCGTTGCGCGAACGTGAGCCGGGAATCGAGCTCTATGCGCAGACCACGCTCGTCGGCCGGGCGGCCAATGCGAAGTTCGACGGCGTCTACACGTACGACGTGCTCCTCTGGGGCGGCGGGATGTTCTCGCGCTACTGCGCGCAGGCCCACCGCGTCGGGCTCACCTGCCTGCCCTCGGTCGGCCCCGGCTACGACGCGACGCACGCGACCGCCGACCTCCGCGTCAAGCCGCGCCGGGACGGCGCCACCTACGATGCGATGTGGCGCTCGGCGCTTCGCTCCAGCGCCGACGGCGTGACGATCACGAGCTACAACGAGTGGCACGAGGGCACTCAGATCGAGCCGGCCCGTGCGCGCCTCGGCGGCTCGGCCGCGGCGGCGGGCCTCCGGACGTATGACGGTGCCTATGGGCGCACTGGCCGC
Organism: Actinomycetota bacterium; assembly: GCA_046734335.1. Lineage (GTDB taxonomy): Bacteria > Actinomycetota > Thermoleophilia > Gaiellales > Gaiellaceae > DATBLE01. The sequence goes on along the minus strand of JBKPRA010000115.1, from coordinate 3,449 downwards.
CCGGCGGAGCGAGCGTACCTCGACCGGACTTCGTACTGGTCGGATCTGTTCAGACGCTCGCGGCGCATGCGCCCCTGGCAGAACTGATCGAGGTCAGGCTTCAGCCTGACCCTCGAAGACCTCCGCTGAACACCCGAAGACGAGTGCGGCCGGGACGTCCTCAGGCTCGATCCCCGCGAGCGACGGGTGCGTGAGGTCGGCGGAGACATCGGCCCAGCGCTCGAGGCCGAGCGCGGCAGCGCCCTCCGCCGAGCCGAACGCGAGCAGCGTCTCGACGGGGATCACGTTCCGGCGGCCCGACGAACGCCGCGCGATCCCTTCGAGCTCGCGCAACTCCTCGAGCGGGTCGATGCGCACGTTGGAGTCGGAACCGATGCAGATCCCGATCCCGCGCTCGAGCAGCGCCTCGATTGGCGCATAGCCATCGCCCAGATTCGCCTCGGTGGTGGGGCAGACGCAGACGCGGGCGCCGACGTCGGCGAGCAGGTCGAGCTCGCGCCCGTCCGCGTGCGTGGCGTGGACGACCGTGGTCATGGCGCCGAGGCAGCCGGTGCAGGCCAGCAGCTCGATCGGGCGGACACCGTGCTCGGCGAGGCATTCCTCGATCTCGCGCGGTTGCTCGTCGGCGTGCACGTGGAGCGGCAGCCCTTCGGCTGCTGCGTAGGCTCCGATCTCCTCGAGCCATTCCGCCGGGCAGGCGCGGACGGAGTGGGCGGCGACGCCGACCCTGACGCCGGCCGCGCGCAACGTCTCGACCTGGCCGAGGAACTCGGCAGGACTCCTCTGCCTGAATCGGGGGATGCCACCCCTGCCGTATGCGGCCAGGAGCAGGGTGAGCTCGATCCCGGCCTCCGCGGCCGCCTCGACCGCCGCACGCGCCTCCGGCAGGCCGAGGTAGTGGAACTCGCCGACCGCCGTGTACCCGGCGCGCCGCAGCTCCCCGTAGACCGCCGCGTAGTCCCTGCGAACTGTCTCGGGCGTCTGCCGCGCCGCCTCGAGCAGCATCGCCTCGCGCCACGCCCAGAAGTCGGCGCCCTCGGAGCGGCCGCGCAGCGCACGCTGGAAGGCGTGCGAATGCACGTCGACGAAGCCGGGGACGGAGAAGCGATCGGTCACGCGACGGTGATTCTCCCCCACCGGTCGGGGGATAGCGAAATCCCCGGAAATCGCCTAGAGTGCGCCGCTCGAAGACGGCCCGGAAGAAAAAAGGGGGAGGCTTAGAAATGAGAAAGCCGATTTGGAAGGGAGTTGCGGCTCTGGCCCTCACGGCCGCGGTCGCCGCCGGCGCCCTGGTCGCAACGAGTGCCGCATCCACCGGCAGCAGTTCCGCCGGCAAGGCGCCTGCTGCGTCGGGAACGGCGCCCTGCGTCCTGCCGATCGTCAAGGGGCCGCTGGCGGCGATGATGGCCGGCAGCAGGCATCGGAAGGATCTCGTCACGAACCAGTACGACCTGCCGACGCCCTCGACCGTCTCGCCGTTCTTCACGGGGCCGCACAACGTCAACGTCTACTTCCACGTGATCATGGACGGTCCCGACACCGTCTCGGACGACGACTCGACCGGTGACATCCCGCAGACGTGGATCACCGACCAGATCAGCGTGCTGAACGCTGCGTATGCGGGGAGCGGATTCCACTTCACGCTCCAGGGCACGGACAGGACGGAGAACGCGGCCTGGTTCGAGCAGCTCATCCCGGGCTCGGAGGAAACGGCCATGAAGACCGCTCTCCACAAGGGCGGCTACTGGGACCTGAACGTCTACACAGCTGATCTCGGTTTCGGACTGCTCGGCTGGGCGACGTTCCCCGTGAAGAACGCGAAGGGCACCAAGCTCGCAATGGACGGCGTGGTCATCTACCACGAATCGCTCCCAGGCGGGAATGCCGACTTCGGAACGGATGCCGTCTACAACCAGGGCGACACCCTCACCCACGAGGCGGGCCACTGGCTGAGCCTTTACCACACGTTCCAGGGGGGCTGCAGCAAGAAGGGCGATCAGGTCGCCGACACCCCGGCAGAGGCTGCGCCCAACTTCACGTGCGATCCGATCGACAGCTGCCCGAACGACGGACTTGGGCCTGACCTGATCCACAACTTCATGGACTACGGCGACGACATCTGCCTCGACTCGTTCACGGCGGGCCAGACCGCCCGGATGCAGGCGAATTGGGACACGCTCCGGAACCTGGTGCCGGTCGTGAAGAAACTCAAGCCGTCGAAGGGCCTCGTCGGCACGAGCGTGACGATCTCGGGCTCGGCGCTCAGCGACGCGAGCGCCGTCATGTTCACGCAGGGCAGCGGAACGGTTTCCGCCACCTTCACCGTGGTCGACGACACCACGATCACCGCCACGGTCCCGGTCGGGGCCACGACCGGTCCGGTCACGGTGGTCGGCACCAACGGCACGATCGTCAGCAAGAAGAAGTTCACGGTCACGCTCTAGTCGCGAATGGGGTGGTGGGGCCTCGGCACGCCGGGGCCCCACACGCCGCGCATTATCCTTGACGTCGTGGCTACGACGTCCGCTCCGGTTCCCGCGCTCGCCTGGCTGCCGAACGGCCTGACGATCCTGCGGTTCTGCATGATCCCCGCGTTCATCGCGGTCTACGCCGCTGCGGAGAACGGGCACAGCTGGTGGGCGGGGATCATCTTCGGCGTGGCCGGCATCACCGACCAGGTGGACGGCTGGCTGGCGCGGCGCTGGCACGTCGAGTCGGAGTTCGGCAAGTACGCCGACCCGCTCGCCGACCGGCTGATGATCGACACGGCCGTGGTGATGCTGGTGATCGCCGACCGCCTGCCGTGGGCGGCGCTGATCGTGATCCTCGCGCGCGACGCGTTCCTGATCGTGGGAACGAAGCTGGTGCTGCCGCGCGGGTACCAGTTCTCGGTCAGCCTGCTCGGCAAGGCGGCGACCTGGGTTCTCTACGCGGGCCTCGCCTTCCTGCTCGTCACCCCGCCCGGGACGGCGTGGCCGCTCTGGCTCTTCTGGATCGGTTTGGGCATGGCCGTCGGCGCCGCGGTGCTGTACGGCGCCTCGGCGTGGGGGACGCTCAGGAAGCAGGAGACGGCATGAAGGCGGTCGTGATGGCCGGGGGCGAGGGCACGAGGCTGCGCCCGCTGACCTCGAACCAACCGAAACCGATGGTCCCGATCGTCGGCAAGCCGTGCATGGAGCACATCCTGGAGCTGCTCGAGCGCCACGGGTTCGACGACGTGATCGTCACCCTCGCCTTCATGCCGCAGGCGATCCGCAGCTACTTCGGCGACGGCGAGTCGCTCGGCCTCTCGATCGGCTATTCGGTGGAGGAGTCGCCGCTCGGCACGGCCGGATCGGTGCGGCTGGCGTCGGGCAAGCTCGACGACACCGTTCTCGTCATCTCCGGCGACGCTCTCTGCGACATCGACCTGGCCCGGCTGGTCGAGTTCCACAAGGAGCGCGGGGCTG
>JBKPRA010000114.1:0-8470 GCA_046734335.1 Actinomycetota bacterium | reverse complement strand
CGGTAGAAGGCCGACGCGCGGTCATTGCCGGCCTCGACGACGATCTCCAGCCGCGCGGCCCCGAGCGAGATCGCGTAGCCCTCCGCCCACTCCAGCAGCTGCTTGCCGACGCCCTCCTTCTCGTGAGCCGGATGCACACAGAGCTGTTCGATCCGAAGCGCGGCAGCGGATTCCTCGATCGCGACGTAGCCGGCGGTCTCTCCTGCCAGCTCGGCTACGAAGACGGTATCCCGCGCCAGCGTCGCAAGCGTGCGCCGGTCGTCGCACGCAGCGAACGCCAGCTTCGCGACCGCGAAGAGCAGCCCCTCGTCTTCCGTCCGGAAGGGCCGCATCGTCACCTTGCGGTACGGCACCTCGGACCTGATGCTACCCCGAAACGCCGCAATCGAAAGGAGCACGATGGGATACACGTTCAGCTCGCTCGAGGAGCTCGGGGAGGGTTACGGCTTCCGCAAGATCCGCCGCGGACTCGGCGTCACCGCGTTCGGCGCCAACGCACTCGTGATGCCGCCCGGCTTCGACGGGTTCCTCCACTACCACGACCGCCAGGACGAGCTGTACTTCGTTCACCGCGGGACGGCGCTCTTCGAGGTCGACGGCGAGTCGCGCGAGCTCGGCCCGGGCAGCATCGTCCACGTCGAGTCGACCACGCCGCGGAAGTTCTCGAACGCCGGCGAGGACGACCTGGTCGTGCTCGTGGTCGGCGGCAAGGACGGCTACGTCGAGCGCGACGGTCACCTCGTCGATCCCGACCGCGACCTCGAGCGGCGGCAGGACTTCGGTAGCTAGTACGCCTCTGCCATCTCTGCGGCGTCCCTGATCTCGTCGGTCGATCCCGGCTGGTAGAAACGCTGCGCGATCGCAGTCGGGACGATCGCGGAGAGGACGACGACCGCGACCAGGAGCGAGAACTGGGTGCGGTCGATGATTCCGGCGTTCAGGCCGTACAGCGACGTGATCGTCCCGAAGGTTAGACCGGTCGACATCAGGAGCGTCGTGAACCCCGCGTGCGGCGAGGTGAACCGGCGGGCGAGCGGGTAGACACTCGCGAGCTTGGGGATCATCTTCCCGGCGAAGAGCAGCGCGAGAATCCCGAGGTTCGCCCAGAGCGCCCCGGCGGAGACGTTCATCCCGCCCTTGAGGAAGAAGAACGGTGTCAAGAAGGCGAACGCGACCACGCGTAGCCGCTCCTGCTCCTTGCGGTACTGCTGGTAGTGCGAGCTCATGACGAGTCCAGTCCGAGGACGAACGCAGGGAGGACGGCCTGCGAGTTGGCTCGAATCCCGAGCCACGAGAGCAGGAACAGGCAGGCGAAGACAAGCTTGATCTCCGGCTCGACCACGCGGTCGCCGTAGTGCCCGAAGAACCAGGGGGCGATCCTCGGCAGTCCGAAGACCAGGCTGAGCGAGACGACGACGAACGGGACGATCCAGATCGTCGGCGTGAGGAACAGAACCGTCAGAGCCGTCACGGTCGCCATGTCCGTGACGAACGTGGCGGACATGAGCCGCTTGCCGACGGGCTCCCGGCTCAGACCGGTCTCGACGAGCACGGCGTAGACGACCGCGAGGCTGGTCGTCGAGAGCGCGATGCCGGCGATCTCGGCCTGACGGTGGTTCCAGCCGAGGCCGTAATAGGCGAGCAGCGCGACGACGACGAACGGCGCGCCGAAGGAGACGAGCCCGATCGAACCGGACACCTTCCACTCGCGGCGGAGCTGCAGCACATCCACCTCGGCGCCGGCGAGGAACGTGAGCAGGATCCCTGCGAACGAGCCGAGGAAGCTCAGCCAGCTCGGGACGTCGATGTTCAGAGCGTTGCCGACGACCACCCCGGCGCCGAGCTCGATCAGCGCGACCGAGATCCCGATCTCGACCGAAACCATCGACGCGAGCAGGATCGTCGCGGCGAGCACTGCGGCAACTGCGATGTCGCTCATCTCTACCTCCTGGTGGACGGGACCCGGGGTAGAGGCCATCAGCGGCAGAGCCGCGGTTGGGCGCGAGCCTCATCGCGCTGCGACCCACCCATCCTAGCTGGCCACGGATCGGTTTCGAAAGCGGCCGGTCGACTCGCAGTGTCCTGACCGGCCCGTTTGTCGCCGTGGTGCTCGACGCGCTAGGCGGGGTGTGCGCCCCAGGTGTCGAGCACGAACGGGAAGACGCGTCCGCTTCGGAAGCGTGACGCGGCCACGCAGGCCTCGCGCGCTTCCTCGACCAAGGTGTCGACGTCCGTGCGCTCCCGCCAGGCCCTGGTGTCGACGCCGATCTCGACCAGACCGCGCCACCCGCCGTACGGCTCGCGCAGGAACGCCTTCCGCTCGTCCACCGGCGCCTCGACGTCCCACAGGTCGAGATAGCGCTCCTTGACGAACATCACGTCGTGCCCGCGGGTCGGCCTGCTGAAGTCGACCTGCAGCAGCTCGTATCCGTGCGGGCGGCAGACGGAGAGGACGTACGAGAGCGAGCAGCCGAAGAAGCCGGCAACTCCGGAGTGGACGTAGTCCGGGTCGTACTCGACAGCGAACCGGAGCGGCGGCGGGAAGTCCGGATTGACCTCGATCCTGATCGCGTCCGGCTGGACGCCGGCGAGCGCCGCCTGAAGCAACGGACCGTCGAAACCGTCGATATCGATCTTCAAGAGCGCCGGCCGGTCGGGGCAGCCTTCGCGGCGGAGGACGTCGACCACGTTGCCCGGCGTCAGCTTCGTGTTCAACAGCTTGCGCACCTCAGGCTGGGGCAGGTTGCGGTGGATGCGAGGGAAGTCGCCGGCGTCGATCGCCAGGCCGGGGTAGCCCCGCCGGTACAGCTCGTAGCAGGGATCTTTCACCTTCCCGTCGCGACAGCCGATGTTGACGACGTACCGTCCGGCGTCGTCGAACGCGGCGTTGATCGCCTCCGTGACCTCGGTCGCAGTCAGCTTGGCGGGCACGGCGTCACGCTGACGGCGGGCGTCGGCGGCCTCGTCGGAGCGGCCGAGCGCCTCCAGGAGATCAATCAGCTCGTTCCATGCGGCGGGAGAGTACGGCGCGGCTTCGAGAACCTGCGCAAGCTCCGTGCGCGCCTCCTCGGGCCGGCCGAGGCGTCGCAGGAGCCGCGCACGCTCGACCGCAAGCGGCGCCGCGGCCATGACCGGGTCGAGGGGCCGCAGGAGTTCGAGCGCCTCTTCGTCGCGGCCGGCGGCGCTCAGCCCGCGGGCGACGGCGGCGGTGAGCCTCCACTTACGCGTGTACGGGGCCAAAGCCCATGCCTCGCGGAACACCTCGGCCGCCTCTTCCCGGTCGCCCAGTCTGACGTACAGCTCGCCGACCCCCACCAGCGCGTCTGCGCTCTCCGCATGGCGCGCTGCCATGTTGCGTGCGCTCGCGCGCGCGGCGTCGGCCCGTCCCGAGCGCTCCAGCTTCCCGACCTGCTTCGCCCAGCGGCTGATCTCCTTACGGGAGACGGATGACATCGTCAGCCCTTCGCCTCGGCGTGGCGCAGGTTGAAGATCGCCCACATGCCGAGGAAGAAGATCAGCCCGGCTGCGACCAGGTAGGCGACGCCGACCTCCACCGGATGCCCGGCGAGGAGTCCTCTGATCGCCTCCAGCAGCTGCGTGATCGGGTTCGCTGTGGCGACGCCGTGGATCCAGCCCTGCAGCAGCTTCAGCGGCACGTACACCGGCGCGAAGAAGAGGAGCAGGAAGACGGGCGTCTGCATCATCGGGCCCGCCTGCACCGACTGGAAGCGCATCGCGATCCCGCATGCCCAGAAGAGGAAGGCGACGTTGACCATCACGGCCAGGAGGTAGAGGCCGACGAGATCGACCGGCGTGCCCTTGATTCGCATGCCGGCGATGATCGCCACCAGCGTGACCACGACCGACGTGATCATCCAGCGGATCAGCGCGCCGATCGCGTAGCCGGCGATCACGCCACTCCGGCGCGAGGCGCCCAGCATCAGCCGCCGCGAGAAGCCGTACTCGAAGTCGCGCGCGATCCCGAACCCGGTGAAGACGCCGCCGAACGCGGCGGACTGGAGCAAGACGAAGCAGAACTGGAAGCCCGCGTAGCCGGGTGGGTAGTCGAAGCCCGGGATGTGCCGGAGACGGGAGAGACCGCCGGCGAAGGCGATGAAGTTCAGCAACGGGAACATCAGCCCGGGAATGAGCAGCGACGGGTTGTGCAGCACGTTGTGCAGGGTGCGCCAGCCGACCGCCAGCGCGACGTTCCGGAACTCGCGGACGGCGTTCACGTGCGCGTCATCCTCGTCTGCAGGGCCAGACCGGAGGCGACCAGCGCGAGCGTGATCAGGCCAGCTGCAATGGCGAACGCGAGCCCCAACGCCTCACCGTTCCAACCCTCGATGATCAGACTGCGCAGGCCCTCGATCAGGTACGAGACCGGGTTGACGGTCGCGAGCCAGCGGAACCAGCTCGCCTCGATCAGGTTGCGCGGGAAGTTCATCGACGAGACGAGCAGGAAGACGAAGAGCACCGGGAAGAGACCCTGGACGGACTCTCCCGACCCGGTGCGGAGCGCCATGAACACCCCGGCGGCGCCGAAGCCGATCGCGATGGCGATCGCCAAGCCGAGGAGGACGACCACACCCGCTGCGCCCGACGCCGGGTGGACGTGGACGGCATAGGCCACGGCGACGTAGACGACCGCCTGGACGGTCGCGACGAACGCGACACCGGCCAGCTGCCCCAGCACGAGCGCAACACCGCGCACGGGAGTCAGCGACAGTCGACTCAAGAATCCCGTCTGGATGTCGCGGGCGAGGTCGGTGCCGGCGTTCATCGTCGCGAAGAGGGCACCTTGCATGAACGGGATCGCCAGCGCGAATGCCACGAAGCGGTCGGTCGGGAAGCCGGGAATCGAGGTCGCAGGCTGGAGGCCGCCGGAGTTCACGGCGAGTAGGCCCAGGGGGAAGATGACCGGCGCGACCACGTTCGCCGGCTGCCTGGCCTGGCGGACGACCGAGCGGCGGGCGAGGTGGTAGACCTGGAGCGCGGTCGTCTTCACCGGCGAGCCGGCTCCGGCTCGGGATCGGTCTCTGCCTCGGCCGCTGCACCCTCCAGCGTTCGGCCCGTTTTCTCGAGAAAGACGTCGTCCAGCGAAGGGGCGTGGAGCTGGAGGTTCGCGACCGGCAGCCCCTCGACGTCGAGCGCGCGGATGATCTCGGCCAGGTCGAGATCGCCGTGGGCGCAGCGCACGGCGACGCTGTCGGGCGAGACCTGCACCAGTTCGCCGAAGCGGCGGAGGATGTCGGCCACGCGGTCGCGCTGCTCAGGGTCGGCAGGCGTGATCTCGACGGTCGGCCGGCCGATCTCGGCCTTCAGGTCGGTCGGCGTCCCCTCGGCGACGATGTGGCCGTGGTCGATGATCCCGACGCGGTCGGCGAGCACGTCCGCCTCCTCCAGGTACTGCGTGGTCAGGAAGACGGTCACGCCCTCTTCCTTCGCGAGCCGCCCGACCTCGCCCCACAGCGCGTTGCGGCTCTGCGGGTCGAGGCCGGTGGTCGGCTCGTCGAGGAAGAGGATCCGCGGACGGTGGACGAGGGCCAAGGCGAGGTCGAGTCTGCGCTTCATCCCGCCCGAATACGTGCGGACGCGGCGGTCCGCCGCCAGCGAGAGGCCGACGCGCTCGAGCAGCTCGTCCCCCCGCTCCGCACGCTCGTGCCGAGGAATCCCGTGCAGCGCGGTCTGCAGCCGCATGTGGTCGCGGCCGGTGAGCAGCGGGTCGAGCGCGGCCTCCTGCAGCGCGGCGCCGATCGCCCGCCGGACGGCAGGGCCGTTCTTGACCACGTCGAAGCCTGCGACCGTCGCCTTTCCCGCGCTCGGCGGCAGCAGCGTGGTCAGCATGTGGACGGTTGTCGACTTGCCCGCACCGTTGGGGCCCAAGAACCCGTAGATCTCGCCCGGCGCGACGGTCAGATCGATTCCGTCGACCGCCACGACGTCCTTGAATCGGCGGACGAGCCCCGCGACTTCGATCCCGTTGCGGTCGGCAGCCATCGTCCGACTCTAGCGGCGTGCGCTGGGCGCGCCGGGGCCGTGACAATCGGCGCGTCCATCTATTCTCCCTGTGGTGGCAGGCGTCGTCGGTTACGCGCTCGAGCCGGACGTGGGCGTGCGCCTCGTCTCCGGCGACGTCACGATCCTCATGTGGCTCGGATGACCGCAGTGCTGGGGCGCGCTTGGCTGCTGGTGGTCGTGCCGGCCGCGGTCATTGCGGCCGGGTGCGGCTCGACCACTACCGTGACCGTGACCCAGACCGTCACGCAGACGGTCACGACCTCGCCCACGAAGAAGACCGTGCGCGTCTACTTCACGCGCGACGGCAAGGTCGGTCCCGTCGCACGCCGGCTCGAGACGGTCGACCGGGCGTCGCTGCTCGCAGCGGTGGCCGGGGGCCCGACCGAGGCGGAGCGCGCGATCGGGTTCACGCAGGGCGAGGCGACCGAGCGGACGGCCGAGGACGTCTACACGCTCTCGCAGTTCGACCCGAAGAAGCCGGTCGAGGTGGGCGGCAAGAGCTACACCCGCGCCGACTTCGAGGACCTGACGCCGGCGATCCTGGTCGAGTCGCCGCTCCCCTTCGCCTCCGTGTCGTCGCCTCTTCGCGTCTGGGGGACCGCAAACACCTTCGAGGCTACCTTCGAATACGAGCTCCTCGACTCGGCCGGGAAGGCGCTCGCGAAGCACTTCGTCACCGCGACCTCCGGGAGCGGGACGCGGGGCACCTACGACATCACCATCCGCTTCACCTCGCCCCGAGGGACGGGAAAGCTCGTCGTGTACGAGCTCTCGGCGGCCGACGGATCACGCATCCACCAGGTCGCGATCCCGCTGACGTTCGCGGGCTAACGGCGGGGACAGACCCACGGCCTGTCCCCGCGTGTAGCTCCGCTACTTGATGGAGGCGCATTGCGCAGGCGCCTTTGCCGGGACGTCCGGCTTCTGGCCGGCGGGCGCCCCGAGGTAGGCGACCATGACGCGCACCGGCGTGGTCCCCTCGTTTCGCGCGAGGTGCACGTGGTTCGCCGCCTCGGTGAACGCATTCCCTGCGGTGATGCGCCGCGGCGAGCACTCCGGATCGCTGCTGTCGTACAGGGTCAGCGTTCCCGACGTGACGGCGGCGACCACCGGCGACCGGTGGAAGTGCCACCCGAAGTCTCCGCCGGGAGCGACCCTCACCTGCACGAAGACGACGTTGCCGGGTTTCGACTTGATGCTGAGCGGTTGCGCGATCTTGGCCGCAGCCAAAGCCTGGGCCTTGATCGGCGGCTCTCCCGACGCGGACGCGACACCGGCCACGACCAGCGCTGCGGCGAGCGTTGCGACGATCTTCAGCTTCCACATCACATGAGCCCTCCTAGTCGATGGGTCGCCGCCACGGTAGGAGCGCGCTCTTTGCACGCCGTTTGCCGCGGCTTAGCCGGTTGGCGGCCGTCTCGCAGTCCGTCATCCTTGTGTCCGATGCCGGACACAAGGATCGAGTTGCTCGGAGGATTCAGTGCCGTGGTCGACGGCACACCCGTCCCTGACGGGGCCTGGCGCTTGAGGAAGGCGCGCGAGCTAGTGAAGCTGCTCGCGCTCACCCCGCAGCATCGCCTCCATCGAGAGCAGGCGATGGACACGTTCTGGCGCGAGAAGAGCCCAGACGCGGCCGTGAACAACCTCCACCAGGCGCTGCACGTCGCCCGGCGCGCGCTCGGCCCGGATGCGATCGAGCTCCGCGACGAGCTGCTCCACCTCGGAGCCGGCGTCACAGTCGACGTCGACGACTTCGAGCGTGCGGCGCTGGACGCCCGCCGGGCGGGGACTCCGGCCGCATATCGCGCGGCGCTCGCGCTGTACGGCGGCGAGCTCCTCCCCGAGAACCGCTACGAGGACTGGGTCGAAGGCCGGCGCGAGGAGCTGACCGAGCTGTCCGCGACTCTCGCAGAGGAGCTCGGCGAGCTCGGCGTGGTCGGCGGCCTCCGCGGCCTGCCGATCGACGCGACCTCGTTCGTGGGCCGAGAGCGCGAGCTCGATCACCTGGGCACGCTTCTGGCAGGGACGCGCCTCCTCACGCTCACGGGCGCGGGCGGCGCGGGGAAGACCCGGCTCGCGCTCGAGCTGGCACGAGCGGTCGACGCCTCGTTCGGCGACGGAGCGGTGCTCGTCGAGCTCGCGCCGGTGGCCGAGCCGGGGCACACCCAGGAGGCGGTCGCCGCCGCGCTGGACGTGCGGGCACTGCCCGGGCGAGACCTCGACGCCGCGGTCGTCGAGTTTCTGGCCGAACGGTCGCTGCTGCTCGTGCTGGACAACTGCGAGCACGTGCTCGTCGCTGCCGCGGCGTTCGCCGATCTGCTGCTCCGATCGGCGTCGAGCGTCTCGATCGTGGCCACGAGCCGCGAGCCCTTACGCGTCCAGGGCGAGACGGTCTTTCGCGTGCCCTCGCTCGCGCTGCCGGACCCCGAGGCGCCGATCAACCCAGACG
>JBKPRA010000113.1:0-11197 GCA_046734335.1 Actinomycetota bacterium | reverse complement strand
GCTCTCTGCGCCGGCAAGCACGTCCTCGTCGAGAAGCCCCTGGCCGCCTCGGCTGCCCAAGCGAGCGAGCTCGCCAACCTCGCGGAGCAGCTCGGTCTCGTGCTGATGCCCGGGCACACGTTCCTGTACAGCCCGCCGGTGAACTGCATTCGCGACCTCCTTCTGGCCGGCGAGCTCGGGGACATCTACTTCGTCTCGATGAGTCGAGTGAACCTCGGCCTCCACCAGCCGGACGTGAGCGTCACCTGGGACCTCGGCCCGCACGACTTCTCCATGCTCCGCTACTGGCTCGATGCAGCTCCGCTCTACGTCAGCGCGACCTGCCGCCGGTGCGTCATTCCCGACATTCCGGACGTCGCCTTCATCGATCTCGAGTTCGAGAACGGTGTGATTGCCCACGTGGAGCTGTCGTGGCTGGCGCCGAGCAAGCTGCGTCGCACCACGATCGTCGGCTCGGAGAAGATGCTCGTCTACGACGATACGAGCAACGAGCCGGTGCGCCTCTTCGATTCCGGCGTGCTTCTGAAGGGGCCCGAGACGTTCGGCGAGTACAAGCTGACGTACCGGACCGGCGACATCGTCTCGCCTCACATTCCGGCTGCGGAACCGCTGCTGCTCGAGATCGGAGATTTCTGTGAGTCGATCCGGTACGGCGGCGTTCCGCGCTCGTCGTCAGCGCTCGGAATCGACGTCGTGCAGATGATCGAAGCGGTCGACCGGTCGCTCGAGGAGGAGGGAGCTCGAGTAGAGCTCGCCCTCGGGAGCCGGCTCCCGACCGCCTGACCGCTGCGGGCCGAGTGCCAGGAACGCCAGCGACGGGACGAGCAGCAGCCAGCCTGCGAGTTCCGTTCCCTCCTTCAGGGCGAGCTTGCACTGAAAGGCCCAGCTCCCGGTGGTCCAGCCCGCCGCGTTCACCACGGCATGGCCGACGACGTGCACGACCAGCGACAGGCCGAGCAGGACGAGTCCGGTCCTGACTGTCAGGAGCCAGGGTGTCTTCCGCGCAACGCGAGTCGCGGCCACCGCGACAGCGACCAGGAGCGGTGCATAGAAGACCGGCCACCCCGGCACGTGCTCGTGCAGCCGCGTCACGTTGTCGAGGGTGAGGAACACGAAGACGCCGGCCAGCACCCGCCAGGCGGTTGGGTCGGAGCGGTTTCGCGCGACCCCGACCGTCGAGACGGCGGCTCCGATGACGAAGGCGGCCGTGGCGAGGACGTGCGAGTAGCTCCACTCGTACGACGCGTTGAGGAACCGGTAGCGCAGATCGAACGCGCGGTAATCGACCAGCTGGGTCACGAACAGAGTCAGGATCGCTGCTGCGCCGAGCGCTGCAAGCGGCCGCGACGGCTCTACGCCGCGGTTGCGCGGCGCGCCGTGAAGCGGGCTCACGCCGCGGCGGGCGTGTGCGGCTCGGGCTCCTTCAGGAGCCCGTGATGATGCGCCCATCTGCTCGCTTCGGTCCGGTTCGACACCTCGAGCTTGCGGTAGATGTTCGACAGGTGGAACTTCACCGTCTGCTCGGTCACCCAGAGCATCTTCGCCAGCTCCGAGTTCGAGTGCCCTTCCGCCGTCAGCCGGAGGATCTCCTGCTCACGCTTGGTCAGGACGGCAACCGCGTCGCTCACCGGCTGCGACGAACCGTTCAGCGGTGTCGGCTGAGCACGCGCGAGGTAGAAGGACGGAGAGAACAACTGGCGCACGACGGCGGCGAGATCATCTGATTCCGCCAGCTTGATGCAGATCGCGTCCGCTCCCGCTGCGAAGGCAACCTCGCGCACACGAGGATCGTCACGATCCGCCAGCACGACGCATTTGATCCGGGGGTGGGCCTCGCGAGCCTGCTCGAGCAGGCGCTTCCCGCCCGACCCGTTTGCGCTCTCGGTTGCCATCGCGCACTCCGCGATCAGGAGGTCGGGCCGAGTCTCGAGCACCAGTGCGCGAGCGTCCTCGACACTCGTCGCCCGGCCGGCCACGCCGAAGTCGACGCGCTTGAGGAGCGCCTCGAGTGCGTCCAGCCAGAGTGGATGGGTGTCGACTATGACCGCAGTGCGTCCAGCATGCGTTCCCACGATTCGGCCGCTTGTCCTCTCCCTGAACCTCTCCCTCACCGAACACAGTGCGTTCGGTGCTCTCTCCAACATTTAGGTCAGTTTCCGCTGCAAATGCAACTACAACCACCCTACAACCACCCATTTGTCCAGTCGAGACCTAGCGAAATGGCTGGTCCCAGCGGCCCATCGACGTGCGCCGGGGCGGAAGCGACCGAGCGACAGCTGCGACGCGTTCGCGGAGCCGGGTGCCGACAGTGGTCAGGATGTGGCGCATTCGCTGCTGTTCGCGCACGGCGTCGACAACGCTCCGTTCCCCGTACGTCGGCCGCCTGCGCGCCCGCGAGAGGACGTAGCCGGCGGGCAGGGCAAGCGCTGCCGGATCGCTCAACGCCCGATAGGAGGCTCGAGCGAGGCAGTACGAGAATCGGTACCCGGTGTAGTGAGCTGCGCTCCCCTGCCGGGACCATTCCCGCCAGCCACCCCCTTCGCGAGCACCTTCCGGCCGGTGGTGGCGGAATGGAAGCTGCCGCAGCGTTCCCGTGCGGAACCCAGCCAGGTGCGCGCGGGTCTCGTCGATGACGGAGTAGCCGATGCTGTCGTCCAGCGGCAACACGACGTCGAGGCACGATCGCCGGTAGGCACGCGTGGGCCCCCAGCAGTGATCTCCGAGCAGCACAATCTCGCGCCACGTGCCGCCCCGCTCCTCGAACAGCGTGCCGCTGGCAATTCCCAAGCGAGGGTCTTGCTCGAAAGCCTCGACCAGACGGGCGAAGTAGTCTGCCTCGAACGAGACGTCGGCGTCGAGCTTGACGACCACGTCGCCCGCGCCGTCGAGCGCGTCCACGCCCCCGTGGAACGCGTTCATGTAGGCCGACGTCCGGTCGTAGCCGTCCGACGGCTGCGTGCGCAGGACGCGCACCCAGGGATGTGCTCGCTCGAGCTCGCGGGCGATGTCGAGGGTCCCGTCCACGGACCCGTTCTCGACGATGACCCAGGCGACGGGCCGCACGTGCTGGACGAGCATGGCCGCCGCAAGCCGCCGCAGGTTGTCCTCTTCGTTCCTCGCCGGCGTGACCGCGCAATACGCGAGCCCTGGTTTGCGGCTCACGGTCAAGCGGTCAGGCCTGTGGCGGAAACCCGCCCGGACCACACGTACAGCAGCCAGCCCAGGTGATACGA
This sequence comes from Actinomycetota bacterium, assembly GCA_046734335.1. Classification (GTDB taxonomy): domain Bacteria; phylum Actinomycetota; class Thermoleophilia; order Gaiellales; family Gaiellaceae; genus DATBLE01. The sequence continues at coordinate 7,964 of JBKPRA010000113.1, read as the reverse complement.
CCTGCACTCGTCGTTTAGCCGGACGCGGGCGGAAAGAGGCCAGGATTCGCCCGTCGTGCGCCGCGGCCCTACCGATCTCGCGTACCGCCGCAGCCGGGAAAAGCTCTCGTCACGTTCGATGGAGCGGTAGGCGAAGAAAGGCCGCTCCGAGAACATCCGCCTCCCGAGTTCGTTCGCACCGAAGATCCACTCCAGGCTTCTGTCGATCGCTTCGCTCGATCCGACGTGGCCGCGGTCCTCCGCCGGGTGGAGGAAGAGCATCGCCATGCTGTCCTGGTGGACTGCGAAGACGGGGTAGGGATCCACCGTCGTGCCGGTCCGGTTGTCGAGCATCCATGGCCATTCGCCGTCGGGGCCCTGGAGGGCGAGCGCCTTGTCGACGCCCCGCTCGAAGAGCCGCACCGCGTGTGCGTCGCCGAGCGTGATCGCCGCCTCGTGCATCGCGCGGAGGAAGTACACGAGCGATCCGAACGAGACGAGGTGCCGTCGATAGCGGGCGGTGGTGTGCAGGGGCAGGCACGTCTCCGGCTGGACCAGCCTCGACCTGACGAAAGCCAGGGCGGCCGCCGCGACGTCGAGGGCGCCGTCGATGCCCTCGCGCGCTGCGACACATGCTCCCCACAGGGTCCAGCCGACGTCTTGCATGGTCAGCGCCGACGGCTCCTGGAGTAACGCCCGCAGTGTCCGCACACTGCTTTCCACGGATGCCGCAGACGCCCCGACGGCGCAACGCAGCATGGTGGCGAGCCCGTGGTCGGCGGGCAGGACGATGCGCCGCTCGTTGGCCAGGAACGACTGGGCGAGATCGGCGACCTCGTCCTGGGAGACGCCGAAACTCCCAGACCGCGCCGCCTCCGCCAGGCCGAGCAGGCTGTTGATCGTGTACCGGACGGCGATCGGGTTGGCGTAGACGTTCCGGACGCCCGAGACCGTCAGCTGGCTCGAGAACGGGAACAGGGCGAGCCTGGGCTCCCAGCTCGCGAGGAGGTTCTCCACGCTCCCGACCAAGAGCGGCGCAAGTCGAGCCTGTATGGCGGACGGCGGATGTTGGGTTGCCGTGTCCACGTGCGTCAGCTTTCCTCCCCGCCGGCGCCAAGCCCTGGGCACTGGGAATCGGCGGCGTGCATCCCCGCCTCTAGGAGCCGTGTCCCGAGTGGTAGTGGTCCCCGGCCGTCCCCGCATTCAGCACGCTGGTGTAGACGGCGACCTCGTCGAGTATCCCGCCGAGGTAGTTGCTCCCGTTCGAGACGCGGCCGAAGTTCACGGTGCTCGATCCCGTCAGCGCAATCGTCGGCCCCGTGGCGGTACCAGACGAGGCGCCGTCTACGTACAACACGAGCGCGCCGGTCGAGCCGTCTCGCGTGAAGACGACGTGGTGCCAGGCCCCGTTGTTGAGGCCGCTCGCCGTCGAGACGATTGACGTAAGGCCGCCGGAGCCGTTGCGGACTCCGGCCGTGATCCTGCCGTCCTGCCGCAGCCCGACACCGAAGTCGCTGTTCGAGCCGGTCGCATTGACCAGGCCCGCGTTGTTGAGCCACGACCCGCTCGTTCCGATGCCCTGGGTGGCGTTGAACCAGAACTCGATCGAGAAGCTCGTCGATACCTGCCGGGCGGCGCTGACGAAATCGTCGACACCGTCGAAACGGGCTGCGCCGTTTGCGTCTCCGACCGGCGCGCCGGACTGGCCGAGCATGACGCCGTTCGTGTACGTGCCGGTGTTCGTCCCCTTGCCGTCGGCGGCGGACGGCGACGCGCTCGTCGCCGCGAAGTTGTCCAGGCGCAACCCGCTCGTCTCGGCGATGCTGCTGCTCGAGGCGATCCCGACGCGAACGCCGGCCCTTCCCGCCCCGGACAAGATGATGTCGGTCGCGGAGACGCGCTGGACGCCGTTGACCAGAAGCCGGATCGTCGAGCCGTTCTGGTCGAGCTTCAACCGATATGTGGTACCGACGGCGATCGTCTGGTTGAAGGTTCCGAGCGTGGTGGCGACGCCGTCGACGACGCGGAGGAGCTCCCAGCGATTGATGCTTGCCGTCGTATCGCGTCGATAGCGGGCGAGGTAGTACGTCTCCGATGACGTGGAGGCCCGACCGATCACGCCGACCGAGTCGACCGAGAGCAGCGACTTCGCGACCACGTCGCACTCGACGGAGTAGTTCGCGGACGCCGGGACCAGAGAGGCGTAGTACGACGCACCGCCCGTCCCGCTGCGCCGCAGCGTTCCCTCCGGAGTGACGACGCCGGTGGTGGTGTTCGATCCATACCCGGCCCAGCTCGCGCTGATCTCTCCCGTGTGGCTTGTGATCACTGTGCCGCTCGAGTCGGTGAAGGTGTCGGTCGACGTGCCGGGCCCCGCGTCGCCGAGCCGCCAGTAGCTGGCGAGCCCCAGCGTACCCAGGACGACGCTCGAGTACGTCTCGACCGTGACGCTGTTCCCGCCCGCGGTACCGCTGTTACCGGCCCCGTCCGTCCCCGTCACCGAGTAGGAGAAGGTCGAACCCGTCGTCAACGGTGTGTTCGCGGTCAGCACCGCGCTGCGGTAGTTGTAGCTTAGGCCGCCGACCGTCCACGGGCCGCCGGCGGTCGTCAGCGACGCTGCGGTGACGCCGGTGTCGAACGAGCTCACATTGGCGGTTACTGTCGCGACGCCGCTACCGGCATCCGTCGCCTGCGCGTAGACGTAGTAACCGCTCCCCTGACGGATCTGGCCGGCCGCTCCACCGCCGTCCGAGCGCGTCGCTGTCGCCCGCGCAACCGCGGGTGCGGTGTTGTCCACTCTCACCGAGACGGTCGGGCTCGTGAAGGTGTTCCCGCCGACGTCCTGTGTCGTCACCCGCAGGTCGTTGAGGCCGTCGGCGGCGGTCGTCGTGTTCCACGCCACCTGGTAGGGGGTGCCGCTCGCGGTGCCGATCGTCGTCCAGGAGCCCTGACCGGCGGGCGAAACCTCGAACCGCGCCGACGCCACACCCGAGCGGGTGTCGGCCGAGTTGGAGGAGACGGTGACCGTCTGGCGGAGGACGGCGTTGGCGGCAGGCGCGGTAATCGAGCCGGTCGGCGGGGTCACATCAGGAAGCTGATACTTCTGCGTCAGCCAGTCGCTCATCGTCTGCCGGTCGGTCGCACTCATTGCACCGCTGTAGACCAGCATCTCCGCGACCTGGATGTGGGAGAAGTCGTAGCCGTACTGGCCGGCGGTGCTCAGCCCTCCGACGGCAAGCCCGGCGAGCGGCGAGCCGCCGGCGTTCCCACCGCCCAGCTGCGAGCCGTCGCGGAACAGGACGGACGACGCGCCGTTGAACGTCCCGCTGAACAGCTCGAACGCCGGGAACGGATAGCCCACGCCCGGGAAGTCCAAATCCAGATTTGCATAGAGGCGCGCCTCGCCGGCATCCGGCTTGCCGAACACCTGTCGCGTGGACGAGTCGCGCGAGTCGAAGACGAACGCGCGCGTGGGACTGTTCGCATCGAGGGACTTGTAGACGACGAAGAAGGTGTCGGGTTGGGCGATCGTGAAGGTGCTGTTGTAGGTCTTCATCAACGAGTTGACGCCGTCGAACTCGAGCGCGGCTTTGCCGTTGATGGCGCCGCGGTGCATGCTCGGCGCCTGGCCGGAGGTGAAGGCGATCAAGTCCCGTCCGAACCCGCTTCCGTCGGGCCAGGTCAGCACCGGAGCTCCGTCCTGCTCCGACAACGAGTCAGCCTCGTACCAGAGCTGCAACCCGGCCGACACAGGCGGTAGCGATCCGGAGGGCGCCGAGCTGATTACTGCGGTCTGCTGGGAGCTGGCGGTCTGGCTGGCGACGCTGTTCGTGGCGGTCACCTGCGCTCGGATGGTCGAGCCGACGTCGGCCGCGCTCAGCGTCAGCGTGTTCGCTGTCGCTCCGGAGATGTCCACGCAGCCGTTCCCGGCCGTGTCGCAGCGCCGCCACTGGAAGGCGTAGCCGATCGGCTGTGTACCGCTCCAGGTGCCGGTGGTCGCCGTCAAGGTCGAGTTCTCGATCGTCTGCCCCGTGACCGTCGGGAGCGCCGTGTTCGACGGCGCGACAGGCGTCTGCGTGCTGCCGATGCCGTATTTCTGCTTCAGCCAGTCGGTGACGTCCTGGCGGTTGCTCGCGCTCATCGAGCCGTTGTAGAAGAGGATCTCCGCGACGAGCGAGTGGCCGTAGAGGTAGCCGTACTGCGCGCTGGTGCTCAGGGCACCGACGGTCAGGCCGCTCATGTTTGCCGTCCCCGTGTTTCCGGTCGCGGCAAGCGTGCCGTTCTTCCACACCGTCGAGCTCGTGCCTTGGAACGTTCCGCTCCAGACCTGGTAGTCGGGGAACGGGTAGTCCGTCGGGACTTCGACGTCGATGTTGGCGTACATCTCGGTGTTCGTGAACGGCCCCAGACCGAAGAGCTGGCGATTCGACGAGTCGCGGGAGTCCCACAAGTAGGCCTCGTGGCCCGACGGGTTCGACTCGAGGGACTTGTAGACGACGAAGAAGGTGTCGGGCTGGGCGATGGTGAAGGTGCTGTTGTAGGTCTTCATCAACGAGTTGGCGCCGTCGAACTCGAGCGCCGCGCGTCCGTTGACGGCGCCGCGCCGCATGATCGGCGCCTGCCCGGGGGCGAAGGCGGAGAGGTCGCGTCCGAAGCCGCTTCCGTCGGGCCAGGTCGTCACCCCGGCGCCGTCGGCGTCCGGGAGGGAATCGGCGTCGAACCACAACTGCAGGCCGGCGGTCACTGGCGGGGTCGCGCTTCCGCTCGGAGCTTGCGTGACCACTGCGGTTGCCTGCGAGCTCGCACTCTGGCTGCCCACCGTGTTGGTCGCGGTCACCACCGCGCGGATGGTGAAGCCGATGTCCGTGCTGCCGAGGGTCAGCGTCGACGACGTTGCGCCGGTGATGTCCGTGCACGCTGCCCCGTTCGCGTCGCAGTGCTGCCACTTGAAGGCGTAGCCGATCGGCTGCGTTCCGCTCCAGGTACCGGTAGTCGCCGTCAAGGTCGAGTTCTCCCTGGCAAGCCCTGTTACCGCAGGCGGTGCAGTGTTCGACGGCGCGGTCGGCGTCGGAGAGCCGCCGAGCCCGTATTTCTGGTTCAGCCAATCGGTGACGGCCTGGCGGTTGGCGGCGCTCATCGTGCCGTCGTAAAGGAGGATCTCCGCGACCTGGATGTGGGCGAGGTCGTAGCCGAACTGGCCGCTGGTGCTCAGCCCTCCGACTGACAAGCCGGCCAGTGACGAGCCCCCGGCGTTGCCGACTCCGAGCGACGTCCCGTTTCGGTAGAGCACGGACGAGCTGCCGTTGAAGGTTCCGTTCCAGACCTCGAAAGAGTCGAACGGATACGCGATCCCGGAATAGTCGAGATCCTGGTTGGCGTAGAGCCGCGTCTGGCCGGCGGCCGACTTGCCGAACACCTGCCGGACGGACGAGTCGCGCGAGTCGAAGACGAATGCGCGCGCGGAGCTGTTCGCATCGAGGGACTTGTAGACGACGAAGAAGGTGTCGGGTTGGGCGATCGTGAATGTGCTGTTGTAGGTTTTCATCAAGGAGTTGACGCCGTCGAACTCGAGCGCGGCCTTGCCGTTGACGGCGCCGCGGCGCATGACCGGCGCCTGCCCGGCGCTGAACGCGCTGAGGTCCCGGCCGGAGCCGCTTCCGTCGGGCCAGGTCGTCACCCCGGCGCCGTCCGCGTCCGGGAGGGAATCGGCGTCGAACCACAACTGCAGGCCGGCGGATACCGGTGGCGGGTCGGCGAGGCCGGAGCCGCTGCTCGGAGCGGCGCCAACCAGGGCGCAGAGCGCAGCGATCAACGAAACAAGACACAGAGTCCTGCGGCTGACCCGCTCTTTACCCCTCCCTCGCAACGGCACCAGCCACTTGTAATCGGCGGCGGCCCGGCTCCACAACTGGCCGGTGGTCGAGTTCGACAAGCGGAATTCCGGCGCCGTTGCGGCACGCCGCGGCAGAGGCCAAAAAGGGCCGCTCGGCTGCCTAGCCAACCGTCTAGTAGCTTCCGGCGATCCGCGCTGCTACACCGATCTGGTGGCCGAACTGGCAGTCGTGATCGTCGCCCATGACAGTGCTCGGTGGCTCGAGGACTGCATCGCGTCCGTCTACGCACATGCCGGCGACCTGGAGCCGGAGGTGATCGTCGTCGACACCGAATCGACGGACGGATCCGCCGACCTGGTCGAGCGGCTGTTTCCGGCCGTGCGCGTGATCCGATCCGAGAACCGAGGGTTCGCCGCTGCGAACAACCGTGCCGCGCGGGAAACCGACGCATCGTTCGTCCTCTTCCTGAACCCTGACACCGAGATCGTGCAAGGCCGACTGGGCGACCTGGTCGAGGAGTTGGCCGTGCGGCCACGAGTCGGACTTGTCGGCTGCCGGCAGCTCGACGCGACCGGCGCCGTCTATCCGACCATCCGGCGGTTCCCGACCGCCGTGCGCCTCTTCTTCGAGGCAGTCGGGTCGGAACGATTTCCGTTTCGCGCTTCCTGGCTCGGCGAGCGGGAGCTCGATCAGTCGCGCTACGAGCAGGAGACGGAGTGCGACTGGACGTCAGGGTCGTTCATGCTCGTGCGGCGCGAGGCGCTCCTCGGCGCCGGTCTGATGGACGAGCGGTTCTTCCTGTATTGCGAGGAGCCCGATCTCTGTCTCCGGATCCGCCGCGGCGGCTGGGACGTGCGCCATGTCCCGACGATGACGATCGTGCACTACGTCGGAAACGCCGGCTTGAACGAGCAGCTCGTCGCCCAGGATGCATTCGCACGCCGGCAGTACTTCGAAAAGCACTTCTCCCTCGTGCATCGCGCGGCCGCAATCGGCGCCTTCGCATCCGGTCATGTACTGAGGGCGGTCGTCGGCGGCTTCGACTCCGAAACCCGGCCTCGTCGGAGGACGTGCTCGCGAGCCGCGTTGCGGGCCTTGCTGGGCCGAACCCCGCCGTTCATGGCGCCACCGGAATCCGCGGTGTCAGCGCCGGAACCGCGTCAGACGCGGATGAGGCCGATCCCGAACCAGCCGCCCGCCGTGTCGTCGACGAGCTCCTCACTCGGATAACGATCGCGGATCTCTCTCCAGAAGCGCGGCACGTCTCCGACGAGGAGCCGAGGCCCTTCGACGGATCCGTCCGCCGCGGCAGGGGTGATGTCGTGAAACGCGATCAGCCCGCCCTCGCGGACAAGGGGAGAGTAGAGCTCGAAGTCCTGCCGGACGCCCTCATAGGTGTGGTCGCCGTCGATGAAGAGAAAGTCGAGCTGGTGCCCGTTCAGCAGAGCCCGCACGCGGTCCATCGTTTCCGGAGCGTGCGAGTCTGCCCGGACGAGGTCGAGCCGATGCAGTCGAGGCAGGAACGACCTGTACAGCGGGATCCTCCACGCCGGGTAGCCGCCGCCGAACTCGCCGTCCGGCAGGTCGACACTGATCAGGTGTGCCCCTGCGGGGAGCACGTGGGAGACGAGGAACAGGCTGCCGCCGTTGGCCGTCCCGATCTCGAGTGCACGCCGCGGCTGCTCCGCCGCGAGACGCTCGAGCAGCGCACGGATCTCCGCCGGCCGCTGGCCGGGCTCCACCGAGATCTCGAACGGCCTGCAGCCGAACGCGATCTCGACGAGACGGTCGACGCCGCCTTCCGCACGCTCCGCCTGCCTACGCAGCCGGCGGCCCGCCAGCGGGGCGAGCGCCGGCCGCAGCGGCCGAACCGCCGCCTGGCTGACGAAACCTCCGACTCCGTAGCGCGCGATCCCGCGCCTCGCCCGCAACGCGAGCCGGTGGGTCGGGAGCGCTGCGCTTTCCGGCGTAGCCTGCATGTCCACCAGTCGAGCTTAGAGCCCGGCGTGGGGCCGCCCAACCGACGAACAACCGGTCCTGCACGGGTGCACCTAGCCGATGGAACAGGTGGCAAGACTGACCCATCGAGGATAGGCCGCCGCGGCCGCCGAGCCTAGGGTCCGTGGCAGATGAGCCGCGTGGCGGTCCCGC
>JBKPRA010000112.1:0-20786 GCA_046734335.1 Actinomycetota bacterium | reverse complement strand
ATCCGCGTGAACTTTGGGCGGCTAGTGTTCCCGCCCCCCACCCAGGGTGGGTGGGGGGCGGGTGGAACTACGGTGGTGCCGATCCGCGCTGCGCTTCGCGGGAGCAGGGAGGACGGCCCTCGCGGGGCTAGACTGGCAATGCGCGGAACCGCCCGGTTCCGCCTTTCGTCATGGACCGACCGGAGCGCTCAACCCTTACCCCTTCGCTGCAGCCGCTCGCGCACGAGCTGGCGGCCTCCGAGCGCCTGCAGGCGTTCGCGGAGGACCTGCGCGGCGCGGCCGCCCGCGTTTCCGAGCCCGGGCTTCCGCTCCTCCTCGCGGCGCTCCACCTGCACCTCGGCCGCTCGCTGCTCGTGCTGCTTCCTGAGGACGCGGACGCCCGCGACGCGGCCGAGGCCGCGTCCTGGTACCTCGGCGACGAGCAGGTCGCGCTCTTTCCGAGCCGCGGTGTCGGCTGGGACTCAGGACTGGCGCCCCCGCCGCACCTCGTGGGCGAGCGGGCGCGCGCGCTCGATGTGCTCGGCACCGGGGGGCTCGTCTGCGCCTCGGCGGCCGCACTCGCAGAGGGGGCGCCGCCGCCGGAAGCACGCCCCGCGCGACTCGACCTCGCCGTCGGCGACGAGCCGGGGATCGACAGCCTCGCCGAGCACCTGGCGCTCGCGGGCTACGAGCGCGTCGACCGGGTCGAGGAGCGCGGACAGTTCGCCGTCCGCGGCGGGATCATCGACCTGTTTCCGACCACGGGCCGCGACCCGCTGCGGATCGAGCTGTTCGGCGACGAGATCGAGGCGCTCCGCGCATTCTCGCCGTTCACGCAGCGAGCGCTTCGTCCCCTGGAGGGGGCGACGGTCTACCCGGCGGCCGAGCGGCGCCTAGACCTCGTTCCGACCGAGTTGCCCGAAGACGAAGAGCACCCCGGCGCTCCGGTCGACCTCGTCCCGCCCCTCGACCGTGCGCCGGACCTCGTGTTCGAGCCCGAGGCCGTGGCGCAGCTTTGGGAGGAGGAGCGCCTCGAGCCCATTGCGTTCGGCGACGCCGCACTGCTCGACCCTTTCCCGCGCGGCCAGCAGCACGCGTTCGAGGCGCAGCGTCCGGCGGTCGCCGCGCGCGGGCTGGCCGAGGCAGAGCAGGAGCTCGCCTCCTTCGTCCGCGCCGGACAGCGCGTCGTCGTCGCGTTCCCGCACCGCGGTGACGCCCTCCGCACCGCCAACCTGATCCGCCGGCTCGAGGTCGGCTGGCTGGAGGAAGGCGACGATGTCCCCGCCGACGAGGGGCTCTACTTCACGGTCTCGCCGGCACGTCGCGGCTTCGTCTGGCGCGACCTTGGCCTCGTCCTGCTGCCGGACACACAGATCTTCCGCAAGCGCGCCCCGCGCGGAGACGCCAGGCTCGGGCGGGCGCTCCAGTCGTTCGCCGACCTGCGCACCGGGGACTTCGTCGTGCACGAGGACCACGGCATCGGGAAGCTGCTCGGTTTCGAGACCAAGGAGGTGGCGGGGGTCACGCGCGACTACCTGTTCCTCGCCTTTCGCGGTGAGGACCGCCTCTACGTGCCGCATGAGCAGATCGGCAAGGTCTCCCGCTACATCGGCGCCGACGGCACGGGGCCCGCGCTGTCCAAGCTGGGCGGCAAGGCGTGGCTCTTGCTCAAGAGCCGGGCGCGCGAATCGGTCCAGGAGCTCGCCGGCGAGCTGATCGGGCTCTACGCCCGCCGCCAGACCTCGCCGGGCGTGGCCTTCGACCTCTCCGGCGAGTGGCTTGAACGGCTCGAGGCGGAATTTCCGTATCGCGAGACGGAGGACCAGCAGCGTGCGATCGAGGCCGTGAAGGAAGACCTGGAGGCGCCGAGCCCGATGGACCGGCTGGTCTGCGGTGACGTCGGGTTCGGCAAGACGGAGGTCGCGGTCCGAGCCGCGTTCGCCGTCGCGCTGAACGGCCGGCAGACGCTGATGCTCGTCCCGACGACCGTGCTCGCCCAACAGCACTGGAACACGTTCCGGGAGCGCTACCGCGACTTCCCGGTAAGGGTGGACATGGTTTCGCGATTTAGGAGACCGTCCGAAGCAAAGGCAGTGCTCGGCGACTTTTCCGCAGGAATAGTCGACGTTCTGATCGGCACGCACCGTGTGCTCTCCCGCGACGTCATCCCCAAGAATCTCGGCCTCGTCATCGTCGACGAGGAGCAGCGCTTCGGCGTCGCACAGAAGGAGCTGCTCCGCTCCCTTCGGCTCGAGGTCGATGTCCTCGCCCTGACCGCGACGCCGATCCCGCGCACACTGCACATGTCGCTGTCCGGGTTGCGCGACATCTCGGTGATCGAGACTCCGCCGGAGGGCCGCCGGCCGATCCGCACGCACGTGGGCGAGTTCGACGAGGAGCAGGTCAAGCTCGCGCTCGAGCGCGAGCACGCGCGTGAGGGGCAGTCGTTCTACCTGCACAACCGGGTGGAGACGATCGACGCGGCGGCTACCCGGCTGCGCGAGTTGGTTCCCGAGCTCCGCGTGCTGGTCGCACACGGCCAGATGAAGGAGCGCGAACTCGAGGAGAAGATGATGCAGTTCCTCGCCGGCGACGCCGACGTCCTCGTATCGACGACGATCATCGAGTCCGGGCTCGACATCCCGCAGGCGAATACGCTGATCGTCGAACGGGCCGATGCGCTCGGCCTGGCTCAGCTCTACCAGATCCGTGGGCGCGTCGGACGCTCGGACGTGACCGCTTTCGCGCACCTCTACTACCCGGCCGCGTCAGAGCTGACGGCAGAGGCGCGCGCTCGCCTGGCGACGCTCGCCGACCACACCGAGCTGGGTGCAGGCTTCGCGATCGCGATGCGCGACCTCGAGATCCGCGGCGCCGGCGAGCTACTCGGCGCGGAGCAGTCCGGGCATGTCGCCGCGGTCGGCTTCGAGCTGTACCTCGAGCTCCTGAACGAGGCGGTCGCCGAGCTCTCGGGCCAGAAGCGCCTGGCCGTGCGGCCGGTGCGGATGGACGCGCGGGTCGACGCGTACGTGCCGGCCTCGTACATCGGCTCGGAGGCCCTGAAGATCGACCTACACCGCCGGCTCGCGCTCGTCGAGGACCAGGACGAGCTCCGCGAGCTGCGGGCAGCGGTCGAAGACCGGTACGGCGAGCTGCCCGAGCCGGTCGAGAACCTGTTCGCGATCCAGGAGGCAAAGCTGAAGATCGCGCTCGTCGGTGCGGAGTACCTCGTCTTCCGAGGGGGCCGGATCACCATCGGTCCCCTCGTGCTCGGCTCGGAAGAGCTGCGCGAGCTCCGCGATCGCGCCGCCACCGCCGTCTACACGAGCGGCCGGCAGGAGGTTGCGATGCGCAAGGACGACTTCCGCGAGGCGCTCGAGCTCGTCGATGCGATCGTCGAAGCCCGCGCCCCATGAAGCGCTTCGCGCTGCTCGCCGCCCTGGTCGTCGTGGCGGCCGGCTGCGGACACGAGCGCTCCACCGTCCCGCCTGATGCGATCGCGGTCGTCGGCGATCGGCCCGTGCCGCGAAGCGCCCTCGACGACCAGCTCGCGCAGTCGCGCCGGGCGTACGCCGCGCGGGGGCAGCAGTTCCCGAAACCGGGGACGGACGCATACCGACGACTCCAGGACAACGCCGTCCGGTTGCTCATCGACCGGACGCGGCTGGAGCTCGCCGCGCAGAAGCTCGGGATCCTGATCGGCCCCGCCCAGATCGACACTCGGCTTCGGCGGTTCAAGCAGACGACCTTCGGGGGCAGCGACGCCCGCTACCGCGCCAGGCTTCGCGCGATCGGCATGACCGACGCGGACGTGCGCCGCGCGACTCGCGACGAACTGCTCGTCGCTGCGCTCGAGAAAACCGACCCGTCGGCGCTCGAGAAACCCTTATCGATTTCTTATGCAAAAGGGTTCGCTCCCGCGGCCAACGGCTGAAAGCCGCTGCTACCCTGGCAGCCGCTTCATGCGCCGCCTTTTTCTCGTCCCCCTCGTGCTCTCGCTCACGCTGCTCGCGGCCGCGTGCGGCGGCGGCGGCAGCAGCAGCGACGACGGCAAGAGCGGTGGCACGGCCTCGGGCGACGACGCGGCCGTGGTCAACGGTGATCACATCACCCAGGCGACGCTCGACCGGCGCCTGAGCGAGGCGGCGTGCAGCTACAAGCTGCAGAAGAAGCCATTCCCCAAGCCTGGGACGACCGAGTACCAGCAGATCCGGAGCCAAATCCTCCAGAACCTCGTGCAGCGCGCTCAGCTAGCGCAGAAGGCGCCCGGCCTGGACGTGAAGATCACCGACGAGCAGGTCGAGGCACAGCTGAAGAGCCTGAAGGGCCAGTACTTCGGCGGGAGCGAGACGAAGTACAAGGCGGAGCTGAAGCGCCAGTGCGTGAGCGACGCCGAGGTGCGGGACGACCTGCGGTCGAACCTGCTCTCCAACGCGATCTTCACCAAGGTGACCACCAATGCGAAGGTCACTCCAACGGAGGTGAAGGCGTACTACGACGCGCACCGCGAGGTCTACACGACGCCGCAGACGCGTGTGGTCAGCCACATCCTGGTGAAGAACAAAGCGCTCGCGGACAAGCTCTACGCGCAGCTCCAGAACGGCGCGAGCTTCGCCGCCCTTGCGAAGAAGTATTCGACCGACCCGGGCTCGAAGGCGCAGGGCGGCCAGCTGACGATCACCCGCGGTCAGACGGTCGCCCCCTTTGACAAGGTCGCCTTCGAGCTGCGCACCGGGCAGCTGTCGAAGCCCGTGCACACCCAGTACGGCTGGCACATCATCCACGCCGACAAGCCGGCGTCACCGCACAAGTCGACCCCGTTTGCGCAGGTGAAGGCGTCGATCAACCAACAGCTCCTCCAGCAGAAGCGCAACACCGCGTTGCAGAACTGGCTGAACGGGCTGAAGAAGGAGTACGACGGGAAGATCTCGTACGCCGCCGGCCTCGCCCCGCCGGCGACGACGACGTCGGCGCCGACGACCGGTTGAGGGACGAAGCCGAGCGCGGCAGTCTCGACCGAGCGCTGCTCGATCTCCAGGAGCTGACCGAACGCCTACGGCGCGACTGCCCCTGGGACCGTGAGCAAACGGCACGGACGATCGTGCCGCACACGGTGGAAGAGGCCTACGAGGTCGCCGACGCCGCCTTCGCAGACGACGCGCCGAAGCTCCTCGACGAGCTCGGCGATCTCCTCTTCCAGGTCTACATACTGGCCTTGCTCCTGTCGGAGCAGGGCCAGGGAAACCTCGAGCAGGTTGCACGGAACGCGCACGAAAAGCTGGTCCGGCGCCACCCGCACGTCTTCGGAGAGCAGGACCTCTCCACTGCCGGCGCGGTGCGCCGGCAGTGGGATCAGATCAAGCGAGAGCAGGAGGGCAGGGAAGGCGTGTTCCACGACGTCCCGGACGCCCTGCCGGCGCTCCTGCATGCCCGCAAGGTGCAACGGCGTGCAGCGGCGGTCGGATTCGAGTATCCGGATCTCGCCGGCGCGCTCGCCGACCTCGAGGACGAACTCGGAGAGCTGAAGGCCGAGCTCGACGGCAGATCCTCCGAGCGGCGCGCGGCCGAGCTGGGCGATCTGCTCTTCGCCTGCGTCAACGTCGCGCGCCGCATCGAAGCCGATCCGGAGCTCGAGCTGCGGCAGGCGACCCGGCGCTTCGTCGCACGGGTCGGAGAGGCCGAGCGGCTCGCAGCCACCGAGGGACGAACGTGGACCGAGCTCGAGCTCGCCGACCAGGACCGATACTTCGACCTCGCGAAGGAGAAGGAGAAGACATGACCGCCATCGCCGACGTCCACGCCCGCCAGATCTTCGACTCCCGGGGCAACCCGACCGTCGAGGTGGACGTGCGACTCGGGTCGGGCGCGCTCGGGCGAGCAGCGGTGCCGTCCGGCGCGTCGACCGGCGCGCATGAGGCGGTCGAGCTGCGCGACGGCGGTGAGGCATACGGCGGCAAGGGCGTGACGCAGGCGGTGGCCAACGTCGAAGGCGAGATCGCCGCGGCGGCGCGCGGGCACGATGCGGCCGACCAGGCCGGCCTCGACCGCCTGCTGATCGACCTCGACGGTACGCCGAACAAGGGCAGGCTGGGCGCCAATGCGCTCCTCGGCGTGTCGCTTGCAGCGGCGAAGGCGTCGGCGCTGGAGGCTGGCGTCTCGCTCTTCCGCTACCTGGGCGGCGAGGAAGCGCGGTTGCTGCCGGTGCCGATGATGAACGTGATCAACGGCGGAGCGCACGCGGACAACTCGATCGACCTCCAGGAGTTCATGGTCGTCCCAGCCGGCGCGGATTCCTTCACCGATGCGATGCGGATCGGTACCGAGACCTACCACGCGCTGAAAGGAGTTCTGCACGAGCGAGGGCTCTCCACGGCCGTCGGCGACGAGGGCGGCTTCGCGCCCGACCTCGGCTCGAGCGAGGAGGCGATCGAGGCGATCCTCGAGGCGGCCGACCGCGCCGGGCACCTCGAGCGCGTGGCGATCGCCCTCGACCCGGCGTCGACCGAGTTCTTCACGGACGGCGTCTATCGCTTCGAGGGTAGGGAGGCCGACGGCGCGGCCATGGCCGACTTCTACGCGGCGCTCGCAGACCGGTATCCGCTCGTCTCGGTCGAGGACGGCGTGGCCGAGGACGACTGGGAGACCTGGCGGACGCTGACCGAGCGGATCGGCGACCGGGTGCAGTTGGTCGGCGACGACCTCTTCGTCACCAGCGTCGAACGCCTCCGACGTGGGATCGACGAAGGCGTCGGCAACGCGATCCTCGTCAAGGTGAACCAGATCGGCACGCTGACCGAGACACTCGACACGATCGCGCTCGCCCGCTCGAGTGGGTACAGGGCCGTGATCTCGCACCGCTCGGGCGAGACCGAGGACACGACGATCGCCGACCTCGCCGTCGCCACCGGAGCGGGCCAGATCAAGACCGGCGCACCCGCACGGACCGACCGCGTCGCGAAGTTCAACGAGCTGCTCCGGATCGAGGAAGAGCTGGGCGCGCGGGCCGAGTATCCCGGCCGGTCCGCGTTCTCGCGCGCGTAGCTACGCTCACGGAGTGGCGCCGCTAACCCCCCGCCGCACCAAGATCCTCGCCACGATCGGTCCTGCGAGCGGTTCGCCCGAGCGCCTCGCCGAGCTGATCGCGGCGGGCATGGACGGCGCGCGCCTGAACTTCTCGCACGGCACGCCGGAGCAGCACCGCACCCGAGCCGAGGACGCCCGGGCAGCCGCCGCGGAGGCGGGGCGGCCACTTGCCCTCGTCGCCGACCTCCAGGGCCCGAAGCTGCGGCTCGGCGACCTCCCGGCTCCGAGGGCCTTGGTGCGCGGCGAGCACGTCGTCATCGCCGCGGAGGGATCGTCCGGCGACGGCGATCTCGCCGTTTCTCCGGCTGTGATCGGCGAGGTGCTCGCCCCGGGCAACGACGTCCTGATCGACGATGGGCTCGTCCACTTGAAGGTCGATGAGGTCGCGGGCGGCAGGGCCCGCTGCACGGTCGTCGTCGGTGGCTCGATCAGCGCCCACAAGGGCGTCAATCTCCCCGGTGTTCCGCTGCCGATTCCGTCGCTGACGCCCAAGGACCTCGCCGACCTCGAGCTCGCACTGGCGATCGGGGTCGACTACGTCGCCCTCTCGTTCGTCCGCTCGGCCGCAGACGTCCGCGATCTTCGCCGCCTGATCGAGCAGGCGGGCTCGCACGCCGAGGTGATCGCCAAGATCGAGAAGGCCGAGGCCGTGGAGGTTCTCGACGAGATCCTCGCCGCGACCGACGCGATCATGGTCGCGCGCGGCGACCTCGGCGTCGAGATCGGCTCTGCCTCGGTGCCGCTGCTGCAGAAGCGGATCATCCTCCGCGCGCTCGACGCCGGGAAGCCGGTGATCACGGCGACGCAGATGCTCGAGTCGATGATCGAGCATGCCGAGCCGACGAGGGCCGAGGCCAGCGACGTCGCGAACGCCGTGCTCGACGGCTCCTCGGCGCTGATGCTCTCCGGAGAGACCGCCGTCGGCGCCTATCCGGTCGAGGCTGTCGCGTACATGGACCGGATCGCGCAGGCGGTCGAGCCCAGCCTGGGTTACCGGCACGAGATGCCCGACCCGGACGAGGAGCCCGGTGTCGGCCGCGCCATGTCCAACGCCGCCTGCGATATCGCCGAGACGCTGGCGGCGGCGGCGATTCTCGTGCCGACGGCGACGGGCAAGACGGCATCGGCAGTGGCCCGGTTACGCCCCCGCCGCTCGATCGTCGCACTGACCCACAACCAGTACGCAGTGCAGCAGATGGCGCTGGAGTGGGGGGTGATCCCGCTGCTCGTCAAGGAGGCTCAGGACGTCGAGGACCTCTGGGAGTTGTCGATCGACGCGGCCCGGGACGGCGGGGTGATCGAGCCCGGTGACAGGATCGTGATGACGGCCGGCACCTCGGTGAACATCCCGGGCACGACGAATGTGATCAAGGTGGACGTCGCCTAGCAGGAGGGCGGTGTCGGACGTCGAACCGGGGCGCCCATGCTTCGCTTCGGCAGACGGCGGTGGACGCGCCTGCTCGCGCTCGGTGTCGCAGTGCTGCTCGCCCTGCTCTACTACCGGCCGGTCCGGACCTACCTGAACACACGCGACACGCTCCGGGCCCGCACAGCGGAGGTCCACGCTCTCGCGGCGCGGAAGCACCAGCTGGAGACGCGCCTGACCGAGATCGAGCAGGGGGCGTCGCTCGTCCGCGGCGCGCGGCGCCTCGGCCTGGTCAAGCCGGGCGAGCACCTGTTCATCGTCCAGGGCATCTCCGAGTGGCGCCGCGCCCACGCGCGCAAGTAGCACGAGTACCCTCACTGCGTGGACGACCGTGCCGTCGTCGCGCGCCAGCTCGGCCGTGAGCCGCGCGCCTTCCGGCGTGTCGCTGCCCGCTGCCCGTACGGCGGGCCGGCGGTGACCGAGCAGGAGGCCTACGACCACGCGGGCGACCCGTTCCCCACCACCTACTACCTCACCTGCCCCCACCTGGTGACGGCGGTCTCACGGCTCGAGGCCGCGGGCGGCGTGGAGCGGTGGTCGCGCGCAGCCGTGGACGATCCCGAGCTCGCGGCCAGCCTCGCTCGCGCGAACGACGAGCAACGCTCGGTGCGGCGCGAGCTCGCCGCGGGCCGGACCGGGAGCGACGACGGAGCCTCGCTCGAGCTCGGCGTCGGCGGAGCGGGCCGCCACGGCAGCCTCAAATGCCTCCACGCGCATGCCGCCTACGCGCTGGCCTGCCCCGGCTATCTCCTGGGCGAGCGAATCGTGGCGGAGATCGAGCCGCTGTGGCCTCCGGATCGCTGCTGCACCGCCGAAGGCGTCACGTAGCATCGAGCGATGGCGACCGGTACGGATCTCGTCCGCCACGAATGGGCCGCGGGTTACCGCCGGCTCGAGGAGGAGCGGGAGACTCCCGCTCACTATCGCGCGCTCCAGGCCCAGCTCGGCGCGATCACGGCCGAGCTGCGCAAGCGCGTCGGCGACGTGTACGACCTCGAGGGACTCGCGGCCGAGTATCGACGCTCCGATGCGTGGGCGCACCGCGTCGTCGCCGAACTGCTGCCCCCCGACCGCTGGGCGGCGGGCGTGACGATCGCCACCGACGCCGCCTTCCACCTCTTCGCACGGCGTGCCCAGGACTACACGCCGTGACCCCCCGTGAGCACGCCTCCGACCGCCAGGCCTGAGCGTCGGCAGCCGCGGACGCGCCGCGGCTGGACGCGCCTGCTCCTCGTGCTCGCCGCGATCGTCGTCGTCTTCGCCGTCGGCCTTGCGCTCGGGCAGGCGCTCCACGACAACCCATCCGGCGGCTCGCAGACGGTTGTGCGCACGCTCAAGCCGCTCGCGCTGCCGCCGGCACGCGAAACCGTAACGGTCACGCGACCCGGCTAGGGCTACAGGTCTTCGCCGGCGCGGAGGAGGCCTGCGGCGATCACCGCGACCGCCGCGAGCAGCGCGATCCATAGCCCGATCGATCGGCCGCTCGTCCCGGCGAACGTGTCCGGAATCGAGATCAGCCGGATCAGCACGAGCACCGTCGCCAGCGAGCCGAGCGCGATCGTCACCAGGCTCTCCGGAATGCTCGGCGGCAGCTCGATGCCTGCTTCGCGGAGGATTGCGATCACGACCAGCGCGAGCCCGAGGAAGAACACGAGCTTTCCGATCGTGCCCGTGTGCCAGCCGATCACCGAGAGGGTGGGCCCCTCGATCGAGCTGCCCGAGTACCAGGACATGAACGAGGACAGCAGGAGTACAAGCCCGGCGACCCACGCGACGCGCTGGCCGGCCGACCAGATCCCACCTGCCGGCCGCAGCTGCGTCAGCGGCGGGCGGGCCGTCCTCTCCGGCTGTGTGGGTGCTGCCTCCTCCGTCTCCGGATCGTCGAAGTCGAAAAGATCGGGGGTTTCCACAGGCGGAGTATGAACGCTAGATGCCGAAGATCCGGGCGACCTCGCCCCACACGGTCACGGCGACGACCGCGCAGGCGAGGAGGAGGATGCCGAGGAAAGCCCAGAAGCGCACGTGGGCCATTCGCGTCGCCCGCCGGTGCTCGACCTTGGCGTGCCGCTTGGCCCGGTAGAAGCGGTACGCGCGGTCGACCGCATGAGGGTCGACCGGAGGAGCGTCCGCCCGGGCGCGCTGCCGCTGCGCAGGCTCGGCCATGACCGAATTCTAGTTCGACCCGCACTCGGGTACGTTTCCGACGTGAAGCTGAGGGCTGGCGCAAGGCCGTTGCGCGTCGGCCACAAGGGTGCTGCGGCCCTCGAGCCCGAGAACACGCTGCGATCGCTCGCCCGCGCGGTGGAGCTCGGATGCGACCTCGTCGAGTTCGACGTCCTCGAGCTGCACGACGGGACGCTTGTGCTGGCGCATTCCGACGATCTGCTGGAGGTCAGCCACGGTGCGGCCCGCGGCCGGGTTCGTGGGCAGACCCTGGCTGCGCTGCGCGAGGTTGCGCCCGACCTGCCGACGCTGGACGAGGCGCTGGAGCAGCTCGGCCGGGCCGGAACGGTAGGCATCCAGGTCGATTTGAAGGGGAGCGGCTTCGAAGAGCGAGTGGCGGCGGCGATCCGGCGCCACGGGTTGATCGACCGCTCGGTGGTCAGCACGTTTCACGTGCCGAGCCTGCTGCGTCTCGCCCGGGTGGAGCCGGCGCTCCCGCGGGGTCTCACCTACCCGGTCGACCGGCGGGGGCTCTCGCGGCGACGAATCCTGCTCCCGGCCGCGGTCGGGGCGGCAGCGACACTGCGCCGAGCGTTGCCGCGCCGCATCGCCGGCCTGCTCGAACGGTCCCGCGCCTCGGCGGCGATGCTCCACTACTCGGTCGTCTCGCGAGCAGCGGTCGCACGGGCGCACGACCACGGCGCCTCGGTCTTCGTCTGGACGGTCGACGAGGAGCCTCTCCTCGAGCGCATGCTCGCCGCCGGCGTCGACGCCGTGATCACCAACGACCCGCGGATCTTCTGCAGCGGCGACTGATCTCCGCAAAGCCTGCTCCCTTGCAGGGGGAAAGGACGTTTCCGTACGTTCACTCGACTACACTGACGGACGGTGAAGCGCCCGCTCGTCATCGCCGTCAGCGCGCTCGCATTGGCCGCCGCAGGCCTCTTCGCAGCGCTCGTCCCGGCCGGCTCCGCGCAGGAGCCGCCTCCGACCACGACCGGATCGACGACGGAGACGACCACGGCGGCCGACACCACGACCGTCACGACGACAACTACGACGCCGACCACCACGACGACGGCGCCGAAACCGAAGCCGAAGCCCAAGCCGATGCCCAAGGTGCTTCCGCACGGTGTGACGATCGGCGGCATCCACGTCGGCGGGCTCGCGCCACGGGCCGCCTACGCCGTGGTGCGGGCGTCGTTCGACGCGCCACTCGTCCTCGTGGTCGGAACGCGCAGGCTCGAGGTGAAGCCCGCGAGTCTCGGCGCGGTCGCCTATGCGAAGAATGCCGTCTCTCGCGCGCGCGTCGCGCCGCCCGGTACGGCGATCCCGCTGGGCGTGAATGTCGATGGCTCGCGCGTCCGCCGCGAGGTGGCAGCGCTCGGGAAGCGGTTCGACCGCGAGGCGGTCGACTCCACGCTGCTGCTCCGCAACCTCCAGCCGTACATCACCAAGGGAACCACCGGCAAGCAACTGGCGCCCAAGCGGTCGTTCGAGGCGATCCTCGCAGCGCTGCGCCAGAACCGCCGCACCGGCGTTGTCCTTCCCTACGAGGACGTCGCACAGGAGGTGACCCGCTCCTCCTTCGGTTCGGTGATCGTCATCCGCCGCGGGTCGAACCGCCTCTACCTGTACAACGGCATGAAGCCGTGGCGGACGTTCACCGTCGCGACCGGGCAGGCGATCTACCCGACGCCGCTCGGCAAGTTCGACATCGTCGTCAAGTGGAAGGACCCCTGGTGGTATCCGCCCGACTCCCCGTGGGCGCAGGGCGCGAAGCCGATCCCGCCGGGCCCGGGGAACCCGCTCGGCACGCGTTGGATGGGCCTGTCCGCGCCGGGTGTCGGCATCCACGGCACGCCCGATCCGGCTTCGCTCGGCTACTCCGCCTCGCACGGCTGCATCCGCATGTACATCCCCTATGCCGAGTGGCTGTTCGACCACGTCGACGTCGGCACCCCGGTCTACATCGTCCCGGCATAGTTCCAGCGTGACGTTGCGCTGGAAGCACGGCCTGCAGGCGCTGACGGTCGCAGTCGTGCTCGGCCTCCTCGCCCTTCTGATCTGGAAGGTCGTCCACCAGGACAAGGGCGTGAAGCTCGGAGGAGGGAGGACACCCCCGGCACCGCAGTTCGCGCTCGCGCGGCTGGACGCGCCGGGCAAGCTGAAGCTCGCGTCGCTCCGTGGCAAGGTGGTTGTCCTGAACTTCTGGGCGTCGTGGTGCGCGCCGTGCAAGTCGGAGGCGCCGCGGCTCGAGGCCGCCTGGCGGCGTTACCGGGGACGGGGCGTGGTCGTCATCGGCGTCGACGGTCAGGACTTCTCGGGCGACGCCAAGCGCTTCATTCGGAAGCACGGCATCACCTACCCGAACGTCCACGACGGCCCCGGCAACATCGGCACGAAGTACGGCGTGACGGGCTTCCCCGAGACGTACTTCGTCGACCGCGGTGGCCGACTGGTCGGCGACCGGGTGGTCGGCGAGGTGAGCGCCGACAAGCTGACCGCCGGAATCCAGCGCGCGCTCGAGTCGTGAGGCTCGCTGCCGCGCTGCTGCTCGCCCTGGTGCTGGCGGCTCCGGCGGCGGCGAGCGAGCGGCACCCGACGCTGGGCGAGCTCGAGGGCGAGGTGATGTGCCCGACGTGCAAGACGACGCTCGACCAGTCGAACGCGCCGATCGCGAATCGCATCCGGCAGTTCATCTCTGCCCGGATCGCGGCCGGAGACACCGAGTCGGAGATCAAGGCGAAGCTGGTCGCGCAGTTCGGCCCGGCGATTCTGGCCGAGCCGTCGAAGCACGGCTTCAACCTGCTCGCCTGGGTACTGCCGTTCGTCGCGCTTGGCGTGGGGGCGGTGGCGCTCGGCTTGCTCGTCTGGCGGTGGTCACGAGGGCGCGAGCGGTCGTCTGCTGCGGCCGGTGGACCGCCGATCGATCCGGAGCTCGACCGCAGGGTGGACGAAGAGCTTGCTCGCTTCGACGGCTAGTCAGCTGCCGATCGCATTCGCGGTCGGGTTCATCTCGATCGTGCTTCCATGCGTGCTGCCGCTCGTTCCCGGCTACCTGTCCGCGGTTTCGGCGGTCGAGGCCGGGCGCCTCGGCGAGCCGGGCACCGGCCGCCGGGTCGCGCTGGCGAGCCTGCCGTTCATCGCCGGCTTCACGATCGTCTTCGTCGTCCTCGGAGCTGGGGTCGCGGCCATCGGGAGTGCCCTGAACGCCCGCACGAAAACCGAGCTCGCAGGCTTTCTGCTGATCGTGATCGGCCTGGGCTTCATCGGGCTCCTGCCGTGGCCCGAGCGGGCCGTCGCCCCGGCGCTGCTGGCGCGGGTGCGCGGATCGAGCATCCTCCTCGGCGCGGCCTTCGCGGTCTGCGCGGCGCCGTGCATCGGCGCCGTGCTCGGCTCGATCCTGACCCTGGCCGCGAAGTCCGGCACGGTCGCGTCCGGTATCGTCCTGCTCGCCGCGTACTCACTCGGGCTGGGGGCGGCGTTCGTGCTCGCGGCCGTGGCGTTCACCAAGGCGATGAGCGCCTTCCGCTGGGTCCGCGACCAGTACCGGGTGATCCAGATCGTCGGCGGGGTGACGCTCGTCGCACTCGGGCTACTGCTCTTCTTCGATCGCTCGTGGTGGCTGAACGTGGCGGTCAACCGCGTCCTGGAGGCAGTGGGGCTCGACCGAATCTGACGCTCACCGCGGCTTCGCCGCGGGTTCGCTCGCACGGGGGAAACGGCCGGTTTCCCCCGTGAGCCCCCTTCCCCGAGCCGATGAGCTCCCTCGATGCCGCGGTGAGCCGCGCCCGCACATGTCGGGCGCGGCGGTGATTTCAAAGTCTCGGCGCGGTCAGATCGAGCGAGCCGGATGCGACGACTTCTCGTGCAGCTTCGACCTGCGTGAGGAGGTCGCCGACGTCCAGGCCACGGTGCTCGGGCGCATACGGCCCGAGGCGGCGAGCCGCCTTCTCGAGCTGCCGCTCGCAGCCGTTCTTGTTGCCGCGGCCTGCCTGGTACCAGGCGACGGTGACATGGACGAGGCCCTGGAGGAAATCGCGTTCCTTCGCCTCCGCGACTCGCCACTCGTCTTCCAGCTCCTCGTGGGCCTCGAAGTACGCGCCCGCGCGGATCAGCTCCAGGCCGCGTTCATAGCTCACGTCTCCAGTATTGGCGTCGACCGCGGAGGCTGCTAGTGTCACCAGCCGTGGCGACGATCCTGCTCGTTGGGGTCGACCTCTTTTTCCGAGGCAAGCTGGACGTGCTCCTGCCGGGGCACCATTTCGTCACCGCGGACACGATCGCAGAGCCGGAGCTGGTGATCGCGGACATCTCGCGGATCGAGCCGGAAGAGGTCGCGGACACCTATCCGGATATCCCGATCGTCGGCTTCGCGAGCCATACCGACACGGCCGGCCTGCGCCGCGCGCACGCCGCCGGCTTCGACCAGGTGTTGGCGAAATCGGCGCTCCAAGAGCGCGCCCCTGAGGTGATCGGAGAGCTGCTGGCCCCGGTAGAGTGAGCCTCCCAGCACCCGCTCGACCGGAGGCCTCTTGACCTACATCATCGCCGAGCCCTGCATCGACATCAAAGACCGCTCCTGCGTCGACGTCTGCCCGGTCGACTGCATCCACGAGTTCGAGCGGATCCTCGTGATCGATCCCGAGGAGTGCATCGACTGCGGCGCCTGCGAGCCCGAATGCCCGGTCGAGGCGATCTTCCCCGAGGACGCTCTCCCCGAGAAGTGGGCGCCGTTCGTGAAGATCAACTACGCGTATTCCGACGCCGACGAGATCAACCGGCTGACGAACGAGTACGCGACGGAGCACAACGTCCAGAATCCTCCTCTGGAATAGGTCCGAACCGATTTCCCGCCGAAGGCGAATATCGCCGAAGGGCTTGGAATGACGACGAACCAGGATCTCCACGAACAGGTCGCGGCGTACGCACTCGACGCGCTCGACGAGGACGAGCGCCGCGCCTACGAAGCGCATCTCTCCGGGTGCGCGCGGTGCCGCGCCGACCTCGCCGGGCTGACCGAGACTGCCGGCGCGCTCGGCCTCGCCGCCGGCGCGGCCGAGCCGCCCGATGGCCTCCGCGACCGGATTCTCGCCGCCGCTCACGAGGAGGGCCCCTCGAACGTCGTCTCGATCGGTGCGCACCGCCGTCGCCGCTTCGCGATCGCGGGCGTCGCTGCCGCGGTCGCCGCTGCCGCGCTCGCGATCGGGCTCTACTCGGCTCTCTCCAACAGCTCGCCGAGCCCAAAGCTCGCGCTTTCGGCGCCAACCGCTCAGGGCGTGACGGGGGTGACGGCGAGCGGCTTCGATGACGCACCTGCCGGAAAGACCTACGAGTTGTGGGTCATCGAGGGAGGTAAGCCTTATTCGGCAGGGTTCTTCACGGGGGGCGAGACGCAAGTCGTCAAGCTCACCAGGCCCGCGCCCGCCGGGTCGACAGTTGCTGCGACCCTGGAGCCAACCGGTGGGTCAGACGCGCCCACTACGAAGCCGCTCGCTCCAACCCCGGTCTCGGCGTAGCGTTAGACCCTGCACGCCTGGGTAAGCTGGCCCCGTGGAGCCGACCAGCCTGGACCACGTCGCGCTCTGGGTGGCCGACCGCGACCCGATCGCCGAGTTCGCGACTGCCCACCTCGGCATGCACGTGATCGAGCGCACCGACCGGTTCACGCTCGTCGGCTCGGACGCTCGCCGCGGGAAGCTCACGCTCTTTGCCACCGACGGGCCGCGCGAGCCGGGCGCCCTGGCCCGGATCGGCCTGCGGGTCTCCGATCTGGCCGCTGCCCGCGCAGCGCTGCCGGAGGGCACGTCGGAGGTCTTCGAGGTCGGCGAGGGCCTGACCCTGACGCTGGTCGAGGGCGAGACCGACGTGGAGTACGACCTCGACCATGTCGCGCTGCTTTCGCCCGACCCGGAGGCGACCGCGCGCGAGTGGCTGCGGTACGGGTTCCGCGCCACCGACGACCCGGCGCGCGTCGAGGTCGGCGGGGCGTTTCTCGAGCTGGTCGAGGGCGACCCGGGTAAGCCTGAGCAGCCGCTGCTGAACCACCTCGGCGTCCTCGTGGACGCGGCTGCGCCCGCACAGGAGCTCGGCGTCGAGGTCGCGGACGTCGTCGACGCCCCGAACACGTTCGCCGTCTTCGTCTGGGGCCCGGACCGGGTCAAGCTCGAGTACGTCGAGCACAAGGCCAGCTTCTCACTGCGCTGATCACCGTTCTGGGAGCCGGGATGGCGGGGCTGGTCGCCGCCGCCCGCGCACGCGAGCTCGGCGAGGAGGTGCGGCTGCTCGAGAAGGGCGACCGCCCCGGAGGGTCGATGCTGGTCTCCAGCGGGGTTGTCTGGCGGTACCGCGAGCTCCCCGAGTTCCGACGCCAGTGTCCGCAAGGAGACGAGTCACTCCAGCGGCTGATCTGGGATCGGCTCGACGACGCGCTCGAGTGGCTGGAGCGGATCGGCGTGACGGGCGTTCCACACACCATGAATCCGCTCACCACGGGAAGGCGGTTCGACCCCCGTACCCTGACGGAGGCGCTCGTGCGTGCGGCGGGACAGTTCGAGCTGCGGCGGTCGGCCCCCGAAGGAGACGGGCCGCTGGTGGTGGCCACGGGCGGCTACTCGGTTCGGCTCGCCCGCGAGCGGGGGCTGCTCGTCCGCTCGAATCCGTGGTCGGAGGGCGAGGGCATCGACCTTGCGCTCGCGCGCGGAGCCGCCGAGGCGCCCAGCGGTGAGTTCTACGGCCGGGCGATGCCCGGTCACGTCCCGGAGGAGCAGTTCGTCGTCGCGTCCCAGCTCTACGGCCGCTTTGCGCGGCGCGTCAACGACCGCGGTGAGGAGTTTTTCCCCGGCGAGGTGGGATGGTCGGAGAACGATCTGGCGCAGGCGATCGCCGCCCAGCCCGGCGGGCGCGCCTGGTACGAGCTCGACGCAGAGACGCTCGCCCGTCCGGACGTGGCCGAGAAGCTGTCGTACGCGCAGGAAACGGAACCGCTCCCGGGCGGCGGTCTGCGCGTGCATGTCTACGCGGCGGTCACCCACACATATGGCGGCGTGAAGGTCGACACGCGGGCGCGGGCCGCCGACGGTGTCTGGGTCGCCGGCGTCGATGCCGGCGGCGTCTCGAACGGCGGCTACGCGAGCGGCCTCGCGCAGGCGCTCGTCCTCGGCCTCGTCGCTGCGGAGAACGCTGTGAACTAGTCGACCTACATGCCGCGCAGCCGTTGGCCGCTGGCGCAGTACCCCACCGGAAGGAGGCCGGCAGCACAGAGCTCGGGCGCCGGCGCAAGAATCGCAAAGGCACTGCGCAAGTCGGACGTGAACCAGACGTGCATCATCTTGCTCCCATCGCGGAGGTCCTCGCCCGCCGGGCAAGAGCCGTCGGGACGTGGTTTGAGCCCGCGCCTGTCACCGCGTGCCTGGGCTGCGAAGAGGCAGTGGCGCGCGTGAGCCCCACGAGCCCGCAACCGACGGCGATCGCCGCGCAGAGAAGAACGGCGATCCGTCCCAAGCCTCTTCGGAATGGCACTTCACAGGCACTGTCCGCCGCGCGGCTGACACGCCGCTAATCCGGCTGGACGATCGATCCCCAGTTCGAAGGGCCGGGGTGTGCTCTCAGTAGCGGTCGAGCTCGCGCAACCGCTCGTCCGAGATCCCGAAGTGGTGGGCGATCTCGTGCAGCACCACCCGCCGGACCTGGGCGCGGAGCAGGTCGGGGTCGCCGCCGGTCATCCGCTCGAGCGGGCCCTGGTAGATCGTGATCCGGTCGGGCGGGACACCGGCGTACGCGCTCGATCGCTGCGTCAGCGGGACGCCCTGGTAGAGCCCGAGCAGCGGCAGCCCGGCAGGCGGCTCGTCCTCCACGACCACCGCGACGTTGGACATGAACCGGCGCAGATCGTCCGGCAGCGCGGCGATCGCCTCCTCGACCAAATCCTCGAACTCCGGCATGGATGACAGCATCGCGTGACAGGATTCATCCTGTCACCGATACAGTCTCTGGCCATGGGACGCGGCTCACGACCGATCAGGCGCTGGAAGGCAGACCGGCAGCGCAAGAAGAAGGCCCGCGAGCGCAAGGACGCGCCGGCTACTCCTCCGAAGAAGTAGGGTCGCACGCCCGCAAGTAGGGCCGACCGCAACTACATAACCGAAGACGGCAGGGGGCAACCTCGCCTCTCGATCAGAATCGGGCGCCGAAGCTGGTCAGGGTTGCTTCGGCGTTTGGAAGCGTCGGCGTCAGGGCCGCAAGCAGGTCTCGCGGTACAGCGGTTCGGTACGCATTGTCGTGCACGTAGCGTTGCAGCGCGCAGTCGACCGTGTCGTCCTCGCCGAACGAAGCGAGCGCCTTCACTCCTTGGATGTAGAGCCCGGCCCATACGGTCGGCATGAACGGCAGCGGCCCCCAGAACGTCATCGGCTCCCCGAGATGGTTCCGAACCTCTGCGGGGATGTCGGTCGCGGCGTCGGTCGCAACGTGGCCGAAAAGTCGTGCCGTGGCCCATTCGGCGAGTGTCTCGTCGAGCCATGGGTCGCGCGCCTGGTTGTCGCCGACGAGTGAGTAGAACCACTGGTGCGCCGTCTCGTGCGTGACGACGTTGGCTCCGAAGTCGGTGCTGATGAACACGAGCGTCGGGTACTCGTCTCCGAGCGTGAACCGGTCGGCTTCGACGACGACGGTGTAGGTGGGCCACGGATACGCGCCGTAGCGTTGAGAGAAGGTTGTCAGGGCGCGCGCCGCCGCGTTGAGGTACGTCGGCAGGTACGTGGACTCTGAAGCGGCGGCGACGGTTACCACGACCGGGGAGGGGACGTGGACGATACGGCGAGCAACTCTGAACCTCCCTGCTTCGAGTGCGAAGTCGCGCACCGCCGCCGCGTGCCACCGCCCGTGGCCCCGGTTGGCACCGCTCGCGAACACGCTCATCCCCTTTGGCACCGCGATCTTGACGTCGAAATCGGCGACTGGCGACGTCCATGTCTCGAGCTGCGGTGCCGGCGGGTCGAGCGCCCAGCCGCTGCCGCTCCAGGCGAGCAGCGGGAAAAACGAGCCCAGACGAACTCCGACACGCGACGCGAGCCGCTCCGTCGGCGTCCGCGGCAGCCGAAGCCGCCAGCTCATCGAGACGGTGACCCGCTCACCGGCTCCGACGGGTCGCGCGAGCATGAGCGTCGTTGGATCGGGCTCCGTCACGGTCACCGCTGCGCCGTCGACCCGCACCTGTCCAACGTCCAGTCGTGCCCCGACCTTCCTCTGCACCGGCATGTTCGGCCAGAGGCGAAAGACGATTCGATCGCTTGCGCTGTCCAGGGCGAACGAAACGCGCGAAGTCCCGTAAACGACTTTCTTCGAAGCCGCGATCGAAACCGCCATTGCGTACGTCGGCCGGTTTGCGGGCGGCGCCGGAAGCGGGGCCGGGGCAGGACAAGCAGACAGCGTTGCAACCACGAAACCCGTGGCCAGCAGCATCACTCGATGTTACGCCCACAAGCGGGCCAAGGAAGGCCGCCCGCAACTACATAAAGGGTGGAGGAACTCGCTTAGCGTCGCGCAGCGATCAAGGAAGGGCCTGACCCGTTGCGGGTCAGGCCCCCGTTGGGCTCAGGATCGAGCGCCCGTCGCCGACTGGGCCATCGCGACCTCGTATCGCGCGACATTGGTGATCTGCTGCCCGCCTTGGTCGGCGGTCCGCTCACGCAGCTGGTCGGCCTCCTGCTCGCTTGCGCGCATGGAGTCGGCACTGTCCCAGAGTGTGATCAGCGAGACGCGTCCGGTCTCGCGGTCGGCGAGCCCGATCGCTCCGACGTTGCCGTCGATCGCGCGTACCTTCGGCAGCGTCTCGCCACGTGTCTTTTCGAGGCTCGCGTCGATCGCATCCGCCGAACCTTGCAGCACGCTGACGCGGGCGGCGTTTGCGTCTTCGATGTTGCCGTCGTGGATCACGACCTCGTAGTAGTGGACGCTTGTCCGCTTGCCCCGGACTTCCTCCGGGATCGTCTCACCCTGTTGCTCGAACCCGGGCTCGGCGGCCACGATCGCGTCCTTGCTGTCGAAGAACGCAAAGAACTTCCTCCTCTTCGCATCCTTGTCGTCGAGGACGAGCACGCTGTCCATGCCTTCGGGCGGCGTCATCTCACCC
>JBKPRA010000111.1:0-8816 GCA_046734335.1 Actinomycetota bacterium | reverse complement strand
AGGTCCTCCACGACGATGCCGACGTTGTCCATCCGCTTGAGGGTCACGCGGCGATTCTAAAAAGTCTCATCGGCAGCCCACTGCGTGCCGCGTTGTCGTGACGAGCGGTAATCCGCCCGACACGAGTCAATTGACGTAGCTGGAGCGAGAAGAGCAAGATCGCGGTGACGAACACTGCTCCGCCGAACCAGGCGATCCCTGCTCGGTGGCGCGAGAATACGCGCACGCTGTGGTAGCGCGACAGGTGGCCTGGCTCGATTGATGCGATGACCAGTAGCCCCATCGAAAGCGCAAGCAGTGTGAGCACGAGCGCAGAAAGCTGCGGAGATTGGCTGACAGTCGGGAGCCAGCCGAGCACAATGGCGGGAAGTTTCCCGCTTGTTCCGTTGTTCTTCGGCGGCGCGATCCTCTCAGCGCCAGCGAGGCCGGCGGACCGGAGCGCCAGGGGCGGGAGTGGCTTGCCCGTGGTGTCGGCGGAAATCGCATCGTCGTCCATCGAGTCGCAGTTCCGCCAGCGCACGCGAGCCGTCGGGCGGATCCCCTGCGCATCGATCGCGACCGCTACCGCCTTTGGTAGCCGGCGTGACCCGGCGGCGGGCTGAGGGACGATGGTGTAGGTGCCGGGTTTGAGCAGCCTGCCGCGGACACGCGCCCCCGGAACGCCACCTTGTTCAGGCCCTGGTGACCAGCGAGTACGAAACGCCCGGCCACCTGGCAGCTCGGAGCCGGTCCGATGACTATGAACCGCACCCGCGCCGGCCGGGAGAGAACGAGCCGCAGCCCGACTGCCGAGCCAAGGTCCGGGCAGGCGCTCGAGCCGCAACTGGCTCAGATAGACAGCCGGCCGGCCCGCGCGCGATACCACGATAGACATGGAGGCCGCGCCCGAGACCGTCGACCCGCTCCCTGTCGAGGGACCGTCGGCCGCTGGCGGTGAAGGTGAACCGTAGCCGGCGGCCGAGGTCGCGTAGCCGAGTCAAGCCGAGTTCTTCCGCGCCTGCCTCTTTGGTTGCGACGGCTTCGTCTGGCCGTCTCTGCGAAGCGCCACCAGAGCCGACGCAGACGCACGCGCCTTTTGGCCTATATGGGCGTCCGGGCCGTTATCACGCGATCGTCAACGGAGTCCCGATCGGCATGAGTCGGGCTAGGCGGAGGATGTCGGTGTTCCGCATCCGGATGCAGCCGTGCGAGATGCGGCCCGGAATCTGTTCGGGCTGGTCGGTCCCGTGGATTCCGATGAAGCCGCCTGCCGGCCAGTCCGTAAGCACCCTCGACCGGGCGCTCGTTCCGAATGCGACCGGGCCGTAGAAGGGACTGGTGACGTTCCGCACGCGGTCGCGAATGTAGAACTCACCGCGGGGAGTCGGCCAGTTCGTCCGTCCGATGCCGACCGGTGCGCGGAGGAGAACTCGCTCACCTGCCCACAGGGTTGCTTCCCGACGCTTGAGGTCGACGAAGAGACGTGTGCTGACCGAGTGGTATCCGGACAGCGACCCGCGGGCCACCCAGCCCGTCGACCCGTTGGGCAGGATCGGAAGACGGATGCGCACCCAGAGACGTCCGGCGGAATCTTCGGCCCGGGCGAGCACCAGGACGACGTTGGCTGTACCCTCCGGTGTCATCGTCTGCAGCCGCGTCACCGCTGTGGCCTCGACCGAGGGCGCGGCGCGCGCCGTCACCGGACGCACCACCGTCGACCAGCTCGAAGTCAGGTGGGTCTCGTCGAGCAGCTTCGGTATGGGGATCCGAAACGCAGGCGCGGGTGCTGCAGGCAGAGCGGGTAATGCTTTCGGGACCGAGCGTGGCGGCGAGCCGTCGTGCGCGGCCAGACCCCCGCCTGCAGCGAGTGCAGCGGCGGCAGCGAGCACGGCGCCGCCGATCAGCCGGTGAATCGCGGCTTCTGCTTTCCGGACGTCTTGACCTTCGACGTGATGAAGCCGGTCGACGCCACGGTTCGCAGTACCTTGGGCTTCGGCGCGGGCAGGTCGAACGGGCGGTCGGAGGGAACGATCCCGAAGAGGTAGCGCATCCAGGCGGCGTGTCGCGCCTCGACGGAGTGGATCGAGATGGCGACACCGAGGATTGCCTTCGACTGGATCAGCGGCGCCTGGCCCTTGTATGCGGCGACCGCGAGATCTTCAAATGCGACTGCGGTTTTCAGGAACGGCGTTTGTGACTCGGTCACGCCTCGGAAGTTGAAGGAAGGGCGCTTCACGGCAGCGTTACCGAGGGCCTTGCGAAACGCCTTCACGTGGGCCCGCTCCACTGCTCCGACCAGGCGCGCGGCCTCTTTCGCTTTGCCCCGAACGGCTCCGACCCGCTCGGTCTCGGTGTAGAAGGCAGCCTGCAGGTACTCGAGTGTGAGGGCGTAGTTGAGGATGTCGATGTCGTTCCTCGGGGCCGCGCCTGCTCGCTCCGGAAGGCTGAGCGCTGCGAGGAGAGCAGCGCTGCCGATTAGGGACTTCCGCAAGAAGTCAGCACGCGAATTGCCCGTGACTTTTTCGAGTGCTTCACCGAGAGCACCGTCGCGGTCGAGCTCGCCGAAGCTCAGGTCGTTCATCGATGGAGCCCTTTCACGAAGCCGGTGCGAGCCAGCGCAGTCATGACCGCTCGGCTCGACAGAGGCTCGTCGATCGGCCCGGTCGCCGGCAGCTTGCCTGCGATCGCGCGGATCCACGCGGCGTGCCGCGCCTCGACCGAGACGATCTCCGCCGCGGGGACGAGCGCCTTGGCCGTGAGGTTCGTGGCCTGGCCGTTGTACGCCGCTACGCCAAGATCCTCGAGCTCGATCGCGGAGGCGAGGAACTTCTGCCTGTTGGCCGTCGCCGCGCCGAAGTGCGTCGCCGGCCGCTTACGCGCATTTGCACCGAGTGCCTTCTCGAGGGCGGCGACATGGTCATCCTCATGTCCGCCGACAACCCTTGCGTACTCGACGAGGTCAGATCCGAGTGCGCTGTGCTGTGAGGCTTCCCGGTAGAACGCAGCCTGCACGTACTCGAGCAGAAGGACGAAATTCAGCACCCGCACGTCCGCGGACTGCGAAGGCGCTGACGCGGCGAAACTGGGACGTAGCGCAAGCATCCCGCCCCCTGTTGCGACCACCGCTCCTGCGACCGCCGCCGATCGCAGCACTGTCTTCCGCGAGTGCGTTTCGGGACCCGGTCCGTGGGAATCGGACGGAATCGTGCGCCGCAGAACCTCTCTTCCGGCCACCGGCAGGTTTCTCTCCCCTCGTCTCCTGCGAAGCAGAGCTTCCCTGCAATTGGGCAGATTGTCAATGGCAACCGCCCTCAGGTCCGGCCATGGACCGCTGGTCACAGTCAGTCCACGCTCGGAAAGTGGGGCGAAATATGCAACCCGCGGGCCGGTTGCTTCGCTTGGCATCCAAAAAAGGCTTATGCTGGCTCACATCTGAAGGGGTGGTGTTGGCGCGTGCCTGACCTGCGGCTGGGCTGCGTTCGAGGATCTGGAGAAAAGGACGGGCTTAAGTTCGTCCATCTCATCTTGCTGGCTTGCGCCGCATTGCTTGCAGCGCCGGCCAGCGCACTCTCAGCCGGCGACCGTCCTCCGCCGGCCCCGTCGAGCAACCGTGCCCAGAAGCTCTGGTCCGAGTACCCGCTCAACCCCGCGCTTGAGAATGTCGGAGTTGGAGCACAGCACGCCCCGCGATCCGAATACCCGCTCAACCCCACGCGTGAGGATGTCGAAGCTCGAGCGCCACGCCCACCGCGCCCCGACGCAAGCACTGGGGCGCGGTCACGCTCCGGCTCGAGTCCGCTCAAGTGGCCGCTCATAGGAGCGTTCGCTGCTGCCACCGTCCTCGCGCTAGTTTCGCTGTCGAGGATGTCACGGCGTCGTGCAACTGCTCTGTCATCGTCCTTGAAAGGAGGACACGAGATGCGCAATTTAAAGGGTCGAAAGAATCGCGCGTACGTTGCTCACCCGCTTGCGCAGGATGCCGTCGACCCGTCTCCTGATTCGCCGCCTGCGCAGGTGAACGAGTACACCGAGTCGACCGGCGGCGACGCCGACGTCGACCAAGAGATCGCGCTCGCCGACGGCCAGATTGACTCCAGAACGGTCGCGCCCGACTACGCTCAGTTCGGAGAACACCTCTCGTCCGTCTTGCAAGCTGCCAACGAGGCAGCCAAGAAATTGGAAGACGACGCGCGGGCCGAGGCCGAGCGTCTTCGCAAGCGCACACAGAGCCAGGCCGCCTCGACACTCGACAGTGCGCGGCAAGAGTCGGAGAAACTGCTCGCCGAGGCGGAGCGTCAACGCACGGAGGCGGAGAACGAAAGCAACCAGACCCGCAAACAGGCAGAGACGTACGCGGCAGAGAAGCTGCGAGCTGCGGAGGCCAAGGCGGCGGACATCGTGGCTCGGGCCGAGGAGGTCGCAAAGACTCGCTCCATCGCGGCGAAGGAACGCTCGCGCGAGCTCCAGGCCAACGTGGAACTAGCCGAGGAACGACTTCAGCAACTCGCAACCGGGCTGGTCGACTTCGCCTCGCGCCTCGAAGCCTTTATCGAGCGCCCGGCGGCTCACGTAAGCGGCGAGAAATCAGCGTCGGAGCCAACCGAAGAGCGAATGCTCGAGGAAACACTCGTCGCATCCATCACGAGGAGCGAGCCGGAGTAGATGACCAGTCGAGTCGTGAAACCCTCGCCAAACTGCGCCGCTCCAGACGAGGGATTCGCCTTTCGAGCACTGGCGGAGCGCGCGGAGTCACAAGCCAACGTCTCGAAACGCACAGCCTCGCCGCCGCTTCAGACGCCGTTAATTAGAGACCTACCCTGGGATGAGTAACTCGAGCCGGCCGCGCCTCTCGTTCGCAGGCGGGCACCCGCCAGGTGTTGCACATCGGCCACGCTTTA
The DNA here is from genome assembly GCA_046734335.1 of Actinomycetota bacterium. Classification (GTDB taxonomy): domain Bacteria; phylum Actinomycetota; class Thermoleophilia; order Gaiellales; family Gaiellaceae; genus DATBLE01. The sequence goes on along the minus strand of JBKPRA010000111.1, from coordinate 3,939 downwards.
GCGTCCTAACTGGCGTGTTGGAATGCCTCCTCGGGGAGTGGACGCGATTGAGAGTCTCAAGTAAACCGGTGATCTGAAGGACGCTCTCTAGGAGTGGGTTTGTGCCTAGGAGTGGGTTTGTGCTGAGCATGATGTTGAACCGGCTGTCTTCCTCGGTGGCCGCCTTCTTCGTGCGTAGAAGCACGTGGATCGTCGAGGAGTCGATGAACTCCACGGAGCTGAGGTCGACGACCAGGTGAGAACACGTCGCCCGTACATCGTTGAAGATGTTGTGGAGCCGCTTGGCGCTGCCAAAGTCGTGTTCGCCTCCGAGAACGACGTGCGCGACTCCGGGCCGGGGCGCGCGGATGTCGATAGTCGCTTCGTGTTCTGCGTTAGCTACGGCCATTGTTCCTCCCAATTGGCAGATCAGCTTGCGAGTACTTCCTTCGGCTCAAGCATGTAGGGGCGCTCGTCAACCCATAGGCGAGCCGTGGAGGCTCTTGATTCGCCGAGGTGCCTTACGACAGCGTCCAAGATCTGGAGAAGGGCTCTGTCCGAGGCCTGCTTTCGAACGATGAGTGCGCCGGAGATCGAACACCTTCGCGTCCTGATCGCGAATGAGAAGCGAGAGCGCCTAGAGACCGTCGCCGGCGTTGTCGCCGGCCTCGGCCACGAGGTGATCGCACGCGAGATCTACGTCAACGAGGTGGGCGCATCAACAGCCCGAGAACGCCCCGACGTCGCGCTGGTCGGTCTCGGCCTCAACTACGAGCACGCGCTCGACCTGATCTCCGAAATCGTGCGCGAAGCGCTTGCCCGGTGATCGCACTCCTACACGCGACTGACCCCGCTTACATCGACGAGGCCGCGAAACGGGGTGTGTTCGCCTACATCGTCGATGGCGACTCCGAGAGCCTGGCAGCGCACTCGCAATCACACTCCGCCGCTTCGCCGAGTACCAGAACCTCCAAGGCGCGTTCGGCCGCAGGGCAATGATCGAACAGGCCAAGGGCATCCTGATGGCCCGCCACATGATCAACGCGGACGCCGCCTTCGGGATGCTCCGCAACCACTCCCAGACCAACGGCCGCAAGCTGATCGACATAGCCGAGGTGTTGTCGCCAGCCACACGCTGCTGCTCCCCCGAGCGCAGGAACCGCTGCCCCAGTCGTAAGCCTCGTGTAGTGAGCACTGAGGTACCGCCGTACCGCGGAAACGTGTAGGCCCGGGCAGAGCGGTGGCCGTTCGAGCCGAACACCGTCGCGGGATGACTATGTTTCGCCGGTCCCGACGCGGGGAGACGAGTCTCACTACACGGGCCGTATCGAGCAGTGCTTTCGGGTTCTGCCTGCAGTGAGGTCACGGGTGGCTGACGAAGAGGATGGGGTCTGAGTCCTCCGTTTAATCCGATTCACGAAGGGGGCACCACCATGGCAACAACCGAAACCGCTGAGCGGCGGCGCGTGCATATGCCGTCGAGCGAGGCGAGTCGGGAGCGGGACGAGACGAAGAACGCGTTCAAGACGACCGAGTTCTTCGCGATGGTCGGCGTCATCGCGGCGATTCTGATTGCCTCGGCCGTCTCGGACTCACTCGGCGATGTCCGCGGCTGGACGCTCGTCGCGGTAGTCGCGGTCGGCTACATGATCAGCCGAGGGCTCGCCAAGTCCGGCACCAAGCACGTCGGCGGCGAAGACACGCTCACCCGCAACAACTAGGAGACCTCGAGGTTTGTGCCGGGGCGCCCGCCCCGGCACAAACCAAGAACGTTTACGCAACTTGTCCTTACATCACAGAACTGAGGAGACCATATGTCTGGTGCGCAGATGAGTGATCCGAGAGAGCTTTTTCTCCATGAGTTGGGAGATGTGTTGTATGCCGAGCAGACGCTCGTCAAGACTCTTCCGAAGCTTCAGGAGGAGGCCTCTGACGAGGAGCTCGCGAGCGGGTTTTCGGATCACCTCGAGGAGACCCGCCTGCATGTCGAGAACCTGAAGCTCGCGTTCGAGGAGCTAGGTGAGCCGGCAAAGGCCGAGAAGTGTCCCGGCATCGAGGGGATCAAGAAGGAGCACGACGACTTTGTTGACAACGAGTCGCCTTCGCCCGAGGTGCTGAACGCCTTCCTTACGGGTGCGGCTGCTCGCACCGAGCACTACGAGATCGCGGCGTACGAGGGTCTCGTGACGATGGCCCGCGCGATGGGTGAGACGGAGGTCGTTCGCTTGCTGAATGAGAACCTGGAGCAGGAGAAGGCAGCTCTCAAGAAGGTCCAGATCGTTGGCAAGCGCCTCGCCGAAGAAGGCATCAAGGCACCTGCCTAGTGCGGTTCACAGGGCGCCGAGGCAATGTCTCGGCGCCCTACGCGTCTCACAGAAGGCCGAGCTTCCCGTTCAGGGCCGGGACGGGAGGGGCAGTATTCTCGGGGACGCCCGCCGTCGAATGAAGGGCTAGCCGTCCGCGGCCGTGCACGCGCACGATCCGTTCTTAGTTGAGAGCGGCTGAAGCGGCCGCGAGACTGTGCGTTTCGAGACGCTGCCTCGCCATTCAAGTCGTACGCCACAAAGGCGCGAGTTCATCCAACTCGCGGTGTGGGTAACCCTTCTTCGCGAGGCGCGGGTTAGCGATTTGGCGATCCCTTTGAGTCGGAGGACGGCGGTGAACAAGCAACTTGCAAAGAGGGGCAGCCGAGGCGTCGGGACCATTTCCCTGCCGAACGACGTCGATGCCTACCTTGCGGCGGTTGTCACAACGTCGAACGACGCGATCGTCAGCAAGGCGTTGGACGGAACCGTCACGAGTTGGAACCTAAGCGCGGAACGTATCTTCGGGTACCGAGCGAGGAGATCGTGGGGCGGAACATCCGCGTGTTGATCCCACCGGAGCTCCAAGCAGAGGAGGATGAGTTCCTCAGCCGGCTTCGGGTAGGCGGTTACATCGACCATTACGAGACAGTCCGCCTTTCGAAGGACGGGCAACGGCTGGATATCTCGCTGTCGATCTCACCCCATCATGGACGAGTCGGGCAAGGTCATCGGTGCGGCCAAGATCGCTCGCGACATCACGAAGCGCAAGCAAGCGGACGAGCAGTTGAGGGCGACAACGGCGAAGTTCGAGTCGGTCTTCAATCAGTCGGGGATCTTCGCGGCGATTCTGGACCTTGAGGGAACTCTTCTTGAAATCAACGATCTGGCCCTTGAGTCGGGGGGCTACACGAAGGATGAAGTACTTGGTCGGGCGTTCTGGTCCACGGCGTGGTGGCGCGGTTCCGATGAGATACAAGCCCGGATTCGTTCGGCGTCAGCGCGTGTAGCCGAGGGCGGCCGCTTTCGTGACACGCTGCACTACTGGGTCGCCAGCGGCGCCGAACGCATCTTCGACTTCGCCATGCATCCGATTCGCGACGAACTGGGCGAAGTGCGCTTCATCTACACGGCCGGGCTTGACGTCACACAGCGAATACGAGCTGAGGAAGCGCTCCGTGTACGCGAGGCCGAGGAGCGCGAGATCGCACTCGGATTGCAGCGAGCCCTACTTCCTAGAAACCTCGTCGTTTCTCCGGGCGTGTCGGTCGCAGCACGATACGAGGCCGCTAGCGCGGCGCTGGAAGTCGGAGGTGACTGGTACGACGTCGTTCCGCTCGGGGACGGGCGGGTCGCCGTCACGGTAGGAGACGTTGTCGGCCACGGGTTGGAGGCTGCTGCTGTGATGGGCCAGCTGCGCACGGCGTTGGCGGCGCTTGCGCCTCATACACAATCGCCGGGAGAGCTCCTCGCGCGCCTGGACGCATTCGTCGCGTCGACGGGGATCACAGACTTCGCGACGGTCTGCTACGGCGTGCTCGACCCTTCGACGAGTACCTTCGAATACGCGTCGGCTGGCCATCCACCAATTCTCCTGATACCGCCTGGAGACGAGCCTCGTTGGCTCAACGAAGCCCAGTCGCCCCCTCTTTACGGT
>JBKPRA010000110.1:0-16499 GCA_046734335.1 Actinomycetota bacterium | reverse complement strand
GTGCACGTAATCCGAGGCAACAACGGGGGCTGGCAGGTGCGAGTCGAGGGCAAGACTCGTGCGCAGTCGATTCACAACACCCAAGCGGAAGCCGCGGCGGTCGGCAAGGAGATCGCTCGACGGAATAAGTCCGAGCTGCTCATCCACGGACGGGACCGAAGGATTCGAGACCGCAGCACGTTCGGGCACGACCCGCGTCGCACCAGGGGTTAGAAGTAGCGGACAGGGGCGCTGGTAAGGCGGGCGTGACTGCAGTGGTGGTCGTTGGACGGCGCCTTTCCCGGCTCGACGACTGGCTCTAGGCAGACGCCCTCGGGCTGGACCGTCGGGCCTTCGCCGCGATCGAGGCTGCACATCGAGTCGACCGGAGCAGGCACCGTCGGGGCCCCGCCGCCCCGCGAGCTAGCCGCGAGCTGGATCGCGACTCGTCGGCTCTGAATCGCCGATCAGTGGCACGAGCCGGGTGACGAGCCGCACCCACCCGGGTATTCCCAATGCGTGCCGACGCCTCGCAGCTCGTCACTCATCCGCGGCTGGCTCGACCGGAGTCAGCACCCGGTCGTCGCCCTGGCGGTCGTCCTGGCCTTCGAGGCGCTGGCGCTCGCAGCGCTGGTCTGGAAGGCGGGTTGGGACCACATCGTGCATGCGATCGCGGTTGACAACTTCGCCTGGTTTGCGCTGTGCGCCGGCGGCCAGCTGATCGCCTACGTCGGCTATACGATCGGCCTCCGCGCCACCGCCCAGGTCGACGGTGGCGTCGAGCTCCCCTTCCCGGCTGCGCTCGCCGTCGTCAGCGTCGGATTCGGCCCGTTCTTCTCGGCAAACCCCTCGGGCGGGTTCTCGGTGGACTACGTGACCCTCCGCCAGGCGGGCATGGGGCCGCGTCGTGCCTTCCGGCGAGTGCTCGGGCTGAGCGCGCTGGAGTATGCGGTGCTCGCTCCCGCCGTGGCCGTCTGCGCCCTGCTCCTCTTCTTTGACGTCGGCGGCTCGGCGCCGCCCAGCGTCACGCTCCCGTGGCTCGCGGTCGTGCCCGGAGCGGTCGCCGCCGCCTGGCTCACCTCGCCGAAGCGGGTGAAGAGGTTCGACGCGGGCAAGGACGCCGGCCGCCTCCGCCGCGGGTTCGCCCACGCGGTCGCCTCCCTCGCGGTCCTCCGCGCCCTCGTCGTCGGGTGGCGCCGCTGCGGCTGGGCCTTCCTCGGCGCCGCGCTCTACTGGGCTGGGGACATGCTCACGTTCTGGGCGGCGTTGCAGACTTTCGGGATCCGGCTGTCAGCCGCCGCCCTCGTCGTCGCCTACGGCACCGGCTGGGCGCTCAGCCGCCGCTCGCTCCCCTTCGGCGGGCCGGGGGTCGTCGAGCTCATGCTCGCCTTCGTCCTCACCTGGTTCGGCGTGCCCTTCGCCCCCGCCGCGGCCGGGGTCGTCGCCTACCGGCTGTTCAACTTCTGGCTCGCGCTCCTCCCGATGGCGATCGTCCTCCCGTTCACCCACCGGGTCGAACGGCAGATCGCAAGCTCGCCGGGGCGCTCACCCCCGTGAGTCTCTCGGCAGTGAGTCCCAAAAAGTCTGGGGGCACGATCTTCGGTATCGCCCGCCTGATGGTCGAGCCCGCGCGCATGCAGCGTCCCCCACCGCCGTGGAAGGTTGCTCGCGGCCGACTTGCTGGTAGCGCTAATCGCCGGCGGGTTTGGCGCCGTGCTCCTCGCGCTCATCGTCGCGACTTGCGCGATGCGGTCGAGCGCTGCAGTTCGGATTGGGCGAGTTGGGTCAGCCGCTCGGCTTCGTGGATTGGATCGCCAGTTAACTGGAGCAGGTCGGCGTCAAGGCGGGCCTTTGCGGCGCCGGCTCCGCCGAGGCAGAGACGAGTATTGAGGGCGAGTTGCTGAAGCTCTTCGGCGTGGCCCCGGAAGATGCGCGGGTCGACTGCGCTGACGACGGCGGCGGCGGGGCGGCATGACCGCACGGCGTCGGCGACGCTTGCGATCGGGGTGTCGGTGCCGAGGTAGATGATGCGCCAGCCGCGCGCGCGCAGCGCGATTCCGAAGGCGAGGAGTCCGAGGTCGTGCTGTTCCCCGGGCGCGCACGCAAGGACTGCGACCGGCCCGATGCCCCGGCCCCAGCCGCGTGCCAGCCCGAGGAGACGCCCACGAACCAGTGTGGAGGCGAAATGCTCCTGCGCGATCGACACCTCGCCGCGCTCCCAGCGCTCGCCGAGCTCGTGCAGATACGGAATGATGACGTCGCGTAGGAGTGCGTCGATTGACAGCCGCGCGAGCAGCGCGTCGAAGACCGCGTGGACGCTGCCTTCGTCGAAGCTTTCCAGCGCAGCCGCAAGCTCGCTTCTCGCGGTCGGGAGAGCGATTTCATTGTCTCCGCGCCGTGTCGTTTGGGTAACCAGGGCAGCGGCCTCGGCAGCGGCGTAACCATCGGCGAGGTGCTGTTGCATCGCCTGCACGCGGGCAAGATCGTCCGGCGAGTACAGCCGTAGCCCACCGGCTGAGCGGGTCGGCTGCAGCAGTCCATACCGCCGTTCCCAGGCGCGCAACAACTCGGGACTCACGCCCGAGCGCCGACTCAGCTCTCCAATCCGTACTGCGCCCGCAATCTCCATGCCTCAGAATATACAGCACCTATACAGAAGTTTGACAACCGTGGAAATGGGCGATAAAGTCTCGGATCTGTACAAAATCTCTACAGGAGGTGGACGAACGTGAAGAAGCTCGACCTACTCGCGGCCACGCTGGTGCTGATCGGTGGACTCAACTGGGGCCTCGTCGCCGTCGCCAAGTTCGACCTGGTCGCCTGGATCTTCGGCATGGACTTCGGTGAGACAAACGTGGCAAGCCGGATCGTGTACGGCCTCGTCGGGCTCGCCGCGGTCTACGGCATCGGGTCCCTGCTCATCTCGGCCCGCCGGCCGCGCACACACGCAGCCGCTGCCGTTGCCCGCTAGACGCCTCACGTGGCAACGAACGATCCCGCTGGGGCGCTGACCTGCCCGACCTGTCCACCAAGCGGTCCGGCCGCAGCCCGGCCGCCTGACGAAAGGAGTTGCACGTGACCATCAAGCGCATCCCGATCATTGCAGCGCTCGTCCTCACGCTCGCCGTCGGAGTCGCCACCGCCACCGCAGGCCAGGCGACGACGGCCGGCCCGACGATGGGCGAGAAGAACCTCGTCCAGACCGCGATCGCGGCGGGCCAATTCAAGACGCTCGCGTCTCTGCTCCAGAAGGCCGGCCTGGCCGGCACGCTCGAAGGCGAAGGCCCGTTCACCGTCTTTGCACCGACCGACGCCGCGTTCGCCAAGGTGCCGAAGGCAACCCTCGCGTCGCTCGCGAGGAACAAGGCGAAGCTCCGTGCGGTGCTCCTATACCACGTCGTCAAGGGCAAGGTCACGGCCGCCCGGGCGATGAAGCTCCACTCGGCCAAGACTCTCGAGGGCAAGCCGGTCTCGATTCGGGTCAGCGGCGGCAAGGTCATCGTCGGCGGCGCGACCGTCGTCAAAGCGAATGTGATGGCCTCGAACGGCGTCATCCACGTGATCAACAAGGTGCTGATCCCCTGAGGTGAAGGCCGGGCGTTGACTGCCGATCGCGTGCTCGAACGGTCACAGGTCGTGCCTGTCGACGTCGACGAGGCGTTTGCGTTCTTCGCCGACGCCTGGAACCTCGAGACGATCACGCCGCCATGGCTGCGGTTCCGGATCCTCGAGGCTCCACGGACGCTGGGAAGGGGGTCGCTGCTCGCCTACCGGCTACGGCTCTTCGGTCTGCCGATCCGCTGGCGGACCGAAATCGTCGAGTGGCGGCCCCCACTCGGATTCACGGACGTGCAGCTCGCGGGCCCATACCGGCGCTGGGAGCACACCCACCGGCTTCGCCGCGTCGACGGTGGCACGGAGATCTACGACCACGTCGTCTACCGGCTTCCGTACGAGCCGTTTGCCGGTCTATTCGTGCCGGTGACCGTACGCCCGTGGCTGAAGGCGATCTTCGACTATCGCGCCCGACACACGGAGGCTCGTCTGCGGTGAGAACGGCGATCGTCGTCTTCACGCGCGACCTGCGCGTGCACGACAACCCCGCGCTCTCGACGGCGGCGCATGAGGCGAAGCGGATCGTGCCGCTGTTCGTCTTCGACGACGCGATGCTCCGTACTTCGTTCGCACGACCGAACCGCCTCGCCTTCCTGCTTGATGCGCTCCGCGACCTGGACGCGAGCCTCAGGTCGCGCGGCGCACGCCTTGTGTTGCGGTCGGGTGACGTCGTCGCCGAGACGCTCGCGCTCGCTCGGGAGGTTGGGGCGGAGGCGGTGTTCGTCGCCGAGGACGCGAGCGGCTACGCGCAACGGCGTCAGCGGCGCCTCGAGCACGCGTGCCGCAGTGACCGCATCGCCCTCCGTGCTACTCCCGGCGTCACGGTCGCACCGCTGCTGTCGCTCAAGACCAGCTCAGGCGAGCACTACAGCGTGTTCACGCCGCTGGTTGAAGCCGGTGCGGTGTCCCGGTCGCGACGCCGTGGCTCCGGGTCGATGTGAACCGAGTAGTGCGAGTGACGTTCTTGCCGTGTGGGAAGGTAGGGCTGTGGTTCTCCCGGGATGACGCCGTTGACTAAGGCCGTCTTTTTAGGTCCGCATGGCCCCGGTACCACGCGGTTCCATTTCTCCCCCGATTTCTGAGCGGGGTGGGCATCGACACCTTCGTGAAGTCACGCTTTCGACGGAAACCATGACCGCCCCGCTACGGGGAGAAAAATGAAGAAGCGTGACTCAACCACAACCCGTCGCCACGTGACGGAATCACTGGGTCTGGATGAACGGAAGGCGGGACCCGGGCATTCGATGCAGTTCTCAGTCTCGCCGGTTTGGTGACGGGCTCGGGGCCTCGGAGACGTTCCCAACATGCCGGCGGCAACTCAGAGCTACTCAGATCGCGACCTCGCCCAGTTCCGCCGGCCCCACCGGGAAGCCGTTGACAGCGCACGGATCACCAAGAGCACTGTTCAGGCGGGGCGATCGAGCGCGGCCCATGTTCGAGGCGGAACTCGCGGCGCGCGATGTTACATCGATTGGTTAATCAGGTTGAGGATGTTGCCGTCCGGATCCTTAAACCAGACGGCCTTGAAGTCGCCCATCAGGTGGACGTCTCCTTCGCGCGTGGTTTCCGGCAGGTCGTAGTGCTCGAAGGTGACGCCATTGTCCTTGAGCGCCTGAACGATCGAGTCGAAGTCGTCGCCGACGGCCCAGGAGGCGGCTGTGGCCTTGTTTGTGCCCGCGTACTCGGACGGGTAGACGAGCACGACCGAGTTTCCGCTTCGGTAGAGGATCGCGCCGGGGGGCTCCTGGACGGCCTCTAGACCCAGCGTGTTCTCGTAGAAGTCCCGCGCTCGCTGGAGGTCGCTGACCGCGAGCGTGGCTGCGGCGTCCTTTCCTGCCAGCAACGTGGCTCCTTCCCTCGCAGGTGACGCCGGAAGCATGGTCCCGGCTGCGAGTGGATTCTAGACCTACTGAGGCTGGAGGAGGCCTGCAGATCAGGCGAGGTTCTCCATCATCGCGACCAGTTCATCGAGCGGATAGCCCTGGCTACGGGCGAAGGCGATCAGTTCTTTGGCTCGTTGGACGACTGCGCCGCGTTCGGGTGTGCCTGCGACGGAGATGCCTCGTCCGCGTCGGAACTCGAGGAGTCCCTCGTCGCGCAACAGGCGTAGGGAGCGGAGGACGGTGTTGGTGTTGACGCCGAGAACGGCGGCAAGGTCCTTCGCTGGGGGCAAGCGTTCTCCCGGTTTGGCTTCGCCGTCAGCGATCGCTCGGCGGATCTCCGCGGCGACCTGCTCGTAGAGGTCGGTCGGGTCAGCTTTGTTCACCTTGACACTTATCATGGTGCTAGTAATACTAGCGTAATCGTGGAGACGGTGTGACGGCGCGCCCGCCGACGGCGGGCGATCTACGGAGGTGTCGGTCTATCGATTGTCGTCGCCGGAGCGATCCTGTTCGCGGTCTTGCAGGGTTCGCCGCACAGCGGATCTCCGGAACTGATCGCAGGTCAAGGCGCACAGGTAGCTCCGGCTCAAGGCCTGCCGGCGCCCGCGGGGGTTTCCTACGTGATCCTGAACCAGGGTGACGTCGTGCTCGTGCAGGGCTCGAAGCTCCTCTGCAGCTTCAAGAGCAACCCGGTCAGGCTCGTCTGCATCCTGGCGAACACCAATGGGCCGCTGCCACACTCGTGGGGCACCAGCATGAACATCGATGGCGCCGTCGATGTCTTCCAGGTTGACGCCAACGGCAAATCCACGACGACGAAGAAGTTCCGGAGACTGCTTGAAGGGGTGGCGCTCCCGGGAAAGATCTACCGCCTCAAGGTCGGCGACCGCTACCGGGTGAGCAGCACCCGCATCGCCTGCAGGGTCAAGCGCGGAAACTCGTCGCTTGGCCGCTCGCCAGTGACCCACTGCTACTACATCGCTCCCAAAGCGATCAAGACGACGCGCGAGTTCGTGATCAACAACCTCTTTGCCGGTGTGTTCTCGGTGCAGCTCACGCTGAACGGCGCTGGGACAATTCTCGACGTGAAGAAGCTGAAAACGCTCTTCACGAAGAGGCAGCCTCCGCTTTAGGGCTCCAACGGCGAGCCCGCGAAGAGCATTGTTGGTGGTACGTCTGTGTTGAGGTTTGACTGGGTCTCAACGAGAGCTTCGGCGTCCCACGCCTCGTCCAGGCGGCGGCGGCGAAGTCGTCGACGGACCCAGGCCCACAGACGCACCTACGAAGGATAGCCCTGGCCTAGAGCGGCTGCCCTATGCGCCTCCTCGGGTGGGCTCCTGGTTAGTTTTTTCCTCTCTGGGTCAAATTTAAGCCTGGCGGGCCAGCAATGATCAGGAGGAGGGGCGAGATGCGGAAGCGACTGAGTGTGGTGCTCGGGCTGCTCGCGAGTGCGCTGGTATTCGGTGCGGTTGCCGGCGCCCAAACCGCGGGTGGGAACGTTCGGGTTACGGTTGACAATGGCGCCAACGGTCCGTACCTGAGTGCGGATCAGCTGGCTGGCGGCACGTACACGGACGCGGTGCTTCAGCGTTGCGGGATCGACCGCAGGATGCAGAACGAGCCAACATTGGCTATTGACCCCCGCAACGCCGCGGTCTGGACCTCGGGTAGTAACGACTACTGCACGGTCCCGACCGTGACGGACGCCTGGGCCGGCTTCTATCGAAGCACCGACGGTGGGTCGAGCTGGACCGACAGCCTGCTGCCGGGCTACGCCGGCGATAACTCACCTCAGGGGCTCGCCTCGCCGCTCCGTCAGATGGTGGCCGGTGGAGCGCTCGCCGCAGGTGATCCACTCCAGGCGTGGGACGGCGAAGGTCGGCTCTTCTACATGGGCAATAACTTCAACCGCGGGATCCTGAACGGCGAGTCGGGTGGGACTCGCGACAACACGGGTGATGTTTGGGTGGCGACCTACGAGCCGGCGAACCCGGCTGACACGAGCACGGACGGCTCGCGCTACGTACGCACCGTCATTCTCGCCACGAACACGTTTGGGTTGGGTCATTTCAACGACAAGACCGGTCTCGGTGTCGATCCGGTGACCGGCAACGTCTACGCCGCCTGGTCCGACTTCCACGGCTCCGGCTGCAACACGATCCTCTTCAGCCGCTCGACCGATCACGGCGCGCATTTCAGCGCACCGCGCAAGATCTCGAGTGGGATCTGTGGTAACCAGGGGCCGTACTTCGCGTTCGGCCCGACTGGTCAGGTGTACATCGCCTGGCAGGGAACAACCGGCGGCTCCAAAGGCCAGAACGGGACGAATGGCGCGGCCTTCGTGGTTTCTACCGACCATGGCCTGACCTTCAGCAAGGCACGGCTAGTCGCGACCTACGACGCGTTCGTGTCCACTCAGTTCTCCGGGAACGGTGCCCGCGAGTGTGGTGACCCGCCGTTTGACTGCCCGAGCGGCCAGACCTTCCCGCGCTTCGACCTCGCCGGCCCGTCGATCGCCGCCGACAACGTCAACGGCACGATCGTGCTCGCCTTCCCGGTGCGGCAGGCCTCGGGCCAGGGCCAGATCGAGTACGTCGTCTCGGACGATGGTGGAGCAACCTGGAGCGACCCGCCGGCGTTGCTCGCCCCGAGCGCCAGCGGCCACCAGTTCTTCCCCTGGATCACGGCCTCGGCCGGGCGCGTCAGCGCGATCTGGTACGACTCCCGCGGCGACAGCACCTACGCCCCGACCCGGGCACCGTGCAACGACGCGGCCGGGCATGTCAGCGCATGCCTCAACGTTCGGTACGCCGAGTCGACCGACGGCGGAGCCACGTGGGGTAACAGTGTCCAGGTCACCGACACGCCGACTAACCCGAACTACGAACAGTTCGGCGGCCGGCTCGTGCCATTCTTCGGTGACTACATCACCGTTGCCGCAGTCGGAAACACGATCGGGGCGGTCTGGACCGACCAGCGCGACACCGTCGGGGCAGCCGACACAGCCGGAGACGACGATGGTGCCGACGTAGCAGGTGACCCCGAAACAGGTGGCACGTGCACGTCTTCGTTGGACACGTGCTTCGACAACACCGGCGGCCTCGACCAAAACATTTACTCAGCACCGATCAGCCCATAGCGGGCTTCACACACGCCCGGCGGCCCGGACCTCCGCACGTCGGAGGTCCGGGTCTCCCACGGCGGCGCGCCCTGATTGCCTGCTCACGTCCCGCGCTGAACTCGCGTCGCGGCGTATGCGCTGGTGACATTCGCGCACGCTGGCTGAGGCAAGGATTCTCTCTCCAACCTACTGAGCGCGGATACCGGTGTCGATGGAGAAAGCGGATTCCGCTGAATCCGGACCACCAGCATCGTTTCACGCCCATCGGGGAGAGAAATTGAACTGCGCGGTACCGCGCCGGCCGCTGCTTAAAAACTGGAGTGGGCGACAGAACGGTGCCGTGTGCCAGTGTTCCGGAATGACGCCTGAGTTGCCGACTCGTGTGCTCTGAGGCTGCCCAAGTCGGAGTCAGGGCTGCAGGATCAGCATCCCCTAGCCGGAGACGGCTATCCAGACGAGACCGTTCACGACGACGACGCCGACCGCCGGTCGCCGGAGTTCGATTGCCTGTACGCGCCCGGTGACCACGTCAATGCGCGTTAGCGGCGCACCGGCCGCATCTGTGACCCAGACGGTCCTGCGGCCGACGGCGATACTGCTCGGGCGCGGCCCGAGACGGTACGTCCTGACGACCGCGTTCGAGTCCGGGTGGATCTGAAACAGCGTCCGCTCGTTGGCGAGGGCCACCCAGACCGATCCCTCGCCTACCACGATCGGGGCCGCACCGGTCGACTCGTTGGGAGATCCGAGCGGGATCGAGGCCACGATTCGCCCGCTTCGTGGGTCGACGCGTGAGACCGCGCTCGAGTGTGGATCGCTCACCCAGATGCTGCCCGCCCCAATAGCTACGTCTCCACTGGGACCGCCGTATCCGCTGGGCACATCACCGACGCGCATTGCATCGATGGCGCCCACTCGGAAGAGCGAGTGATCGCCGTCGACGACCACCGCCCCTTTTCCCGAAGGTGCCACGTGCCCGAGTCGGCCCACGGGAGGCAGCGAAACCGAGAGAGGAATCGACCGCACGTCTCCGTCGCTCGCGGTGATCCGTAGGACGCGGTGCAGGTAGCCCTGGGAGGTTATCCAGAGGACGCCGCGCAGCACGGCGAGGTCGGTCGGCACGAGGCCGAGCCCGATCGTTCTCGTGATCCTGTGTGAGCGAGGGTCGACACGCTCGACCGTCTGGTCGGAAGTCGAGACCCAGACGCCAGAGGCTCCGCCGGTCAGGCCCAGCGGTTTGGCGTGGAGCGGAGCGTCGGCAACCACTCGGCCGGTCTGGTCCATGGCGACGACGGAGCGCGCTCGGATCTCTGTGGATGCGCTCCCGCGGCTGCTCAGAGCGACCGGGAGCGTCGCCGCGAGTACCGCCCCCAGCACAGCCACTCCGGCGAGCGTCTTGGTCCGGCTCGGGCGGCCAAGCCTGCGTCGCACCGTGCGCGCTTTCCGAGATCGAGGAAGCTCGGGAGCGAGCGACGGATCGTGCCTGAGGATCGACGCCTCCAACTCGCGGAGTTCCGGCCCAGGCTCGATCCCGAGATCGGTACTGAGCTGCCGGTGCGCGTCGCGGTAGGCGGCGAGCGCGTCCGACTGGCGCCCCGCCCGGTAGAGGGCGAGCATAAGCTGGCGACGGAACGCCTCGTCGTGGGGTTCATCACGTACGAGCCCTTCGAGCTCTGCGATCAGATCGCCGTCGCGACCGAGCGCGAGCTCGGCCTCGATTCGCGCCACCAGCGCACCGCGCCGGAGCTGCTCGAGGCGCGCGCCCTCGACCATGCCGATCTCGGTTCCGGCGAGATCTGCAAGCGCGGGGCCCCGCCAGAGGTCGAGGGCCTTCCGCAGGACGAGAACCGCCCTTTGCGGATCCGGCTCTGTCAGGGCCTGACGACCCTCGTCGTAGAGGCGTTGGAACAAGTCCAAATCCACGCATCCGGGGTCGACATGCAAGACGTATCCAGGCGGCCGGGTGTGGATGCCAGCGGCGCCGTTCAGCTCCTTCCGCAGCCGCGACACGTAGTTGCGGACCATCGCCGACGCAGTCTCCGGCGGGTGCTCGCCCCAGACCTCCTGGATCAGCCGTCTGTTGGAGACCACCCGGTTTGCGTTGACGAGGAGCACCGCAAGCAGAGCACGTTGGTTCACGCCGCCAAGATCGAGCTCCCGCCGGTCGTCCAGGACCTCGAGGGGCCCGAGAATGCGGAACTCCACTCTGAGCTGGTGTAGCACACTTCCGTCCGCCTGACCAGAGCCGCCGGTTATCGGCCGATTAGCCCGGATTAGCAGCGCGATTACGCAACACACCTACCGTGATCTCGCAGGCTGGACGTCAACCACCGCCCGCCGGCGGACCGGGAGAGAAAGGAGTGAGCGTTGTTCAAGACGCACTTCCGCTTGGCAGAGCTCGTCCTCATCGCCGTCGCGGCACTCTCGCTGCTCGTCGCAGTCGCGCCAGCGCGCGCCCGACCAAGGGACTCGCTCACGGCGACATTCACGATCCACTTCCCGAAGGGCCATCCGGCGTCGAACGCGCCGTGCGACCCCGACGCGTTCTGCGGCGTCGGCGCCGTCGCCGGCGACGGCCCAGCGACGATCTCGATCCTCGACGAGACGTTCGACGAGGTCCCGGGATCGCAGTGCCTCGCCGTTACGCGCATCGAGCGGATCGACCTCCTCGACGGCAGCGGCTCCCTTGCGCTCGAATCTGCCGGCACCTTCTGCCGCCCCGGCGGCTCCGGCAACTCCCACGCGAGTAACTCGAGCTATGGGTTCCCTGGGCGCTTCGATCTGCGCTTCACCGTCGTCGCCGCCGATTCGTCCGGCATTTACGCGGGCGCCTGGGGCGACGGCACCGAGACGATGGACGTCGACGGGGGTAGCGGCGTCTGGCACCTAGACGGCGTCGTCCACAGGTGATCGCACGATGACCGGCAGGTTCCTCATAGTCCTAGTGTCCGCTGGGCTTGCACTTATGGCGTTCGGGCTGGCGTCGGCGGCCCCGGCGAGGGCGCCGTTCGCAGTGCGCTCGACGCTCGACCGGAAGACCGTCCTCCCCCACCGCATCCGCTGGCTCGCATTCCCGCATGTGCCGACCTCGCAGGTGCGCGAGGTCGAGTTCCTCATCGACGGCAAGGTGAGATGGATCGAGCACAACGCGCCATACAGCTACAGCGATGATGGCGGCCTTCTCGTCACTACGTGGCTCGGCCCCGGGCCGCACCGCTTCACCGTCCGCGTCACCTCGACGTCGGGCAGGAAGGCGACGGACACGGTCATCGCTCGGGTCGTCGCACTGCCAAGTCTCCCCACCGCGCTGTCCGGAAGCTGGCGCCGTGAGATCGTGACTCCGGTCCCACCCGATCCGAGCTATCCGGGCGACGCCGTCCCTGCCGGAACGTGGACGCTCGTCTTCGCTCCCCGCTGGATCGAAAGCCACTTCCCCGGTTCGTTCAATCCAGCAACAAGCCCCAAGACCGGCGCCGGAAACGTTCTGCTCAACGACTACACCCCAGGGGCGAGCCACATCACGCTGTACGGCGCAGTCACAACAGGACTCTTCAACGCCCACGCCGCCGCGGGCGGTGGCTGGTGGTGCGGCCCAGGCGGGCCAAAGGCAACCTACTCCTGGTCGGTCAGCGGGGACACGCTCACGCTCACCCCGACCCGAGGCAGGGACGCCTGCAGCCAACGCGGCGGCGTCTTCGGAGGCAAGTGGACACGAGCCGGCTAACGCCCCGCAGAAGGACCCACGAGCGATTCAAGAAAACCATGGAAGATCCGGGAGTTGACCCTAGGTGAGGGAGGCGAGGGAAATGCAGGGCTTGCGAGGGGCGAGAGGGGCTGCGAAAACACGGTCGATGCGAGTTGCACTGCTAGGCGCGTTGGTCCTGGTCGGTTTGGTGCTGGTCGGGCCGGCGGCGGCAACGGCGCCGGGGGAGAACGGAAGGATCGCGTTCCGCACGTATTTCGATCGCCAGCAGGAGTGGGGAGCGGTCTTCACCGCGAATGCTGATGGAACGGGTGCGAAACAAGTCACCCACCCGCCACGGGGAACGCAGGATGACCAGCCCTCCTGGGCACCTGATGGATCGCTTATCTCGTTCACCCGCTGTCAACCAGGGTCGCTGTGCCATCTGTATGTCGTCGCGCCCGACGGCAGTGGTTTGTCGCCGATCGGAGAGCCGTGTCCCGCTGGAGCAGACGAGACGACCTGCGCCGACGAGGCGAACGCGAGCTTTTCTCCGGATTCGAAGCAGATCGCGTACACGCAGTCGACAGGCAGGGTGAAGAACGACGCGCATGGCGAGGGCTGGATCGAGCACTCAGCGCTGACGATCGCCAACCGCGACGGCAGCAACCGGCACGTCGTGTATCGGAGCAGCAACTTCACGGGCGACTTGAACTTCCCCGTTTTCTCCCCGGACGGAAAGCGGCTCGTCTTTGAGCGGCATGTGTCCGGGTTCGCGAAGCCCGCCGGGAAGGCGGCGGTGTTCGTCATCGGCGTCGATGGCTCTGGGCTGCGACGCCTCACCCCCTGGGCTGAGAACGCCGGAGACAACCCGGACTGGTCGCCAGATGGCAAGTGGATTCTGTTTCACTCACACGTCGAGGAGTTCCGTCCGCAGTCGCAGTACTTCTTGATCCACTCGGACGGGACGGGACGCCGCCAACTCACCCATTTCGCGAGCGGGACGCACGTCGCCTCAGCTTCGTTCTCACCGGACGGAAAGGCGATCGTGTTCAGCAAAGGCCCGGAAGGTGGAAACATCGACCTCTGGACGATGCGCATCGACGGGAGCCACATCACCCGACTCACGCGCTCTCCGCTTTGGCAGTCAGCCCCCGCCTGGGGCCCCCGATAGGCATAGCGGGGTTGCTCGACCGTAATCCGTTTCACAGATCGGGCTCGGATGCCCTTGCGCTGTCAACGGCCCTCCCGGTGGGGCCGGAGGGCGAGGGTCACCTTACCCCCCGGAAGTGCGCCAAGATGTACGCGGGGGCGGGCCTGCGTCCTCGCGGCTATCGCCTCTCCCGCCGCGGCGGACTTCCCAACCCGCCCCCGCTATCTACCTGCATTGACGTCACCCGCCCGAAAAATGCAAGCCCCGGGGGCGGGTCTTCGTCTCGCGGCAGTGTGCCTCTCCCGCCGCGTGCCGTTAGTTACCACCCCGCCCCCGGGTGGGTGAGAGAGGAAGACACCCGTTATCTGTAAAGACGTTGGCCGCGCCGAAAGCTTGCGCCCCGGCAGTCTTCACTTCGGGTACGGCGGCGGATCACCAACCAGCAGCGCCCCGTCGACCCGATCGAGCGGAGGCGGCATCGGCAGCGCGGGTGTCAATCTGCATTGAGCGGGAACTGACATAGGTGCGGGGAGCGGCCCCGGTAGGAGGGGGTCTTGCCGGTTTGAGCAGCCCCGCAAGCGGGGGAGGCGTTCAAGCCGTTGCGCGTCTCCCTCGTCGGCAACGGCACACGGGCCGAGGGAAGCAGGGAGGGCGCGGTTGCTTGTCTGAACGTCGCCCTTCCCGGCTCCCTGTCAAGGGCGACGTAAGCTTCGAGGCGTAGCGACTGAGTACGAATACATGCTCGCAGCCGTAGCCGTTGCACTTGCGATCGCCCCGTGGAGCCACCCGCTGGAGTTCGGCCATCTTTCGGGATGGCAGACCGGCCGAAGTGGGAATACGCGCTCCGCCTACGTCGGCCCCGGTCCACGCGCACGGGTGCCCCTTGAGTCCGCAGCCTGGCTCGCGACTGGAACGCGCTACCGGGACGACCCGACGGCCGACCCTCCGAACCTGACGCTCAAGCATCTCTCAAGACGGGCGGTGATCGTTTGGGCCGTGATCTACAGCCCGACTGCAATCGGAGACATGCCGATCCGCTTGACGTTGAGTGCCGCGAGGCGCCTGCTCTGTTGTGAGGGAGAGCGGGTCGCTGGCGGTAACTGGGAGTTGAGCGGTGCGGGGCCTCGACGCGCGTACTCGATGATCGTCCGCATCTACTTCGGGTCACGCCCGACAAAGGCGATGCAGGCCCAGGCGCAGCGAGCTCTCGACGCGCTGAGGCTGCCTCCGGCCCGCTGACCCGCGCCCGATCCGTCTTCGCCACCCGTGGCACCAGCTAGGGCAGGCCCGCCTAGCAGTGATCTACGCCGAGCCGTATCACGGCGCGACGAGGCGAGCGTTCGCCGTCCACCCAGACGAGAAGCGGAACGCAGCGGGGCGAACGAGCCAGCACGCCGCCCGACCAGAACGTGACCGGGCGTCCGTCTGCGGTGCTCCATGAGTGCTGTCCCAGCTTGCAGGCGATGAAGGTCACGCTTCGATAGGTGTCGCGCAGTAACGTCTCCCCTTGCGGCAGGGGCCATAGGCGAGTCCTGCGCCGATGCGGGTCTTCGGCGACAGCTCCACTTTCACCCGATGGCCCTCTCTGACGAGGAGCGGGAACTTCTGCCAGCCCTCCGTTCGCTGAGAGTTCGAGACAAACGCGGGTGAGTCTGCGGCTCCCGTCAAGGAGAGTGGGCCAACTACCAGGTTGCGGGGGCTTGTGAAGGCGTGGGGGAAGTCGGCTCCGGACTGAGTCGAGCAGTTCTCGACCGCCGTGCTTGGATGCTTCGCGGGCTGCCCTCTGTCCGCCCAGGCAGACGCGCCTGTGATCGCCGCGGCTGCAATCACGATGGGAGCGGTCGCCAGTACCGCGCGAACGTTCATCTCTGCGCGGATTACACCAGTCGACGGCTTCCGGTTCCGCGCCCGGACTTGGGCACCTGGGTACCCCTCCCGACGCCCGTGCCCAGCCACGACCCTGAACTCGAACCCGCGTCGGATTCCTGCCGTCCGGGCCTGTTCAGGCGAGAGCACTCTGGCGCATCGGAGAGAACGAGCGGACTCTAAAGTGATGTCGTGCTGAGGGGTCGCTGCGTGTGCAATGCGGTTGCGTACCAGGTCTCGGACGAGTTCGTTGCCGCGTACAACTGCCACTGCTCGAACTGCCGTGCAATGACTGGCTCGGCTTTCTTACCGTGGGGCGACATCGAGCGCGAGAAACTGACGGTGACGAGGGGTGAGGGGTCGTTGCTCGTGGATGGCGATCCCGACGCAGCCCATGCGATGCGCTGCAGGGAGTGCTTCTCGCTTCTCTATTGGGCTCCACGCGACGGCTACTTTCGCGTTCCGTACGGAACACTCATCGACGAGCCCACGCTCAAGCCGAAAGGCCACATGTTCGTCGGGTCGAAGGCTCCGTGGTACGAGATTCTCGACGACCTTCCTCAACACGACGAATACCCGTGGTCCTGATCATCTGAGGCAGACTCGCCTGCCTTCTGGCGTCATCCCGAAACGCTGGCGCAGGCCTTGCTGCTCGATGAAGGATCAGGTGGGCGGGGAGACCCGTTCGGGCCCGGGCGCCCAGGCCCGACCGAGCTCGTCCGGCCAGTCTGTGAAGCCTGACACCTAGAGAGCGGTTGTCTTGCCTGGCGAGGCGACCGCAGGGTCGATCGCTGGCTGAACGCGATCTAGCGACGAAGAGTGAGCCTCCGTGGGGCGTGGGGCGAGGACACCGCCGCACAGGGCCCTCGCCGCGGCGGCGGCTCGGAGCTTTTCGACCGCCCCGCCGTCGCGATCGTTGGAGCCCGGGCGTGCTGGCCGTACGGCCTGCACGTCGCGCGCACCTTTGGGCGTGAGCTCGCAGCCGCGGGCCTGGTCGTGGTCAGCGGCATGGCTCGCGGGGTGGACGGTGAGGCGCAGCGTGGGGCGTTGGACGCCGGCGGTGTAACCGTCGCCGTCCTCGGCTGCGGGGTCGACCGCGACTACCCGGCTGTGCACGCGGAGCTCGCCCGGCGGATCTGCGCCGATGGACTGGTCGTCTCCGAGTACGCGCCCGGCGTCGAGCCGGCTCCGTGGCGCTTC
>JBKPRA010000109.1:0-10302 GCA_046734335.1 Actinomycetota bacterium | reverse complement strand
GGTAGCCCTTGTCGAACTGCATGCCCTCGGTGAACTCGAGCTCGAGGCCGAAGGTCTGGCCCTCCTCGACGTTCACGACGCCGTCCTTGCCGACCTTCTCGATCGCGTCGGCGATCACGTCGCCGATCTCGCGCTCGCGCGACGAGATGCTGGCGACCCGGGCGATGTCCTCCTTGCCCGAGATCTCCTTCGACTGCGTCTTCAGGTTCTCGACGACCGCGTCGACGCCCTGCTCGATGCCGCGCTTGAGCGCCATCGGGTTCGCGCCGGCAGCCACGTTCTTCAGGCCCTCGCGGACGATCGCCTGCGCGAGCACGGTCGCCGTGGTGGTGCCGTCGCCCGCCACGTCGTTGGTCGCCGTGGCGACCTCGCGCACGAGCTGAGCGCCCTGGTTCTCGAAGGCGTCCTCGACCTCGATCTCGCGTGCGATCGTGACGCCGTCGTTGGTGATGGTCGGGGCGCCGAACTTCTTGTCCAGCACGACGTAGCGCCCCTTCGGGCCAAGGGTGACCTTGACCGCGTCGGCGAGGATGTTGACGCCCCGCTCGAGCGAGCGGCGCGCATCCTCGTTGAACTTCAGCTCCTTGTGAGCCATTGCTTCCTCCGTTGCTTTCGTTAGGCCTTGGCGCCGGCGAGGGCCTTCTTGCCCTTCGCCTTGGCACCCGTGGACACGACCTTCGCGAGCACATCCGACTCGCGGAGGATCAGAAGCTCGTCGGCGCCGACCTTGACCTCGGTGCCGCCGTACTTCGAGAAGATCACCTCGTCGCCCTCGGCGACGTCGAGCGGGATCACGTCGCCGGTCTGCTCCGAGCGATTGCCCGGGCCGACTGCGAGCACGCGACCGCGCTGCGGCTTCTCCTTGGCCGTGTCCGGCAGGACGATCCCGCTGAACGTCGTCTCCTCCTCATCGAGGACCTCGACGATCAGCCGATCGCCAAGCGGCTGTAGATTCATTCCACGACCTCCGTTAGAGTGATTCCGGTTGGTAGCACTCTCTCCCCGAGAGTGCCAGCAGGAGTCTAACGATACAGCCCGGGTCAGCGCAAGGGATCTAAGCGCATCCGGCTCACATCCAAGGCGAACCGGTAGCTTCGGTGCATGCGACGGGAGTTCTCGGCCGGAGGCGTGCTCGTCCGGCGCATGCGCGGCCGCTGGTACGTGGCTGCGATCCGCCCCGGCGGCAAGCCGGAGGGAGTCTGGGCGCTCCCGAAAGGTGGAATCGGGCCGGGCGAAGACCCCGGAGCGACCGCCGTCCGCGAGGTAGAGGAGGAGACCGGGACGCGCGGCCGGCTCGACCGCAAGCTCGGCGACGTCCGCTATGTCTACACGTGGGACGGGGAGCGGATCTTCAAGGTGGTCAGTTTCTTTCTCGTCCGCTGGAGGGGCGGCCGGCTCGGCGACATCGCCCCGGAGTTCGCGATCGAGGTCGCCGAGGCGCGCTGGCTGCCCCTGGAGGACGCGCCACGCCTGCTCGCCTACCGAGGCGAGCGCGACATGGCGGGCGAAGCGATCGCCGAACTCGGCGTATGATCGCGGCCGTGGAGGCGCTCAACTTCTACTCGCCGATCGTCGAGAACCAGCTGCGCAGCGGCCGGAAGTCGGCGACGATCCGGCTCGGGGACAAGTCGGCGAAGTACCGCAAGGGCATGATCGTGTCAGTGCTGGCCGGCCCGCGCTTCTCCCCGCGGAAGAAGATTTTCGACGCGGTGATCGACAAGGTCGAGGTCAAGCGCCTGGGCGAGCTCTCGCCGAACGAGCTCGAGCACGACAACCCGGAGATCCGTCGCGTCGAGGACATGGTCGGCTTCCTGGGGACGCTCTACAACCGCATCGTCACCGAGGACGACGTGGTCACTCTGATCCGCTTCTCCGAGATCCGCCCGTAGCGTGATCGAGCGCCTGCTCCGGCGCCCCGGTAGCAGCGCGCGCCGGCGAAGAGAACAAGGGGAGCGGTTGGGCGGCTACATCTACGGGGAAATCGTCGTGCTGGCGACGATCATCGGCGGCGCCCAGGCGTACAAGCACGGCGCAGGCCATATCGCGGTCCTCGTGCTCGCAACCACCGCCGTCTTCTGGCTGGCGCATCTGTACGCCCATGCCCTGGCCGAGAGCATCAGCAAGGGCCAGCACCTTTCCTGGCGCGAGCTGAGAGAGGTGGCCGGCCGCGAGAGCTCGATCATCGAGGCGGCGGGGCTGCCCGTGCTGATGCTGGTACTCGGATCGATCGGAATCGTGTCCGTGCACGTCGCGGTGTGGCTTGCGTTCATCGCTGGCCTCGTGATCCTCGTCACGGAGGGCTTCGCGTTCGCCCGGGCGGAGAAACTCGGCGCGCTCGGCACGACGGTGATCGTGGCGGCGAACCTAGCGATGGGGTTGCTGCTCGTCGCGTTGAAGCTCGGCGTCAGTCACTGACGCCGGCACCCACGCAGCACGTTGAGCAGGCCGAGAGCGATCGCCCGCTCGTCGGGCAGGTGACCGACCGGCTCGACGCGCAGCACCGCAACCTCGCCGCCGACCTCGTCGAGGAGGTCGATCAGCGCCGCGAAGGCGAGTCGAGCGTCGGCACTGCTCGTGCGGGTCGCGAGGACGCGGAAGCCGCGCTTTCGGGCCACGCCGATGCCGGCTTCCCAGAGCGTCGACTTGACGATCCCCGGCTCTCCGGTGACAACGAGAGCTCTGTTCCGGCCGGCCAGCAGGTTCTGGATCGCCGCGAGCTCGTGCTCGCGCCCGACCAGGTGCGCCTCCGGCATGGCGTGCGCTTCCATCCCCCGTCGAACGGGGGCATAGCACATCGTGCAAAACGCGACAACCGTTGCGAAGCGGCTCTACTGACCTCGGCTCTTGGGGTCGACACCCGCAAACGTGAGGAAGTCGACCATGCGGAAGTCGCCACGGCTGCTCGAGGGCAGTGTTGGTCGCCAGTCCCGGTCGTACGCCAGGTAGGACGCGGGATCGCTCTCGAGCAGGCCGACGACGACCTCCCCGACGAGCCGTCCTCCGACCGGCCCGAGCCGTAGCCCGTCCTCGACGAGCTCGGCTTCCTTGAGTACGTAGTACCAGAGCGGTGTCGAGCGCTCGAGCCCAAGCCCGTACCTGTGAAGCTCGTCGAGGTCGGCGGGTGCGAGCGCGGACACGCCGAACCTGCGTGCGATCGACTGCCCCGACGGCAGCTCCCAGGTCACGTGCCGGAGCAGCGTTCGCACCGGCAGGACGGTCGGCGGAGCATGGTTCGCGATCGCGCCGAGGGGGAGGTCGAAGAGCGGCGTGGAGATCTTCGTGTCGATCCGCTTGTTCGGCTTCACCTGGCCGTCGCCGAAGTCGAAGAACGTCTGCCAGCCGACGAATCGCCGCGGCGCCCGGAAGCCGCCGCGCAGGTCGTTCGGGTCCGGCCCGGTCGCCTTCGGGTCGAAGATCATCCCGAAGAAGGGCTTGCCGCCGTCGCCGGCGAGGTTGGCCCGGTAGGACGGCCTGACCATCGAGTGGCCGAACCGGTACGCGGCGCCCTGGAACTCGACCGGGATGAAGGCCTCGCCCCGTTTCGGCCGGTAGAAGCGCCGGCCTCGCCGGACGATCGAGTTGACCATCGACTGGCCGACGAAGAGCGGCAGGAACTCGTGCAGGACCAGCCACTGGTAGTGCCAGGTGGTCAGACGGCGGGCCTCGGAGTACGCCTCGGCCTCGCTCGTCGTCCCGCCGGCCCGGAGGCGGTCGACGACATTGTTGTGGAACTTCAGGAAAGCGGCCTGCAGGCCGGCGATGACGACGTGCTCGTCGTTGCGCGGGTCGCCGATGATTGCCGTCCCGTCCGCCATCCGGGGCACGTCCTCGAACAGTCCACCCGACTCCACCTTCAATTTCGCCCGGTCGGCCGGGTCGTAGAGCTGCGGCGAGCCGACGGGGCCGGCACCGTAGACGGAGTCGAGGTCGAACGACGGCGTGCGACCGTTCGGCGAGCGTTGTGGGTCCGTCGGCTTCCCCATCGGCGACGCGGTGTCGAAGGTCATGTCGTGGTCCATGAACTGCCCGAAGAACGTCGTCCCGGCGGTGTGCGTCGGGTTGTTCTGGTTGTGCGCCGACAGCGACAGATCGGTGATCAGATCTGCAGGCCCGCGCTCGAGCGCGTCGTGGGCGTCGAGGACGCCGCCCTCCGATCCGATGTCGACGAGCGCCGCCTCCAGGCCCTTCTTTCCGGGATCGGCGAACGGCCGCATCCGGTCGAAGATCCGGCCAAAATGCTGCGAGATTCCGACCTGATGCCGCGCACCACCTCCCCGGTGCGTCGCCGCCTTGCCCGGCGCGGCAATCGCCCCGGGGGCGCCCAGAGCGACCGCGCCGACTCCCACCTTGCCCAGAAAACCGCGCCTGCTGAAGCGGTTCGCTTCGATGTCGTCCCGGTGATTCATCCCTCCCCCTTCCCGGCCTGTCCCGCGCTGCAGCGGCTCACAGGCACGCTTCCTGCTCTCTCGGTGCACCCAACACTTCGGTGACCCGGACAAACCTCAACCCGGCCCGCCTCGCCGCCTCGCGGGCGACGCCTGCCGAATCGGCCTCGTAGAGGAAAAAGCACGTCTCGTCCTCGGGAGCGAAGATCGCCCGCACATAGCGGATCCCCTCGCCTTCGCCGCTCAGCTCCTCCGCAGCCGCCCGCGCCCTTGCCGAGCCGCTGTCGACCGCGGCGGAATCCTCACGCGACAGGTACAGCTCGACGAGGTATTCGGGCATGCGCCAACGGTAGGCGCCGCACCTCGAGAGCGAAACGAGGGAAACCCCCGAACTTTCGCGCGTGCCCCTACGCAGCTCCGGAAAGGTGCCGCGCGAGCTGAGCCCGCGACCGCACTCCGAGCTTCGCATATATGTGCGACAGGTGTCCTTCGACCGTCTTTACGGACACGAAGAGCACCCGGGCAATCTCCTTGTTGGCGAGCCCGTCACCGGCCAGCTCTGCGACCCGCCGCTCTGCGGGGGTGAGCTCTCCGCTCGCCTGCGGCCGACGCGCGCTGACGCGGTCGAGCTCCGACCGCGCCTCGTCCACCCAGCCGGGCGAGCCGAGATCGGCGAAGGCGACCTCGGCCAGCTCGAGCGACCGGCGAGCTGCACCCCACTTCCGGTGCCGGCGCTGTGCCCGACCGAGTGCCAGCAGCGTCCTGGCGGCGTCGAAGCGGAGCCCCAGCCGCTCGTATGCCAAAACGGCCTGGTCGAGGCCATGAGCCGCCTCGGCCCGGTACTCGGTCGCGAGCCCGACGACCCCCGCGCAGCGCTTCGCGGTTGCCAGCCCCCAAGGATGGTCCGGCCGGGCCGAGAGGCCGCGCAACCGACTCGTGACGCTCTGCGCCTCGTCGAGTTCACCCATCTCGACCCACGCCTCGACCAGGTCCGGCGCGACCGGGAAGACGCCCGGCTCCTCGATCCCTACGCGCTCGGCATGCGCCCAGACCTCGCCCAGAGCCTCGACGGCTCGCAATGGATCATGGTCTAGCAGCGCCGCCGTCCCGCGCGCACGCAACGCTTCGAGCCGGTCCCAGCCGACGCCGGCCTCCTCGGCGCGGGCGATCGCCTCTGCCGCCCACCGCTCGGCCTCTTCCGGCAGCCCGCGCCCCGCTGCCAGGAGCGCCCGGCACCGCTCGTACATCGGCCACGCCAGGAGCTTGCGTTCCCACGGCTCGGACCACTCGTCCAGGAGACGCTCCGCCGCCTCCCAGTCACCGGCGCGCAGCTCCAGCTCGCATATATGGAGCCGGGCGAGGGCGTACGACATCGGCTCGCCGCGATCGTCAGCGGTGGACAGCATCGTCGAGAGCAGCGCGCGCGCCTCGTCCAGCCGGCCGCGCCAGACCAACTGCTGGCCCGCGATGCGGTCGGGCGTGCCGAGCAGGTACAAGGCCGAGTTCGACAGAGCGGCGAAGCGGGCTCGGAGGTCGTCGATCGGACGACCACGGAGGCTTCGCGGCCACGCCAGCGAGTAGAGGGCGATGCGGTGCATCTCCCCTCCTGTGGCGGGGACAGCAGCCAGCGCCTCTTCTGCCCAGGCCTCGGCGTCGCGGATCCGCTCGACTCGGATCACGGCCTCGTTGGTCGCCATGTTGGCCAACACCACTCCCCGCTCCTCGGGCAGCCCCTCGCTTTCCGCCAGCGCCCGCTCCAGAAACGCGCGGATCTCGTCGTTGCGACGCACCGCGCCCCCGGGTAGGAGCAGACAGGCACGCGCTCGCGCCGAACCGGTCGGCAGGTTCTCCAGCTCCGTGGTGAGCAGATCGGTCAGTTGCTGCTTCTCGGCCGCCACGCCGAAGAAGTGGGCGAGAGCGAGGACACGCTCGGAGCGCTCGGCCGCATCAGGCGGCGTGAGCCGAAGCGCATGCTTGCCGAGGACGGCAGCGTCGTGCACGGCTCCCCTGGCAGCGGCTCCCGCGGCCGCACCGGCGACCAGCTTCGCGAGTGCCTCGTCCGGAGCACGGGCGGCGAGCGCCAGATGGCGGGCACGGAGCTCGTCGTCCTCGACCACGTCCGCGAGCGCCAGATGAAGCTCTCGCCGTTCGCGTGCTCCCGAGTGTTTGGCCGCTGCAGCCGCCAGGAGCGGATGCGCAGGGCGTACTCGATCGCCGTCGGCGACCAGCATGCCCGCCTGAACCGCCTCGTCGAGGGCATCGAGGTCGGCGAGTGCCACCGCCTGACCTTCCCTCAGGTCGCCGCCGAGGGCGACGGCGAGCAGCAGGCGTCGCGAGTCGCCGGAAAGGCGAACGACGCGCTCTCCGAGCAGGTGCTCGACCGCGTCCGGCACCGGCAACTCCTCGCCGATGGCCGGCAGCTCACCGGCGGCGAGGCCCCGGCCCAGCTCGAGCGCGAACAGCGGATTCCCGAGCGTGGCGTCGACGATCCGACGCAGTAGCTGCCGCGGCAGGCTCAGTTCCAGCCGCTCCGCGAGCATGTACCGGGTCGCTCCGAGGCTGAGCGGCCCCACCTCCAGCCGCTTCAGCGGCGCGAGCGCACGCTCGAGTGGAGCGGAGCGGCCGGGACGCCTGGCGAGCAAGAACGACACCGGGCTGTCGTCGAGGCGCCGCGCGGCGAAGGCGAGGGCGTCGCCCGAGGGGGCGTCCAGCCACTGGAGGTCGTCGACGGCGACCAGCAACGGGCCCTCGGACGCGAGCGCGCGGAGCGCATTCCGAAAGCCGAACGCGATCGCGCCGCGATCGGGCGGCGCATCGCCGGGTTCGGCTCGGAGCAGTGCCACTTCCAGCGCGGTCAGCTGGGGGCCGGGCAGGCACTCGAGGCGGCGCAGGTCAACCTCGTCGAGCATGTCGATCAATCCCGCGAAGGCCAGCCGCGCCTCAGCCCCGCTCGCCCGGGTCGACACCACGCGCATCCCGCGCCGGCGAGCGACGTCGATAGCGGCCACCCAGAGTGTCGACTTCCCGATCCCGGGCTCGCCCGTCAGCACGAGCCCGCGCGAGGTGCCGTCCTGGCCGAGGAAGTCCTCCACTGCGACGAGCTCAGGGGCTCGCCCGACAGGCCCGCCCGTAACGCTTCTCGCTGCGGCCATGATGCGCCTCCGGCCGCCTGATCTTACGTGGTCAGTCCGAGAACGGCCTCGCGGGTGTCACCGCTCGCGCCTGATCGGCACCCCGAACTGCTCGCACGGCCGCAGCTCTCCCCCGCAGGCCTCGCAGTCGACCGCGAATGCGGAGGAGAACCGGGCCCCGCACGCCGGACAGCGCGAGCGCAGCTCGGCGGAACACTGCGGGCAGGCAGCGGGCAGCTCCGCCTCCCACTCCTCGAAGTACCGCTGGGCGAAGCCGCAGCGGACGCAGACCGCGACCCAGTCGCCGAGCACCTTGCGCCGCTCCTCGCGCAGCCAGTCCGCCGCCTTGCCCACGTAAGCAGGGTAGTTCAGGCGGCTACGCCGGGGGCCACCCCACTCGCTAGAGTTTCGGCCGCATGACGATCGCGCGCGAAGCGGATCCTGGCGCGGCGCAGGCCGACGTCCGGAACACCGGTCTCGACCGCGTGGATCTCCTCACCGTCTACCGGAACATGCTGTTGACGCGCGGGATCGAGGAGCGCGGCCATATCCTCTACAAGCAGGGGAAGATCCCGGGCTCGTTCTACACGGGCCGCGGGAACGAAGGCGCCGCCGTCGGCGTCGCCACGGCGATGGGCCCCGACGACGTCGGCGCGCCGCTCCACCGCGACATGGGCGTCCACATCACGCGCGGCGTCGAGCCCTGGCGGATCATCGCCAACTACATGGGCAAGGAGGACGGGCCCGCGCGGGGCAAGGACGGCAACGTCCACATGGCCGACGCCCGCCTGGGCCTGATCGCAATGGTCAGCCACCTGCCGGCAATGCTGCCGGTGGCCGTGGGCGCGGCGCTGGCCTTCCGCATCCGGGAGGAGAGCCGTGTGGCGGTCGGCTGGTTCGGCGAAGGCTCCGCGGCACGCGGCGATGCCCATGAGGCGATGAACCTCGCCGGCGTCCGTCGCCTCCCGATGGTCTTCGTGTGCGACAACAACCAGTGGGCGTACTCGACCCCGACGCACCTCGGGTTCGCCACCCAGAACATCGCCGACCGCGCCCGCTCGTACGGATTCGAGGGCGTCGTCGTCGACGGCACCGACGTGCTGGCCGTGTACCGCGAGGCCAAGCGGGCAATCGAGAAGGCGCGCTCCGGCGGCGGGCCGACACTGATCGAGTGCATGACGCTCCGCATGGAGGGCCACGCCGTCCACGACGACGCCTTCTACGTGCCCAAGGACATGTTCGAGGAGTGGGCGAAGCACGATCCGATCGAGCGGTTCCGCGGCTGGCTGAAGGAGTACGCCGACCTCCAGGAACACGAGGAGGAAGAGATCGCGGCCGACATCAAGAAGTTGCTGAACGAGGCGATCAGGCGAGCCGAAGAGTCGCCGCTGCCGGACCCGGCAACCGTTGCAGAGGGCGTCTACGCCGCTCCCGAGGACCTCGACACGCCCCACCACAAATAGTGGCTGAGCGGACCTATCTCCAGGCGATCTCCGACGGCCTCAGGCAGGAGATGCGCCGCGACAAGCGCGTCTTCGTGATCGGCGAGGACGTCGGCGTCTACGGCGGCGCGTTCAAGGTCACGCTCGGGTTCCAGGAGGAATTCGGGGCGTGGCGGGTGATCGACGCACCGCTCTCCGAGACCGCCATCGTCGGGGGCTGCACGGGCGCCGCGCTGATGGGGATGCGGCCGGTTGCCGAGATGCAGTTCGCCGACTTCGTCTCGTGCGCGTGGGACCACCTCGTCACCGTCGCGGCCAAGCAGTTCTACCGCGCCGGAACGGCCGTACCGATGGTCGTCCGGCTCCCGTCCGGCGGCGGCTTCTCGGGTGGGCCGTTCCACTCCCAGAACCCCGAGAGCTCGTTCGCGCACATCGCCGGGCTGAAGTGCGTCTGCCCTGCAACCCCGGAGGACGCGAAAGGCCTGCTGGCGACCGCGATCGAGGATCCCAACCCCGTCCTCTACTTCGAGCACAAGCACCTCTACCGGCGACTGAAGGCGGAGGTGCCCGAGGAGCGGTACACGATCCCGTTCGGGGAGGCACGCACCCACCGCGAGGGCGAGGACATCAGCGTGATCACCTGGGGTGCAATGGTGCACACGGCAGACGAGGCGGCCGAAGAGCTCGCGCAGGAGGACGTCTCGGTCGAGGTGATCGACCTGCGCACGGTGATGCCGTGGGACAAGAAGGCCGTGCTTGCGAGCGTCGAGAAGACGTCGAAGGTGCTCGTCCTGCATGAGGACACACGCACCGGTGGCTTCGGGGCCGAGATCGCCGCCACCATCGCCGAAGAGGTGTTCGAGTCACTCGACGCACCCGTGAAGCGAATCGCAGCTCCCGACTCGCCCGTGCCGTTCTCGCCGCCACTCGAGAAGGCGTTCATTCCGCAGGTCGATACCGTCGCCGCCGGTCTGCGCGAGCTGGCCGCCTACTGATGGCGGCGGGCACGATCATCGAAGTCGTCATGCCCCAGATGGGCGTCTCGGTCTCCGAAGGGACGATCGTCAAGTGGCTGAAGGCCGAGGGCGAGACGATCGAGGCCGACCAGCCGCTGCTCGAGATCTCGACCGACAAGGTCGACACCGAGGTGCCGAGCCCGGGGACGGGCGTGGTCGCGAAGATTCTCGTCCACGAGGGCGAGACCGTCGACGTCGGCACCAAGCTCGCCGAGATCGCACCCGAGGGCGCCGAGCCCGCAGCCGCCGAGCCCGAGCCGGCCCCGGAGCCGGAGAGCCCGCCCGAGTCGGGCCCAGAGCCCGAGGCTGCTCCAGCGCCGGCCACGGC
>JBKPRA010000108.1:0-29954 GCA_046734335.1 Actinomycetota bacterium | reverse complement strand
GAGCAGGAGGAGTGTGGGTCATCGACGAGCTCGGGGATCGGCTCGTCAGGATCGATCCGGCGACCAACGGCGTCGTCCGCACGATTCCGGTCGGTCGCGGTGCGTCCGGCGTCACCGTCGGTGCGGGCAGCGTCTGGGTGGCGAACGCCGTCGATCACACGCTCACTCGCGTCGATCCGCGGACGAACCGCGTGGTCGCGACGATCCCCGTCGCGGCGAGCCCACAGGCGGTGGCCGTCGGCGAGGGATCGGTCTGGGCGGTGGGCGATGCGCGCTAGCTGCCGGGTCGTCCTGTTGGTTGCCGCGGCACTCGTGCTCGGCGCCGGCTGCGGGACGTCGACCGCCGAGCCCTTCCGGATCGGAATCCTCTCCGACTGCTACGGGCCTTTCGCCAGCCTTCACGAGCCGATCGTCGCTTCCGCCGAGCTGCCCCTGCTCGAGCGTGGTGGAAGGCTGCAGGGCAAGCAGGCGACGGACGGGGTCGACGGTGCCGAGGTCGCCGGGCGCCCCGTCGAGCTCCTCGTCGGGTGCGTCGCCGGGAACGAGGACGTGATCCCCGAGGCCCGGCGGCTGGTCGAGGAGGAGGGAGCCCAGGGGATCGTCGGGCCGATCGACCCCCAGCAGGGACTGGTCCTTCGCCAGTACGCCCGCCGCAGGCCCGAAACAGCGTTTCTGATCGAACCGTCCGCCGCGACCGAGACCACTCTCGCGGAGCCGGCCCCGAACGTTTTCCGCTTCGCAGCCGACGCGGCTCAATGGGCAGCGGGAGCAGGCACCTACGCATACCGCGTTCTCGGGTGGCGAAACGCGGCCATCCTCGGCGACGACGTCCCCTTCTCCTGGGAGCAGGCCGCAGGTTTCGTCGCCGAGTTCTGCGCCCTCGGAGGACGCATCGTCGATCGTGACTGGTTCGAAGTGGGGACGGATCCCGCGCGGGCCGCATCGAAGATCCCGCCCGCTGCGGACGGTGTCTTCCTGGCTCCTGCGATCTCTTCCCAGCTCGGGTTCCTGAAGCGTTACGCGGCTCTTCATCCCGATCTGGCCCGGCGCCTCGTCTCCACGGCAAGCTTGTTGTACGACCCGTCTGTGCTTCCCGTCGCCCGCGGGGTGGTGGCTGCCGGCCCCCTGCCGGTCGCTCCGACGCCGACCGTGAGCGCCTACGCGGCAGCCTTCGCCAAGGCGTTTCCGACGCTGCCGCCCTCGGTGGCGATCGGGCCGATCACGGTCGCGTACCGTGACGGCGTCGAAGCCTTGCTCGCGGCGCTGGATCGCACAGGCGGAACGACAGGGACGGCGCTGCTCGGTGTGCTGGCCCGCGCCCATCTGGACTCCCCGGCGGGCCGGATCCGCCTCGACCGCGACCGGCAGGCGATCGTGCCGAGCTACCTGAGCAGGGTGCAGAGGGACGCAAAGGGAAAACCGACAATCACGACGCTGCGAATTGTCCGGGACGTCGAGCACACGTACGGCGGATACTTCACGTCGTCCGATCCTGCCGTGACCCGGAGTTCGCCGGCGTGCAGGAAGAGAACGCCGCCGCCGTGGGCGCGCTGATCAAGCCCTGAGCGACCAGGTGAACCGGGTCAGGTTCTCGCTCGGCGCGAGCCCGCCCGGTCGCAGACCCCTGCGGACGATCAGCGTCGGCACGCTGCTCGAGGCGAGCGCGCTGCGCGCTGGGCCGAGCCCCTCCTTCTGCCACCGGTCGGTCAGGCCGACGACCGCGACCGCTGCTTCGCGTGCCGCGTCGACCAGGGCTTCCGGGCCGGGCTGGACCAGGAGAGGCTCGGCGGCGACTCCGAGCGCGCGCTGAACCGCCAGCGAAGCGCTGGCGAGCAGGCGGCTCGCGTCCTTGCCGCCCTCGGCCGCGGGGCCGGCGAGCCGCAGCGGCACCTGCCAGCCACCCGCGAGCCAGGCACCGAGCTCGATCGCGCTCCAGTCGTGCTCGGCTCCGGCGAAGGGCACGAGGATCGGACCTGCGGCCGGCGCCTCGCCGGCGAGCACGCCGACATCGCACGGCGCGCCACGCAGGAGGTCGGCGAGGGCGGCGTCCTCGAGGAGCTCGGGTCCGGCCGACACGAGGATCAGATCGACGTCTTGCTCGGTGGCGAGGCGGGCGGCGTCCGCTCCCGGGGTGGTGCTCGTGAAGGCTGCGGCACGTGCCTCGATTCCCCGCGCAGCGAGCGGCCCGCAGAGTGTGTCCAGCCCGCCCGCGGCCTCCCCGAGCTGCCCCGGGACCCCGATCAGAGCGGCGAGGATTACCTCGCGATCCGCTCTGCGCGCCAGCGGCTCGGCAAGAGGGAGTAGGGGCTCGAGCAGCCGCCCGCCGAAGCCCGCAACCAGAATCGAACGCCGGCGCGCTCGTTCCTGCTGGGGAAGCTCGAGCGCCGCGTCCTGGCGAAGGATGCTCCGCTCCAGCTCCTGGAGCGCTGGGCCGGGTTCGATCCCGAGCTCGTCCACGAGTGTGCGCCGCGCGCCCTGGTACTGCTCCAACGCGTCTGCCTGGCGGCCCGTGCGGTACAGCGCGAGCATCAAGTGGGCTCGCAGCCCTTCCCTGAGCGGATGCTCAGCCACGAGGGCCTCGAGCTCCGGCACGAGTTGCGCGTGCCTTCCCAGCTCGAGGTCGGCCTCGACCCGCCGCTCGAGCGCCAGCAGGCGCAGCTCGTCCAACCGTCCGATCGCTGCCTGCGCGAACGGCTCGTACGCCATGTCGGCGAGGGCGGGCCCCCGCCAGAGCGCGAGTGCCTCTCGCAGCCGCTCCGCCGCCGTCGCGGCATCGACTCCGGCCGCCTCCTCGACCAGCAGCTCGAAGCGGTGGACGTCCAGCTGGTCGGCGGTCAGCTGGAGCCTGTAGCCGGGCGCCACGGTGCTCAGCTGCGCCGCGCCGTCGCCGAGCGCCTTGCGTAGCCGCGACACGGTCGCCTGGAGTGCCGCTCCTCCGGGCTCGGTCGACTCCCCGGGCCACAGCTCGTCGATCAGCACGTCCGCGGGCACGACCTGGTTCGCCCGCAGCAGAAGCAGCGCCAAGAGGCAACGCTGCCTGTGACCGGGCGTCGGGAGCGGCATGCCGTCGACGAGCACTTCCAGCGGGCCGAGAATCCGGAACTCCATGCTCCTCCGGGGTCGTGGAGCGGTCACGCGCATTCTCGCTTGGCGTGGGTCGGCTGTCAGCGGCCTGTAAGCGCCACGGTGCATCGTCGGCCCACATCGGCCGCACGAGGCGGCCGCGGAAACGGAAGGAGCGTCAGATGTCCCGTGTGATCTCTCTTGTCGCACTGGCCCTTGTTGCCGCGGCCGTCGCGGCGTCGGGCGCCCTGGCGGCGCAGCCCAAGGTCGACCCACTGGCGGTCAGCTACCTCCAGGGGCAGGGCTACACGCCCGCCCAGATCCAGGCTTGGACAGTTGGGCCTTGCTCGCAGCAGGTCAAGCCGGCGGCGTGCTTCGGGCCGACCAGGGGCGCCGGTCTCATCGATCGGAAGGCTGTCGACCCGCTCGCTGTCAGCTACCTGACCGGGCGCGGTCTCACGCCGGCAGAGGTGAAGTCCTGGACAGTTGGCGCGTGCTCCCACGCGACCAAGGACGCCTCGTGCTTCGCGGTTTTCGACCGAGGCGTCGCCGCCGTGACATCGTCCACCGTCGGCTCGAGTGGTTCGTTCAGCTGGGGCGACGCCGGGATCGGGGCCGGCGTGGCCCTCGGCGTACTGCTGCTGGTCGGTGGCATGGGCGCCGGCCTCCTGCTCTCGCGTCAGAGCCGGCGCCGGGAGGCCGCCAGCGCGTGATCGAGTTCGAGTGGGAGTGCCCTCCGACTCGAAAGCGGGCGGGCCTTCGGGCCCGCCCGCAGCTTGGTCCCCGACTTACCGGCCCGACCAGGTCGGGTCGCGCTTCTCGAGGAACGCGGACATGCCTTCCTGCGCGTCCTCCGCCTGCGCGTTCGCGGCCATCACGCCGCGGGTCAGCTCGTAGGCGCCGTGCTCGTCGAGCTCGATCTGCTCGTAGAACGCCCGCTTGCCGATGCGCAGGGTGAGTGGGCTCGACCGGGCGACCTTCGCCGCCAGGTCGAGAACGGCGTCTTCGAGACCCTCGGCCGGAACGACGCGGTTGACCAGCCCCCACTCGCAGGCCGTGTCGGCGTCGATCGGCTCCCCGGTGAGCAGCAGCTCCAGCGCGCGCTTGCGTCCGACCGCGCGGGAGAGCGGCACCATCGGCGTGGAGCAGAACAGGCCGATCCTGACCCCGGGCGTCGCGAATCGCGTTCCCTCGGCTGCAAGCGCGAGGTCGCAGGCGGCGACGAGCTGGCAGCCCGCCGCGGTCGCGATCCCGTGCACCTTCGCGATCACCGGCTGCGGCAGGCGATGGATCGTCTCCATCATCACCGTGCAGACGTCGAAGAGCTGCTCGTAGAAGGAGGCGTCGCGGCCGACCATCTCGCCGAGGTCGTGCCCGGCCGAGAACGCCGGGCCGGCGCCTTCGATCACGATCGCGCGCACTGCCGGGTCCGTGCCGACCTCCTCCAGCGCCGCGATCAGCTCTTCCATCAGCGCGAGCGAGAGCGCGTTGCGCTTCTCCGGCCGGTTCAGCGTGATCCGCGCCGAAGGCCGATCGATGCGGACGAGCAAGTGCTCACGGGTCGCTGTCGCCATCTCCCTGAACGGTACTCCTCTACGTCGCGCCGATGCGAGTCTCGTGCCCGGCCCACTCCTTCTCCCGGAGCACGTACTTCTGGACCTTCCCGGTCGACGTCTTCGGGAGCGGTCCGAACTCGACCGTGTCCGGGCACTTGAAGTGCGCGAGTCGGTCGCGGGCAAATGCGATGATCTCGTCCGCGCTCACCGTCGCATCGTCCTTGAGCGTCACGAATGCCTTGGGTCGCTCGCCCCAGTGCGGATGGGGGATGGCGACGACGGCGCACTCGAGCACGGCCGGGTGGGCGACGATCGTCTGCTCGACCTCGATCGAGGAGATGTTCTCGCCGCCCGAGATGATGATGTCCTTGCCGCGGTCGCGGAGCTCGACGTTGCCGTCCGGGTGCCAGACAGCGAGGTCGCCGGAGTGGAACCAGCCGCCGCGGAAGGCCTGCTCGGTAGCCGGCGCGTCGTCGAAGTAGCCGGCCATCACGTTGTTGCCTCGCATCACGACCTCGCCGATCGTCTCGCCGTCCCGCGGCACGTCGTTCATGGCGTCGTCCACGACCCGCACGAGGTCGGCAGAGGGGTACGCCTGACCCTGGCGGGCGAGGAGCACCGCCCGCTCGGCTGCGGGCAGCTCGCGCCACTCCTCCTGCTCGGGACACACCGTGATCGGGCCGTAGGTCTCCGTCAGGCCGTACACGTGGACGACCCGGAAGTTCAACTCGTCCATGCGTGCGAACAGCGTCGGCGAAGGCGGCGCGGCGGCGACGACGACCGTCATCTGGCGCTCGACGCGATGTGCCTTCGCGTGGTTGATCACCATCAGCTGGACGGTCGGTGCGCCGTTGAAGTTGGTCACGCCCTCGGCGTCGATCAGATCCCAGATCACGTCCGGATCGACCGTGCGGATGGTTACGTGCCGCCCGCCGACGGCGGTCACGGCCCAGGTGAAGCACCAGCCGTTGCAGTGGAACATCGGCTGTAGCCAGAGGAAGACCGACGCCGGCGAGAGGCCGGCGACGATCGACTCGTTGAGGGCGTTGAGGTAGGCGCCGCGGTACGTGAACTTGACGCCTTTCGGGCGGCCGGTGGTGCCGGAGGTGTAGTTGACGGAGATCGTCTCCTCCTCGTCCTCGAGCCAGCTCACCGGCCGGTCGGGCCCCCCGCCGGCGAGGAGCTGCTCGTACGGATCGTCGGCACTGCCGGTGTCGTCGACTCGGATCACGTGAACGCCATCGAGGTCGATCCCATCGACGAGCCCTGCGAGCTCGGCGTCGAGCAGCAGGAATCGGGAGCCGGAGTGCTCGAGGATGTAGGCGATCTCGTCGCTCGATAGGCGGGTGTTGACGGTGACGAGGATTCCCCCGGCGGCCGGCACCCCGAAGTGCGCTTCGAGCATGGCCGGAGAGTTCGGCAGCAGCGTCGCCACCCGGTCGCCCTTCTCCAGGCCGGCGCCGCGGAGCGCGTTGGCAAGGCGCCACGCCCGCCCGCCGAGCGCCGCGTACGTGCAGCGGCGCTCGCCGTGCACGAGCGCAACCTTGTTCGGGTAGACGAAGGCGGCACGTTCGAGCAGGTCGGCCGGGTTCAGCTCGGTGCGGAAGACCTTTCCCGCCATGCGCGCAGTATCCGCCTTCGGGCTCGTGATGGACAGCGCGCCGCGTAGGATTGCCTTCGTGACCAGATATCTACACACGATGGTCCGGATCACCGACCCGGGCCGCAGTCGCGCGTTCTACGAGGCGCTCGGCATGAAGTTCACGCGCGAGCTCGACATCGTTCGCGACGGTGAGCTAGAGGCGACGAACTACTTCTTCGCCTTCCCCGGCGACGAGGCCGAGCTGGAGCTGACCTTCAACCACGACGGCCGGACCTACGACCTCGGCACCGCCTACGGCCATATCGCGATCGGCGTGGACGACCTCGACGGAACGCTTGCTCGCCTTGCCGAGCAGGGGATCGAGCCGGAGCGCCCGCCGTACACGGTGCGCGACGGCGGCAACCGGCTCTGCTTCGTCCGCGACCCGGATCAGTATCGCGTCGAGATCATCGAAGCCGGTTAGGCGCGGCCGTGTGAGCTTCGACACCCGGCGCACGCTCGCGCCGGATTACGGGCTCACGGACGGCAAGGCCGTGGAGGTTTCCGTGCGCCTCGCCGGCGAATTTT
Organism: Actinomycetota bacterium; assembly: GCA_046734335.1. GTDB lineage: Bacteria > Actinomycetota > Thermoleophilia > Gaiellales > Gaiellaceae > DATBLE01. The sequence continues at coordinate 23,165 of JBKPRA010000108.1, read as the reverse complement.
CCCAACGGCTCGAATCGGCGTTCGTCGCCGGCCGAGCAGTCCGAGCCCTCGGTGGACGAGCCGGCCCGCGTTGCCGTTCTCGGTTACGCGGCCCCGCACTCCGGAAACGACAGAAGCGTGGTCACCAGGTCGATGTCGTCGTTTCGCTGTAGCGTTCGTCACGTGTGGGGAGAGAGGGGCCGGCTGATCGCCTGCATGCTGGCGGCATCGGCCGCGCTCGAGGCCGGCTTTGCCGCGCCCGCTGCGGCGGCGCCGGTCGCCACGTGCGGCAAGGTTCTCCCGCCCCTGTCCGGCGCCTACCTCGGTGCGTCCGGCCTCGGCAGCTCCGAGCTCGCGGCCTTCGAGCGGCGCGCGGGGCGCCGGCTCTCCTGGGTCGCGTTCTCGCAGCCCTGGTCCCGTGGGTTGGCCTTCCCACGGCAGCGGATCCTGGCGATCTGGCGCCACGGCGCCGTCCCGTACGTCTTGTTCCTGCCGACCTCCACCGCCTACGTGCCCGGCCGGAGCGCGGGCGGCCCCGAGCGGCGATACACCCTCGAACGGATCGCCGCCGGTGACTTCGACCGGCAACTGACTGCCTGGGCCCGCGCCGCTCGAGCTCTCGGCGTGCCCCTGCTCCTCTCCTTTGCCGCCGACGTGAACGAGGACTGGGGACCGTGGAACGGACGCTGGAACGGCGCGGGCGAGACCGAGGCCTACGGCGATCTCGACACCCCGGACGGCGCCGAGCGGTACCGCGACGCATACCGGCGCCTGGTCAGGCTCTTCCATTCGGAGGGGGCGCGGAACGTCAGCTTCGTCTTCTCCGTCGATGCTCGCCCGGCGTCCGCCGAGTGGAACGCGGCTCGTCTCTACTACCCGGGTGACGCGTTTGTCGACTGGCTGGCGATCTCCGACTACGGCTCGCTCGAGCCGGGCGCGGCGGTCGTCCCGTTCGCGCGCAGGCTCGCCGACTCAGGCGTCTACGCGAGCCTGGCACGGTTGAGCCGGCGGCCGGTTGCGGTCGTCGCCGGCACTGTCGACGAGTCGGCACTCGGAAAGGCCGCCTGGATCCGCGATGCGTTCCGTGCCCTGCGCTCGAACCGGTACGCGCGCGTGAAGGCGGCGGTCTGGTCGGCAGGGTCGACTGCGACCCGGGTCGACGCGCCCGTCGCTGCACTTGCGTCCTTCCGGGCGGGTGTGGCCGGCTCCCGGTTCTCCGGGCGGGCCCGGTTCGCAGGCGATTGCCGTCCGCCGCCGCCTGCCCGGATCTTCGCGACACCGGTCCGGCCCGGGCTGATCCGAGTGGGCTGGAGCCCGGTCCGGGTTGCGTCGTCCTACGAGATCTACCGCGACGGCAAGCTGCTCGCCGTCACGAAGCGAACGACCTGGCTCGACGCCACCGCCGGGCAGGCGCAGCGTCACACCTACACCGTGCGCGCGGTCGACCCGGGCGGGCGGAGCGTCTAGCTCCAACTGCCGAGCGGCCCGATGTCGAGGAGCCGCTTGAGTCCGTATGGGACGGCGTCCTCGTCGTCGAAGCGGTACTGCGGCTCGCGGACGCGGATGAAGCGGTTCCAGCTCAGCGACCTCTCGGCGGTCCCGATGTAGTGCGCGAGATCGGCGGCCTCGACGAGGTCGTGGTGGTCGCCGTAGGCGCCGAAGGGCTCCAGGTAGGCGTCCCGCAGTCGGAGGATGTCAGGCCCGCCAGGCGGAAGCTCGAGCCGGTAGACGAGCGCGCGCATCACCACGACCAGCGACTGGAACGGGTGCGAGACGCAGCTGTCGCCCCAGTCGAAGAAGAGGTAGCGGCCGTCGCGGACGAAGACGTTGCCGTCGTGCAGGTCGTCGTGCTGGATCGTCTCCGGGATGCCGTACACGGCGAGGCTGGCGCAGCGCTTGGCGAAGTCGGGGACGAGGGCGTGGAGTCGCTCGTACTCGTCCTCGGTCAGCCCGTTCTCGCGGCCGACCATGCAGGCCTCCCGGTCGTCGAGCAGGGCGGCGACGTGGCCCGGCAGGAGGGCGAGGCGCTCGTCCGGTACCTGCGCTGCCAGCAGCTCGTCGGCGTGCGGCGCCAGCGCGAGCTGCAGCTCGGCGTACTCGGGCAGCAGCGTCTGCCAGTGGACGAGATCGCGGGCCGTTCGGACCAGCTCCCGAAGCCGCTCGCCGCCGTCGCGCATGAGCAGCCAGCCGCGTTCGGGGTCGGTCGAGACCAGCTCGGGCACGTGGCCCGGGCGTACGCGCTCGAGGATGGGGAGCAGGCGCGCCTCGAACGCGTGGGGCGGCGCGTTGGCCTTGAACCACAGGTCGCCCTCAGCGGTCGGAACGCGGAGGACGGTCGACCACCAGCGGACGTGCGGCTGTTCGATCTCGCCCGTCGGCTCGAGGCCGTGCTCGGCCAGGCGGGCGCGGAGCCACGCGGTGGCGTGCTCGAGCCATCCGGGCTGCACCCAGATCAGCGTCGGGTCGGTGGGAACGACGGTCACGCCCCGGAGCCTATTCGCCGACGTTGCGCTTTCGACACACTCGCGGCACAGACACCTTCGACCTTGCCCGCTACGTTGGCGTCATGGCGAAGACGAGCGCAACACCGTGGGGAGTGGCCACAGTGGTCGACGAGGTGAGCGTCCAGCAGCGTGCCGGGGACAAGCGCTTCGCATCGGTCGTGCAACTGCTCGAGGCGGACGGCGAGCGGCTCGTGCGCTTCTCGTACGCGACCGGCGGCGTCTCGCGGCGCGGCCCGGTGACGCTGCGGGCTCGGGACCTCGAGAAGCTGCGGGCGGAGGTGGCGAAGCACCACGAGCTGGCGGCGGCGCTCGGACTTGACGGAGGCGCCTAGACGGTTGCCGGCATTCGATCCCGAGCGGCGTCCACGAGCGATGCGAGGATCAGCGCTCCGTCTCCTGAACCGAGCATCGGATCGACGGCATGCTCCGGGTGGGGCATCAGGCCCATGACGTTGCCCTGCTCGTTCGTCACTCCGGCGACGTCGGCCGTCGCACCGTTCGGGTTCTCTCCAGGCTCGTAGCGGAGAACGATGCGGCCGGCCCTGTCGAGATCGTCCACGAGCTCTGGCGGCGCGTACCAGCAGCCCTCGCCGTGCTTGACCGGGATGACGAGCCGCCCGCCGGGCCCGCACCGGGAGGTGAACGGCGCAGCGGCCTCCTCGACACGCACCGCCACGTCGCGGCAGACGAACGAGAGCGAGGCGTTCGGGCGGAGCGCGCCGGGTAGGAGGCCGGCCTCGCACAGGACCTGGAACCCGTTGCAGATGCCGAGCACCGGCCCGCCCCCGTCCGCGAACGCCTCCACCGCGCGCATGACCGGTGAGAAGCGGGCGATCGCGCCGCAACGCAGGTAGTCGCCGTAGGAGAACCCTCCCGGGAGCACGACGGCGCTGGACTCTGGCGGGAGCTCGTCCTTGCCGTGCCAGACGAGCTGGGCGTCGGCGCCGAGCGCGCGGACCGCCCAGGCCGCGTCCCGGTCGTCGTTCGACCCCGGGAAGACGACGACTGCGATCGTGGGCCGGGGCTCGCGTCCCGTCACTGGGTGTCCAGCTCGATCTCAAAGCTCTCGATCAACGGGTTCGCGAGCAGCTGCTCGCACATCCGCTCCACCTCGGCGCGGGCAGCTGCCGGGTCGCCGTCGTCGAGCTCGAGGTCGACGACTCGGCCGATCCGGGCATCGCCGACGGCGAAGCCGAGGTGGCGGAGCGACTCGCGGACGGCGTCGCCCTGCGGGTCGAGGATGCCGGTCTTCGGGCGAACGAGAACGGTCGCCCTCACCGGTTCACCGCCCCCGGGTCGGCGAGGTATTCGTCGAACCCGATCGCGGTCAGTCGCTCGAACGCCTCCACGTAGCGATCGCGCGTGCCGGCGACGACGTCGTCCGGCAGCTCCGGGCCCGGCGGGGTCTTCTCCCAGCCGAGCGTCTCGCAGTAGTCGCGAACGAACTGCTTGTCGAACGACGGCTGCGCGCCGCCCGGCGCGTACTCGTCGGCGGGCCAGAAGCGAGAGGAGTCGGGCGTAAACGCCTCGTCGGCAAGCACGAGCGTCCCGTCCCGGTCGAGGCCGAACTCGAACTTGGTGTCGGCGATCAGGATCCCACACTCGGCTGCGTGCCCGGACGCGTACCGGTACAGCTCGAGTGCGGTTCGCTCGACCTGCTCGTAGCGCTCGCTGCCGACCAGCGCCATCGCCTGCTCGGCGTCGATGTTCTCGTCGTGCCCGCTGGTCGCCTTGGTCGACGGCGTGAAGATCGGCTCAGGTAGCCGGTCCGACTCCTGCAGTCCTTCGGGAAGCCGGTGGCCCGAGGTGGTGCCCGTCCGCTGATAGTCCTTCCAGCCCGATCCGGCCAGATAGCCGCGGACGACGCACTCGAGCGGCAACATCTCCAGCCGTCTGCATTCGGTGGAGCGGCCGTCCGGTCGCAGCGCGAGCAGGTGGTTGGCGCAGACGTCCCGGGTCCGCGCGAACCAGAACGCAGAGAGGCCGGTCAGGACACGCCCCTTGTCGGGGATCTCGGTTGGGAGCACGACGTCGAATGTCGAGATCCGGTCGCTGGCGACGAGCAGCAGCCGCTCGTCGTCGATCGTGAACAGCTCGCGAACCTTCCCGCTGGCGACGTGGGTGAGCGTTTCAGGCATGGGTGGCCTCCCGTTCGGTGGTCAGGGCGTGCAGGCGTTCGAAGATCGCGTCGACGTGGCGGGTGTACGCGCCGAGATCGAACGTCGCAGCGAGGTCGATGCGGCCCGCGATCCGCTGGTCGGCCTCGACCAGCTCGCGAAAGTCGAGGCTCTCGTCCCAGGCGCGCAGCGCGTGTTCCTGGACGAGCCGGTAGGCCTCGTCTCTCGGCAGCCCGGCCTCGACCAGTGCAAGCAGGACCCTCTGGGAGAAGTAGAGGCCGTGGCTCGCTTCCAGGTTCACTCGCATCCGCTCAGGAAGCACCACCAGCCCCTCGACGAGCCACCTGAAGCGGTCGAGCATGTAGTCGAGTGCGAGGAAGGCGTCCGGCACCACGACCCGTTCGGCCGACGAGTGCGAGATGTCGCGTTCGTGCCAGAGGGCGACGTTCTCCAGGCCGACTTGCGCGGCGGCGCGGACGACGCGCGCGAGACCGCAGATCCGCTCGGCGACGATCGGGTTCCGCTTGTGCGGCATCGCCGAGGACCCTTTCTGTCCCTTTCCGAACGGCTCCTGCACCTCGCGCACTTCGGTGCGGGCGAGATGCCGGATCTCGGTCGCGAACCGGTCGAGCGAGGATGCGACCAGCGCCAGCGCGGAGAGCAGCTCCGCGTGCCGGTCGCGCGGGACGATCTGCGTCGAGACCGGCTCCGGCTCGAGCCCGAGCCGGTCGCACGCGATCCGCTCCAGCTCCGGGTCGGTGACGGAGTACGTCCCGACCGCGCCGGAGAGCTTGCCGAAGCGGACGCCGCCCAGCGCGTGCTCGAGGCGCTCGCGGCCGCGTCCGAGCTCGAACGCCCAGCCGGCCAGCTTGAGCCCGAAGGTGGTCGGCTCGGCGTGGACCCCGTGCGTCCGGCCGATGCAGACCGTCAGGCGGTGCTCCTCGGCGCGTTGGACGACGGCAGCCTGCGCCTGCACGACGCCCTCGAGAAGCAGCTCCCCTGCGTCGCGGAGCTGGAGGGCGAGCGCCGAGTCGACGACATCGGACGAGGTGAGCCCGTAGTGCAGCCAGCGGCCGTCCTCGCCGAGCTCCGACTGCACCGCGTCGACGAACGCAGCCAGGTCGTGGCCGGTCTCGCGCTCCAGCTCGGCCACGCGCTCGGGCGTCGGGGGGACGGCGCGAGCGTGGATCGCTGCCGCGGCCTCGCGCGGGACGACGCCGAGGTCCGCCCACGCGTCGACAGCGGCGAGCTCGACCTCCAGCCAGGTGGCGAGCTTCCTCTCGTCCGACCACACCTCGGCCATGGCGGGACGGGAGTAGCGGGCGATCACTCGTCTGATCGTATCGTCGGGCTACGACGCGCCGAGGATGCGAGCGGCGAGAACGGCGGCGTTTTTCGCGTTGTCGACCCCGACGCAGGCGACCGGGACGCCGGGCGGCATCTGCACGATCGAGAGCAGTGCGTCGAGCCCGTCGAGGACGCTCTTCGAGGAGCGTAACGGCACGCCGATGACGGGCAGGTCGGTGTGCGCGGCGACGACGCCCGGCAGGGCGGCCGCGAGACCGGCACCGCAGATCAGCACCCGCAGGCCCCGGCCGCGGGCGCTTTTCGCGTACTCGGCGACGGCGTCCGGCGTCCGGTGGGCCGAGCGCACCTCGAACTCGTGTGCGATCCCCAGGGCGTCGAGCTCGTCCATCGCTGCCTGCATGCGCTCCCGGTCCGACTCGGAGCCGACCAGGATGCCGACGACCGGGTCAGGCAACGTGGATCGCCTCCTCCTGTGCGATGTCGGTGCGGTTGCGGGCGCCGGCGAACGAGATCGCCGCTGCGCCGTCGTAGGCGACGGCGCGCGCCCGTTCGAGGTCGTCGGCGACGCCGGTCACGCCGAGGATCCTGCCGCCGTTCGTGACCAGCTGCTCGCCACGGCGGCCCGTGCCACCGTGGAAGACGAGCGCGCCGAGTTGCTCTGCCTCGTCGATGCCGTGGATCTCGGAGCCGGAGTCGTTGTGGTCGGGGTAGTCGCCGGCCACGATCACGACGGTCACGGCCGAGCGACCCACGGTCCTGAGCCCGACGCCGTCCAGGTCGCCGGTCGCGGCGGCGGCCAGGGCGGCGGCCAGGTTTCCGTCCAGCAGCGGCAGGATCGATTGCGTTTCCGGATCGCCGAATCGGCAGTTGAACTCGAGCACGCGCGGCCCGTCCGCGGTCAGCATCAGTCCTGCGAAGAGCACGCCAATGAACGGCGCCCCTCGCCGGGCCAGCTGCTCGATCACCGGCGCGTGGATCTGGTCGACGAGCTCCTCGACCTCGGGCGTGCCGAATCCGGGAACCGGCGAGAACGATCCCATGCCGCCGGTGTTGGGCCCGGTGTTCCCGTCACCGACCCGCTTGTAGTCGCGCGCAGCGCCGACGGGGAGTGTCCGGCTCCCGTCGCAGAGCGCGAAGACGGAGAGCTCATCGCCCTCGAGCAGCTCCTCGACCAGCATGGGTCCGCCCAGCGCGGCTGCGGCCTCGAGCCCTGCGTCGAGCTCCGTCTGCGTCCGGCAGACAAAGACGCCCTTGCCGGCGGCGAGTCCGTCGGCCTTCACGACGCACGGTGGCGTCGGGCGGTCGAGTGTTGCGGCGACGGGGACGCCGGCCGCTTCGAGCACCTCTTTGGCAAAGCGCTTCGACCCCTCGATCCGCGCCGCGGCGGCCGTCGGCCCGAAAACGGCGATACCTCCGTGCCGCAGCTGATCGGCAACGCCCGCGACGAGCGGCGCCTCGGGGCCGATGACGGCGAGGTCGACCTCGAGCCCCCGGGCGAGGGCGACCAGTCCGTCACCGTCCTCGGGGCGGACCGGATGGCACGTTCCGAGCTCTGTGATTCCTGGATTTCCCGGCGCTGCGTGGAGCTCGTTGCCGCCGTCCTGGGTGAGCCGCCACGCCAGCGCGTGCTCTCGCCCTCCGGACCCGACGATCAACACGCGCACGGTTCGAGTCTAGAGCCGCCGCCGGGTAGAGTCGGTTCGTGTACGAGGTGACCGCGCTCCGCTACGGGACACGCGAGACGCGGAAGAGCGAGTGCTACCTCGACTGGAACTCGTACGGCGAGCCCGACGCCGAGATCGGGATGGACTACTTCTTCTGGGTGCTCCGGAACAGCGACACGTCGATCGTCGTCGACACAGGCTTCCACCCGGACGTGGGCGAGCGGCGGGGACGGACATGCCTCTATCCACCCGTGGAGGGACTGCGGCGGATCGGCGTCGAGCCCGAATCGGTCGAGACTGTTGTCCTCACCCACCTCCACTACGACCACACCGGAAGCGTCGAAGCGTTTGCGAACGCAGAGCTCGTCGTCCAGCGAAGCGAGCTCGAGTTCTGGACGGGCGCGGAGGCGCAGCAGCCGCGGCACGCCGCCGTGATCGAGGCTCAGGAGATCGAACGGATTGCCTCGTCCCGGCTCCGCCTGCTCGACGGCGACGGGTGGATCGCTCCGGGCATCGAGGCCATCTGTGTCGGGGGCCACTCGCCCGGCCAGACCGTGCTCGTCGTCGACGTCGAGTCGGCCCCGGTCGTGATCGCCTCCGACGCGATCCACTACTACGAAGAGCTCGAGCTGGAGCGGCCGTTCGAGATCTATTACGACCTGGAGGCGATGATCGAGGGGTACCGAACCGTCCGCCGTCTTGCCGAGCAGCCGGGCGCGGCCCTCCTCGCCGGTCACGATCCCGAGGTGATGAGCCGCTTCCCCGTGATCGAGGACGGGCTGGGAGTGCGGGTCGCATGAGGGTCGGCTTCGTCGGTCTCGGGAACATGGGCGGGCGGATCACTCGGCGCATCGTCGCCGGCGGCTACCCGGTACTCGGCTTCGACGTCGACCCGGCACGTGCCGCCGAAGCCGGGGCGAGCGCCGCCTCCTCACCCGCCGCCGTCGCCGAAGGCGCCGACACCGTCCTCCTTTCCCTCCCCGACAGCCCGGTTGTCGAGGCCGTCATCCTCGGCGACGACGGGATCCTCGGCGGTGCCCGGCCCGGCCAGGTGGTCGTCGACCTGAGCACGTCTTCGCCGTCGTCGACCGTCGAGCTCTACCGAAGGCTCGGCGAGCTCGGTGTCGAGTTCGTCGACGCGGGCATCTCGGGCGGCGCGGCCGCCGCCGAACAGGGGACGCTGACGATCATGGCCGGCGGGTCCGAGGAGGCGCTCGACCGCGTCCGGCCGATCCTGGACACGTTCAGCGGGCGGATCTTCCACATGGGGGCGAGCGGTGCCGGTCACACGGCGAAGCTCCTGAACAACTTCCTGAACGGGGTCAGCCTGGCCGCCACAGCCGAGGTGATGGTCGCCGCGCGCAAGGCGGGGCTCGAGCTCCACACCTTTCTCGACGTCCTGAACAACTCGAGCGGCGTCAACTTCGCCACGCTCAACCGCTTCCCGCGCATCGTCGACGGCGATTACCTCGAGGGCGGTCTGACCGGGAACCTGATGCTGAAGGACGTCCGTCTTTACGCCGACCTCGTCCGCGAGCTCGACGTACGCACCCTCACCTCCGCCGGCTGCATCGAGGCGTTCGAGCTCGCCGCCGAGTTCGGGTACGGCGAGCAGATCTCGAACCGGATCGTCGACGCGATCGGCGACGCCTCCGGCGGGGTTCGCCTGCAGGAGCCCTCCACCTGAAAGGATCGCGCGTATGAAGATCAACCCCGGCCGGGAGCCCGGCACCACGTCAGAGCTGCGCACCGCCACCTTCACCGGCGACGTCTGGGCCGATCCGGTCCTGGCCCCGACCGACGGCGTGATGGTCGCCAACGTGTTCTTCACGCCGGGTGCGCGGACGCACTGGCACACCCACGAGCGCGGGCAGTTCCTCGTCGTCACGAGCGGCGAGGGAAGGGCTCGTACCCGGGACGGCGGCGGCGGGAAGCTGACCGTGGGCGACGTCGTCTGGATCCCGCCCGGCGAGGAGCACTGGCACGGTGCGGCGCCGGGGAGCTACATGCTCCACACGGCGATCTCCCTCGGCGACGCCGATTGGCTCGAACCGGTCACCGACGAGGAGTACGAGGAGGGCTGGTCGTGAAAGACGAAGCCGAGCGCAAAGCCGACAGCGAAGCTGTCGAGGTTGGTGCGAGGCGATGGCGTGACGCCGAAGGCGTCAGTGAGCGATTCAACGAAGGCCTCGAGGTGCGCCGGGCGGTGCTCGGCGCCGAGCACGTCGACCGCTCGCTCGAGCAGGCCTCGCCGTTCGCCCGGCCGATGCAGGAGCTCGTCACCGAGTACTGCTGGGGCGCGGTCTGGACGCGAGAGGGGCTCGACCGGAGGACCCGCAGCCTCCTCAACCTCGGAATGCTGACCGCCCTCGGCAAGTCGCAGGAGCTCGGCGCACACGTCCGCGGCGCGCTGACGAACGGCTGCACCGAGACGGAGATCCAGGAGACGCTGCTCCAGGCCGCCGTCTACTGCGGCGTCCCGGCAGGGCTGGAGGCCTTCCGGGTTGCCGAGCGGGCAATCGAGGAGTCTCGCGCTTGAGACTGGGATTCGTCGGGCTCGGCCACATGGGCGTACCGATGACGGCGCGGCTCGTCGCGGCCGGGCACGAGGTGCGTGGCTACGACACGAGCGCAAACGCGCGAGAGCGCGTGGGCGAGACGGCCGTCGGGTCGCTCGCCGACGCAGCCGCCGGCGCCGAGGCGGTCGTCCTGATGCTCGCCGCCTCCGACGTGGTCCGCGAAGTCGTGCTCGACGAGGGCCTGCTCGACGCGATCGAGCCCGGCGTACTGGTCGTTGACATGGGCTCGTCCGACCCGACCCAGACCCGCGAGCTTGCCGCTGCGGCGGCCTCCCGCGGGATCGGGTACGTGGATGCGCCGGTCTCGGGCGCGGTCGTCGGGGCCGAGGCTGGCACGCTGACGATCATGTTCGGCGGGACGGCCGAGGAGCTGGCCCGCTGCGAGCCCTTCTTTGCCTCGCTGGGCAAGAAGATCGTCCACGCCGGCCCCGTCGGCGCCGGGCACGCGCTGAAGGCGCTGAACAACCTGCTCTCGGCGACGAGCTTCCTGATCACGCTCGAGGCGATCGCCGCGGGAACGCGCTTCGGGCTCGACCCGAAGGTGATGATCGACGCGATCAACGACTCCACCGGGCGCAGCTGGTCGACCGAGCACAAGGTGCCGCAGTTCGTCGAGCCGCGGTCGTTCACATCGGGCTTCGCGATGCGGCTGATGGTCAAGGACATCCGCACGGCGCGGGAGCTCGCGCGTGCGACCGGCACGCCGTTCGCGCTCGGCGAGACGTCGGTCGCGGTCTGGGAGCGGGCGGCCGAGGCGCTGCCGGAGGACGCCGACCACACCGAGATCGCCCTCTGGCTGGAGCGCACATGACCGACGCCCTGCAGGCGCTGCGCGAGGCCGACCCGGAGTTCTTCGCGCGGTTCACCGAGCTCGCCGAGGTGCCCCGGCGGTCGACGGTGCTCGACCCGAAGGTCAAAGAGCTCGTCTGCCTCGCGGTCGATGCCGCCGCCACGCACATGTACGCGCCCGGAATCCGCGAGCACGCCCGCCGCGCGATCGACCTCGGCGCGACGGGGGAGGAGCTGCTCGAGGTGCTCCAGCTGACGAGCACGCTCGGGATCCACGCCACGACGGTGGGCGTACCAGTGCTGGTCGAGGCGCTCGGCGAGCGCGAGGTCGCGCCGCTCGACGAGCGGCGGCAGGCGCTGAAGGCCGACTTCGAGGCGAAACGCGGCTACTGGCACGACTTCTGGAACGGCCTGCTCGAGCTCGATCCCGACTTCTTCGAGGCGTACGTCGGCTTTTCGGCGCACCCGTGGGAGCACGGGGTGCTCGAGCCGAAGGTGAAGGAGCTGATCTACACCGCGTTCGACGCTTCGGCGACCCACATGTACGTCCCCGGCCTGCGCCAGCACATCGAGAACGCGCTCGCGTACGGCGCGACGCCGGCGGAGGTGATGGAGGTCTTCGAGCTGGCAAGCACGATCGGAATCCACGGCTATCTGGCCGCGTTGCCGATCGTGCTCGAGGAGCTGGAGGCGTAGTGGCCCTCGCCGGGTTGGACGGCAAGGTCGCGGTCGTCACCGGCGCGGGCAGCGGCATCGGGGCGGGCGTCGCCCGGCGGCTCGCGGCCGAGGGGGCGAATGTCGTCGTCGTCGACCGCGACGAGAAGCGGGCGACGTCGGTCGCCGCCGAGCTCGCGGCGCTCGCAGTCGCCGCGGACGTCTCGCAGGAGGACGGCGTCAGGGCGTATATGGACGCCGCCGTCGAGCGCTTCGAGCGCATCGATCTCTACCACCTGAACGCGGGCATCGCCGGAACCCCGGTAGCGATTCCCGAGATCGAGGCTCACGAGTTCGACGAGGTGATGGCGGTCAACGTCCGCGGCGTATTCCTCGGCCTGCGCGACGCCTTCCGCCAGTACGAGCAGCAGGGCGGCGGCGGCGCGGTCGTCGTGACGTCGTCGCTCGCCGGCGTGCTCGGCGCAGCGGACATCGTCCCGTACCACGTCTCGAAGCACGCAGTGCTGGGCCTCGCCCGCTGCGGCGCGATCCACGGTGCGACCCGCGGCGTCCGCGTGAACGCGGTCGCGCCGGGGATCATCCCGACCAACCTGATCAGCCAGCCCGGCGGCGCGCCGGTGTCGAGCGATGCCGCCCACGAGCGCGCCCGGGTGACGACGCCGCTCGAGCGGGCAGGAACGGTCGACGAGGTCGCTGCGCTCGTCGCCTTCCTGCTCAGCGACGAGGCCGCCTACATGACGGGCGGCTTCTATCCGGTCGACGGCGGGGCCGGCGCCGCCAATCCGTTCCGGCCGCTTCCGGCTGCAGGGAGCAGGGACGGATGAGGGCCGCGCTCCTGGTCGAGTTCAACGGGCCGTTCGCGGTCGAGGACATCGAGTACCTCGACCCGGCACCCGGGCGCGTCCTCCTCCGCACCGGCGCGTCGCCTTTCTGCTCGACGGACGTGGTCAACTGGCGTGGCCAGCTCGGAAAGATCCCGCCGACGATCCTCGGGCACGCGTCGATGGGCGAGGTGCTCGAGGTGGGCGCGGCCGTCGACCACGTCAGGGTCGGGGACCGCGCGATCGTTCCGGGCACCTCCGAGTGCGGTGTCTGCTTCTACTGTTCGGCCGGGCAGCCGTGGCAGTGTTCGGAGACGTTCGACCGCGCCGGGATCTGGCCGCACGTCGCCGACCGGTCGAACGGCCAGCCCGTCAGCGCGGCCGGCAACGTCGGCGGCTACGCCGAAGTGATGAACGTGACCGCGAACCAGGTCTTCCCGGTCGAGACGGATCTTCCGGACGAGTGGCTCAGCCTGCTCGGCTGCGGGATCACGACCGGCCTCGGCTCGGTGTTCAACGTCGCGGAGGTCCAGGCGGGTTCGAGCGTCGCAGTCGTCGGGCTCGGGCACCTCGGGCAGTGGATGGTCCAGGGAGCGAAGGTGGCGAGCGCCCGGACGATCATCGCGGTCGACCCGATCGCCGAGCGGCGTGAGCTCGCGGGGACGCTCGGCGCGACGGAGCTCGTCGACCCGTCGGCCGAGGATCCGGTGGAGGCGGTCAAGAACCTGACGGGCGGTCGCGGCGCCGACTACGTGCTCGAGGCCGCCACTGTCCCCGAAGCCCAGGCGCAGGCGGTGACGATGTCGCGGCGCGGCGGCACGACCGTCGTCACCAGCATCGCGACCGCGGACTCGACCGTGACGCTGCCGCAGGTGATCGTCGCGGCGCAGAGCCGACGGATCCTCAGCGCCCAGAACGGCAACTGCCGCATGCGCAACGACCTGCCGCGCTTCATCCGGATGATGGAGGACGGCTGGGTGACGCCCGAGCCGATCATCACGCGGCGCTACCAGCTGGACGAGATCGATGATGCGCTTCACGCCTCGGCGGAGAAGCGCGACCTCAGCGGCGTGATCGTGCCGAGCCTCTGATGCATTCTTTTCCGCGCCCCACCGAGCCGTACCTCTCGGTCGAGCGCCGGCGCGTCGACGGCTCGTGCCCGGAGTGCGGCGCCGAGGAGCTCGCCGAATATCGCGTGCTGGGCGACGGCGGTTGGTTCGACGTGCGTAAGTGCCAGGCGTGCCTCGCCTCGGTGAGCCGCGAGCCGGCACCGCCGTTCGGCTCCTACGTGCCGCTCGGTCTCCAGATCGCCAAGGGGCAGTAGTGCCCCTTCCAGCAACGGTCAGAACGCTTCTGGCGGCGCCCGGAACGGTCATGCGGCGTCCTCGGTCGCGCCGATATCTGGTTTCGATATCGGCCCTCCCTGCGTCCTTGCCTGACGGCCCCGGTCACTCGCCAGAAGCGGGAGACCGTCACTGGAAGGGGCACTGATGCTCGGCGTCGACGTCGGCGGCACGTTCACGGACGTGGTCTCGGTCCGCGACGGACTCATCGAAGTGACGAAGGTGCCGAGCAGCGCCGCCGATCCGGCGGTGCCGGCGGTCGAGGGGGCCGCGCGGCTCGGTCTCGAGGACGCGTCGGTGTTCAACCACGCGAGCACGATGGGCCTGAACGCGGTGATCACGCGGGCGCTGCCGAAGATCGCGTTCCTGACCACCGAGGGGCATCGCGACATCCTCGACCGTGGACGGATCTGGCGGCCGCCGGCGCGTCAGAGCGACACATCGTGGCGGCGGCCTTTCGGCGACGCGGCCAGGCCGCTCGTCCCGCGCTACCTTCGGCGCGGAATCAGTGAGCGCGTGCTCGCAGACGGACGCGTCCACCTCTCGCTCGACGAGGAGCGGGCCCGGAACCAGCTCGAGGTGCTCAAGCGCTGCAACGTCGAGGGGGTCGCGATCTGCCTGTTGAACGCGTATGTCGACCCGGCACACGAGCGGCGCCTTCGCGAGCTCGTGCACGAGGAACTCGGCGACGAGGTGGCGGTCTCAATCTCCTCGGAGACCTCCGCACTGGCGAAGGAGTACGCGCGCGCCTCGACGACGGTGATCGACGTATTCATGAAGCTGATCTTCACCGGCTACGCGCAACGGCTCGGTCAGCGGCTGGGCGAGGCCGGCTTTGCCGGCGAGCTCAACTTCGCCGACTGCGCCGCGACCCTGCTCCCGTGGGCCGAGGCCCTGGAGCAACCGTTCCGCCTCGTCTTCGCCGGGCCGGCGGCCGGAACGATGTCGGGCCAACGCCTCGGCGAGGCCCTGGGCGAGGGCAACCTCGTCTGCTGCGACGTCGGCGGGACGTCCACCGATGTCTCGCTCGTGGTCGACGGGGCGCCGTTCGTCGAGAACACCTTCGAGCTGGAGCACGACCTGATCATCAACGCGCTCTCGACCGAGATCTCCAGCGTCGGTGCCGGCGGGGGCAGCATCGTCTCGATCTCCGCCACGGGCGACGTCGTCGTCGGGCCGGCAAGTGCGGGATCCGACCCCGGGCCGGCGTGCTACGGGCGCGGCGGCACGCAGCCGACCGTGACCGACGCGGCGCTGCTGATGGGCATCCTCGACCCGGACGGCTTCGCGGGCGGGGCCGTGAGGCTCGAACCGGAGCCGGCACGACGGGCGTTCACGTCGCTCGAGACGCCGCTTCCGCTCGAGCAGCGCATCGGCTTCGCGTTCCGGATCGCGGCGGCGAACATCGCCGAGGAGGTGACGAACGTCGTCCTCCGGCGCGGGGGAGACCCTCGCGACTTCTCCCTGATCGCCTACGGTGCGGCCGGGCCGATGCTCCTGCCTGCGGCGCTCGACCTGATGCACGTTCGCCGCGTCGTCGTCCCGCCCCATCCCGGGAACTTCTCCGCGCTCGGCCTGCTCAGCACCGACCTCGTCTACTACGACGTCCGCAGCGCCTACGTCCCGTTGTTCCCGGAGTCGGCTGCGCAAATCGAAGGGGTGTTCGAGGAGATGGAGCGCCGGCTGCGCAAGCGTGCCGGGAAGGCCGGCGAGGTCCGTCGGAGCTTCGACGGACGGCTCTTCGGCCAGAGTTGGGAGACCCCGTTCGTGCAGGTTCCCGACGGGCCGATCGACATCGCCGACCTGGTCGAGCGCTTCCACGAGACGTACGAGCGACGGTACGGCAACCGCTTTTCCTCCATCCCGGTGCAGGGCGTCAGCTATCGCGTCGAGCTACGGGTGCCGTCCGAGAAGGTCGAGTTCACGCCGCTCGGCGCCGAGAGTGACGGTGGCTCTCACCTCGAGGGCCGGCCGATCGAGCTCCGGTATCTCGCGGACGAGCCGATCGAGGCCACGGAGTACGAGCGCGGCTCGCTGCCGGCGGGTGCGCGCCTCTTCGGTCCGGCGGTCATTCGCGAAGGGCTCGCGACGACGTTCGTCGTTCCCGGCCAGACCGTCGAGGTCGGTGCGCTCGGCGAGCTGGTGATCGAGGCAGCGGGATGACGGCGATTCGTGACCTCTCCGCCGTCGAGTTCGAGCAGCGCTACGGCTGCGACCGCTTCACCGCGACGGTCCTCGCGGCCCGCTTCGGCTACGTCGTCGAGCACATGTGCGCGCGGCTCCTGACGGCGGCGTTCTCGCCGATCCTGCGGGACTTCTACGACTTCGCCGCCACCATCACCGGGCCGCCTCCCTGCGACTGGCCGACGCCGGCGATGAGCGCGAGCATCGTGTTGTTCACCGGGACGATGGCCGACTCGGTGCGGAACACGGTCGAGGAGTACGGCGTCGAGCGCCTCGAGCCGGGGGACGTGATCGTCGCGAACGACCCGTACCGGAACGGCACGCACGTCAACGACCTTCTGTTCGTCCGGCCGGTCTTCCACGGCGGCGCGCTTGCCGGCTTCGTGAACATGAAGGCCCACCAACTCGACATGGGCGGAGTCGTCCCCGCCGGCTTCAGCATCGCGAAGAAGAATGTCTACGAGAACGGGCTCGTGCTCTCGCCGCGGGCGCTCTATCGGGCCGGTGAGCCCGTGCACGACACGTGGAGCCTGATCTTCGACAACGTCCGCTTCGGGGAGATCCTCGCACCGGACATGCTGTCGATCGTCGCCGAGCTCGACCTCGGCGAGCGGCTGCTCATGGAGACGATCGAGCGCTACGGAGCCGCGGCGGTGCACGGTGCCATGACCTACGCGTGTGACGCCGCCGCCCAGCGGACGTCGGCGGCGCTGGCATCGATCCCCGACGGCACCTGGGTGGGTGAGGACCTGATCGACTGCGACGCCGCCGGCGACGACGAGGAGTACCGCGTCCGCGTCACGGTGACGAAGCGTGGCGGCCGTGCCGAGGTCGACTTCAGCGGCACCTCCCGCCAGGCGCGGACCTGCATCAACGCGACGCCCCTCGACGCCAAGACGACCGTGGGGATCGCGTTCAAGTACATCTTCGACCCCGAGGGCTGGTTCACGTCCGGTGCGATGCGCGCGGTCGATCTCGTAATCCCCGAGGGAACGGTGGTCAGCGCCCTCCCGCCCGACGGGGCCGTCTTCGCCTACTGGGAGCAGAGCCAGGTGATGCTCTCGGCCGTGCTGCGTGCGCTAGCCCAGGGAGTTGGGGAGGCGGCGATCGCCGGCGACCGGGGCAGCGCCGACATCCACAGCGCGTTCGGGGCGCGGCCGGACGGATCGCCGTGGATCTCGGCCGCGCAGGTCGGCGGCGAGATCGGCGCGTACGGGGGAAACCGGCACGGCGACGCCGACAGCCAGATGCTCTCCTACCAGGCGAACGGGATCGGCGTCGCCGTCGAGTCGGTCGAGTCGGAGGTGCCGGTGGTCGTCCTGCGGCACGAACCGGTTCCCGACACCGCCGGCGTCGGCTACAACCGGGGCGGCGCGTCGATGCTGCGCGACACGCTCTGGCTCTCCTCGGCCCAGCATCACCTGATGTCGCTCCGGTACAAGCGGGCGCCCGGGTTCGGCGTCCACGGCGGAGGCGACGGCTCGACCGGCGGGATCTGGATCACGGACGAGACCGGCGAAGAGATCCACGTGGCGGGCATGGAGGACGGCGTCTATCGCTACCCCTACCGCGTGCCGTTCTGGGAGACGCAACCGGGCGCCCAGCTCCGCTACGTCACCGCGGGCGGCGGCGGGTGGGGCGACCCGTTCGAGCGCGAGCCCGAGCGCGTCCTGCGCGACGTCCGCGACGGTTACGTGACCGTCGAGGGGGCGGCGCGCGACTACGGTGTCGTCGTGACCGGCGACCCCGAGTGGGATCCAGAGGGCACAGGCGTCGACGTCGAGGCGACCGAGCGGCTCAGGAACGCGCGGTGACGACGACTGTCGAGGAGCTCCTCGCCCGCGCCGACGAGCTGCGCCCGCGCCTCGTCGAGCTCCAGGCGGAGACCGAGGAGCGCACCTATTACCCGCAGGAGATCCACGAAGCGTTTCTCGAAAGCCGCTTCTACGACGTGCTCGTCCCGAAGCGCTACGGCGGGCTCGAGCTCGACCTTGGCTCGTTCTGGCGGATCGGCATGGCGATCGCGCGCGGCTGCCCGTCGACAGCCTGGTGCCTGTGTCTCCCGGCCGGCCATGCCCTCCAGACCGGGATGCTCTTCGAGGAGGAGGTGCAGGCCGAGCTGTTCGGCGAGTTCTTCCTCTGCCCTGCAGTGGCCGCGCCGGCGGGGAGCGCGAAACGGGTCGACGGCGGCTGGGAGCTGACCAGCACGCACCCGTACTCGTCGGGGGCGCCCTACGCGACGCACTACATGGGGCAGACCTTCGCCGCGCCCGAGGAGGACGGCGGCCGTCCCGGGCGGTTGCTCCTCTTCGTGGCACCGCGCGAGTCGTGGACAATGCTCGACGACTGGGGCGACACGCTCGGCCTGAGAGGCTCGGGCTCGCACAGCGTCCGGTTCGAGCAGGCGTTCATCCCCGAGCGGTTCGTGCTCGAGAACACCTGGCTGGTGGACACCAACGTCTCGGGCGGCACTCCCGGCGTCCGGATTCACGGCAACCCGATGTACGCAGGCCGCACGCTCGCGTACTTCGAGGGCTCGCTGGCGGCGATCATGATCGGCGCGGCCAAGGGTGCGCTCGACGAGTACGAGGAGATCCTCCGCACACGCAAGACGCAGCGGCCGCCGATCGTGACCCGCATCGAGGATCCCGACTACCAGCGCTGGTTCGGGCTGGCGGCCGGGAAGGTCGCCGCCGCGGAGGCGGTGCTGCTCAACATCGCCGACCAGTGGCACGCGGCCTGCCGGCGCAGCATCGTGGACGACGTCCCGTTCACGCGCGAGGAGGACCTGCGGCTGAACATGGCCGCGCGCGAGGCGCTCACCCTCGCGTGGGAGGCGATGCAGGGCGAGATCTACCGGACGGCGGGCTCGAGCGCTGCCCGCCGCGGGCAGCGGATCGAGCGCATCTTCCGCGACATGGCGATCGGCTGGGGGCATTTCGGGACGATCGTCCGCGACTGGACCGCCCGCGAGTGGGCGCGGGAGCATCTCGGCCTGGTCGACGAGGTGCTGCGGCCGGACCGCCTGCATCAGACCAAGCGGTGACGCTCGATCTCGAGGGCAGGGTCGCGATCGTCACCGGCGCGGCCGGGGCGCTCGGGCGGGCCGTGACCGGACAGTTCCTCGAGCGGGGCGCGTCCGTGGTCGCCATCGACGTAGAGCCGATGACCGAGGGAGGCGCGTTGGCGGCGGTCGAGGGCGACGTCTCGGTCGCCACGACGGCGGAGCGGGCCGTCTCGGTCGCGCGCGAGCGGTTCGGCGGCCTCGACGTGCTCGTCTGCAACGCCGGCCGGATCGTCTGGAAGCCCGTCGTGGAGACGACCGAGGAGGAGTGGGACCGGGTGCAGGCTGTCAACGTGAAGGGCACGTTCCTCTTCTGCCGGGCGGCGATCCCGGTCATGCGCGAGCGCGGCGGCGGCGCGATCGTCTGCACGGCGTCGATCTCGGGTGTCGTCGGGCTGCCGCTTCAATCGGCCTATTCGGCCAGCAAGGGCGCGATCGTCCAACTTACGCGCCAGCTTGCGGTCGAGCTCGCCCCGGAGATCCGCGTGAACGCCGTCGCGCCGGGTGCGATCGACACGCCGTTCCTGCACCGCCTCGTCGAGGGCTCCGACGACCCCGCGGGATTGACCGCGGCGATCGCCGCGGACCATCCGCTGCAACGGATCGCCTCGGCGGACGAGGTCGCGCGCACCATCGTCTTCCTCGCGTCGGAGGCGGCGGCGTTCGTGACTGGCGCGATCCTGCCCGTCGACGGCGGATTCACTGCGAAGTAGGACTACGCTAGCCTCGTGACCGCGGACGCGGCGCCACCGTATTCCACGGCCCCGGTCGAGGTGCTGCGCCTTCCGGCGGGCGACATCCGGCGGGACCTGCTCGCGGTCGAGGAGCCACTCGAGATCCGCGTCGAGGGCCGCCCTGTGGCGGTGACGATGAGGACGCCCGGGCACGACGAGGAGCTCGGGCTCGGCTTCTGCCTCTCGGAGGGGCTCCGGCCGACGGCCGCCCGCCTCCCTGCGGACCTGGCGGCGAACGCCGTCGAGGTCGACGCGCCGGGGTTCGATCCGGCGCGGCTGCAGCGCAGCTTCTTCACCTCGTCGTCGTGCGGCGTCTGCGGGAAAGGAGCGCTCGAAGCGGTCGCGGTCGAGGCCGAGCGGGTCACGAGCGTGCTGACGGCGCCGCTTGCGCTGGTCGCCTCCCTGCCTGACCGGCTGCGCGAGTCGCAGGCCGGCTTCGCCGCCACGGGCGGCCTGCACGCGACGGGCCTTTTCGACGCCGAGGGCGAACTGGTCTGCCTACGCGAGGACGTGGGTAGGCACAACGCGCTGGACAAGGTCGTCGGCTGGGCGTTCACGCAGGGACGCCTGCCGCTGGCCGATTCGATTCTCTGCGTGAGCGGACGGCTGTCGTTCGAGCTCGTCCAGAAGGCGGCTGTCGCCGGCTGTCCGATCATGGTCGCGGTCGGCGCGCCCTCGAGCCTCGCGGCCGAGCTCGCCTCCGATCGCGGCATCACGCTCTGCGGCTTCGTCCGCGAGGGCCGGGCCAACATCTACACGGAGCCGTGGCGGATCGACGGCTGACGGGGATCCTGCTCGTCGGCGGGGCGAGCACGAGGTTCGGCTCGCCGAAGGCGCTCGCCCGGATCGGCGGTTGCACCCTCGCCGAGATCGGGTGGGAGACGCTCGCCTTCTGCGACGAGCGGATCGCGGTCGGGAAGGAGGCGGACGGCCTCGGCCTGCCGTTCCCGCTTGTCGACGACGGCACCGACGTGCGGGCGCCGATCGCGGGCGTGGTCGCCGGGCTGCGCGCGGCGGCGAACGAGCTCTCCGTCGTGCTCCCCGTGGACACGCCGCGAGTCACCCCGGACACGCTGGCCGTCCTCGCAGACGCGTGCGGGGACGCCGCTACGCCACAAACGGGCCCGCTTCCGGGCGCCTACCGGCGGACAGCGCTCCCGGCGCTCGAGGAAGCGTTGTCGGCCGGCCGGCTCTCCCTTCGCGACGTACTCGCCCGACTCGATACGCTCGTGATCGACGTCGACACGGATCTCCTCCTCAACGTCAACACGCCCGATGACCTCTGACAGCCAGATGTTCCAGAAGGCCGACGCCTACGAGAACTTCATGGGGCGGTACAGCAGGGCGCTGGCACCTGAGTTCGCACGCGAGTCGAGGGTGGAGCGCGGGCAGCAGGTGGCCGACGTGGGCTGCGGCACCGGCGCGCTGACGAGCGTGCTCGCCGACCTGGTCGGCGGCGAGCAGGTCGCAGGCGTGGATCCGTCGGAGCCGTTCGTCGAGCAGTGCCGCGAGAACGTCCCCGGGGCGGACATCCGTGTCGGTCCGGCGGAGGCGCTCCCGTTCGACGACGGCGTGTTCGACCGGACCCTCGCGCAGCTCGTCTTCCACTTCGTCGACGACCCGGCAGCATCGGTGGAGGAGATGGCGCGCGTGACGCGGCCCGGCGGGGTGGTGTCCGCCTGCGTATGGGACATGACCGGCGGGATGACCATGATCGGCGCCTACTGGGCGGCGGTGGGGGAGGCCGGAGTGCCCGGCGGTTCGGAGGTCGAGCGGTTCGGTGGCAAGCCGGGCCAGCTGGCCGGGCTCTGGCGGGACGCGGGGCTGCGCGACGTCGATGACCGCGCGATCACGGTGTCGTCCGGGTACCGCGACTTCGACGAGCTCTGGGCGACCTTCCGTGCCGGCGTCGGCCCGGTCGGCGTCCACGCGGAGTCGCTCGAAGGCGGCGCGCTCGAGGCAGTCCGCGAGACGTTCCGCCGCAAGATCGGCTCACCGGAGGGTGCGTTCGAGCTGACTGCGACGGCCTGGTTCGCAGCGGGGCTCGCCTGATGCAGCAGCGGGTCAGTCTGGTCACGCTGGGTGTCCGCGATCTCGGCCGTGCACGGGCGTTCTACGAAGCCCTGGGCTGGAAGAGCGGCGCCGCGCCCGACGACGATGTCGTCTTCTTCCAGGTGGGAGGGATGATCGTCGCGCTCTGGGGTCGGGAACAGCTGGCCGAGGACACGGGCGTCGAGGACTCGGGCGGCTGGGGCGGAATCACGCTCGCCTACAACACCCGCTCGCCCGAAGAGGTCGACGCGGTGATCGCCGAGGCCGGGGCGGCGGGCGGCATGATCCTCCGTCCCGGTGCCGAGACGTTCTGGGGCGGCTACTCGGGTGCGTTCGCCGACCCGGAGGGGCACGCATGGGAGGTCGCCCACAACCCCCACTGGACGATCGCCGACGACGGTTCGGTCACCTTGTGACCCCTTCGTGTCTGCTTCACTCGTGCACGTGAGGCGCCTCGGCGGCAGCGACGGCAACCAGCAGCTCACCGCCGTCGCCGCGACGCTCTTGCTCGTCCTGCTCGCGGTCGAGGGGGCGACGCTCCTGAACCTGAGGTCGCTCCTGACCGTGCATGCGTTCATCGGGGTGCTCCTACTGCCGGTCGTCGGGCTGAAGCTGGGCAGCACCGGGTGGCGGATGCTCCGCTACTACCTCGGGGCCGAGGAGTACGTCCGGCGAGGGCCGCCGCACCCCTTCCTCCGTCTGGTGGTCGCGCCGGTTGCGGTCGCCTCGACGATCGTGGTCCTGGCTACGGGTGTCGCGCTGCTAGCGCTCGACGGGAGGAGCGGGACCGTTCTCGGTCTGCACAAGGCGAGCTTCGTCGTGTGGCTCGGTGCCGTCGGCGTCCATGTCCTCGCCCGGGTGGCTCGGCTACCGGCCGCGCTACAGCTGAGGCGCCCCGGGCTGGCGTTCCGGCTCGGGCTCGCGGCCGCGACGCTCTCCGCCGGTGTCGCCCTTGCGATGTTGACCCTCCCATCGGCGGACCACCTGCAGGACCGCGTGTCGGCGCACGTCGGCATCGACGGCGACTAGCTCGGCGCACGCGCTCCTGCACGGTCCGCGGGCCGTCATGGACGGAGACAGCGTCGGACGATCGCCCGTAGCCGTTGCGGCACGTCAGGCTGGACCCAGAGGATGACGACGTTCCGGCCTACTCCGAACAGGTTGCCGGCGTTCTTCTTCAGGCGTGCGATCTGAGCCCGGTACGTCCGACGGGCTTTCCTTGCATCCGGGTAGAAGAACAGGCTCGGCGTTTGCAGCTGACTCAGCGTCTCGTCTGCCGGCCCGTCGAAGAAGAGGTCTACCCGCTCGGTTCCCTCGGTCACGTCGAGACGGAATTTCGAGTCGTACAGCGC
>JBKPRA010000107.1:0-10284 GCA_046734335.1 Actinomycetota bacterium | reverse complement strand
GTTGCGGGTCGCCGAGAAGGTCGGCTAGTGGCGGCGGTCGCTCCTCAACCGCGGGCGCGCGCCGGCGCCGCACCGGCGATCGACGCGGCGCCGAGGCCGAGGCCCAGAGCCGAGCGGCGTCCGCGCGTCGCCAGCGGCGTGGTCTGGATCGTGATCATCGGCGTGCTCCTGGCAGGCGTCGTGTTCATGAACGTCGCCGTTCTCCGGCTGAACATCCAGCTCGATCAGCGTGGCCGCGACCGCGCGCGCCTGCGCGCCGACAACGCCCAGCTCGCGTCGGAGCTCTCCAGCGCGCAGGCGGCCGCGCGGATCCAGGCCCTGGCCCGCAAGGAGCTCGGTGTCCAGCCGGCACTGGCGCAGGAGACGACGTACGTCAGGTTGAAGCCCTAGGCGTGCACGCCCGCCTGGCGAACCGCCGGATCCGACTGCTCCTCGCCTTCTTCGCGCTCGCCTTCGCGATCGCCTTCGCGCGCGCCTTCTGGCTGCAGGTCGTGCGCGCACCCAGGCTGGAGCGGCTGGCGGCGCAGCAGCACCACGAGACGATCGCGACACCGGCCGGGCGGGGGACGATCTACGACCGCATGGGGGCCCCGCTCGCGATCGGCGAAGAGGCGACCACCGTCTACGCAGACCCCAAGCAGGTACGGAACGCCCAGCGGGTCGCAGTCGAAGCCGGCAACGCGCTCGACCTCGACCCCAACAAGATCTACCCGCAGCTGCTCGACAAAAAGCAGAGCTTCGTCTACGTGCAGCGCAAGGCGGATCCCGAGCGGGCGGCGGCGCTCGAGCGGCGCGGTCTCGCGGGTCTCGACTTCTACCCGGAGGAGCGGCGCAGCTACCCGCAGCACTCGGTCGCCTCGCAGGTGCTCGGCTACGCGGGAGTCGACAACACAGGCATCGCCGGGTTGGAGCTCGGCCTGGAGCGCTACCTGGGCGGCAAGCCCGGCAAGGAGACGATCGTCCGTGACCCCTTCGGCCGCACGATCGACGTCGTTTCGTCGACGCCCGAGCAGCCGGGCCGGGACGTGTTCCTGACTCTCGACCACACGTTGCAGGCGAAGGTCGAGTCGGTACTGCGCGAGACCCTGGCGAAGTGGCACGCGTCCGACGGGACGGCGATCGTCCTCGATCCGCGCACGGGCGGCGTGCTCGCGATGGCAAGCGCACCCGGCTTCGACGCGAACGACTACGCGAAGGTTCCGAGCAGCCTCCAGCGCAACCGCGCCGTCACCGACACGTACGAGCCGGGCTCGACCTTCAAGGTCGTCACCTATGCCGCCGCGCTCACCGACCATGTCGTCACGCCGAACACGACCTTCACGCTGGCTCCGTCGATCGACGTCGCCGACCGGACCATCGACGAGGCCGAGCCCCGGCCGACCGAGACGATGTCCGTGGCCGAGATGCTCGCCCGATCGTCGAACGTGGGCACGATCACGCTCGCCGAGCTGCTGGGCCGGAAGCGGCTCGGAGCGTGGATCGATCGTTTCGGATTCGGCAACACCACCGGCATCGACTTCCCGGGCGAGAGCCAGGGCATCGTCCTCCCTGTCGACAAGTGGTCTGGCTCGACGATCGGCAACGTCCCGATCGGCCAGGGCATCGCCGTCACGCCGATCCAGATGGCGTCGGCCTACGCCGCTCTCGCGAATCGCGGTGTCTGGCTCCAGCCGCACCTCGTCGATCACGTGCGTGGACGGAAGCCGGCGAAGGTTCACCGCCGGCGCGTTGTTACGCCGACGATCGCGCGGGAACTGATGGGGATGCTGCAAGGCGTCGTCTCGTCGGAGGGCACCGGCGGCGAGGCCGCCGTGCCCGGCTATCTGGTCGCGGGGAAGACCGGAACCGCGGCCAAGCCCGACCCGCACGGCGGGTACTCGGACACGAACTACGTCGCCTCGTTCGTCGGCATCGTCCCGGCCAGCGCGCCCCGCGCGGTCATCCTTGTCTCCATCGACGAGCCGCAGGGTCAGATCTTCGGCGGCCTCGTCGCCGCCCCGGCCTTCCGCGACATCGCCCGCTTCGCGCTCCAGTACATGGACGTTCCGCCGGACGACCCGGCCTCGCTGAAGAACGCGGCCGGCGCGCCTCTCGGCTAAAGACGCGGGAGAACATGGTTTCCCGCGGACCCTCTCCTTCACTCGCTCGCATCGCCCGCTGACCCGAGCGTTGTTGTGCCGCGCCCGCCATGTCGGTGGCGGTGACGATGCGGACAAAAGCCCCGCACCTGAGCCACTTCGGTGACGATTTGGGCACCGGGAGGCGGCTGGCGCCGCTGTTAGACTCGCTCGTCGTGGACCTGGAGCGGCTGATCGCCGTGCTTGCGCCGGCGGAAGTCGTCGGGCGCGCTGACACGACGATCCACGATCTGGCGTACGACGCACGGGCCGCGCGCGCCGGGTCGCTCTTCTTCTGCGTCCCCGGCGAGCGCGCCGACGGGCACGACTTCGCGCCGGAGGCGGTCCGGAACGGTGCGGTCGCGTTGGTCGTCCAGCGCCGGCTCGACCTGGCGGTGCGGCAACTCGTCGTCGCCGACTCCCGCGCGGCGATGGCGGCGGCGGCGGACGAGTTCTTCGGGCGACCGACCGAAGAGCTGGCCGTGGCCGGGGTGACGGGGACGGCGGGCAAGACGACGACGGCGTTCCTCCTCTACGCGGTGCTTGCGGCGGCGGGGCGCCGGCCGGGCCTGCTGGGGACGATCGAGACCCGCGTGGACGGCGAGCGGCGCGCGGCCACCAGGACGACGGCAGAAGCGATCGACCTGCAGCGGCTCTTCCGCGAGATGCTGGACGCAGGGGACCGCAGTTGCGCGATGGAGGCTACCTCGCACGGGTCGGCGCTCCGGCGTCTCGACCACGTTCGGTTTTCGGTGCTCGTGTTCACCAACCTCGACCGCGACCACCTGGACTTCCACCGGGATATGGAGGATTACTTCGACGCGAAGCGGCGGCTGTTTTTCGGCAACCAGGCGCCGGCGGCCGCGGTCAACGTCGGCGACGCGTACGGCCGCCGCCTCGCCGAGGAACTGCGCACGCAAGGCACGCCGCTGCTCACCTATGGCCTGGGCGACGACGCCGACCTCAGCCCCGCGACCGTAGACGTCGCCACGCCCCTGCGGGGCCGGTTCAACCTGGAGAACGCACTGGGCGCGTTCGCCGGCGCCCGCTTGCTCGGAATCGACGACGGAGTGATCGCGCGCGGGATCGCCTCCGTCGGCGGCGTGCCGGGCCGCTTCCAGGGAGTCGACGGAGGTCAGGACTTCGCCGTGATCGTCGACTACGCGCACAAGCCCGCGGCCTTGGAGAACGTCTTGCGCACCGCTCGGGAGCTCGCCGACGGCCGCCTGATCTGTGTCTTCGGCTGCGGTGGCGACCGCGATCGCGGGAAGCGCCCGGTGATGGGGCGAATCGTGTCCGAGCTCGCGGACGTCGCGATCGTCACGTCGGACAACCCGCGCAGTGAGGACCCCCTGGCGATCGTCGACGAGATCGTGGCCGGGATGAGCGGCGAGCCGATCGTGGAACCGAACCGCGCACGGGCGATCGAGCGGGCGATCGAGCTCGCGCGGCCGGGCGATGCCGTCGTGATCGCCGGAAAGGGGCACGAGCAGGGCCAGGAGGTCGCAGGCGTCGTTACGCCGTTCGACGACGCCGAGGTGGCAGGCGAAGCGCTGCGCGCGCTGAAGACGACCGCATGATCCCCCTCTCGCTCGACGAGGTCAGCGAGCTGGCCCCTGGACGGCTCCGGGTCGGCTCGACGGCAAGCGACGTGCTCGGCCTGCAGACCGACTCGCGCCGGGTCGAGCACGGCGACCTCTTCGTCGCGGTGGGCGGAGGCATTGCCTTCGTCGAAGACGCCCTTCAGCAAGGCGCCGCTGCGGCGCTCGTCCCGGACGACGCCTTCGCGGCACTGGCCGCGCTCGCCGGGCGAGTGCGCGACCGGAGCTCCGCCCGATTCGTCGCGATCACCGGCTCGATGGGGAAGACCTCGACCAAGGACATCCTGGCCGCGATCTCCACGCCCCAGCGGCGCACGGTCGCCGCCGAGCGCAGCTTCAACGCGGAGATCGGCGTGCCGCTGACGATCGGCCGAGTCGAGCGGGACACCGAGATCTGCATCCTCGAGCTGGCGATGCGGGGCTTCGGCCAGATCGCCGAGCTGTGCGCCTTCGCCCGACCCGAGGTCGGTGTGATCACCAACGTCGGGCCCGTCCACCTGGAGAAGGTCGGCGATCTCGCAGGCGTCATGCGCGCGAAGAGCGAGCTGATCGCAGCGCTTCCCGCAGGGGGCACGGCGATCGTGCCGGAAGACTTCCCCGTGGAGCGCGACGACCTCGAGGTCGTCCGCGTCGGCCGCGACGTGACCCTGGAAGCCTTCGAGCCACCCGTGCTGCGCACGTCGCTCGGCGCCCTCGAGGTCGATTTCACCGCCCGGCACCTGGCCGTCAATGCGCTCACGGCGATCGCGACCGCGAACGCGCTCGAGCTCCACCTCCCCGACGACCTCCACGTTCCGTTCACCGGCTGGCGGAACGAGGAGATCCCGCTTCCGGGTGGAGGCGTGCTCATCAACGATGCCTGGAACGCGAATCCGATCTCGATGCGGGCCGCGCTCGAGCACCTCGTCCAGCTCGCCGCCGGCCGGCCGACGATCGCCGTCCTGGGGGACATGGCCGAGCTCGGGACGTACAGCGAGCAGGGGCACCGCGAGGTCGGCCGCGCCGTCGCCGAGCTGGGAATCGACGAGGTGGTCGCGATCGGCCCGCAGTCGGTCGCCTACGGCGGGCGGCACGTCGACTCGGTGGGCGAGGCGATCGCACTGCTCGAGGAGCTCGTGCGACCAGGCGCCTGCGTGCTGGTCAAGGCGGCCCGGGCAATGGGCCTCGAGCGCGTGGCCGAGGCGCTGACGACGGTGCGCGCGTAACGTGCGCCCTCCGGCACCAGTCAGGGCATCTCTGGCGGCGTCCGGGGCCGCCGTTCGGCGTCCTCAGTATCGGACGGCGCACTGATGGTCGACGTCCTGATCGCCGGGATCGTCGCAATGGTGGTCTCGATCGTCGCCGGACCGCGATTCATCAACTTCCTCCGTTTGCGCGAGTACGGGCAGCCGATCAGGGAGGAGGGGCCGGCCCGGCATGTCGAGAAGCAGGGAACGCCGACGATGGGCGGCCTGCTGATCCTGTTCTCGGCGGTCGTCCCGTACCTGATCCTGAGCAACTACTCGACGCCCGCGCTCACCGTCGTGTTCTGCATGGTCGGCTGCGGCCTGATCGGCTTCCTGGACGACTTCATCAAGCTGACCCACAAGCGGTCGCTCGGTCTCAACGGCCGCTGGAAGCTGCTCGGGCTCGCGCTGATCACGGCGGTGGTCGCCTGGGTCGCCTACCACCGCGACTTCTCGACCGACCTCTACCTGCCCGGGTTCAAGATCCCGCTCTCGTGGGCGTGGTATCCGTTCCTCTTCATCATCATCGCGGGGGCGGCGAACGGTGTGAACCTGACCGACGGGATCGACGGCCTCGCGGCCGGCACCGGGATCATCGCCGTGTTCACGTTCACGGCGATGACCGTGATCGCATTCATCCGGTCAGGCCCGCCCGGCGACCGCGAGCTCCGCCTCCTCGACCTGTCGATCGTCGGCGCGGCCCTGATCGGGGCGCTGGTCGGCTTCCTCTGGTACAACGCCTCGCCCGCTGAGGTGTTCATGGGCGACACCGGCTCGATGGCGATCGGCGGCGCGCTCGCCGGCTTCGCGATCATGACCAAGACGGAAGTGCTGCTCCTCTTCGTCGGCGGGATCTTCCTGATCGAGGCGCTCTCGGTGATGGCCCAGGTGTTCTCGTTCAAGTACTTCGGCCGGCGGCTCTTCTTGATGGCGCCGATCCACCACCACTTCGAGATGAAGGCCTGGTCGGAGACCAAGATCATGGTGCGCTTCTGGATCCTGACCGCAATCCTCTGCGCCTTCGGGTTCGCGCTGTACTACCGCTACTACTTCCGCTTCTTCCGCGGGGGATGACGATCCTCGTGCTCGACGGCGCGTTGCTCCGTGAGGCGCTGGCGGCGGCCGGCGACGAGGACGTGTACGTCGTCGACCTCTCGGCTGCGCGCCTCGAGGAGCTCGAGCACGATGCCCCGGATCCGCGGGCCTTCTACCTGATCGGCGAGCCGTCGATCCTGCCCCTGCCCGACGCCTCGGTCGACTCCGCGGTCGGCGACGGGGTCGGCGATGAGCTCGCGCGTGTCCTCCGACGGTGAAGCGCGCCGTCGTCCTCGGAACAGCGCGTTCGGGGCAGGCTGCGGCGGCACTGCTCGAGCGGAACGGCGTCGAGGTCGTTCTGGCCGGTCGCGACCTCGGCAACGACGGCGACCTCTCCCTCCTCGACGGCGCGGACGTACTGGTCAAGAGCCCCGGCGTGCCGAGGGACAACCCGCTTGTCGCCGCGGGCCGCATCCCGATCTGGAGCGAGGTCGAGCTCGCCTTCAGGCTGCTGGCCAACCCGATCCTCGGCGTGACGGGAACGAACGGGAAGACCACGACTGCGGAATGGCTCGGTGCCATGTTCCGCGCGGCCGGCCGGGACGTGGCCGTCGCCGGCAACGTCGGCCGGGCGCTCAGCGCGGTCGAGGCGGCCCCCGAGACGTGGGTCGTCTGCGAGCTCTCCAGCTTCCAGCTCGAGGACATCCACGATTTCCATCCTCGCGTCGCGGTGCTCGTCAACCTCGAGCCGGACCACCTCGACCGGCACGGGTCCCTCGAGGCCTACCGCGACGCGAAGCTGCGGATCTTCGAGAACCAGGAACTCGACGACACGGCGGTCGTACCGCGGAGGTTCGGCCCGGTGCCGGGCTCGGCGGCGCGGGTTGAGTTCTCGGTGGACGACGCGCTGCCGGCCGAGCCGGGATTGCCCGGCGCTCACAACCGCGAGAACGCGGCAGCGGCGACCGCCGCCGCGCGTGCCGCCGGGCTCGCCGACGACGCGATCGCGAAGGCGCTGCGGACCTTCCCGGGCGTGCCCCACCGGCTCGAGGTCGTCGCCGAGCTCGGCGGCGTCCGCTTCGTCAATGACTCGAAGGCGACGAACACGGCGGCGGCGCGACGCGCGCTTGCCTCCTACGACGTTCCCCTCCATGTGATTCTCGGCGGCTCCGGGAAGGGAGAGAGCTTCGTGGAACTCGCCCGCGAGCTCCACGGCCGCGCGTATCTGATCGGCGAGACTGCAGGCGAGCTCGCCCAGGCGCTCGACCGCGAGGGCGTCCCGTACGTCCAAAGCGGCGATCTCGAGACGGCTGTCTCGGCCGCGGCCGAGGCGGCCCGGCCCGGTGAGATCGTCCTGCTCTCGCCGGCCTGCGCGAGCTACGACCAGTTCCGCGACTTCGAGCAGCGGGGCGAGGAATTCAGGAGGCTGGTGCAGAACCTATCCGGGTGAAGCGCGGCCACCTTGAGTCGAACGTCCTCGTGCTGGTCACGCTCGCCCTCGTCGCCTTCGGGATGGTGATGGTGTATAGCGCCACGTCGGCGTCGGCGACGATCGGCGGGGGGAACCCGGCCTACTACCTGAAACGGCAGGCGATCTTCGCGTTCCTCGGGCTCGGGCTGCTCGTCGGCGCGCGCCTGTGGAGCTACCGGTCGCTTCGCCACACCGCCCCGGTGCTTGTCCTTGGCAGCCTCTTCCTGCTCCTGGTCGCGCTCGTAGGCGGGCAGAACGTCAACGGCGCACGCCGCTGGATCGACCTCGGCGCCGCGTCGTTCCAACCTTCGGAGATCGCCAAGCTGGCGGTCGTCGTCTGGATCGCCCTCTACCTCTCGAAGCGGCCGGTGCCGACGACGCTCGGCGAGCTGACGAAGCCGATCGGGCTGATGGTTGCCGGCTTCTGCGCGCTCGTGCTCGCGGAGCCGGACCTCGGCACCGTGATCGCGATCTGTCTGGTGGTCGGTGCGATGCTGCTGGTCGCGGGCGCGCCGGTCCGGCTGCTCGGCGTCTCGGCGGCGATCGTCTCGGTGATCACGGTAGTCGCGATCTGGTTCGAGCCGTACCGGCGTACCCGCTTCTTCAGCTTTGTCGACCCGTGGCGCGACGCGCAGGGCGCGGGCTACCAGACCGTGCAGGCGATGATCGGGATCGGCTCGGGCGGGATCTTCGGCAAGGGGCTGGGGGAGAGCGTCGGCAAGGTGTTCTACCTTCCCGAGGCGCACACGGACATGATCTTCGCCGTGATCGGAGAGGAGCTCGGGCTCGTCGGAGCAACGCTGCTGATTGCCGCCTACGCCGCGTTCGGTTGGGCGGGCCTTCGCATCGCGTTGCGTTGCCACGACCCGTTCGGCAAGGGCCTCGCGGTCGGGATCACCACGCTGATCTGCGGCCAGGCGGCGCTCAACCTCGCCGCGGTCGTCGGCGTCGCACCGCTCACGGGAATCCCGCTCCCCTTGGTGTCCTATGGAGGCACCAGCCTCGTCGTCATGCTCGCGTCGGTCGGCATCCTCCTTAACATCGCGCGGGATGATGGCGTCGAAGCCGCAGCTCAGGTGCGTGATCGCGGCCGGAGGGACCGCCGGTCACGTGATCCCGTCGCTCGCCGTCGCGCAGGCGCTCCGCGCCCGCGGCGTGAGCGTGAGCTTCGCCGGCTCGCCTGACCGCATCGAGGCCAGGCTCGTCCCGCAAGCAGGCTTCGAGCTCGACCCGTTCGAGATCAGCGGCTTGCCGCGGCGGCCGGGCGGCGCGCAGCTGCGGGCCGTGATGCTCGCCGGCCGCGCCCCGCGGGCCTGTGCGCGAATCCTCGAGGCCAGACGTCCCGATGTCGTGTTCGGCGGCGGCGGATACGTCGCCGGGCCGATGATCTATGCGGCGTGGCGGAAGCGAATCCCTGCCGCGCTGGCCGAGGCGGACGCGCACCTCGGCCTGGCCAACCGGATCGCGGCTCCCTTCGCGCAGCGGGTGTTCCTTGCCTATCCCGACGGCCGGCGGACGAGTGCACGCTACCGGGTCGTCGGTCGCCCCGTCCCGGCCCGCGAACGCCTCGCTCCGGACGAGGGGCGTCGGCGCTTCGGGCTCCCGATCGACGAGCCGGTTCTGCTCGTGTTCGGCGGCAGCCAGGGCGCGGCCGCCGTCAACGAGATCGCGCTGACCGGCTTCGCCGTAGACGGCCCCGCCGTGCTGCATCTCTGTGGGGTGCGCTACCTGGCCGAGCTGACCGGCAGGGTCTCGCGGCCGGACTACCTGCTCCTCGACTGGACGGGTGACTTCGGAGCGGCGCTCGACGCATGCGATCTCGTCCTCGCCCGGGCGGGCGGGTCGGTCTGGGAGGTGGCGGCCGCGGGTAAGCCGGCGGTGCTCGTCCCCTCGCCGAACGTCACCGCCGACCACCAGACCAAGAACGCGCGCTACTTCGAGCAGGCGGGCGGCGCCGTCCTCGTGCCGGAGCCGGAGATCGAGCGCGTGCCCGGCGTCGTCCGCGACCTGCTGGTAGGCGGCAACCGGCTGGCGGCGATGGGGGAAGCGATGCTCCGGGCGTCGAAGCCCGGCGCCGCCGACGAGATCGCCGAGGAGGTGATCGCACTTGCCCGTCCTTGACGGCCGAAGGATCTGGCTGGTCGGAATCGGCGGCGCAGGACTGTCCGCCTACGCGCTGCTCGCAGCAGCCTGGGGAGCGGAGGTGGCCGGCTGGGATCGGAACGAGACGCCGTACCTGGTCCCGGTGCGCAAGGCGGGGATCGAAGTGAGCATCACGCCCGAGCCGGAGACGCCGCCCGGCTGGGAGGTGTTCGTTTCCAGTGCCTATCCCGGCGTACCAGGCCGTCCCCGGGCCGAGCTGCTTGCGGAGCTCGTCGCCACGGGGAAGGCGATCGTCGTGGCGGGCGCCCACGGCAAGACGACCACCGCGGCGATGATCGCCTTCGTGCTCCGTGCTACCGGCCGCGACCCGAGCTGGATCGTCGGGGGCGAGGTGCCCCAGCTCGGCGCGAACGCCGGCGCAGGTGAGGGGTGGCTCGTGGTCGAGGGAGACGAGTCGGACCGGTCGGTGTTCGCCTTACGACCTCGGGTTGCGGTTCTGACGAACGTCGACCTCGACCACCACTCGGAGTTCGGCTCGCGGGCGGAGGTAGAAGAGCTGTTCGAGCGCTGGTTGGCCGAGGTGCTCGAGATCGTTCGCGGCTCGGAGCTCGAGCCGCTCGACGCGGAGCTGGCGGTTCCGGGCGACCACAACCGTCGCAATGCCGCAGCCGCGGTTGCGGCAGTGGAGCTCGTCGGCGTACCGCGCGAAGAAGCGATCGCGGCTCTCGAAT
>JBKPRA010000106.1:0-27179 GCA_046734335.1 Actinomycetota bacterium | reverse complement strand
AACAGAGCCAGGTCGAACTCGCCGTCCTTCGTCAACGATGCTCGCAGCGGGGGAATGAAGACCTCCGGATCGATCTCGAGCGAGAGCGAACCGATGTAGAGGCCGCAGGCCGCGAGCACCTCGGGCTGGTCGGAGAGGCCGGCGTCGCGGATCGCCTCGCCGGCCGCACCAACCGCGAAGCCCGGACTCGGCGCGAGAAGCTTTCGAAGCATGCGGCTCGAGATCGCCTGCCGGCGGTCGAAGTCGGTGACCCGGGCCTCGAGCTGCGGCGTGTACTTGCTGTACTCGGGTGCGGCTGCCTCGGCGACCGCCGATCTGCCCGAGATCCAGGCCTCGAAGTGCTCGGGAACGCTCGTCGCGAGCGGCGACACGACTCCGACGCCGGTCACGACAGCCTCGTTCATGCCGTTGCCTCGGCGAGGCCCGCGCCGGCCTGATAGTCGAACCGGTCGCGCGCGGTCTTGATCTTCTTCGGGTCGGTGACGTGTTCGTGCGCGTAGACGATGCGGCCGGCGGTGGCGACGATCTCGCCGTCGACTCTCGCCTCCCCCTTCATCGTCGCCCCATACGGGTGGTCGCGCTCCGTCCGGACGTCGATCGTCATCGTCTCGCCGTGAAGGACCGGCCGGGTCAGCGTGACGTCGTCGATGAGCACCAGCAACATCTCGACGGCGAAGTCGTGGGTGAGGACGTGCAGCATTCCGCCGAGCTGCGCCATGGCCTCGACGACAAGCGTGCCGGGCAGGACGGCGCGGCGCGGATAATGATCCGCCAGCGCCGTGTCGGTCAAGCTGACGAGCTTGACCGCCTTGATCCGCTTTCCCCGCTCGGCCTCGTCGATCCGGTCGAAGAGCAGGAAGCGCATTTACGCTGCCGCCCCCAGTTCGTCGTCCCAGCGCCGGACGATGAGGGTGCCGTTCTGGCCGCCGAAGCCGAACGAGTTCGACAGTGCTACCTCGAGGTCGCAGCCCTCGCGCGGGATGTTCGGGACGTAGTCGAGGTCGCAGTCCGGGTCGGGATTCTCGAGGTTGATCGTCGGCGGCACGATCCCTGTGCGAAGGGCTTGTACGGTGGCGAGCAGCTCGACGCCGCCGGACGCGCAGAGCAGATGGCCTAGCTGCGACTTCGTCGAGCTGACCGGGATCTCGTACGCCTGCTCGCCGAACACCTGCTTCAGCCCGAAGGTCTCGGTGCGGTCGTTCTGCGGCGTCGCAGTGCCGTGCGCGTTGATGTAGTCGACGTCCTCGGGCTGCAGGCGCGCGTCGTCGAGCGCGGCGCGCATGCACCGGATCGGCCCGCGGGCATCGGGATGGCTGTCGGTGAAGCGATAGCCGTCGCCGGACGACCCGTACCCGACCACCTCTGCGAGGATCTCGGCGCCGCGCTCCCGCGCATCGTCGAGGGGTTCGAGGACGACGATTCCGGCACCTTCCCCGAGGACGAGGCCGTCGCGCTTGCGGTCGAACGGACGGCAGGCCTTCGCCGGATCGCCTCGGTACGTCGACGCGACGGTCAGCAAGGTGAAGCCGGTGACGCAGACCGCCGAAAGCATGCTGTCGGCGCCCCCCGCGACCATCGCGTCCGCGCATCCGTTCCGGATCAGCTGGTACGCCTCGCCGATCGCCTGCGTCGCCGATGCGCACGCGGACTGGACCGTCAGACACGGTCCCTTGATCGGATACGGTGCGGCCAGGAGCGCCGAGACCATTCCGATCTCGCGCTGCGCGAGCAGCTCAGGCATGTCCTCGCAGATCGCGAGGTACTGGTCCTTGTAGCGATCGAAGTTCAGCGCCTCGACCGGCCACGCGTATTCGTCTTCCTCGATCACGGGAAAGTTCGATGCGCCGACGATCAGGCCGGTGCGCCACGGGTCGTAGCTCTCCTCGTCGAGACGCGCCTGCTGCCAGGCCTCGGCGGTCGCCCAGGCCCCGAGCTTCACCGACCGGGTGACGAAACGCCGCAGCGAGTCGTCGACGACGTCGATCTCGAGCTCGTCGAGGTCGACCTCGCTGCCGATGTTGATCGGGAAGGCGTCGCTCTCGAACTGCCGAATCTGGCGAACGCCGGAGCGGCCCTCGAGGACGGCGTTCCAGGTCGATTCGACGTCGGTTCCGAGCGCGGTGAGCGCACCCATGCCGGTGATCACGACCCGACGGCCTGCGTCACTCACGACGTTCCGTTCTGACGGAGGATCGCCAGCGACGCGCGCGCAGCGTCCGCGTCGAGATAGTTCGAGAGCGACGCCTCCCCGAGGACGATGTTCGCCGACGCCGCCACGGCTCCGTCGCTGTACGCCGTTCCTCGAAATTCGTATTGCCCGTTCTCCGAGGATTTGAGGTCGACCTCGAGGCGCAACTGGTCGCCGGGACGCGCGACGCGCCGGAACTTGATCCGGTCGAAGCCGGTGACGACGCCAAGCTTGTCGAACTCGGTCGCATCGCGAACCACCCAGTCGGCCAGCTGCACGAGGGCCTCGAGGATGAGGACGCCGGGCATGATCGGCCGATCCGGGAAGTGGTCGGCCAGGAAGTCCTCGCTCATCGTGACGTTCTTGAGCCCAACGGCACGCCCGGGCTCGAGCTCGAGGATCGAGTCGATGAGCAGGAACCTCATCGCGCGGCCGCAGCGCGCTCGTGGAGCTCGATCAGGTCCTGCATCAGGATCTCGTCGCCGCTGGGTACCGGCACGATCACCCCGCAGCTCTCACACTCGAATTCAGGCATCGCTTCGGACTCGACGAGAGTGCCTCCGCATTCGGCGCAGGTCCGCGGGAACGTCGCCTTCGCATCGATCAGGCGCTGCGTGATCCGGGCGAAGCTCCCGACCGTGATGTTCTTCGCCACGTCGATGTCGCGCAGGCCCGGCTTGATCAGGTCGGGGTCGAGCTCCGGCATCCCTTCGCGGAGCAGCTCGAGCCCGAGGTCTGTGACCAGGCCGTCCTTGACCAGCGCGTCTTCGCCGAAGTGGTCGGTGGCCCGCTCGAGGAGGTCCGTGCGCGGAAACTGGATTCGGTACTCACTTTCGAGCGCGAACGCCACGTCGAGCAGGTCGAGCGACTCGGCGCCCAGCTCGAAGAAGGCCGAGTCCATCTGGACGTCGTCGAGCTCGAGCTCGAGGTTGTCGGCGGTCAGCGTGCGAACTCGGAGTGCAACCTCGTCGGAGGCCTCCCACTCGGCTTTCGGGGCCTGCGAGTTCTTCCGCCCGTCCGGTCCCGCGTTCGTGTTCATAGTCCGAACCCTCCCGTGACTTGAAGGATCTCTCCGGTGACGTAGCTCGCCTCGTCCGAGGCGAGAAAGCACACGGCTCGGGCGACGTCGTCGGGGTCACCGAACCGTTTCAGCGGAATCTGGTCGAGGATCTCGTCGCCCGCGAGGTGGCGGACGCGCTCCGACATGCTCGTCGCGATGATTCCCGGTGAGACGGCATTGATGCGCACGCCCTTCGGCGCCAGCTCGACCGCCAGCGACCGCACCATCGAGTTGAGCCCTCCCTTGGCGGCGACATAGTTTGCGTGGCCGCGTCCCGCCTTGTCGGCGGCGATCGACGAAAGGCACACGATCGAGCTCGACCCGTTCCGCAACATGAAGGGGAGTGCCTCGCGAATGCAGAGGAACGTCCCGCGGAGATTGACGCCGAGCACGGTGTCCCACTGCTTCACGGACATCATCGCGAGCAGCTGGTCCTGCACCGTGCCTGCGCTGGTGACGAGCACGTCGAGGTCTCCGAGCCGCCGCACCGTGAAGCGCAGGAGCTCCTTGACCGCGGCTTCGTCGCCGACGTCCGCCTGGTGCACGTAGGCCTCGCCGCCGGACGACGTGATCTCCTCGACGACCGCCGCGGCCTCGTCCTCTGCCTTGACGTAATTGACGACGACCCGCGCTCCTTCGGCGGCGAGTTGCACCGCCACCGCTTTGCCGATCCCGCGTGACGCGCCGGTCACGAGTGCCGCCCGGCCCTCGAACCTCTGTCCGCTCGTCCCGTTTCCGGTCATCGGTGGTAGGCGAGCTCCAGTGAGTAGCCGCCATCGGCCACGAGGGTCTGCCCGCGGATCCAGTCCGAGTCGGGCGAGCAGAGGAACCCGACCACTCCTGCGATGTCCTCGGGCTGGGCGAGACGCCGGGCCGGCGTCGTCTCGATGAGGTGCTCCACGAGCTGCCGGTAGTCCGGAGCCAGCCGCATGCTCGCGGTGTCGACGAAGCCGCCGCAGACGACGTTGACGTTGATGCCCCATGGAGCGAGCTCGACAGCGAGATACCGGGCCAGCGTCTCGATGATCGCCTTGGCCGCGCCGAGGCCGGAATAGTCCGGAACCGCGAACCGCGAACCGAGGCTGCTGATTCCGATGATGCGCCCGCCGTCACCCTCCCGCATCAGCTCGGCCGCCAGCTGCGATCCGAGCAGGAACGCCCGCGCGTTGATGTCCATGATCTTCTGCCAGTTGCGTGTGTTCAGCTCCATCGCCGGCCGGAACGACGTCCGCGCGGCGTTGCTGACGAACACATCGAGCCGCCCGTGTTCGGCGCGGATCCGCTCGAACATGTCGCGGAGCATCTCTTCCTGCGCAACGTCGAGCCGGGCCGTCGTTGCCGACACTCCCAGCCCGGCGAGCTCGTCCACCGTCGCCCGCGCGGCGCTGGTGTTCGACGAGTAGCCGACCACGATGTGGCTCGGTCCGTTCTGTGCGAGGCGCAGTGCGATCGCCTTGCCGATGCCACGCGAGGCTCCGGTGATCGCGACCACTTTGCCCTCGAGCGTCATGCCGTACGCGCCGTTGCGAGGTCGTGCTGCCGCATCGCGAGAGGTCGGTAGACGTCTTCCACGAGGGACCGGGCGAGGACGTCTGGCTCATAGCGCTCGGCAACGTGAATCGGACCTCGTCGAGCCAGTTCGGCCCGGAGTCCAGGCGAGTGCCAGAGCCGAAGGATCGCCGCGCACCACCCGTCCGGGCTGTTCTCCCCGACCAGGATGCCGCCCGCTCCTGGGCCGACGACCTCGCGAAGCCCGCCGACCGAAGCTGCGATGACGGGCGCGCCTGCCCTCATCGCCTCGAGCGCGACCATTCCGAACGGCTCGTACCTGCTCGGGACGAGCACCATGCTCGCGTCGCCGAAGAGCCGCTCGAGCGTCTCGGGTGCCAGCCAGCCGACAGATCGACATCGGTCGGGGTGGCGGCGAAGGAGCTTCGCGACGATCCGCCCGCCGAGCTCATCGCCGTGCCCGCCCGCCAGGACGAAACGAAGGTCGGGGTGATCGCCGAGCCGGTCGACGATCTCGGACAGGAGCAGGACGCCCTTGCTCTCGGTGAAGCGACCGGCGAAGACGATCGGTCCGGTCGAAGCCCTCAGTGCCCGCCGTGGCGCGCCGCGTGCGATTCCGTTCGGATGAACGCTGCTGCGGAACCGGAGCTCCGGCAACCGCACGAGGGCCGCAGTCCTTTCGGCGGCGCTCGGGAAAAGCACGTGCTCGCTGCGCGCAAGGACGCGATCCTGGACGGCGCCCCATCCGGAGATGCGGCTGAACTGCGGAGCCTCCGCGTGCAGCGACGCATGCGCCGTGTACACGAGCGGCACGCCGAACCGACTTCGCAGCTGGAGCGCGAGCTCGCTGAACCCGAGCGAATGGAGGTGGACGACGTCGAAGACCCGCGGAGGCACCGGAAACCGAGCCGGCGAGAGCGCGTGGGTCCGCAGCCGGGTCGTGCGCGGCGCGGGTGGAGCCGGACGGGCAGCCGGCAGCATCAGGTCGACCGCTACCCCCTGACGTGCAACCGCCGCCGTCTGGCTTGCAACGGCGGCGCCGATCCCCGACCAGGCACCGGGCACGTAGTCCGCGGCGAGGACGAGCACACGCATCAATCCGTCCCCGTCGAAAGTGGATAGGTCGCCGGATCGTCCGGCAGCTTCGCGAGCATCGTCAGCTCACTGGAATCGCTCCCGCCGAGCTGCCGCATCAGTCGCATCCAGCGCGGCGAGACCTCGTCGCGCAGATGTGGGTGGCGGATCCGCGTGACTCCCTCGAAGCCGGCGGACTCGAGCATCCTCGTGAGCGACTCCTCCGTGAAGTACTGGAGGTGGACGAGCGGGTTCACGACGTCCCACCGCTTGCCGAAGATCTTGAAGTCCATCGACTCGACATCCGGCACGGCGACGTAGACCCACCCGCCGTCGTTCATCGCCGATGCGATCTCGCGCAGCACACTACCCGGGTCTGTCAGGTGCTCGAGCACGTGCGTCATGACCACGACGTCGAACGAGGTCCACGGCAACGGGTCGCGCCCGACAACGGCCTGTGCCACACGGCCGCCGAACAGCGGCCGAAGCGGCTCGATCATCGACGCGGCGCTGTCGATGCCGTAGGCTTCGAACCCGTACACTTGCGCCATCTGCAGCAGGTAGCCGCGTCCGAAGCCGATGTCGAGGAGCCGCGGTCCGGCAGTGCGCTTGCGCAGGAGGTCGCAGATGTGCTCGGCGTAGATCCGCTGCACCTCCAGGTATTTGTCCGGACGTTCGTCGCCGCCGCCCCCGATGACGATCTTCTCCTGGACGTCCGCGGAGATTCGCGGGCTGACGTAGACGTGACTGCAGGAGCGGCAGCGGTGGAAGCGGAAGCCTTGCTTGCGAAAGAGCTCGTGGCGATCGCCGCCCCCGCACACGGCGCAGTCGACGTCGGTGATGGCGTGCCGGCCGACCTGCCCGATCACGTCGGGCAACTCCGAGAACGCGAACACGTCGGGGCCGGCGTCTGCCTCGGTCCCCCCATTGACCGCGGCGCTGTCGCGGAAGAGCCCTGCGGCGCGGGCGGACGCGAGGAGATCCGCGAGCTTCGTCTCGGCGACCTCCCGCTCGGACTCGGGTAGCTCCTCCGCGGACGCTGCCAACTCGAGGATGCGGTCGGCGAGCATCGTCTCGACCCTAGGGGTCACGGCCCAGGGCCTCGGATCGTCGACGGCACGAAGCTGGGTCGATCCGTTGCGGATCGCGAGGAGGTTGGGCTGCCCACGGAGGACGTCGTCGTCGTAGTCCTCAACGTCGTTCAGATACTGCGCGACTTCGTAGTACTGCAGGAGGAAGGGGTAGAGCGGTGAGGTGAACTCCGGGTCGACCGCGGAGTAGAGGGCACGCCAGTAGTCGACGTTCTTCAGACGGACCATCCGCTCGTAGTCGTCGTTCGACAGCCGCGCCTGGGGTGTGTACTCCATCATCGCTCCGATGACTGCGCGCCGGAGCGAGCCGAGGACGCCGGTGAGCGTCGCCGCGGCGGTCGGTGTGGGCTCGCCCGCAAGTCGGCCGAGCCCCTCGAAACAGAGGAGCAGGCCCGCGAGAGTGCTCAGACCCCGGGCTTGCCGCGTATCCGCATGGGTTGCGCTGATCGTGCCGAGGAAGGTGTCGCGCCTTCCCTTGTAGTTGAAGTGGTCGTCGATCACGTCGTCGAAGGCGCGGATCGCGATGTAGGACAGCCCGCACGCTGTGACAGCGCTGCGGAACCGGTCGGGATCCGGATCGAGTGCGACGGCAAGCACCGGCAGATCCCAGAGCGACCACTGCATCCACGCCACGTACGCCGACAGTTGCTCGCCGACGTTTCGCACGACCTCGTTGTCCGCCGAGAGCGCTCCCATCTCGGCCTCCAGCTGCGCGAGCGCCTCGTCGATTCCATCGCTGATCAGACGGCGGTAGGTCTCGATCTGGTCGCCGCGCTCCGACCTGAACCGAGCCGCAGCCGCCTCACACGAGCGTTCCAGCACCTCGAGGCTGCTGCGGGTCTCGATGCCGACGGTGCTCATGCGGGCTCCCCGCCGGCGAGGCAGTGATGGCGGACGAGGAACGCGATGGAGAGTGCGGTCGACCACGCGGGCGCGCCGAAGCCGTGGACGACGAAGTCCTCGTATCCCCACGCGTCGTTCGCGCCGCGACCGCGGAGCACCGCCAGTCGGGCGGCCTCGAGCTCCTCGCCGCGGTGGCCGAGCGCGAGCAGGGTCGAGGCGCCCATCGCCGTGCTCAGAGGGCTGCCGAAACCGCCGTCGGACCGCTGTTGCCGGAGCACGCGCGCGAGCAGGGAGTGCCGCAGCGGGTCACGGACGGGCGCGACCGGATCTGCCAGCGCTCTGGACAGGACGAACCCGAGGCAGACCGGGTTGGGGTAGAGGGGCGATCCCTCGTCGTCCTCCAGCTCCGTCAGGCGGCCGAGCAGCCACTCGCCGAGGAACAGTGCCGGCGGGGTCTGACCTGCGCCGACGCGCGAGAGGTAGTGGAAGACCTCGGCGTTGACAACCGGGTCGAATCCGACGACGGGCATGCCGTCGTCGTTCAACCACCCGTAGCCGCCACGCCGCGGCTTCAGGAAGGTGAAGAAGGGGCCCTCTGTCGATCGGAACGATCCGACCAGCTCCTGCTGGCGTTCCCAGCGGAGCAGCGTGCGTACGCCGTGACCTTCGAGGAGCGCCAGCGACGCGCACGCAGTCGAGTTCACGTCCGGATCGATGCCGCTCCCGCGTCCGAAGAATCGCCAGTGGCCGGACGCGTCCTGTTGCCACATGAGGAAGCTCCGGATGCGCCGACGCAGCTCGCTGATCGCATGAGCGACCTCGCTCTGCAGGCCGTGCGGAAAGAGATCGAGCCCGTCGTCGAGCCAGCCGGGCGACGTCGGGTCGAGGCAGGCGAGCGCATCGTGCACGAACGTCGAGACGAACGGGCTGCGGACGTACGTGTAGTTCCCATCGCGGTCGCGGCGGAAGGACAGCATTTCCCCGTTCGGGTGCTGGCCGCGGGTGACGGAGTCGAGCGCCAGGACGAGGCGCCGGGAGAAGACGTCTGCGCTGGACGCACGGGGCCGGGCCGAGGGCCGCGCTGCGGCGGGGGCACTCACGGCGTCCCTTCCTGCAGGCGCCAGTCGATGTACTTCCGCAGGTTCGTGTTGCGCCAGACCAGCCACTGGTTCTGTACGAAGCGGCGCTGGTCGGCTTCGAGGCCGGCGGCGACTGCGCCGTTGTCGTTCAGCGAGCGGGTTGGAAGGTCGTAGGCGTAGTCATCGGCGAGAGGCGCTGCCGCCGGAGGCCACTCGGCGACGCGGGCGATCACCTTCGCGTGTGCTGCCGTGAAGTCCTGGTATGCACGGCAGAGCTCGGCGCCGTCGGCGCCGTTGGACACGGCACGGCCGAGCTCGTTGTCCGCCTGCGCGAGGCTTCGCTCGGCCCCGCCGACGTCCGGCCGCGTGGTCGCCGCGGATCGGATGCCATGCAGGTCGAGGATCTGGCGCATCGCGGACACGACGTCGCCGAGTGGCCGGTCCGCGTCGAAGTAGTAGCTGTGGCCGCTGGGGACACGCCAGTTCTCCAGGCCGGGACTGGCCACGACCAGCGTCGAGCAGCCCAGGCGTGGTGCGGCGTGCGCGACGAACGAGTCGGCGCAGACGGCAACGTCCGCGCGCCGAAGCTCTGCGAACACCGCAGGCAGGGAGAATCGGCGCGCCTCGTCGACGGCCGCGAGCGTGTGCGTCACGGCGGGCTGCTGCGTCCGGGCGGCAGCGGCGCGCGCAACGCCGGCCGCCCACCGTTGTGTCGTCGCGTTGGGCCCGACGTCGAGCACGAACTGCACTGCGCGTCGGGCGCCGTCCGGGATCAAGGACGCGAGCAGGGTGCTCCAGTAGCGGGCGGACGGCTCGTATTTCGACGAGAAGGGGGAGACGAACACGCGCAGCTCGCCGTCGTGTACGCGGCCGGCGTCGGGCTCCACGCGGTCGGCGGGATCGGGGGCGACACCCAGGCGGCGCGCGAGCTCGTCGAAGCCGTCGTAGACGTTCCTGAAGTAGGCAGCCGAGAGTGTCTGGTGGTAGGTCCAGCTTGCGCGGTTGTCGACCGCAGTGAGGATGCGGGCGCCGAGTGACAGCTCGACGTAGCGCGCGACCTCCGGCTCGGCTGCGATCGCGCGATAGAGCTCCGCGTACTCGAAGTCGACGAACACTACGAGGTCGGCCGTGCCCGCCTCGCCGCGACCGCGGATCGCATCGACGAGCGCCGCGTGGTCGGGATACGTCAGGAGCCGGTCTACGCCGGGGACTCCGTCCCAGAGGCCCTCGTACGCCGTGAGCGTCGTCACATGGGCGTCCGGATTCGCGCGCTTGATCCACTGGGACAGCGGAAAGACGACGATCTCGTCGCCGATCCCGATTGCGGGGCCGAGCACGAGCACGATGCGATTCGACGAGCGCAGGAAGTCCGGTGGCGGTGGTGCTTCGGCGCTGATGTAGGTCGTGGGCAGCTCGGCGCACGCGAACGGCAATAGCGTCAACTGCAGACGCTCGGCGACCTCGTAGAGGTTACGGGGGGCCAGCGTCTGCAACAGCCGGATGCTGGTCGTCAGTTGCTCCTGGCCGCCCTCCGCGAGCAGCGGCCCGAGGGCTTGCATGCCGTGGATGCGCTGCAGTGCGTAGTGCGTGTTGCTCCGGCTGATCGGCCTCTGCGTGAGGAAGAAGAGGTAGCGCGACAACAGCATCGCCGGCAGCAAGGTCGTCCCGGCCGGCGCGACCTGCGGACTGGTTGCAAAC
Organism: Actinomycetota bacterium; assembly: GCA_046734335.1. GTDB lineage: Bacteria > Actinomycetota > Thermoleophilia > Gaiellales > Gaiellaceae > DATBLE01. The sequence goes on along the minus strand of JBKPRA010000106.1, from coordinate 16,637 downwards.
GGTCTCACAGGCGTCTCAAACGGGGCTCAGGGCTGCGATGCGCCAGCTTCGGTCGCGGCCTTGGCGGAACACCGCCAGTCGGCGGTGGGTGATGCTTTCGCATGCCTCGTCCTTCCGCGCATCGATCTGCAGTTCGGTGTAGACGAGGATTCCGTCTGGATGCAGGATCGGCTCGGGGATCTCGACGAGGGAGACGTCGACGTCCCAGCCGCGCAGGCGATCGAGCTGCGCGCGCAACTGCGCCGCGAGCCCGTCCCGGTCGATCTCGACGTCGTCTTCGATCGTGTGGTACTCGGGATCGACGCACTCCTCGATGGCGACCGCGACGTCGCCGCGCCCGATCGCGTGCACGAAGTCATAGAGACAAGTCACGACTGCCTCTGCGTCTGCGTCGATCATCTCCTCCTCCGGCTCGGCCAGAAGGAGGCGCAACGCCGCTCGCCGCCCGGGCGGCTCGGGAGCGGTCGGCGCCGGGGAGGCGGCGGATCGGGTCGGCGGCTCTTCGGCCAGTGCGGGCCGCTCGTCTTCGAAGAAGCTTTCCCACGGGTCGCGGCCGCCGGCCGACGGGCGGAACCACCAGCTGAGGCGATCGGTCGCACTGACGCGACCGCTCAGCGTGGGTGTCGTGAGCGGCGGCTCACGCCACGGCGTGAGCTCGGCGGGGGCCGCCGTGCCCTCTCCGAGCAGGCTCGACAGCAGCGCGATCGCCTGCGCGACACGTTCCTCGGTTACGGCGTCCCCCGCTACGACGTTCCCCCCTTGGCTAGGGCGTCGCCGTAGTCTCACGCACGACGCCCGCGCCTGACAAGTCTGCGGTGCCGCGACGATCGACGCGGACGGAAATACCAATTGCCGATGTCGTGGTCGGCGTAGGCGTCGATCCGCTCGTATCCGGCCTGCGCGAAGTAGGGAGGAAGCCACGTACGCACCTCGTCGGTGCCGGCCTCGACGCACACGAGGTCCGGCCGGAAGCGCGCGATGTCGAAGCAGGTCAGCGCCTCGGGCTCGCCTTGCTCGATGTCCATCGAGACGAGATCGATACGCGTCAGCCCCTGCCGGTCGAGGAGATCCGTCAGGGTGATAGCCGGCACGCCGATGGTCGGTGCCTTGTCGGCGTCGACGTTCGGGAACGAGGCGAGATGCTCCTTCTTCGTCGAGGACAGGCAGCCCGCGAGATAGAACGTCTCGCTCGGCGCGGCGTGGTCGGTGACGACGTAGTTGAAGAAGGTGGTGCACGGACGGTTGGATCGATAGCCCTCCTCCAGTTCCGTCAGCCCGTCCACGGCGATGCCGGTCCACCCGAGATGGCGCTCGAGGCCGTACGTATTGCTGCCGTCACACCAGTGGCCGGCGCCGACGTCGACGAATATCCCCCCGCGGCGGTCGCCGAAGAAGCGCCGAATCAGGTGCTCCTCGTTTCCCTGCGAGTAGTGCGTCCGGCCGAGCTCCGGCAGTTCATCGGCACGGATGCGAACGCGGCGGCGCCGCCAAGGCAGGGCGCTCAGCTGGACCTCCGCGTCAGGTAGCGGCAGAGCCGCAGGAAGCGGTATCTCGCGGCTGTCTGCGGAAGGCTCTGCAGTCGCTCGATCGCCGCGGACAGCCGTCCCTCCGCGGCGGCCTCGGCCCGCACACGCGCGCCGGTTCGGGTGTACAGCCCGTGAACCCAGGCGATGTCGGACTCGGTGGTGCGGTCGCGAGGAAGGTCGAGCACGTCGACGAGCCGGCGTTGCTCGCGCTCTGTGGCCCGCTCGTACGCGTACGCGGCCAGCACGGTGCGCTTTCCTTCGGCGACGTCTGAGCCTAGCCGGCGGCCCTTCCCGCCGACGACGTCGAGAAGGTCGTCCTTGATCTGGAAGGCGACGCCGGCCTCCCGCGCGAACGCGCCCAGCTCGTCGAGCTGATGGGCGGTCGCGCCGCCGATCACTCCACCTCCGACGATGGCGATCGCGAAAAACGCACCGGTCTTCTTGGCGGTGCACGCGACGTATGCGGCTTCGCTGGGGGCCCGGTCCGCGCGCAGGTTGATGTCGAGGCTCTGGCCCTCGACCACCTCGAGGCCGTACTCGGACAGCACGCGGAACAGACGGATCTTGATCTCGGGGTCGAGGTCGGTGTCGAGGATCGCGGATCCGGCCAACGGGACGAACGCGTCGCCGATATTGATCCCGTGGGCAAGGCCGAAGCGCTTCCAAGCCGACTCGCGCCCGCGCCGTTCGTCGTCGCCGTCGGCGATGTCGTCGTGCACGAGCGTGAAGTTCTGCAGGTGCTCGAGAGCGGCTGCGAAGCCCAGCGCCGGCCCATAGCTTCCGCCGAAGATTTCGCAGACGGCTGCGCACAAGGCGGCTCTGATCCTCTTGCCGCCACCCAGCACCTGGAAGACGACGCCTTCTTTCAGCGACTCGACCGCCGGAACACGATCGATCGCGTTCTGGAGGTACGGCTCCAGCTCGCGCCCGATCTCGGCGAGGAACGCCTCGACGTCTCCGGCCGGTGAGTCGCGGCCGTCTGCGGCCGGATCGAACGAGTCGGGCGGCCGAGCTTCCCCGGTCACGCCTCCGGCGTCGTCGGGTCGGCGCCCGATCCTTCCGGCTCGGGCTCGGCGTTCAGAAACGCGGATGCCTCGCGCAGGATTGCCCGCGCGGAGCGTAGTGCCTCCGGCGTCCAGCGGAACGCGAAGTACGTCGACCCCGCAACCAACCGACCCGTGGTGCGCGGCAGAGGCGTCGTCATCCGGCGCAGCTGGTTCAGTCGGCGATCAGCCGACCGCACACGATCGCTCTCCGGCGCGGTCTCAGCGGTGCACTCGAGCACCCAGAGCACCAGATCGCCGAACCTGTCGAGCGCCTCGCCGACCACACGTTCGGCTGTGCGCCCCGCGGCCGTTGCGCGCCGGCGGGTGTCGTCGAGTCCGTTCGCGCCCGCGAGCTCACCCCCAGAAGGATGGGACATCAGGTCGTTCACCTCCTCCGATCTCGACGCCGAGAATCCGCAGCACCTGTGCCTGGAGAGTCGGATCCCAGAGCGCCTCGGCGTGGTTGATCGGGTTCGTCTGGTGCGTCGCGAACGACAACCGCGTACGGCTGTCGGCCGTGAGCAGATCACCGCGCCCCTCGGTCAGCTCCTCGATCACGTTCGGAAGGGAGTCCGCCAAGGGGGACGCGACTGGGACCTCTGTCTGGATCCGCGCATGGTCGTACGGCGGCCAACGCCATTTCGGCAGTGCGCTGTCGAGCGTATAGACCCACTGGCGGATGCGGGTCAAGCGGACGCTGACACCGCCGAAGGTGAAGTACTCGACGTCCGGAAGGGGGCCTTCACCGTCCGCGAGATCCGTCAGGAACGAACTGCCGATCGCCATCTCCCGGTACGCATCGGAGTCGGCGATTTCGAGAAGCCAGCCGAGAGCTTGTGTAATCAGATCGCCGAAGACGTCGCGGAGGTCCTCGATTGCGTCACGGACGGTTGTCGCCAGAGTCGCGAGGCTGCTTCCCGTGTGCGGCGAGTGCAGGGTGATCACGGTGCGGACGGAACCGGCCTCCCGCGGGAACCTCTTCAGGAAGGAGCGCACGAGGAGGCCGCCGCGGCTGTGGGCCAACAGCACGAGCTGCATGTCGTACTTGTCGTCGAGCGCCCGAACGACCTCGACCAGCTCCCTGACCGGCCGTTCGAGAGGTCCCGTCTTGTCAACCTGGTCGTAGACCGCGGTCGGGAACTTGGCCGAGACGAGCACGTCGCGCCAGCTGCGGACATGAGGCAGCTTGTCGTCGAGCGTGCAGCACGAGTAGACCCCGATTCCGGGGTACGCTCGCTGTCCGATCGCTACCTCGGGCTCGAGGGGGGAGAGGTGGTCGTAATCGTTGTCCGGGCCGTTGTGCGGATCCACCATGTCGTCACTGGTTCCCTTGGTCCCGTGCAGGAGAAGGACCAACGGTCGGTCCGGCGAGCCCTCCCATACCTCGACGTGGCGGGTCTCGCCTTCGAATTCGTACTCGACGGAAGTCACTAGAGGCGGCGCGCGACGAACAGGTCGGTGACGACGTGGACGCACTCGCTCGTATTGAGGGTCACCGTTTGACTCAGCGTCACCAGTTCCTCGGTCGGCGGAAGATCGAGATCGTCCTCCACGACCAATTCCGGGGCGCCGTTGACCAGCCTCATATACTTGAGGAGCTCGATCTTCTCGTCCGGATGGTCCACCCTGTAGGTCTCCACCAGGCGCCGTATGCCCTCCGGCAGCTGTCCCTCGCCGAACGGATGGGACGCGGGTGTCTCGACCGCGATGTCCGGCGACGGCTCGTCCGTGCTCGCGACCAGCGTGTGGTAGTTCCGATAGCTCGCGCGAAACCGGTTGAGCAAGTCGACGGGATCCGGGGCGGGCGGCGGGTTGAGCAACTCGGCTCTCCGTTCGAAGGTCGGCGGGGCCAGAATACCCCACCCCGGCTGGGGTGGAGACCCGGAGCCAGAGCGTGCCCGGCGTGACCCATGCGTCGGACTCCCGCGTCTCGATGCCGCCCGGCCACGAGCTCGCGGCCGCCTGCGCCGAGGTCGTCGTGGATTGGCACCGGCGCCAGCCGCCGCTCGAGTGGGAAGTGGCCGTGGCGTCGTTTCCGCTCTCAGGCGGCTGGGGCGGTGACGTCCGCGGTCTGGCGCTGATCAATTGCTTCCAGTGGCACCTCGAGGACGAGTGCCGCACGCAGTACGGTGACGTCGCCCGCCTGGGCGCGCTGAAGCGTGAGATCGACGACTCCAACGCACGGCGCGTGGCGTGCATCGACGCGATCGACGAGCGCTTCGTCCGCGAGCTCGACGGTCACGTCGGCGGCGACGGACGCGAGCCGGTGGCGCTCACTACGCCCGCGAATCTCGTGGACAGAATCTCGATCCTCGAGCTGAAGCGCTATCACGCTGCTCCCGGTGGAAACGCAGCCGAGGCGATCCTCGAGCAGCTCGACGATGCCTGCCACGGGCTCGACGGGCTCGTCGCCGACCTCGCCTCGGCGCGTCAGCGGATCAGGCTGCATCGGACCGTCAAGCTGTACGGAGCGAACGATTGAAGAATCACTCGTGAACCTGGCCGATCGGTTTGTGGTGTGGTATTCCTAGCGACACCGCGACATTAAGGGGGGCCGTGATGCCGCCGGATGAGCAGCTCGTACGGATCGTCGAATGGCCGAAAGAGCGGGCACTCCTCGACCATCGCTTTGAACAGGACTCGCCGGCGCACGTCGTGGTGCAGTCCGACGACAAGGCTTTTCAGGTCGACATGGACATGAACCTCACTGCACGGCAGACGATTCCGGTTTGCATCAAGGTGTGCGAGCCGATCTGCGCCGAGAGCTCGTACTCGATCGGAATCGACGTCTTCGACCGTCCGGTTGCAGTGATCACGATCAAGGGACTGACGCGTCTCTTCAACTGCGGCGACGACCGGGCGCCTGGGATTTCTGATGTCCCCGGCTAAGGGCGCCCAGAAGGGTCAGCCGCGGTCGGGTACGAGGCGGAGCACACGGCCGCGATCCACGGCGACTCGCGGCAGCACCGCCAATGCGGCGAATGCGTCGCCGCCGCCGAAAGGCGTCGAACCGTCTGCGACGGGCAGCGGGGCGCAAATCACGATCGAGTCGTCGATGGTGAAGGGGCTCGCGCGCAGTGTCTCCCGGATCGTCTCCCAGGCCAGCACGATCCTCGAAGAAGAACTCGCGGCAGGGATCGGTGCAGCAAAAGAGATCGAGGGCCGCTTCCTCGACATCGCCCAGATGCGGTCGGCGAGCGCTGACGAAGTGATGGTGCGCTTTCGGAAGGATGCGCACGACGTCGTCGACATCGTCCTGGATCTGATCAACGTTCCGACGCGATCCCTGAACGGGCTCGCGCAGCGCATCTCGGTCGGCGAGCCGGCCACCGCTGCGGACGGCGCGCCGACGATAGCCCTGCCTGACGACGTTCCCGCCGGAGGCTCGGGCACGGTCCCGTTCTCGCTCGAGAACGACGGCGACGTCCCCACCGCCGAGTTCGAGTTCAAGGCGACCGACCTCCTGAACGCCGACGGCGCGAAGATCCTCGGCAGGCAGGTCAGTTTCGAGCCCGCGAAGCTCACGATTCCGGCGCATGATCGCGAGAGCATCACGATCCGCGTCCAGGTGCCGGCCAAGACGTCACCTGGCGTCTACTCCGGCCTCGTGCTCGCCTCGAAACTCGAGCGGCTTCGCGCGGTGCTCGTGGTCAACGTTCCCTAGCGGTCAATGCAACAGGCGACTGCGACCGAGGCGTTCGAGGCTCGCCTGCGGAGCTACCACGAGATGACCCGTCGAGCGCTCCTACGGAGCGTCCCCGTGCGCGAGCCGCGGCGCTACCTCTACGACTTGGTGCCCTCCTATCCGACGCGGCCGGGCAAAGGGCTCCGCCCGGCGCTCTGCATCGGCACCTGCCGAGCGTTCGGCGGCAGCGTCGAGAACGTGCTCGGCTCAGCGGTGACGATCGAGTTCTTTCACAACGCCTTCCTCGTCCACGACGACGTCGAGGACGGCAGCGAGTATCGGCGCGGCAGACCGACGCTCCATGCCGAGCACGGCCTGGGGATCGCGGTCAACGTCGGAGACGCGATGAACGTGCTCAGTATCCGGCCGCTGATGGAGAACCTCGCGGTGCTCGGCCCGGCCATGACGTGGCACGTGTTCGAGGAGATCCAGCACATGGTGCTGCAGTCGGTCGAAGGCCAGGCGATGGAGCTCGGCTGGGTGCGCGACAACTCGTGTCGGCTCGACGACGACGATTACCTGCGGATGACCTTGAAGAAGACGTGCTGGTACACCTGCATCCACCCGTGCCGCATCGGCGCGCTGGTCGCAGACGGCAGCAACAGGGATCTCGACCGGTTCAACCGGTTCGGGTTCTTCATGGGCGCGGCCTTTCAAATCCAGGACGACCTGCTCAATCTCGTCGGCGACCGCCGCCGGTACGGCAAGGAGATCGGCGGCGACGTCTGGGAGGGCAAGCGCACCCTGATGCTGATCCACGTGCTGAACTCCGCGAGCGACGAGGAGCATGCCCGCCTGAGGCGATTTCTGGAGAAGCCGCGGGCGAACCGGTCCGCGACCGACATCCGCTGGGTCTACCGGCTGATGAGCAAGTACGGCAGCGTCGACTACGGCCGCGAGCGCGCGCGCGAGCTCGCCGAGGGCGCTCAGGCCGAGTTCGAGATCGCCTATGCCGACGCGCCGCTGGGCGACGATCGCGCCTTCATCGAGCAGATCGTCTTCTACATGGTTCAGCGGGACGTCTGACGCTCAGCGTCTTCGCCGGACCGGGCCACCGACGACATCGGAGACGGCCAGCCGGACGAGGCCGGCCGCTTCCGCTGCCGACGACGCGGCCCAGCGTGCGACCTTGCGCCGTTCGCGCGCGGCGTCGTACCCGACTTCGAACGCGGTGCGGGCGACGTCGACGCCGATTTCGACCGCGGTTTGTGGCCGCCGGAGAATCGCCCGGGCGGGGTCGACGCCGGCGGTGCGCGCCGCTTGCCCAATGGTTCGTGCAACGAACCGCGGATCCAGGACCGCCTGTGCCGGAATGACGCCGGCGAGCGTGCCCCCGGCCGTCTCTGCGTACCAGGCGTCCGATCGCGCCCGTGTGGCGATCACCTGCAGTGCCAGCAACCAGACAGGGTTGAGCGCGCGGTACGAGATGAGCTTGACGACGAGGCGCGACACGCCCAGGTCGTAGCGCAACTCGCGGTGGACGCGCTCCGCGTAGGGCTTGAGGCAGCGCTCGGAGAGATCGCCGCCGGCGAGCGCCCCCTCGATCGTCTCGGCTGCCCACCGCCCGCTGAGCAGCGCGTACTGGATGCCTTCGCCGTTGAGCGAGTTGATCAGGCCGCCCGCGTCGCCGACCAGAAGGACGCGATCGCCAACCAGCGGCAGAGCGGGGTTGTACGTGGTCAGCGGCCAGCCGACCACCTTCCCTTTCAGCGTGGCGCCTCCGAGGCGTTCCCGAAGAGCGCCGTCGCTGTCGATCAGACGGTTGAGCAGGTCCCGGAGGTGGTCGCGCGTCGGAGGGACGGTGTCGAGCAGCATGCCCACGCCGACATTTGCCGTGTCGGCGGTGGTCGCGAACAGCCAGTAGTAGCCGGGAAAGCTCTCGCTGGAGAAGTAGAGATCCGCCCTGTCGGCAGGGCCGGTGACCCCCTCGTAGTACGCGCGGACGGCGACGATGCGGTCCGCGCGAGCAGGTGAACCGCCGCGGAGCAGGCGGGCGATTGTCGAGTTGCTCCCGTCCGCCCCGACGACGACCCGCGCGCGCAGCGTGCGGTTTCCGTGCATCGACTTCACTCCGACGGCGCCGTCGCTCGTGTACTCGAGGTCGGATGCGTGGAAGTCCTGAACGATCCTCGCTCCGGTCCGTTCGGCGACCGTGAAGATCCACGCGTCGAGATCGAGACGCGGTAGGACACGCCCGTACGGCATGAAGCCTTCGACCTCCGGAAAGGGACGCTCGATCAGCAACTGCCCGTCGAGGTGAACACCCGCGCGGCTGATGAGATTGGATGGCGGAAAGTCGAGTCCGCCCACTGCCAGCGATGCGAGCTCGCCGAGCGCGACGGGGCCGACGAAATCGCCGCAGACCTTGTCGCGCGGGAACCGCTCGCGGTCGACGAGGAGGACGTCGACGCCTCGCCGTGCGAGGTGTGCCGCTGTCGCCGCCCCGCCCGGTCCGGCCCCGACGACGATCACGTCTGCATCCACGCGAGGGGTCGGTCGAATCCTGATCACTCCCACCACCCTCCGACCGGGGGGAGCCCCTCCGAGGGTGCTTGACGTTCTCGACCGACGCCGTGACAATCGCGGCGGAATCTCGACGAGGCCGGGGGGTGAGAGCGCGGATGCGTGCTCGTTCGGAGACGGTTTCTGAAGCCGCGCCGGCGCGCGCTCCAGCTCCCCGGCTCGTTCTCATCGCTTCGACCCGAGGTTGGTGCGCAGGGGTCGAGCGCGCGGTGGAGATGGTCGAGCGCGTCCTGGATCGGTTCGGCCCGCCGATCTACGTTCGCAAACAGATCGTCCACAACCGCCACGTCGTCGAGCAGCTGGCGGGGCGCGGTGTCGTGTTCATCGACGACGAGCGGGAAGCCCCTGCGGGCGCGCGGATCGTCTTCTCCGCACACGGCGTCTCCCCTGCGGTGCACAAGCGCTCGGCGCAAATCGGTCACGTCTCCTTTGATGCTGTCTGCCCGCTCGTGACCAAAGTCCATCGTGAGGTGCGTCGCTTTGCCGCCGACGGCTACGACGTGGTTCTGATCGGCCACGCCGGCCACGAGGAGGTCGAAGGCACGATGGCCCAGGCGCCGGGAATCCGTCTCGTCGAGCGTGTCGAAGACGTCGAGCATCTCGAAGTACGCGACCCCGCGCGCGTAGCGTGGGTGACGCAGACGACGCTCGGGCTCGACGAGACGGAACAGATCGTCGCGCGCCTGAGGCATCGGTTTCCGGCAATCGTGGGGCCGCGGAAGGAAGACATCTGCTACGCAACGACCAACAGGCAGCAGGCGGTGAAGGAGCTTGCGAAACGGTGTGACCTGGTGCTCGTCGTCGGATCGGCGAACTCGTCGAACTCGCGGCGCCTGGTCGAGACCGCCCGCTCCTGCGGAACGCGCGCGGAGCTGATCGACGACAGCAGCGAGGTGCTCGAAGCGTGGCTCGAGGACGTTGACGTTGTCGGTGTGACGGCCGGAGCCAGCGCTCCCGAGGATCTTGTGCAGGGGCTCGTGGCCTTCTTTGCCCAACGCGGCACGAAGCGGATCCAGGATCTGCGCCTCGAGCTCGAGCCCGTCCGCTTCCCCTTGCCCCGTGGTTGGTTGGAGCCTGCAGGGGCAGCGGATCGCACCTAGGGGCCTGCCACCGCTCGACCCGTGTCGGCAGCTTGCCCGGTACGTCGTCCGATCGCCGCGCGGACGCTGACCGCACCCCCCCATCGTCGGGCGAGTCTACTCCGAACGCCCCGGAGAGCAGAAAGGCGGCGCGACCGAGCCCGAGCCTCTAGGGATCCAGAACAGCTCGTACTCGAGTCGTCCGCGCTGTGTGATCGGACCGAAGATCCATTCGAGCTTGCCGAGCTCGCCCGCGTAGCAGCGGATCGCGGCCGCCTTCCATTCTTGCTCCTCGTCCGAGAGCCGAACAGGAAACGGCTCGAAAATCGAGCGGGACCGCCGCACGGCATGAGCGGCGCGAAGGCGCCACGGAAGGCGGACAGCCTGCGCGAAGCCGGAGTACGGTTGATCCGCGTACAGCCAGCAGTCGGGCCTCAGCCGCCTCACGGCGTCGCGAACCACTCGGTGCTCGGTGTTCTTCTGGATGGTTGCGGTGCCAGCAGGGGCAAGCACCGTCGTCGCCTCGCGGATGAGAGGCGCCAGCACGTCCGGGGGGACGCGTCCGCCTCCGTATTGACGCTCGAGAGCCCCGAGATGGAGCGGGACGCGACCCGCGAGCGCCAGCGCGGCCGCGTCCTCGTCCCGTCGCTGAGCCATCCGCTCCGCGGAGTCGACACCGCTGTCGCGGTCCCAGGGTGTCGTGATTCCAACTTTCGGTCCCGCGGTGAACACCGTGGCCACAGTCACGTTCCCCTCACCCGCGATGACCGTCCAACAGGAGAGCACTGCGTCGTCGAGGTGCGGCGACACGATCAGGATCGAGTTGCCGGGTGGTGCGTCGTTCACGAGTTGGTTCACCGGTCGACCGCTGGTTCGGTGCCTTGCGTCAATCCATCCGCAATTCGTGGCCTCGCTGTGCGACCCGGCTCAGCGTAACCGACCACTCTGGGTTTGCCAGGCCGCTCGCGGGACGTGGCCTTGTGCGGGCAGCGGTTTCCTGGGGCTCTCACCAGGGCGACCTTCTGGTGGTATCCAAGACAGGCCACAGTCTTTCTGGACACCACGCGCACGTCGGTCATAAGGTGACCGGCGTGGAGACGTGGGACGCGTTGAGATCGCGTCGTAATGTGCGGGAGTTCTCGGCCGAGCCGGTGAGCGAGGAGGACTTGGCGAAGGTCCTCGAGGCGGGCAGGCTCGCGCCGTCGGCGAAGAACTGGCAGCCGTGGAACTTCGTGCTGGTGACCGAGCGCGAGCAGCTCCTCGACCTCACCGGGGTTTGGCAGGGAGCGTGGCACGTCGGCGGCGCCGCAGCTGCGATCGCGATCGTCGCGCCGAATCCGCCGGAAGATCGTTGGGCCGGCCTCCTGCAGTACGACCTCGGCCACGCGACGATGCTGATGATGCTCGCCGCGGCCGACCTCGGGATCGGCACGTGCCATTCGTCCGTACAGGACCAGGAGCTCGCTCGGAAGATCCTCGGGTTTCCCGAGGACTATTTTCTCGCGTACCTTCTCTCGCTCGGCTACCCGGCGGACGGGCCGCTCCGGCCACTCGAGCGGCTCAACCGGCGACCGTTCGACGAGGTCGTGCACCGCGGCCGCTGGTAGCGCTCGCCGGCCGCGCTGCGGCTACTCGTTTGGCCCGAGGGGCGAGTCGCTATGCGTACACGCCGTCGCTGACGGATGCGGCGTCGGGCAAGGGCGATGCTTCCGCCTTGCGCACGGCATCCTCGAGGAGCGCTTTCACTTCGGCACGGAGGTGCTCATCGTCCGCTTCTGAGAAGTCGGCGTTGTCCGCGAGCCAGACCTTGTAGCGATGGATCGGGTCCCTTTCTGCCCAGGCCGAGAGCATCTGGCGGGGCACGTAGCCGGCGTCGTCATGAACAGCGTGTCCTTCCATGCGGAGGGTCATCGATTCGATCATGGTTGGGCCTCTACCGGCGCGGGCCTTCTCGATCGCTCGTCGGGCCTCGCGGTAGACGGCGAGGACATCGGTTCCGTCGATCGTGACGCCCTCGAACCCGTATGCCTGCGCCCGGTCGGCCAACCGATCCGGGGCGTATTCGAGGTGCGTCGGCGTCGAGTAGGCCCACTGGTTGTTGTCGCAGATGAACACGACCGGCAAGCGACGGACGGCGGCGAGGTTCATCGCTTCGTGGCAATCCCCTCGCGCGGAGGCTCCTTCGCCGAACCAGCCGACTGCCACGCGCTCCTCTCCGCGGATCCGAAAGGCGAGAGCGCAGCCGACGACGACGGGAAGCATCGCCGGCAGGTGGCTGACGATCGTGATCTGACCGCGGTCGAGGTCGGCGAAGTGCACGTTGCCGTCGCGTCCGCGTGAGGGCCCGTCGACACGGCCGAGGTAGTTCGCAAGGATCCGCCAGGGTTCTGTTCCTCGGGCGATGTGGACACCGACATTGCGGTGCAGCGGCGCCCCGACATCGTCGGGGCTCATCGCCGCTGCAACTCCGACCGACGCAGCCTCGTTGCCGCGTCCGGTGTAGAACGAGCCGGGGATCTTCCCCTGCTTGTAGAGGCGGTGGCCGATCTCCTCCAGGCCCCGCGTGATCAGCATCCACCGATAGAGCGAAACCAGGGACGGGCGGTCCAGTGCAAGAGTCACGGCACCGGAGGCCCGTCTCGACTCAGCCGCTCATCGAGTCGTGCAGCTCGTACCACGCCTCTCTGGTCGGCGGCGTGAGGCTCTCGTCTCCTCTCTCGGCTGCTCCGGCCATCATCCGCTCGAGGATCGGGTTGAGCTTCTCGGTCATGAACCTGTCGGCCTGCTCTCTGGACTCCCAGACATCGAAGACCCGGAAGACGCCAGAGTCGTGGTCGAAGCCGGCAGTGTGGATGAGCAAGCCGTCAGGTGCCTGTTGGACGTTCAGCTCGGCCGAGACAGCGTCGTAGTTGGTCGTGCTCGTGTCGCCGTCCTTGATCGGCCACTCCTGCATGAATGCAATTGCCACCGAAGCTCCTTTCGTCGGGTCAAGGGGATCCTACGAGCGGAGGCGAGGCGATGGGGTGACGGTTCGGTTGACGGAGGCCGGGAGACTCACTCAGCCGCGCCCAGCGCCTCCTTGATCTTGGTGATCGCTTCGGTCTCGCTCGGCTTGACGCCGGTCTTCGCGCTCGCGACGTGTTCGGCGACCCCGATCACCAGCTCCTGGTAGGCGGCCAGCTCGTCCGGTGCCTTTGCCTGGAGCGCTGTGACCGCCGCGCGCAGGGCATCGAGCGTCTCCGTCTCTGCCTTCTCCCGTGAGGCGGTGAGGCCGAACCCCGTGCCGTGCACGTGCGCGAGATCGCGGATCAGGGCACTCCCGCTCCGTTGCTGCTCCTCGGCGAGGTGCTTCGCGAGTGCGCTCGCCTCGCCGAAGCTGTCGGTGAAGTCGGCGTCGCTGATCGAGACGAGCATGCCTGCGCCGGTCACGCCCTTCTGCATCGTCTTCCATTCCTCCTCGGTGAAATCGGCCTTGGTCGCCACTCCGGCTCCTCTCGTCTCGGTTTCGGATGTCATTCTCGCAGCCCTGTCCTCGCTGAAAGCTAGTCTCGCCCCCGTGGAGCCGGTCGAGGTACGGCGATCCGCGCGCGCCCGGCGCTGGCGTCTCGAGGTGCCGTGGGGCGCGCCGGCGCAGCTGACCGTGCCGCGCTCGGCCACCCGCGAAGACGTGGAGCGCGTGCTCGCCGACCGACGCTCGTGGATCGAGAAGCAGCGGCAGCGCCAGGTAGCCAGGCTCGGGCTCGAGCGGCTCGCCGTCACCGAGTCGGATGGACGTAAGCGCGCATGGGAGATCGTGTCGGCCCTGGCCGAGCGGGAGGCCGGGCGGCTCGGTGTGGCGTACCGGCGGATCCGGATCGGCGGCCAACGGACACTGTGGGGCTCGTGCTCCGCGCGCGGCACCCTTTCATTCAACTGGCGGCTCGTGCTCGCTCCGCCCGAAGTAGTCGACTACGTCGTCGTTCACGAGCTCTGCCACCTGCTCGTCCCGAACCACTCGCAGCCGTTCTGGTCGCTCGTCGAACGACACCGCCCCGGGTGGCGCGAACAGCGCGCCTGGCTGCGCGAGTACGGGCCCGAGCTGCTTGCGTTCAGCCCGGTGTCAACCGTCCGAAGGTAGCGCTCCGGAGGGCTTGTAGGCGGCCAGCGCCGGAAACGTCCCGTGCTCGGCGAGGATGGAGGCGATACGCTCCAGGTGGGCGATCGTTCGGGCGACCAGCCTCCGCCCGTACCGGCGGACGACTTCGTCGCCGCGTGTGCCGTAGACGGCCCGAACGTGATCCCACGTCGGCAAGGTCTCGGCGATGATGTCGTGCAACTCGACGATCCGAAAGCCTGCGCGGCGGAAGAGGGCCGGCCAGTCGGTCACCAGCTCGGCGGCAGAGTGGTAGAGCACGGCACGCAGCTCCCGGTCGTCGGCCCGCGAGACCGGGGTCAGCAACGCGAGGTCTGAGAAGCCGACGTGCCCGCCGGGACGGAGAAGCCGGTAGAGGTCGCTCACGAGTTTGCTCTTGTCGGCCTCGGTCACGCAGATGTCGCCGGCGGCCTCGAGGCAGACGATTGCGTCGAACGACTCGTCGGGGAAGCGAAGCCCGCGCGCGTCTCCGCGCTGGACGATCACCCGGTCGGAGAGGTCGAGATCGGAGATGAGCTCGTTGCCCTGGCGTACCTGTTCCCGGCTGATGTTCACACCGGTGATCCGGCAGCCGTACCGTGTCGCCATCCGGATCGCAGGAGCGCCGAGGCCGCAGCCGACGTCCAGCACATCGGTCGCCAGCTCGACGCGCGCGAGCCTGGCGACGAGGTCGGTGTGAGCCTCGAGTGCCTCCACCAGGCTCTGCGCAGCGTTCGAGAAGTAGCCCAGGTGGAAGCTGTCGCCGTAGAAGAGACGCCCCTCCCTGGTGATCAGGTCGAAGTACGCGCCCACGCTTCGTGCCGTCCGTCTTCTTCGGACCGCAACGGGCGCATGCATTGCGGCCGCCGCACGCACCTTGCGAAAGCAGGCGGCCGGGCCGCCCTCCTGCCAGGTTGCAATCATCACCCGCGCGGCCACCCGACTCTCCTCTTCGTGGTGACGGAGCCGAGGTTCGCCTGCGGACCACAGCACCTGTGAGACCGCCTAAGCATAGAGGTGTCACCGGCCGCTGAAAATCTGCGACGCTTCGTTCGACGTCGAGGGCGGCGGCGTCCGGCGGGTCTCTGCCGTTGCCTGTCCGGTTGCCAAGGTGTCACCATCCGCGCGAGTCGAATGGCGCTCGCGATCGTCAGCAGAGAGGATGAGCTCGCCCGGCTGCGGGGATTCGTCGGCTGGGGCGAGGAGGGCCCTGCGGCGCTCGTCATCGACGGTGAGGCGGGCATCGGCAAGTCGACCCTCTGGCTCGCCGGCGTCGACCTGGCGCGTGAGGCGGGGATGCGGGTCCTCTCGTCACGGCCAGCCGAGGACTGTTCGCCGCAGACCTTTTCGGCGGGGCAGTCGTTTTACGAGACGGCGGCGAATCCGTTCACGGTCAAGAACGAAAGCAAGGCGGATGCGGTGGTGTTGGTGACCTTCGTCGTTCCGGGTGGGACGCCGACCACAGGTCTGCGGACGGACCGGCCGCAGCCGACGAGCTGCGCGAAATGATCCAGCCGTCGCGGCCGCAGTGGTCGTGCTCGGCTCGGCGGCGCGGAGCGCACGCGCCGACGGCGACCCGGCCAGCGACGTGCTGCTCGAGCAGAACGTCTACTTCCCGTACACGGCGCCGGCGCCGTCCGCTCGGGCCGCGCTCGGGCGCGTCGCGGACGGCGTCTACGCGCGCGGAGATCGCGTGAAGGTTGCGCTGATCTCCGCCGCGGAGGATCTCGGGGCGATCCCGTCCCTGTTCGGCCAGCCCGACGAGTACGCGCACTTCCTCGGGGTCGAGCTCGGGCTCTGGTACGTCGGCCCGCTGCTCGTCGTGATGCCCGCCGGGCTGGGCTACTACGACGGCGGTCGCTCGACTGCGGCGGCGGAGCAGGTGCTGCGCTCCGTCCCCGCCACCGGTGAGACCCCGGACGAGCTGGCCCGTACCGCCACGCTAGCGGTGCAGCGCCTGGCCGCAAGCGGCGCGCTGCGCTCGCCCGACGTGACCGCCCCGCTGGTCACCGCCCACCCGGCCTTCGCCGCCCGAGGGAAGAGCGCGACGCTGCGCTTCGACCTCTTCGACGACAGCGGCCGCAGCGGCGCCTCCGTCCGGGTCTACGACGAACGCTCGCTGCTCGCCACCCTCACCGCGCCCCGGTCGTTCAGGATCGGCACCCGCGCAGTGACGGTGCGCTGGCCGGTCCCGACGAGGCTCCGCAGCCGGCGGCTCCGCTTCTGCATCGTCGCTGCCGATCCGGCCGGAAACCGAAGCAGACCGGCCTGCGCCTCGTTCCTTCGGGTCAGATAGGCGGCCGTGGGGGCGCCCGCACGCCCCCACGGCCCGTGCTTCGAGGCTCAGGGGAGCTGTGCGCGGATCGCGCCCGCGGGGTGCTCCTTGGTGTGCACGTTGACGTAATACCCCGTCGGGTTCGCCAGGATGTCGTTGACGAGGTCGGGGGTCGACGTCTGGCAGCCGCTCGAGTCGCCGGTGGCGCCCGGCGCGGTGAACGGGACCACGACGGGCCCGTTGACGCCGGCGGCGCCCTTGTGGATGTGCGCCGCGACCGTCGGCAGCGTCACGTTCGCCGCGTGCAGCCGGTAGCAGACGGTGGAGGTGTCCTTCAGGATCCGGAGCACGGCCGTGCCCGTCGCATTCGGCTCGGACGAGCCGTTCAGATT
>JBKPRA010000105.1:0-10127 GCA_046734335.1 Actinomycetota bacterium | reverse complement strand
CCCCGGGAACCTGCCCTACATCTTCGCCATGATCGCGTTCTGGACCGGCGCCGGCGGCTGGATCGTCGTCATGTACGGCGCCCTGAACACGATCCCCCCCGACCTCGAGGAGGCGGCGCGCATCGACGGCGCAGGCCCCTTTACGATCGCCTTCCGCCTGAAGCTGCCGCTGATCCGCAAGTGGATCGCCTACATGCTCATCCTCTCGTTCGCGACGGGCACGCAGCTCTTCGTCGAGCCCGAGATCGTCCAACACGCCAGTTTCGGGCTTGTCCCCGACACATGGTCGGCGAATCAGCTCGCCTACCAGCTTGCTTTCCGGTACGGGGACTTCAACGCTGCCGCCGCTATCGCCGTCGACTTGCTCTTGATCGGGCTCGTCGGCGCGGTGCTGATCGTCACCCGCAGCGGCCTCTTCAGGACGGAGGACTGATGGGGATCCGGCTGCTCGGGCTTGGGGCCCGAGTGGCGATCCTCGTGGTGTTCGCGATCTTCTTCATCGCACCGGTCCTCTGGCTCGTCCTCGCGCCGACGAAGAGCGACCATGCGCTCGTCACGAGCAGCCCGTTCTCGTTCGGCAGCTTCCACAACGTGGCGCAGGCGTGGAAGCACCTGGACGCGTACAGCGACCACGTCTACCGGCGCTGGATCTCCAACACGCTCATCTACTCCCTGAGCGCAACGGCGATCACCCTTGGGATCTCGATCCCTGCGGGCTACGGTCTCGCGCTCGGCAAGTTCCCGGGCCGGAAGCTGATCTTGACCCTGACGCTCGTCGTGATGATCATGCCTGCGGCGTCGCTCGTCCTGCCGATCTTCCTCGAGCTCAACGCCCTACACCTGATCGGCAGTGTCTTCTCGGTGATCCTGCCTTTCTCGTTCTTCCCTTTCGGCGTCTACCTTGCCTACATCTACTACGCGACCTCGATTCCGTCCGAGCTTCTCGACGCCGCCCGCGTCGACGGCTGCGGTGAGTGGCTGACGTTCCGCCGGGTCGCGCTGCCGCTCGCGAAGCCCGTGGTCGCGCTCGTCTTCTTCTTCAGCTTCGTGTCCAACTGGAACAACTTCTTCCTGCCGTATGTCGTGCTGGCGGACTCGAACCAGTATCCGATCACGGTCGGTCTTTCGAACCTGCTCGCTTCGACGCCGTCGTTCAACCCGGCGGTCGGCGGCGGCGGCCAGTCGGTCAACATCTTCAAGCCGGAGCTCGCGCTGGCGACGCTGCTGGCCGTGATCCCGGTGGCGATTGTTTTCCTCGTCTCCCAGCGCGCGCTCGTGCGGGGGACGCTCGGTGGGGCGGTGAAGCAGTAGCCATGGCGCCGGTCGCTTTCGAGGCAGCCTCCAAGGTCTACGGCGATGGCACGCGCGCCCTCGACAAGCTCGATCTCGCGATCGAGGACGGCGAGTTCATGGTGCTCGTCGGCCCCTCCGGATGCGGCAAGACGACAGCTCTCCGGATGGCGGCGGGGCTGGAGGAGATCAGCGACGGCATCATCCGGATCGGCGACAAGGTCGTCAACGGCCTCTCGCCGAAGAGCCGCGACATCGCCATGGTCTTCCAGAGCTACGCGCTGTACCCGCACCTGACGGTCTACGACAACATCGCGTTCGCGCTGAAGATCAAGAAAGTACCGAAGGACGAGATCAGGCGGCGCGTCGACGAGGCCGCGCGCATCCTCGACCTGGAGCCGCACCTGAAGCGCAAGCCCCGCTCCCTTTCGGGCGGTCAGCGGCAGCGCGTGGCGATGGGCCGCGCGATCGTCCGCCAGCCGCAGGCGTTCCTGATGGACGAGCCGCTCTCGAACCTCGATGCGAAGCTCCGCGTCCAAATGCGTGCAGACATCAAGAAGATCCAGAGCAACCTCGGTGTAACCACGATCTACGTGACGCACGACCAGGTCGAGGCGATGACGATGGGTCACAGGGTCGCCGTGCTGCGCAAAGGGGAGCTGCAACAGGTCGCCGATCCGGTGGAGCTCTACAACCGCCCGCTCAACATGTTCGTCGGCGGCTTCATCGGCAGCCCTGCGATGAACATGCTCGAGGCGACGGTCGCGCGCCGGAACGGCGTGTTCGAGCTCGCAGTCGCGGGCACGACATTCGCACTCGATAGCGAGACCGCCGCGGCGCATGGAGGGCTTACGGCCTACGAGAACCGGCCGATTGCGGTCGGCGTGCGGCCCGAGAGCCTCGAGGACGCAGCGCTGGCGGACGGCGAACGGCCGCGCCTCCGTGGCCGGGCCGAGCTCAGGGAGGCGCTCGGCTCCGAGATGCTCGTCCACTTCACCGTCGCCGGCCGGCAGGCGGTCACCGAGGACGTCCGCCAGTTGGCCGAGGACGTCGGCGACGACCGGACGCTCGACCACCTCGCCGAGGGGGCCCCTGCGCAGACGACGCTGGTCGGGCGCTTCAGCCCCCAGACGCAGATCCGCGAGGGCGACGCGATCGAAGTCGCGGTCGACGCGCGGGCGCTCCACTTCTTCGACCCGGGAACTGGGATCGCCATTTACGGCTAACGAATGACACGCGCGCCGGCGCCGCCGACGAGCGCCTCGACTTCGGCCAGTGTGGCGGTGGATGTGTCGCCCGGCGTCGTCATCGCTAGCGCACCGTGCGCAGCGCCGTACTCGACCGCCCGCTGCAGGTCGCCGCGCCCGAGCAGGCCGTAGATCAAACCGGAGGCGAAGCTGTCGCCGCCGCCGACTCGGTCGAGGATCTCCAGACCGGGCCGCGGCGTCGCCTCGACGAATCCCTCTTGGCGCGACCATGCGATCGCCGACCAGTCGTTGACCGTCGCGCTGCGTACGGCGCGGAGGGTTGTTGCGACGACGGTGAAGTTCGGGAACTCGGCCGACGCTCGCTCGATCATCGCGCGGAACACGGCCGTGTCCAGCTCGGTCAGATTTTCGTCGACGCCCTCGACCTCCAGGCCCAGGCAGGCGGTGAAGTCTTCCTCGTTGCCGAGCATCACGTCGACACGCGTGGCCAGGCGGCGGTTGACCTCGCGGGCATGTTCCACCCCGCCGAGTCCCTTCCAGAGACTGGGCCGGTAGTTGAGGTCGTAAGAGACGACGGTGCCATGCCGCGAAGCCGCGTCGACGGCCTCCTCGATCACGTCGGGAGTCGTCTCGGAGAGGCCGGCGAAGATACCGCCGGTATGGAACCACCGGACGCCGAGCGTGCCGAACAAATGCTCCCAGTCGACGTCCCCGGGGCGGAGCTGCGAGGCTGCCGTGTTGCCCCGATCGGAGGCGCCGAGCGCGCCGCGCACGCCGAACCCGCGCTCGGTGAAGTTGAGCCCATTTCGGACTGTGCGTCCGATCCCGTCATAGTCCACCCAGCGCACCAGCGACGTGTCGACCCCGCCCTGCAGGACGAAGTCCTCCAGCAGCCGCCCAACGTCGTTGTCGGCGAAGGCGGTGACTACCGCGGTCCGCATCCCGAAGCAGCGGCGTAGCCCCCGCGCGACGTTGTACTCCCCGCCGCCCTCCCAGACTCGGAACGATCGCGCCGTGCGAACGCGGTCCTCGCCCGGGTCGAGGCGAAGCATGATCTCGCCCAACGCGACCAGGTCGTACCGGCACTCCTCGGGCGGGCGGATTGAGAGAGTCACAGAGCCAGCGCCTCCCTGGTCAGGCGCCCGACGTCGTCCCAACGGCCCGCTGAGAGCAGTGCTGGTGCGACCATCCAGCTTCCTCCGATCGCGAGCACCTCGGGCAGCTCGAGGTAGGACCTCGCATTCTGGGCGTTCAGGCCGCCAGTCGGCACGAACCGCACATCGGGGAACGGCGCTGCGAGGGCCCGGATAAGGGCGGCTCCGCCGACGACCTCGGCCGGGAAGAGCTTGACGGTCGAGATCCCGAGCGCAAGCGCCGCCGTCAGCTCGGACGCGGTGGCGATTCCCGGCAGCGGCGTCAGGCCGAGATCGGCACAGCGCTCGATGATGTCCCGGTCAAGCCCGGGCGAGACTGCGAAAGACGCGCCGGCGGCCGCCGCCTGCTCGGCATGCTCCTGCGAGCGGACGGTGCCGGCGCCGACGATAAAGCCCTGATCGGCGAACACCTTGATCGCCTCGGCGGCGGCGTCGCTCCGGAACGTGATCTCAACCGTATTCGCCCCGGCCGCCTGCAACGCCGCCCCGAGCTCATGGGCGGCGCCCGCGTCCTCGATCGTCACGACCGGGAGTACGCGCTGTGCGGCGACGGCGGCCAGCGCGCCCGTCATCGGCCCAGCCAACCCCCGTCGACCGGGAGCACGATGCCGTGCACGTAGTCTGAGGCAGGCGAGGAGAGGAAGACGGTCGCGCCGGCGACGTCGGCCGGCTCGCCCCAGCGGCCGGCCGGAATGCGTTCGAGGATTGCCCCTGACCGCTCGGGGTCGTCGCGAAGAGCTTGGGTGTTGTCGGTGGCGAGGTAGCCGGGAGCTATCGCGTTCACGTTCACGCCGTGGGGTGCCCACTCGTTCGCGAGCGCGCGCACGAGCCCCGCGAGCCCCGACTTTGCGGCGGTGTACGACACAACGTTGATGCCGCCCTGGAAGCTGAGCATGGACGCGGTGAAGACAATCTTGCCGCGGCCGCGCTCGACCATCGGCCGTGCCAGCTCGCGGGCGAGCACGAAGGCGGATGTCAGGTTCGTCTGCAGGACGCGCCGCCACTGCTCATCGGAGTGGTCGAGGGCAGGGGTGCGCTGGATCGTGCCGGCGTTGTTCACGAGGATGTCCACCGCGATCCCGTCGCGCAGCACCGTGGAAGCGAGCTCGGAGGCCCCGTCCTCGGAACCGAGGTCGGCGCGGTAGCCGGTGAATGTACGCCCGAGCGCCTCGATTCGGCTCTGGGCCTCACTGCCGGCGGGGTCGAGGCTGAGGCTGGTGCCGACGATGTCGGCCCCGGCGGCGGCCAGCGCCTCGGCCATCGCCAGGCCGATCCCGCGCCGGCAGCCTGTGACGAGAGCGACCCGGCCGCTCAGGTCGAAGCTCATGGGGTATCCCCGGCGCAGTCGACGAGGATCTTCATCGCTCGCCCGGCCTCGAGCGCTTCGAAGGCGGCGGGCGTCTCGGCCAGGGGCACGATGTCGGTGATCAGCACGTCGATCGGGATTGCACCGTCCGCGAGCAGGCGGACCGCCTTCTCGAAGTCGAGCCGCTCGTAGACGCGGGCGCCGATCAGCGTCAGCTCCCGCCAGAAGACGCGGAACAGGTCGACCGGCGGGGGCGTGGGGTAAATGGCGACGACGACCAGTCGGCCGCGCACGCCGAGCGCGTCGATGGCGCTCTGGATGCCCGGCACCGCCCCCGAGACCTCGAACGCCACCTCGGCGCCCGCTCCCTTCGTCCACTCCTCGACGTGCTCGCCCACCGGCCGCTCGGCCGGGTCGAGGGTGGTAAGGCCTGCCCGCTCGGCTAGCTGCCGACGCCCGGGGTTCGGTTCGACGAGCACCACGTCGGCTCCGGCCTCTCGCGTCACGGCCGCGACGAGCAAGCCGATCGGACCGCCGCCGACGACAACTACGTGCTCCCCTTCCGTGAGCTGCGCACGGCGCACGTCGTGCACCGCGACGGCAGTCGGCTCGGCGAGCGCGGCTGTCTGCGGCTGCATGTCGGCCGGGAGCGGCACCAGCGTCTGCGCGGGGACGGTCCAGCGTGACTGGAGCGACCCGGGTGCGTCGATCCCCAAGAAGGAGAGACGCTGGCAGATGTGGGAGGCGCCAGCCCGGCAGGCGGCGCACTCGCCGCACCAGACGAGCGGCATCACGGTCGCCGCGTCGCCCGGCTCCCAGCCGCTGACTCCCTCGCCGACCGCCGCGACGTGGCCGGCCATCTCGTGGCCGAGGATCGCCGGCAGGGAGACGCGTGCGTCCATCGCTCCGTGGACGATGTGCAGGTCGGTGCCACAGATGCCGGTGTAGGCGACATCCAGCTGAACCGTGCCCGGTGCGGGCGGCACAGGCTCCGCGTCGCGGATCTCGACGCGCCGGTCGCCCATGTAGTACGCCGCCTGCATCGGGTGTACGCCACTTCTATCAGATGGAGGGGTTGAAAGATCAGACCAATCGGCGTATTCTCGGCCGTCATGAGGCGGGTAGTGGCGAGAAACCGCAGACGTGATCAGACCTTTCGAGGCTCGCACTCGTGAAGATCATCAGCTTGACCGCCCACGATGTCCGCTTTCCGACATCCCGGTCGCTCGACGGCTCCGACGCCATGCACACCAGCCCCGACTACTCGGCGGCGTACGTCGTCCTGCGCACCGACGCGGACGAGGAGCTCGCGGGACACGGGCTCACCTTCACGTGCGGGCGTGGCAATGAGGTCTGCGTCGCAGCCATCCGGGCGCTCGAACCTCTCGTCGTCGGCCGAAGCCTCGAGGGAATCACGGGCGACATGCGCTCCTTCTGGCGCTCCCTCGTGTCCGACGGCCAGCTCCGCTGGCTCGGTCCTGAGAAAGGAGCCGTGCACCTGGCCGTCGGCGCTGTCGTGAACGCAGTCTGGGACCTCTGGGCGAAAAGCCGCGGTGTACCGCTGTGGCGGCTGCTCCTCGACCTCGATCCGGATGAGCTGGTCGCCGCGATCGACTTCCGGTACATCGACGACGTCCTCGACCCGGACGAGGCTGTCGAGCTGCTCCGCGCCGGGCAGGCGGGGAGGGAGGAGCGGGAGCTGGAGCTACTGGAGACGGGCTATCCGGCGTACACGACCTCGGCCGGCTGGCTCGGCTACGACGACGAGAAGGTGGGCGCACTCGTGCGGCAGGCGGTCGCAGAGGGGTTCCACCACGTGAAGATGAAGGTGGGGCAGGACCTCCGCGACGATTCCCGCCGCGCCGCGCTGATCCGGGACGTCCTCGGCGCCGGCGGCTCGCTGATGATGGACGCGAACCAGGTCTGGGGCGTGGACGAGGCGATCGCGGCGGCCGGCGTGCTCTCGCAGTTCGACCCGTGGTGGATCGAAGAGCCGACGAGTCCCGACGACGTGCTTGGTCACGCGCGAATCCGACGGGCGATCCGGCCGATCCGGGTTGCTGCCGGGGAGGTCGTCCAGAACCGCGTCATCTTCAAGCAGCTGTTCCAGGCGGAGGCGATCGACGTCTGTCAGATCGACGCCTGTCGCGTCGGCGGCGTGAACGAGGTCCTCGCGGTCATGTTGATGGCCGCCAAGCACGGCATCCCCGTGTGCCCGCACGGCGGCGGTGTAGGCCTCTGCGAATACGTCCAGCATCTCGCGGTCTTCGACTACGTGGCGATCAGCGGGAGCCTCGAAGGCCGCGTCGTGGAGTGGGTCGACCATCTCCACGAGCACTTCGTCGAGCCCGCGGTTGTCGAACACGGCCGATATCGCGTCCCGACCGCCCCCGGTTACAGCGTCGAGATGCTGCCGGGGTCCCTGGAGGAGTACGCGTACCCCGACGGACCCGCCTGGTCGCGGCACGAGGCTCTGGTGGAGTAGTCGTGGAGCTGACCCGAACAGTGGAGCAACCCGAGACCCGCACGCGTCGGGGGGGCGCCGGCCCGAATCAGCGCCTCCTGCAGCTAGCGCTGCTGTTGCTCCGCGCCGGGCCGGCGCTGATTCTCCTGATCCTGGTCGTGATCGTCAGCCTGACGACACCAGTCTTCTTCACCACCCGGAACATCGGCAACGTCTTCTCGCAGACCTCCGTGATCGCGGTGCTCGCACTTGGGCAGTTGCTCGTGATCATTAGCCGGGGGATCGACCTCTCGGTCGGCGCCACGGTCGCGCTGTCCGGGGTCGTTGGGGCGATCGTCTACCAGCACAACCACTCGGCCGTGCTCGTCGTCCTCGCGATCCTCGGCACCGGCCTCGCGGTCGGGCTCTGCAACGGGCTCGTATACGTGGTCGGCCGGGTGCCGCACCCGTTCATCGTCACCCTCGCAAGCCTCAGCATCGTGCGTGGCCTCGCCCTCTGGGCCGCGAATGGAACGCTCATCGCCGGCATGCCGGGCGCCGTGAACACGCTCGGCGGCGGCTCGATCGACTGGCTGCCCTACTCGTTCTTCGTCGTTCTCGGCCTCGCCCTGATCACGGTCGTCCTCACGACGTTCATGGTGTGGGGCCGCTGGCTCTACGCCGTCGGCGGCAACCCGGAGGGTGCCCGCCGTTCCGGCATCCCCGTCGGCCGCGTGCTGATCAGCGTCTACGCGCTGAGCGGTCTCGCCGCCGGCGTCGGCGGGTTGCTAACCGCGGGTCTGATCGCCTCCGGTTCGCCGACGTCCGGCGACCTCGCCGAACTCGACTCGATCGCGGCCGTGATCATCGGCGGGGCGGCCTTCGCCGGGGGGCGCGGCAACGTCGGCAACGCTCTCGTCGGGGCGTTCACGATCGGCGTGATCCGGAACGCGCTCAACCTGCACAACGTCAATGCCTTCTACCAGCTGATGGCGATCGGCGTGGTCGTGCTCCTGGCGGTCGAAGCGGACGTGCTCCGCGGCTACGTCGAGAACCGTGTCCGGGTCGCGCGGTCGATGAGGGACGCATGACTCCAGCGGCGGTGCTCTCGGTCCGCGGCGCGACGAAGAGCTTCGGCTCCGTCGTCGGACTCGACGGAGTCGACGTGGAGATCTCGGCGGGCGAGGTCGTGGCGCTGCTCGGCGACAACGGGGCCGGCAAGTCGACCCTGATCAAGTGCCTGAGTGGCGCGCTCCGTCTCGACCGCGGGACCATCGAGATGGACGGTGTGCACGTCTCGATCCACTCGCCGGCAGACGCCCGCGCGCTCGGGATCGAGACCGTCTACCAGGACCTCGCTCTCTTCGACAACCTCCGTCCGAGCGACAACTTCTACGCCGGTCGCGAGCTCGCCTCGCCTCACTGGCTACCGAGATCGATCCGCGTTCTCAAGCGGAGCGAGATGGCCTCCACGACCCGGAGCACGCTCGAGCGCCTGAACGTGACCCTCGATGACCGCGGCGTCGTCGGCCTCATGTCGGGCGGTCAGCGGCAGGCAGTCGCCGTCAGCCGTGCGGCCGCCTTCGCTTCGAAGGTCGTCATCCTCGACGAGCCGACCGCCGCTCTCGGAGTGCGCGAATCGCGTCGCGTGCTCGATCTCATCCTCAGGCTCCGGGCCGAGCAGAAGGCAGTCCTGATCGTGTCCCACGCGTTGGACCATGTGATCGAGGTTGCGGATCGGGCCGTGATCATGCGCCGCGGTCGCAAGGTCGGCGAGGTGGTCCCGAGCGCCGAGACGCACTCGCAGATCGTCTCGCTGATCGTGGGGGGTGGTGCGTAACGCCGACCCACGAGCCGCCTGCCCGAGGCGGCAGCAACGTGCGGCGCCTCTCTCGCCACTGCAGGGCGAGAGGAGGCGCCGTCGCCGAACGGACAACCCAGCCGCGGCCGGAGTCGGCCGCCGAGTGAAAGGACCAACATGAGCAAGAAACGGCTGGCTGCAGTGACCGTCCTCGTCCTGGTCATGGCGAGCGCCGCTGCAGTCGCGTCGGTCACGGCGACCGCGAAGCCCGCACAACCTGCGAAGGCCTCCGCGTCCGTCAAGCTCGGCTTCATCACGAAGTTCCCCGTCGACTTCTTCTTCATCCTCCAGAACGGCGCCAAGACCTGGCAGAAGACACACAAGAACGTCAGCATCAGCTTCGCGCAGGGCAAGGCCGCCACCGACGACGCCGGTGAGATCGCGGCGATCCAAGACATGGTCGCGAAGGGCGTCAAGGGAATCGCGATCACGCCGACAAGCCCGGCGGTGATCCCGGCCCTGAACAAGGCTATCGCCAAGGGGGTGAAGGTGGTCCTGCTGGACAACGACCTGCCCACTTGGAAGAAGAAGAGCTCGGTGGTCGCGACGAACAATCTGAAGGGCGGCGTTCTCGCCGGCAAGTTCCTGGCCGGGAAGCTGAAGGCGGGGGACACGCTCGGCATCCTCCAGGGCGTCCCCGGCGTTCCCGCGCTCGACGACCGCGTCAACGGCATGCTCGCTGGCCTCGGCGCGAAGAAGGCGCAGATCAAGGTCGTCTCGAAGCTCGAGACCGACTGCGACCAGACGAAGGGTGCAACTGCGGCGCAGACGATGCTGACCGCGAACAAGAACCTGACGGCGATCTACTCGGCCTGCGGGCCGCCCGCCCTCGGCGCAATCCAGTCGATCAAGAACGCCGGCATTA
>JBKPRA010000104.1:0-25701 GCA_046734335.1 Actinomycetota bacterium | reverse complement strand
GGCGCGTACCTCTCCATCGTCGCGGCCGGGATCTTCACCCCCTTCATCACCCAGGGGCAGGGATTCATTGCGATCGTGATCGCGATGCTCGGTCGAGGTCGGCCGCTGTGGGTGCTGCTCGGCTCCTTCCTCTTCGGCGTCGCCCTCTCGCTCTCGGACTCCCTCCAGATCGCAGGGATCGACATCTCCACGGACGTCGTCAACATGATCCCGTTCGCGACGATCATCATCGCGCTGATCGTCTTCGCCCGCCGCTCCTACCTCCCGCCCGCCCTTGCGCTGCCGTACGTTCGCGGTGCGCGCTGAAAGGAGAACCATGCGTGACCCCGACTTCACCCTCTCCGCCGGCCCGGTTTCGGCCACACCTCGGGTGCTCGCCGCGCTCGGCTCGCCGATCGTCTACCACTACGACCCCGCGTTCATCGAGCGCTTCCGGGCGACCGAGCGCAAGCTCGCCGACGTCTTCCTCACGAAGAACGACGTGCTCCTAATGCAGGGCGAGGCGGTGCTCGGCCTCGAGGCGGCCGCCCGCGGGCTCGTCCAGCCCGGGACGAAAGCGCTCAACCTCGTCCAGGGCATCTTCGGGAAGTACATGGGCTACTGGCTGAAGGAGTACGGCGCAGAGCTGCACGAGGTCGAGGTGCCGTACAACGACGCAGTCGACCCGGCCGACGTCGAGCGCTACCTCGACGACAACCCCGGGATCGAGCTCGTGACGATCGTCCATTCGGAGACCCCCTCGGGAACGGTCTGCGACGTCGCCGCGATCGGCCCGATCGCGCATGCCCGCGGTGCGCTGACGCTCGTCGACTGCGTCTCTTCGCTCGGCGGGATCGAGTTCCGTACCGACGACTGGCACGTCGACGTCGCGGTGGCCGGCGCGCAGAAGTGCCTCGGCGGCCCTCCCGGCATGTCGCTGATGACCGTGAGCGACGCCGCCTGGGAGCGGATCCGTGCCAACCCCACCGCCCCGCGTGGCTCCTTCCTCTCGATGCTCGACTGGAAGGAGCAGTGGATCGACGGCGAGAAGTTCCCGTTCACGCCCTCGGTGTCCGACCTCCACGGCGTCGAGGCGTCGGTCGACGAGCTGCTCGAGGAGGGCCTGGAGGCGTCGATCGCCCGCCACGAGCGTTCGGCCGCAGCGTGCCGGGCCGGCGTCCGCGCCATGGGCCTCGAGCTGTGGCCGCGCAGCGACGAGGTCGCCGCGGCGTGCGTGACGGCGATCGCGGTGCCCGAGGGCCTGACCGACGTCCAGGTGCGGGCACACTGCCGTGAGCGGTACGGCGTGATGATCTCCGGTGGGCAGGGCGCCGGCAATCTGGTCCGCATCGGACACATGGGCACGTCGGCCCGCGGGCTGCACCCGGTCGTCGGCCTGGCCGCGCTCGGGCGGACGCTCGCCGACCTCGGCGTCCAGGTCGAGATCGGCGCCGGCGTCGAGGCCGCCCTGGCCCAGGTGTCGGAGACCAAGCACGCGGAATGGGACAAGCCTGCGGCGTATCCCATTCCGTCATGATCTTCGACTCGCACATGCACGTCGGCTCGTTCGAGTCGATGTTCGGCGTCTCGCTCGACCGCGACGGCATCGACCGGCTCATGCGCGAGCACGAGATCTCGAACGGTGTCGTGTTCTACCCGGACAACGCGTACGTGCGCGACGTGGTCGAGTCGATCCCCGGTCTGTACGCGCTGGCGTGGGGGAACCCGCGAGTTCCCGGCAATCTCGAAGAGGTCGCCGGGCTCCTCGACCACCCGAAGTTCCTCGGGCTGAAGCTCCATCCGCTGATCGACGGATACCTCCCGAACGACCCGTCGGTCCACCCACTGATCGAGCTGATCCTCGAGCGCGACCAGCCCGTGCTGCTCCACTGCGGCCATCCGATCTTCACGTTGCCGTGGAGCATCGAGGAGCTCGCGGTCAGCTTTCCGGAGGCGAAGATCGTCATCGGCCACATGGGCCACGGAAACGTCGTCTACATCAACGGTTCGATCGACGTTGCCCTTCGCAATCCCAACGTGTACCTCGAGACCTCGGGGATGCCGATGCACACCAAGATCCGTGAGGCGTACGAGCGTGTCGGCGAGACCCGCGTCCTCTTCGGCACCGACGTGCCTTTTCACCACCCGGTCGTCGAGATCGCCAAGGTGCGGGTGAGCGGGCTGCCGCCGGAGGCCGTCGACCGCGTGCTGAGCAGGAACGGGCGGTTGCTCTTCTTCGGCGCCGAGGACGCGACCGAGCCGGTGGCGGCGTGACACTGCCCCCCTTCGACCTCCACCGGGCGCGCTCGGTGGAGGAGGCGCACGAGCTGCTCGAGCGGTACGGCGAGGATGCCGCGGTCGTCTGCGGGGGAACCGAGCTGTTACTGCTGCTGAAGCTCGGCTTCGCGGCCTACGGGCACCTCGTCGACGTGAAGGGGATCGAGGAACTCGGCGGCGTCCGCGCCGACAACGGAACTCTGGTGATCGGCTCGACGGCCACGCACCGCGAGATCGAGCGCTCGCCGCTCGTGCTCGAGCGGCTCCCGGCTCTGGCGGCGATGGAGCGCAACGTGGCCAACATCCGCGTGCGTAACGTTGGGACGCTCGGCGGCAACCTCTGCTTCTCGGACCCGCACTCGGATCCGGCGACGTTCCTGCTGGCGGTCGACGCCGAGGTCGAGCACGACGGCGGCCGCGTGCCGCTCGCCGATTTCCTCGTCGGTCCGTATCAGACGATCCTGCGCCCCGGTCAGCTCCTGCGATCGGTGCGCATCCCGGCTCCGCCGCCGGGAACCGGGATCGTGCATCGCAAGATCGCGTTCCGCGAGCGCCCGGCGGCGACGGTCGCCGCCGCCGTCCGGGTGGACCGCGGAACGATCGTCGGAGCGTGCATCGCGGTTGGATCGGTGGGCCCACGCCCGGTGCGCGCGACCGCCGCCGCCGAGCTCCTGGTCGGGAAGCCCGCCGCCGACACCGAGGCGCTCGCCGGCGCCGCGGCGCTCGCGTCAGAGGCATCGAACGCGGTCGAGGATGCCAACGGGTCGGTCGAGTACAAGGAGCAGCTCGTCCGGGTGCTGTTCGAACGCTGCGTCGCCGCTGCGGTCGGCGTTTCCGGCGTCGACTGAAAGTCGCGATCGTTTGAACGAGCCGCGGCGAGCCAACCGGAAGGATCCGCGGGTGACGCGCCGAATCGAAGCTGTTGTGCCGCCGCCCAAGCGCGACGATCCCTACAAGGCCTTCAACTTCCTGGTCGAGATCGACGGGATCGCACGCGCGTTCTTCAGCGAGGTGGGTGGCCTCGAGAGCGAGACGGTCGTGATCGAGTACCGGGCAGGCGGCGAGCCGACCACCGTCCGCAAGCTGCCCGGATTGACCAAGTACTCGAACATCGTCCTCCGCCGCGGGATCACCAAGGACGCCGACCTGTGGAACTGGCGACAGTCGGTCGTTCAGGGCAATGTCGACCGCCGGAACGGCTCGATCGTCCTGCTCGACGACGACGGAACCGAGGTCCTGCGCTGGAACTTCTTCCACGGCTGGATCGCCAAATGGGAAGGCCCGGCCCTGGATGCCAAGGGCAACGACGTCGCGATCGAGACGATCGAGATCGCGCACGAGAGGCTCGAGCTCGCCTGAGATGGACGCCGGCGCAGCCGACGACGGCGTCGTGGTGGACGTCGTCCTCGAGGAAGGCCTGCTGTACCTCGAGCTGGCGAATCTTGCCGACCGGCCGGCCCTCAACGTGACGTCTCGGTTCGACCCGCCGCTCGTCGACCTCCAGGGGCGCGACGTGTCGGGGCTGCGCCTGTTTCGTCACGTCGAGTTCCTCGGGCCGAAGCGACGAGTGCGCACGCTGCTGAACTCGGTACCGGGGTACTTCGGGCGCGAGGGCGCGCCGCGGGTCGGGGTCTCCGTCGAGTACGAACGACCCGGGTCGCCCAGCCGCACGACGACGGTGACGCACGACCTCGAGCTCTACCGCGAGCTCGCGGAGCGGATCTGACCGGGCGCTAGAGGCCGATCTCGTCGGCGTAGAACCAGGGAAACAACCCGATCGCCGCCTCAGCCGATCGATCCGCGAACATGCTCGACGAGGGCGGCCGCGTTCGGAACCGCCTGCTCGTCCTCCTCCAGGATCGCCCGGAACGCCTCCTTGCACCATCGAGCTTTGTCGGCCTCGCCGGCGTCGGCGAGGAGGATGCCGATCAGGCGCTCGGCGCCGTCGAGACGTCCCCAAAGGTAGTCCTGCTCCCTGCCCTTGCGGCTGAGGAAGGCGCCGAAGTGGTGGCTCTCGGCACCGATCAGCTTCTTCTTCTGGCCGGGCAGCGTCGGCACGGGGATCCGGTGGGTGTCCCGCGGGCTCATCCGGACGATCTCGACGGAGTCGTTCTCGCCCACGTCACTCAGCGCCTGGATCGGGTAGAGGAGGATGTCCCAGAATGGGAATCCGAGGTAGCGGATGAGCAGGTCCGACCTGACCCGGTCGTCCCAGCCCTGTGTCATCTGCAGCAGCTCTGCGTAGAGGCCCGCGGTGAAACCCGACAGGCGCGCCTTCAGGAACTCCGCCAATGCGCGTTCGAGCGTGTCGAGGTTCTTGACGTACTCCTTGAGATAACCGGCGGTGTCGAAGCCGCGGGTCTCCAGGAACGTCCTCATCGCGTCGACGGGGAAGCACGAGTCGAAATCCTTGCGGAGCGGATCGGCGAACCCCTTGCCGGCCATCGCGTCGCGGAGGGTGCCGATCGCTGTCCACAGGCGGCCCTTGACGGCGTCAATCTCCTCGCGCGGCGGGTGGCCGGGCTTCCCGATGTCGCCGTACAGGTTGCTGACGCCGTCCTTGACGAAGCGCAGGCGGCGGGTCGCGTAGCCGAGGTCGAAGTCGAGGAGGAACTGCAGCTGCCTCGGAGACGGCTCGACGTGCGGCTCGAACAGCTGCTGCTGCTCGGCCCACGACCGCAGCGCGCTCCGCGTGAGCAGCGCGTGGTTGGAGTCGGACGGCAGGTCGCAGACTGAGCAGGCCGTCTGCGCGTAGCGGTCGATGACACCGCTGATCTTCAGGCGGACGTAGGTGGCGTAGCTGAAGCCGGCGCTCTTGCGTGCCTCCTCGTCGAGGCGCTTCCTGATCGCAGCGAGCTCCGGGCTCGCAGGGTCGGTGGGGACGGCCTCGAACGGGCCGACGATCTCCCTGACCCGGGCCGCGACCGTTTCCCAGCTCGTCTCGACGATGTCGTTGATCCGCCGGACGCGCTGGTTCAGCGCGGCGACATCGACCAGGTCGTCGAGGATCGGCTCCGCGCGTGGGAGCCCGGTCAGCCCGCCGATCGCTGCGGCGAGGGTGCCCGGGGCCGACTGCTCGGTCGACTTGACCGCTCCGCCCGGATCCGGCTCGAGGTAGAGGAGCCGCCGGTCGACCTCGACGTCGGCGGGACGCTGCCGGATCGCCTGGATCGCGGGGCCGAACGGCTTGTTGTCGAGCACCCCGCCGTCGACGAACCAGGTCCACCCGGGCGGGAACTTCGCCAGTTGGTAGTTGCGGAAGAATCGCCGTTCGAGCTCGCTCAGGTCGACCGGACGACTGTCGCCGAGCCACGCGGCCAGCTGCTCGAAGCTCACCGGTGGGAAGACGCCCGGGATGCACGACGTCGCACGGGCGGCGAAGGTCAAAGCGCCGTTCGAGTCGGCCCCGAAGTCGTCGCGACCGTCCTCGCCTCCGCAGCGGAAACCGAGGACATGACGGTGTCGCATGTCGTGGATCGGGTTCGGATCGGCGTACGGAACCTGTCGCTCGTAGCCGTAGAAGTCGGTGACGGTGACGAAGAGCTCGAGCAGGTGGCGGTCGGGCATCAGGGTCGGCAGGACCGGCTCGCTTGCGCGCTTCTCCATCTTGTCGAAGGCGTCATAGATCCACTGCGCCATCAGGTCGCCCCTGAAAGGCGCGTGCTTGAGTGCCCGCATCGCGACCCAGCCGATCTTCAGCTTGCGTGGCAGGAAGCTCGGTGCGGCAAGGAGCCCGTCGATGTCGCCTCGTTCGAACCAGAGGTCGCGGAACCCGTCGAGCGAGAGGTCGTGTGCGAGTGCCTTCGCGAGACAGACGCCGTTGATCCCTCCCGCGGACGTTCCCGCGACCACGTCGACCACGACACGCGTGCGTACCCTTTCGGCGTCGCGCTCCGCCATCTCCGTGAGCAGCCGCCGGTAGACGCTCTCGCTGACGCTCGGCGACTCGGGGCTGCCCGCCGGTGCGTCGAAGAGGGAGGAGGCGCGCACGAGGCGGTGCAACTCCTTGGTCATTCCGTGCATGTAGATGGCCAGCGACGACCCGCCGTAGCAGACCAGCGCGAGCCGAAGCTCCTTGACGGAGCCGCTGTCTTTCAGGGAGACGCCGCCGGGCGACTCCTGCGCCGTTGTGTGGGGGTTCAGCTGTTCCAAAGGCCGCCTTCTGTCGAAAGATCGGCCGCAGCGCGGGCAATCTGGCAGACCGCCATTCACGCGTCAAGCGGGCGGAGGCCTCGGTCGGTTCGACCGAGCCTCCGCCCGGCTTGGCCTACGACGTCGGCTGGACGATGATGAGCGAGTTCCGATCGGGGTCTCGCAGCCAGAACATCGGCGGCACCGGGTCGCCGTAGCGGCTGATCTCCTCGTCCACATCGACACCGGCTGCCTTGAGCGCAGCGTGGTCGGCGTCGATGTCGGAGGTGTCGAGGATGATCCCCGTCTCGGCGCCGCCCGCTCCCTTCCCTTCCGGCGGCGGCGCGAGCGCGATCGTCGTCTTCGTGTCGCCGACCGCGACCTCGACCCAGCGCATCCCTGGGCCCATGGGGATGTCGACGACCTTCTCGAAACCGAGTGTGCCGACGTAGAAGTCGAGTGCGCGGTCGGTGTCCGAGACGGTGACGCACACGCGGCCGACCGCCTCGATGTTCAGCTTGGTCTCCACCTTCGACATGCTTGCCTCCTGTCCGTTCGGGGTCACGTGCTTGGACCGGGCGCGGCTCGAAGAATCATCGGTCCGTTGCGGCCTTGTGAAGGTTTCGTTACGACGCCCAACCTTTCGCTCGTCGCCGGCGTCCGAGCCAGAGACGGACGCAACCCGGAGGTTCTCTCATCTCGAGCGACGAGATCATCAGAGTCGAGAAGCACCAGATCGAGCAGTTCGTTGCGCTCGGCCTGGGACGCTACGAGGCGATCAGGGCGGTCGAGGCGGGCATCGACTGCCTCGCAGTGCAGTCGCTCGTCACCGAGCAGGGCTGCCCGCTCGGCATCGCGCTCGAGATCGCCCGCTGACTCCGAGGCAGCGGGCTATCGCCTGCGGCGACGCATCCGCACGACGGGGAGCGATGGGGCGAGCACGACCGGCTCGGGCTGAGTTCGAGTCGGTCGTTCGCTGGTCCGCTTCGACGGGCGATGATTTCGCGACGATCACGGCGTCTACAACGACGACATCGACACGGAGGTGCGGGATGGGCGAGATCCACGTACACGAGTTCGTCAGCCTCGACGGCATCATCGACGCGCCGACCTGGACGTTCGACTACGGCTTCGATCCGAAGATGGGAGAGGCGATCGGCGCGGTCACCGCGCGCTGCCGGGGGATCCTGCTGGGGCGGACGACCTACGAGATGTTCGAGCCGGCCTGGTCGACGCGGACCGTGGAGGACGACCCCGGGGCGCCGTTCTTCAACGACACCACCAAGTACGTCGTCTCCGGAACGCTCAGCGAGGCGACGTGGCGCAACTCGGAGGTTCTCGGGCCGTACGACGCCGACGCGATCCGCCGGTTGAAGGAAGACGTCGGTGACCTCTACGTCTCGGGGAGCGGCACGCTCGTCCGGGCAATGCTCGCGGACGGCCTGATCGACGAGCTGCACCTGTTCGTCTACCCGCTCAGTCGCGGCGCGGGCCCGCGGCTCTTCCAGGACGACGCCTCGGCCGGCACGTTCTCGCTGGCCGCGAGCGAGTCGTACGAGAACGGTGTCGTCTACCTGGCCTATCGACCGCTCGCAGCAGCCGAGTAGCCGTTTCGTGACTTGCGGGACGGGTCACACCCCTCGGGAAACCGAGGAGCCCTCGAGCCCGTATCGCCGGACCGAGGGAACCAACCAAGGGGGCAGGCATGTTTCGCATGATCACGACGATCGGTGCGCTGCTGGCCGTCGTCGCAGTCCTCAGCGCAGTCTCGCCGGCGGCGCCGCACAAGGATCCGTTTCCGGCGGTGATCCAACTGCCGACGGGCTTCCGGCCCGAAGGAATCGAGGTTGGCAGGGGAACCATCTTCTACGTCGGCTCCGTCGCGAACGGCGCGATCTACCGCGGCGACCTGCGCACCGGAACCGGCGCGATCCTCGTGCCCGGCGCAGCCGGTAGGGCCGCAACGGGGATCGAGCTCGACAGTCACAACCGGCTCTTCGTCGCCGGGGCAGGGACAGGAACGGGGACGGTCTACAACGCCGGTACCGGGGCGCCGATCCGCACCTACACGTTCGCCACCGCGCCCACGTTCATCAACGACGTCGTGGTCACACCCACGGGCGCCTACTTCACCGACTCCCAGAAGCCGGTGATCTATCACGTCCCGATCGGCCCGACGGGAGCACTCGGCAACGCGCGGACGATCGACCTCGGCGGCGACTACGCACACGTCGACGGGCAGTTCAACCTGAACGGCATTGACGCAACGCCGAACGGCAAGACGCTCGTCGCGGTGCAGTCGGTCAACGGCAAGCTCTACCGGATCGATCCGGCGAGCGGCGTGGCGAGGACGATCTCGCTCGGCACGGCGAGCGTCCCGAACGGCGACGGCATCCTTCTCGCCGGCAACACGCTTTACGTGGTGCAGAACCAGCTGAACCGCGTGGCAGTGATCGCACTCGGTTTTGGCCTCTCGAACGGACGGGTCGTCACCCGTCTCACCGATGCCGACTTCTCGGTGCCGACGACGATCGACGATTTCGGGCGGTCGCTCTACGCGGTGAACGCGCGCTTCGGCCAGCCGAGCCCGGACACGTTGACGTACCAGGTCGTCCAGGTCCGAAAGCCGCTGAAGCGCTAGCGCGGCAGTACGACGCCGTCCAGGCCGAGCCACGAGGCAAGGCCCTCGAGCTCGGCCTGGACCGCCTTTGGGATTCTGCGCGTGGCTCTCAAACTGCTTCGTCGTGGCGCGGAAGGCCGTCGTCCGGCAGTTCCTCCCACGACGCGCGCGACTCGACGAAGGTATGGAACTCGGGCCGGATGCCGGGGTCGCCGTCGAGCGCGCCGAACCGGATCGCGATCTCGTCGCCCTCGGGCCACTCGTTGCCGAACAGGCTCGAGCCGCAGACCGAGCAGAACGCCTTCACCCGTCCGTCGCCTGGCCGGTAGACGCGGATCAGCTCTTCTCCGGCGAGCAGGCGGAACCCGTCTCTTGGCACGCGGCCCTGGGTTCCGCCGAACGCGCCCGAGTGCTTGCGGCAGCGAGAGCAGTGGCAGTGATTGGCCCAGATGAACGGCGCCGTCACCTCGAAGCGGACGCCGCCGCAGAGGCACGAGCCCGCGAGCGGGTTCTCGGGGCTGGGCGCCGGCGCGGCCACGTCAGCCCTCCTCGTCCGGCTCGGTCTCCGCGACCTCGGCCGGCTGCGATCTCGCGTACGGGTCCTTCGGCTCGCGGTCGTCCGAGAGGGATTCGCGGGTACGTGCGACCAGCAGTTCGATCGCATCGGCCAGGTGCACCGGCGCGATGTTGTAGTCGCCGCTCGCGACCCTGATCCGGTGCGCCTCGAGCAGCACCTCCGCGTGGGTGAGCCCGGTCGGCGGCTCGAAGCGGTAGGACGCCAGCTCGATCAGCAGCCCGAGCGGGTCCGTGAAGTAGACCGAGTCCATGAAGCCCCGGTCCTTGACGCCGCTGTGCCTGACGCCGCGCTCGTCGAGCCGTTCGACGGTCTGCGCGAACGTCGCCTGCGAAAGAGCGAAAGCAAGGTGGTGGACGCAGCCAGGATCGGTCGGGTTACGGGTCGGGTCGGGCGTGCGCTCCTCGTTCGTGAAGACCGTGACCAAGCGGCCGTCGCCGGGATCGAAGTAGAGGTGGCTCTCCGACTCGTTGTCGAGGTTGGGTTGCTCGAACACGAACGGCATCCCGAGCAACCCCTCCCAGAAGTCGAGCGAGGTCTGCCGGTCGGCGCCGACGAGTGTGATGTGGTGGACCCCCTGGCTCTGGATCTTCCGCACGACCGCAACCTACCTCCCCGGGGGCCGCGTCAAATCGTCGTCGAGCCCGGCGCTGT
The DNA here is from genome assembly GCA_046734335.1 of Actinomycetota bacterium. Taxonomy (GTDB): domain Bacteria; phylum Actinomycetota; class Thermoleophilia; order Gaiellales; family Gaiellaceae; genus DATBLE01. Next base: position 15,466 of record JBKPRA010000104.1, on the reverse strand, counting down.
CGATGCCTCGTCGACCTCAGTACCACTTCCCGCGCGCGAAGCCGCCGAACACGATCAGCCCGACCAGCGCGATCACGAGTCCGATCCACCAGTGGCCGAGCAGGATCGCCAGGACGATCCCGACGATCACCAGGATTCCGCCGATGCTGACCCCGCCGATGTGCGCGTCTCTCATGCCTGCCTTTCTCTCGCCGCGTGATAGGTCGTGCCCCGGTACCCGTCCTTGCGAACGGGGACACCTGCCGGCGGCGACTGGGCCGATAGGCTCGCAACGATGGCTCGCACGACATGAGCGCTCTCGTCTTCCGCGAGCGTCCGGCGGACGGAGACCCGGCGGGCCTGCTCGTCCTCCACCACGGCCGTGGCGCAGACGAGCACGATCTGCTCGGCCTCGCCGACGTGCTCGACCCCGAGCGCCGTCTGCACGTCGTCACCCCGCGCGCGCCGCTGACGATCCCGGGCTGGCCCGGTTACCACTGGTACGTCGTTCCTCGAGTCGGCTTCCCGGACCCGGACACCTTCCACGGAGCGTTCTCTGCGCTTGCCGAGCTCCACGACGAGCTCTGGGAGCGCACCGGCCTGACATCGGACCGGACCGTCCTCGGCGGTTTCTCGATGGGCTCGGTGATGAGCTACTCGCTCGGTCTGTCGGCCGACCGGCCGGCGCCGGCGGGCATCCTCGCGTTCTCCGGGTTCGTCCCGACCGTCGAGGGCTGGGAGCCGAGCCTGGCCGATCGCACGACCACCCGCGTCTTCATCGCCCACGGCCGCAACGATCCGATCATGGAGGTCGCCTTCGCCCGTCGCGCCCGCGAGCTGCTCGAGTCAGGCGGGCTCGACGTCGACTACCACGAGTCCGACGTCGCCCACACCATCGACCCGGCGCATGTGCCGACCGCCGAGGCGTGGCTCAGACGTTCCGTTCCTCGTTGACGAGGTTGAGGACCAGGTGGCTGCGGGAGGCGTTGCCGCGAATGTCGGCCGCCTCGACGTCGAGCCGGTAATCGCCGTCGGGGAAGGGGGTCGTGTCGAATCGTCGTGCGACCCAGAAGCGGTACAGGCCCGGCTTGTTCGGCTTGTTCTGGCGAGTGTTGGGCGCGTAGACATCGCCGAAGTGCACGTCGCTGGCCGGCTTGCCGGCGATCTTCGGAACGAACGACTTGCGGAAGTCGGAGGAGACCCGCCAGGGGACGTACGCGCGGGCGTTCCGCACCAGACGCCAGCGGATGAGCGCGGGCGTCGTCGGCATCCCGTGCCAGGCCGGCTGCGGTGCGGAGAGCGGCGGCCGGTCGAAGGCCTCGACGATCAGGTCGATGCGCCCGAAGACCTCGTCGAGTGGGCGCGAGCAGAGGACGCGCGACACGACCGGCTCGCCGTAGTCCTCGAACGGCGTCATCGCACCCGGGCGCAGAGGGTTGAAGTAGGCGTCGCCGCGGCGCTCGGCGAGGTGCACGTGGCCCCAGCTCGCGGCGATGTGCCCGAGCAGGGCTCCCTTGCGGACGCGCGCCCCGTCGGCAACCGCAGGTACGACGTGCCAGTACGAATGCTCCAGCGAGCCCTCGACCTCGATCACTGTGATGTTCTGGCCGTCGATCGAGACGCGGCCGCCCTTCACGGCGTAGACGGCGGTGCCGTCGAGCGCGCTGACGTCCACCCCGAAGTGGAAGGACTTGCCGCCGCCGTCGCCGATTCGCGGGTCGCCGAACAGTCCACGGACCGGGTGCTGGCGGTCGAACGGCTTGATCGGCCACGGGTGGGCGTCCCCGCTGGGCGACACGATGGCGGAACGGTAAACGACTTTGCGAATGCGTGCTCAGGCCGTCGCCCGAGGAAAGCCGGCGGTGCCGCCTGTGAAGTTCGTGAGAATCGCCTGCCGCGCGTCGGTAGGGTTGGGCGATGCCGCCTCCTGCTCTCGACCGCATCGGCCGCGTCGGCATCTGGAGCAGCGGGGTCCCCAACGAGCCCGCCGCCGCCGTTCGCGACGGCCTTGCCGAGCTCGAGGCGCTCGGCTATCCGGCGGTCTGGTTCGGCGAGGCGTTCTCACGCGAGAACATGTCGGCCGCCGCGCTGGCGCTCTCCTGGACGCGCGAGCTGGTGGTCGCCACCGGGATCACGAATGTCTACGCACGTGACCCCGCCGCGGCGAACGCCGGTGCGAAGACGCTGGGCGAAGCTTTCCCCGGTCGCTTCGTGCTCGGGCTCGGAATCAGCCACGCGCATGCCGTCGAGCTGCGCGGCCAGGAGTACGGCCCGCCGCTCACCACCATGCGCACGTACCTCGACGCGATGGAGTCGGCGCCGTACATGGGGCCTGAGCCGGCCGACCGGGTTCCGATCGTCCTCGCCGCGCTCGGGCCGAAGATGCTCGACCTCGCGCGCGACCGGACGGACGGCGCACATCCGTACTTCGTGCCTCCTGAGCACACGGCGCAGGCCCGCGAGCGCCTTGGAGCCGGCAAGGTGCTCGCACCCGAGCAGCCCGTGATCCTCACCGACGATGCCGACCGCGCGCGCGAGCTCGCCCGCGAGCACGTCGCCTTTTACATGACGGCGCCGAACTACCGAAACAACATGCTGCGGCTCGGCTTCGAAGAGGCCGACCTGGACGACGGCGGCAGCGAGCGCCTCCGGGACGCGGTCGTCGTGTGGGGCGACGAGGACGCCATCCGAACCCGTGTCCAGGCACACCTCGATGCGGGCGCCGACCACGTCTGCATCCAGACGCTTCCCTCGGGAGTGCTCGACGTCGACGCGCTGCGGCGGTTGGCTCCGGCACTGCTCGAGCTCTGAAGAGAGGATCGCGGCCGAATCAAGCCGTTCCGGGCTCCCCTGGGATCCGGCCGCGCTCCGATCGGAGGAGGTTCTGCCCGTTCCCGCGCCAGTCAAAACCAGTCGAGACGCGGCCTACCAGCCGCCTACTATCGGGTTCGATGACTGCCGTCGGTGAGGAGGGCTTCGCGGTCCGTGTGAGCGTTCTCCCGCGCGGCGAGTTCGGTCAGTTCACCGCAAGTGCGGTCGAGCAGTCGATTCCGGATCGGTTCGAGCAGCAGGTCTACCGCTTCCCCGATCGGCTCGCCGTCCAGACGAAGAGCGATCGACTGACCTACGCGGAGCTCGACGACTGGTCGAACCGCATAGCCGCCGACATCCTGGAGCGCCGCGGCCCGGGGCAGGAACACGTCGCCGTCCTGTTGCCCCAGGGTGCCTCCGCGGTTGCCGCGATCCTCGCCGTCTTGAAGGCCGGGAAGGTCTACGTCCCGCTCGACCCGTCGCATCCCCCGGCGGGCCTGATGCGCACGCGCGAATGGGTCGGAGCCGTGCTGGTTGCCACGGAGTCGAGTCACGCCGATCTGGCCCGCTCGATCGCCGGCCGTGCGGACCGCGTTTTCCTCGTCGACCGCTGCCACGAGGGCGGCGGCGAGCGTCCAGGCCTCGAGGTCTCGCCTGACGACACCGCCTACGTCTTCTTCACCTCGGGGTCGACGGGGAAGGCAAAAGGTGTGTACGACTCACACAGGAACGTCCTCCACAACGTACGCCGGTACACGAATGCTCTGAGGATCGGGCCGGATGACCGGCTCACCCTGCTCCAGTCATGCGCATTCAGCGGCACGGTCTCCAGTCTCTTCGGCGCGCTGCTCAACGGTGCGGCGCTCTTCCCGTTCGATTTCGCCCGGGAGGGACCGGGCGAGCTGGCACGACTGCTCCGGCGCCACGAGCTGACGATGTACCACTCCGTGCCGTCGATCTTCCGGAGTTTCCTGACCGGCGCCGCCCGCTTTCCCGCATTGCGCGTGATCCGTCTCGAAGGAGACCGAGCGTCGAGCGTCGACGTCGCGCTCGCCCGACGCCACTTCGATCCGGAGTGTGTCGTCGCCAACGGGCTCGGCACCACCGAGACCGGGCTCTGCCGCCAGTACCTGATCGACCGAGACACCGAGATCGGCGAGGGGATCCTGCCCGTCGGCCATGCCGTCGAGGACATGGAGGTCAGGGTCGTGGACGACCGGGGTGTGGAGCTCGAAGTCGGCGAGCCAGGGGAGATCGCGGTACGGAGTCGGTACCTCGCACTCGGCTACTGGCGCCGGCCGGACCTCACCGAGAGGGCGTTCCGACCCGACCAGGCCGGCGGTCCCGAACGGGTCTATCGCACTGGAGATCTGGGACGAATGCGACCGGACGGCAACCTCGAGTACCTCGGTCGCGCGGACTTCCAATTGAAGGTGCGTGGCAACCGCGTGGACGTCGGCGACGTCGAGTCCTGCTTGATCGCCGTCGAGGGCGTTGCGGACGCGGTCGTCACCACGGTCGAAAGGGCGAACGGCGAGGCCGAGCTCGTCGCCTACGTGGTGGGCGCGAGTGCACCACCCAGCGCGGACGAGCTGAGCGCCACACTACGGCGCACGTTGCCGGGCTACCTCGTCCCGACACGATTCCGCGTGCTCGACGAACTTCCGGTCGACGAAGGCGGCAAGGTCGACCGCTCGGCGCTGGCGACGCTTCAGCCGATCTCGCCGGGAGCCGGAGCATCCCCCCGGGGCTCGCTCGAACGCTGCATCGTCGGGATCTGGCAGGACGTCCTGGATGTTTCGCCGATCGCGATCGACCAGTCGTTCATGGAGCTCGGGGGCGACTCGCTGTCCGCAGCGGTGATCGCATCACGCATCGAGGCGGAAACGCACTACGGGATGCCACGCGCCGCGGTGGTCGAGACCTCGACCGTGGCAAGTCTCGCGGCGGAACTGCGGGCGGGCAGGCACCGGCTCGAGTCTCCGCTGGTCCCGCTCCAACTGCTCGGGAACGGGTCACCGCTCTTCCTCGTCCACGACCTGTTGGGCGAGGTCGAACGCTTCAGAGGATTGGCAGATCGCCTGGACAAGAGCCCCGTCTACGCACTCAGGTACACGTCCGAGCACAGGACGATCGAAGGAATGGCGGCTCGGTACCTGCACGAGATCCAAACGGTGCAGCCGGAGGGACCGTACCGGCTCGGCGGCTGGTGCTTCGGCGCGGTTGTCGCCTTCGAGATGGCGCATCAGCTTCACGCGGCCGGCGAGGACGTCTCGCTCCTCGCTCTGATCGGGATCAGCGCGTGGGACTTCCCGCGGCTGATCGAGCCACAAGCGTGGGAGCGATACCAGGCGAGCGCGACGCACAAGCGCCCGGCGCGCGTTCGCGCCCGCCTGTCGACCGCGCGTGCCGTGTTCCGGCACGGTCGGAGATCCGCGCGTGCGCCGGAGGCTCCATGCGGAGCAGCGTTCCGACGCTACGTTCCTCTCACGTATCCCGGCCGCGCCACACTCATCCTCTCTCGCGACGAGACGGAGAGGTACTCGTGCGATCCGACGGCCGACTGGCGTCGCCTCGCCGCCGGCGGCGTCGACGTGCTCTTGGCGTCCGGCGACCACGCGGACGTGCTCACCGAACCCAACGTTCGGAAGGTCGCCGAGTACCTGGGCGGCAGCGGCTAGGCCCGGTCGAGCGAGGGAGCCCGTGCCCGCTGGGCGATGTCGGCGGTATCGAGCACGATCGTCCTCCCGCGCGCGAGCCGCAGTGTCCCCCGCTCCTGCTCGGCGCGGAGGACTCGGTTGGCGGTCGCCCGCGACGTCGCGGCGAGGGCGGCGATGTCCTCCTGCGTGAGCGAGATCGGCGTCCCGGCCTGGGACTCGCCGCCGTAGTGACCCACCAGCTCGAGTAGCCGCCGCAGGACACGCGTCTCCGCCGGAACGAAGATCGCCTCGAGCAGGCGGTCGCTGGCGCTGCGGACGCGGGCGGCAAGCAGCTGGACGAGCACCTCGTTCACCTCCGGGTACTCGCGGCGCACGCGATCGAAGTCCCCGCGGCCGATCGCCAGGGTCTCTCCGGCCTCGACCGCGGTCACCGTGGTCGAGCGCGGCTCGGGATCGACGAGCGCGAGCTCTCCGAACGCCTCGCCCGGGCCGTGGATCGCGACCACCACGCTGTCCGTGCGTTGCGTCACCACGCGAGCCGTGAAGCGCCCTCTCAGGACCAGGTGGAGGCTGTCCGCGGGGTCGCCGCGATGGAAGACGATCTGCCCCCGGTCGAACCGGCGCCGCCGCGCGACCGTGACCAGCTGCCGGAGCTCGGCTTCGGGCAGCCCACGGAACAGCTGGGTGTCGATCACGAGTGAACTGTCACCGCCGTCACACGGCGAATGTCACGACCGCGACTGAGGCGGAAGCGACCCGGCCCGCCTCCCGTCTTCTGGGCATGCAGCACGCCACAGAGGATATGGGGGAGAGGGGGGAGAGGACGATGCGTCGCAGACGCTGGAGGATCCGCAGATGGCTGGTGCTGGCGGCGACGCTCGCAACCCTGGGCATCACCGCGTCCGCCTCGGCGATGCCCGGTGGCGACGGGGCCGGCGGGAAGGGCGTGTACCCGCAGAGCGCAGTCGCCGTGGGGGACAGCACGGCCGGCGCGACCTGGTGGTACGTCGTGATCGCAGCGGTCGTCGTGTTCGGGCTCACGCTCGGCGGAGCGGCGGTCATCCGGCGCGTAGACGAGCGGCGGCGACTCGCGGGGCTGGCCCACTAGACGGGGGGAGACGGAACGGAGCATCGGGCCCGGGGCAAGCGGGCCCGATGCCCTTTCGCTGCGCGCGCGAGGGCGTCAGAGTGGTACCGGTGCGGCCGATCGAAGTACGATCGCGCCGAACGGCTATGCCTCCAGGCCCTGGCACTGACGACGGCGGGAGTGCGGCGGCGACTGCGCCGTCGACCGAGGCCGCACGGCCGACGCCGTTCCGCTTCTACGACAACCGCCAGAAGTACCTGGCCTTCGTCACTACCTGCAACGAGAAGGCGGTCATCGCTGCGCGCTGCGCCGAAGAGATCGCGCGACTGCGGCCGACGCCGCCCGCGCTCGAGTTGTTCGACGCCGGGATGGGCGACGGTACCGTCCTCTCGCGCCTGCTGCGCACGGTGCACGACCGCTTCCCGACCGTGCCCGTGCTCGCGGTCGCGAAGGAGATCAGCCTCGAGGACGTCCGCCTTGGGCTCGAGAAGATGCCCGACCGATTCGTCGAGCACCCGCACACGGTGCTGGTGGTCACGAACCTCTCATACGCCGACGCGCCCGCCCTCCTGCCGAGCGACCCCGACGCCGCGGCGCGGCTCAACTGGCAGGAGATGGCGCTCGAGGGAGCGTCCGCCCACGACATCGGCGAGCAGATCGAACGGCTCGGCCCTCTGCTGGCCTCGGGCTGGGGGACCGTGCCGAGCCCCGAGACCGGCAATCCGATCCCGCAGCAGCCGTCGGTGCTCGTGCTCTACCGCCGGGACCACGAGTTCCTGCTCCACGACGTCATTGCCCGGCTGCGCACGCACCATGCGGCCTACGACTTCGTGCTGGCGTCGCAGCCGTGGCGCGCCCGCATGGGCGCCGCGTTCAAGGTGGAGAAGATCCTCGCCCCGCTGACGCGCAGCCTCGCCCCCGGCGGCCGTCTGCTCGCGGTGCAGTCGTGGGGACGCGACCCAGCCGCCGAGATCGTCGAACGCCTCTGGCCCGGCGAGCGTCCGTTCACTGTCGACCGGCACGCGCTGCTCGGCGCTCTGCGGAGAGCGCTCGGCGACCAGGCGGGCGACTACGACCTCACCGACCCGCCCGACGAGGAGGCGGTCTTCCGCTACGAGATGCACACGCTGCCGTCGGAGATCAGCGACCGCATCGGCACGTCCACGCTGTTCGCGGCCTGGAACGCCGTCATCTACGTCAACCAGATCGAGGACGAGCGACTCCAGGAGGCGCTGCTGCAGAGCACATACCTCGACGTGACCCAGGACGTCCTGCAGGAGCACGGCGCGCTCTGGTTCAACGACGAGGCCTTCGTCGTCGAACGCCGCGCCTAGCCCCAGACGCGGCGGGCGACCTCGCCGACCAGGCGGAGCTTCGCCTCCTGCTCCTCCTGCGTCATCGTCCGCGCGATCTCGCCCGAGGCGAAGCCGCATTGCGGGCTGACCGCCAGGCGTTCGAGCGGCACGTGCTCCGTCGCCTCCTCGATCCGCGCAACCACGTCGGCGAGGTTTTCGAGCGCCCCGTCCTTCGTCGTCACCAGCCCGAGCACGACCTGGTGGTGGGGGAGAACGTCCGCCAGCGGGGCGAAGCTTCCCGCGCGGTCCGAGTCGTACTCGAGCAGCAGCCGGTCGAGATTCGTCAGCCGCCGGAAGACCTCGCTCGAGATCACCTCGTAGCCGCCGGTTGCCGCCCACATGCCGCCCGGCGCATTGCCGCGGCACATGTGCATCGCGCGGGTGACGCCGCTCAGGCCCTCGAAGACCATGTTGTCGAATTCGGCATCGGCCACCAGTTCGTGCGCCATGTCGTGCCCGTGCTCCTCGAAGACCGCGCGGTTACCCGGATCGATGTGCCACTGCGCGTAGTTCGGAGCGTCGAGCTGGATGTAGTCGCAGCCGAGCTCGACCAGGCGGTCGACGATGTGCTCCCGCGTCAGGCGCGCGATATCCTCGATGAAGTCGTCAGAGGTCGGATACGCGTCGGCCGAGTGCTCGGGGTGCCAGAAGATGCGGCTCCAGCTCGGCGCCGGGATCGTGTACTTGGCGCGCGCCTTCGCATTGGTCTTCAGGAACGAGTACTCGTCGCCGACGATGTCGCGCTGCACCTCGAGGCGCCGCGTGACGAACGGCTCTTCCGGCGGGAGCGCCGAGGTGTCGGCCGGATCGCCCTCTCCTGTCTTCCAGAGGCCGCGCCAGCCGGAGTCCGCGTTCAGGAACTCGAAGCCGCTGACGGGCGCCTCGAACAACGGATCGTCGACCATCGGGATGAACGCGATCCACCCGGTCCGGCGGAACTCGCCGTCCGTGATCGCCTGAATCCCCGCGCTCTCCTGGAGTGCGATCGCCTCGAGAACAGCCTTGTCCTCGAGCGCATGCAGCTCGCCCTCGTCCAGGCTCCCGGCCCGCGCCGCTTCCCTGGCCTCGCGCAGGTACTCCGGCCGCAGCAGGCTGCCGACGACGTCCGCTCGCACGGTGGTGGCCGCCATTCCGGCGCGACTATAAGGTCCGGCGCGTGCGCGAGGTCGAAGGCAAGGTCGCGTTCATCACCGGCGGCGGAAGCGGGGTGGGCCTGGGGATGGCCAGGGCGTTCCTCGGTGCCGGAATGAAAGTTGCGATCGCCGACATCCGGTCCGACCACCTCGAGGCGGCGACCGCGGAGCTAGGCGACGTGCACGCGATCCAGCTCGACGTCACCGACCGCGAGGCTTTCGCGAGGGCCGCCGATGAAACCGAGCGCGTCCTCGGCAACGTGCACGTCCTCTGCAACAACGCCGGTATCAACCTCTTCAACGACATCGCCGACGCGACGTACCAGGACTGGGACTGGGTGCTTGGGGTCAACCTCGGCGGCGTCGTCAACGGCGTCGTCACCTTCGTGCCGAGGATCAAGGCCCACGGCGAGCGCGGGCACGTCGTCAACACCGCGTCGATGGCCGCCTTCGTCGCCGGACCCGGCGCCGGCATCTACACGACCGCCAAGTTCGCCGTCCACGGGCTCAGCGACTCGCTGCGCTGGAGCCTGATCCCGCACGGGATCGGCGTCTCGATGGTCTGCCCCGGCCTGGTCAAGAGCAAGATCTACGAGAGCGACACGATCCGCCCGACCGAGCTCTCGACGGACACGACGCCGGCCGACCCGGAGTTCATGAAGATCCTGCCCGGTCTGCACGAGGCCGGAATGGACCCCGACGAGATCGGCGAGAAGGTTCTGCGCGCGATCCGGAACAACGACTTCTACGTCTTCACCCACGCCGACCACCGCGACGAGCTGCAGGGGATCTTCGACGAGACGATCGCCGCGTTCCCCGACGAGCCGGTGCCCGCCGACCGGCTCGCCGTCGAGGACGGCCGACGCGCGGGCAAGGCGGCCGCGCTCGCCTCCTGGCCAGCCGACTGACCGTGCAGGAGGTCGAAGGCAAGACCGCGTTCGTCACCGGCGGCGCCAGCGGGATCGGCCTCGGCATGGCGGTTGCGTTCACCGGCGCCGGCATGAACGTCGTGATCGCCGACCTCCGCCGGGATCACATCGAGACCGCGCTGGAGACGCTCGCCGACCGACCGGTGCACGCGATCGAGCTGGACGTGACCGACCGCGACGCCCTCGCCCGCGCCGCCGACGAGGCCGAGAGCGTCTTCGGCCACGTTCACGTGGTGTGCAACAACGCGGGCATGGGCATCCTCGGGCCGGTCACGGAGGCGCGGTACGACGACTGGGACTGGGGCCTCGGCGTGCTCGTCGGCGGGGTCGTCAACGGGATCCAGACCTTCGTGCCCCGGTTGCGCGCCCACGGCGAGGGCGGCCACATCGTCAACACCTCCTCGATGGCCGGTGTACTCCCCATCCCCGGCGCAGCCATCTACATCACGGCCAAGGCTGCCGTGATCGGCCTCTCCGAGGCGCTGCGCAGTGAACTCGCACCCGAGCGGATCGGCGTCTCTGCGTTCTGCCCCGGCCCGGTGCAGACCAACATCCGGGAAGGCGGCCGCATGCGCCCGAAGCAGTACGCCGACTCGGGCTACACGGAGCTCGAGCGCGACCTCGAGGAGCGCCCGAACTCGCCGCTCTGGATGGACCCGATCGAGTGCGGCGAGCGCGTGCTCGCCGGGATCCGCAACGACGACCTCTACATCTTCACGCACCGCGAGTTCCGCGAGGGAGCCGAGGAGCGCTTCCAGGCGATGGTCGCTTCCTTCCCCGACGAGCCCCTCGATGAGGTGCGGGCGAAGGAGATCGACTTCCTGATCTCCAACCCGATCTTTCGCGAGGCGCTGGAGCGCCGGAGACCGAGTTAACAACGAGCGCACCCTGCCTTGACACCCATCGGGACCGGCGGGATAGTCGCGGCGGACGAGCATCACGAGCATCAGGCCAACCCAACGGAAGCCGTGCAGCAGCGTCGGTGTGCCAGTCGGGACCAACAGGCATGAGGGCGCCCACGCGCGGAGCGTTCCGGAGGCTCGGAGGAGGAGTCAGACAATGCGTCCAGTGGGACTTCTGAGCGTCGCCCGTGGGCGGCGCGGACTCGCGCTTGCAGTGACGATCGGGGCCTGTCTCGCCGTGTCGGCTGTCGCGGCACTCGCGGCCACGAGTGCGCTCCCGCCGCCGCAGGTCCTGAACTACCAGCTCTACACGGGCGGCAAGGGCAAGGCGAAGGCCAATCTCGCGCCGGTCACGCTCGGCTTCATCAACGGCCAGGGCGGCCCGCCGAACTTCAACTTCCCGCAGCCGACCCGCGTGATCGAGGCCGCGGTGAAGATGGCGAACGCCGAACTCGGCGGCATCCACGGCCACCCGATCAAGCTCAACACGTGCTTCATCGCGCAGGCGGAGGAGGAAGGCGTCCGCTGCGGACAGCAGATGGCCAACGACAAGAACGTGAAGGTGATTCTCTACGGAGCGGTCATCGTCGGGAACCAGTCGATCTACTCGACGATCAAGGGCTCCAAGCCGATCATCGGCGGTGTCACGGCGAACGCGTCCGACCCGACGGCGAAGAACGCCTACTTCCTGAACGGCAGCCAGACCAGCGTGCTCGGACCGTTCGGCACGTACACGAAGCGGTTCCTGCCGAAGGTGAAGACGGTGGCGATCGTCTACCCCAACCAGCCGGGTGCCGACACCGCGGCCTTCGCGCTACGGAAGGGCATGCAGCAGGTGGGCGCGAAGGTGACGATGATCGCCACGCCGCAGCTGGCGACCGACCTGCTCGGCCCGGCGACGCAGGCGAGCTCTGCCGACATGATCATCCCGGCGCTCGGCTTCACCGACTGCGTGCCGTTCGCGCGCGCACTCGACCAGATCCATTACTCGAAGCCGGTGCTCTCGACGCCGCTCTGCACCTTCATCCCCAAGGGCGCGTACGCCGGCGGTGACCTGCCCCAGTGGACGTACGGCATCGCGCAGACGCTGGTCAACCTGCGCTCGCCGCAGTCGTCTCTCTACCTGAAGAAGGGCCTCCAGTACGGGACGACCGTTGCCGACATGGTCAACGTTTTCGCGGAGATCGCGTGGGAGGAGGCGCTCGCGACCGTGAAGATCATGAACACGATCCCGTACAACAAGATCAGCTCCGCGACGATCAGCGCAGGGTTCAAGAACTTCAAGGGTCCGCTGATCCTGGCGGCCCCGAACGTCGCCTGCGGCAAGGCCTCGGCGGGCGAGCCGGCCGTCTGCGGGAACGAGACCCAGTTCTACAACTACCTGGGCAAGGGGAAGTGGAAGGCGGCCTCCGGCTGGCTGAAGCCTCCCACGGGCAAGTAGCGCGTTCAGCTGAAGGCGGCGGGCCCGGCGACGACCCGGGCCCGCCGCCTTTGGAACACTGAGGGCGGAGGTCGATGCAGAACGTCATCCTCTACGCCGCGCTGGGTCTGGGCGCAGGCGCGCTGAACGCCAGCATCGCCCTCGGGGTCGTCCTCATCTATCGCGGCTCCGGCGTGATCAACGTCGCCGTCGGCGCGATCGCGATGGTCGGGGCCTATCTCTTCTGGAGCTTCACCACCGGCTACTTCGGCTTCACGCTCTCGTCGGCGCCGGCCTACGTGCTCACGCTCGTCTGCATGGCCGGGCTCGGCGTGCTGATCGAAGTGGCGATCTTCCGACCGCTCCGGAACACCGCGCCGGTTGCCAAGCTGGCCGCATCGCTGGGCCTCTTGCTCGTCCTTCAGGCGGGCGCGATCGTGATCTTCGGCGACACGACGAAGTCGGCGCACTCGATCCTGCCCTCCAGCACGGTGACGATCTTCGGCCGGGTCGTGCCCGAAGACCGGTTCTGGCTCGCTGGCATCGTCATCGTCGTCGCGGCGGTGCTGGCGGCGCTGTACCGCTGGACGCCGTTCGGCCTCTCCACGCGGGCGGCGTCGGAGAACGAGGTCTCGGCCATGCTCGCCGGCCTGTCCCCGAGCCGCCTGGCGGTCGTCAACACCGTGCTCGCCTGCGTGGTCGCAGGCGGGCTCGGAGTCCTCGTCGCACCGCTCGTCACGCTCGATGCGCAGACGTTGGCGTTCGCCGTCGTGCCGGCGCTGGGAGCGGCGCTGCTCGCAGGCTTCACCTCGTTCTTCATCGCCTGCTTGGCCGGGCTGGCGATGGGCGCGATCCAGTGGCTGATCGTCTACTGGCAGACGCAGAGCTGGTTCCCCACCGACGTCGGCGGCGCGCCACTCCGGGGCGTGTACGAGCTCTTCGTCTTCCTCGTCATCGTCGCCGCGCTGTTCCTGCGCGGGGCGAGCCTCCCCGGCCGGGGCGAGATCGTCGAGAAGCGTCTGCCCGTCGTCCCGCGGCCAGAGCGGCTGCTGCGGTCGAGCTCGATCGCCGCCGCCGCCGGCGTGGTCGCCCTGATCGTGTTCCCGTACGACTTCCGGCAGGCACTGATCAACTCACTGCTGGGGATCATCATCTGCCTCTCGCTGGTCGTGATCATCGGCTTCGTCGGCCAGATCTCGGTCGTCCAGCTCGCCCTCGCCGGCGTCGCCGGCTTCACGATGTCGCACCTGACCACCGACGCTGGCGGGATCTGGGCGAAGTTCCCGATCTCGCTCTTGATCGGGGCCGCGACCGCCACGGTGGTGGGGCTCGTGATCGCGGTCTCGGCGCTGCGGGTCCGCGGAGTCAGTCTGGCCGTTGTGACGCTGGCCGCGGCCGTCGCGCTCGAGCAGTTCGGCTTCCTCAACTCGCGATGGGGAGGAGGGCCGCGCGGCTCGCCGGTCGAGCAGCCGTCCATCGGCGGCCTGAACCTGGCGCCCGACGCCTCGTTCCGCGGCCTGGACGGCGATCTGCCGAGCCCTGTCTTCGGCTTCCTCGTGCTCGCAGCCACCGTGCTGCTCGCCCTGCTCGTCGCGAATGTCCGCCGGTCGAGCCTTGGCCAGCGCATGCTCGCGGTCCGCTCCAACGAGCGGGCGGCGGCGGCGGCAGGCATCAACGTCCGGAACACGAAGCTCGCCGGCTTCGGCATCGCCGCGTTCACCGCCGGAATGGCCGGTGCGCTTTACGCATACAACTTCGGCTCGGTCAGCTCTACGCGCTTCGGCGCGGTGTCCGCGCTCGGCCTGATCGCCTTCGCCTACTTCGGCGGGATCACGATGGTCTCCGGCGCGGTGATCGCGGGTATCGGCGCCACCGAGGGTCTCTTCCCACATGCCTTCGACGTGTGGTTCGGGCTGAACGGGACCTATGCACTGCTCGTGGGCGGCTTCGCCCTGATCATCACCCTGCTGATCAACCCCGAAGGCATCGCGGGGACGGGCTACAAGAAACAACAGCAGAAGAAGCGCCGCCAGGCTGCCGGGACCGGACCCACACGCCGCTTCGCTCTCCGCCCGTCCCGCGCCGGCGGGAAGGAGGCCTCGTGACGGCCGTCCTCGCTGCGAGCGGGATCTCCGTCTCGTTCGGCGGCCTGCGCGCACTGGACGCGGTCGACGTCGAAGTGCCCGAGGGCAAGCTCGTCGGTCTGATCGGTCCGAACGGCGCCGGGAAGACCACGTTCATCGACGCGATCTCGGGCTTCGTCCCGTACCAGGGGCACGTCGAGCTCGACGGGCAGTCGCTGGAGGGCCTGCGGGCGCATACGCGGGCGAGGCGAGGGCTCGCGAGGACCTGGCAGTCCATCGAGCTCTTCGACGACCTGACCGTGCGCGAGAACCTCGCCGTTGCCTCGTACCGTCCGTCGGTGTGGGCGACGGTGCGGGAGGTGCTCTCGCGGCCGGTCGGCTCGACGCCGGCTGTCGAGCGGTCGCTGAAGCTGCTCGGGTTGGACTCGAAGCTGGACGCGCTGCCGTCCGATCTGGCCCAGGGCGAGCGGAAGCTGGTCGGCGTGGCCAGGGCGCTCGCGGCTGAGCCGCGGCTGCTGTGCCTGGACGAGCCCGCGGCCGGACTGGACAACCAGGAGAGCGAGGAGCTTGGCCGTCGGCTCCGGGAGGTCGCGCACGCCGGCCAGGCGACGCTGCTCGTCGACCACGACATGGGCCTCGTGCTGGGCATCTCCGATTACGTGGTCGTGCTCGAGTTCGGAAAGGTGATCGCCCATGGGCCGCCCGAGATCGTCCGCAAGGACGAGAAGGTGATCGAGGCGTACCTGGGGAGCGCCGCGGCCGAGGTCGAGGAGGCGGTCCAGGGATGACCGACCCACTGCTGGCGATCGAGGGGCTGTCGGCCGGCTACGACCAGGCGCCGGTGATCCGCGGCCTCGACCTGACCGTCGGGGCAGGCGAGGTCGTGGGCCTCCTCGGCGCGAACGGCGCGGGCAAGACGACCACGCTGCGGGTGATCTCCGGACTCGTCCGGCCGCTCAAGGGGCGCGTGCGGTTCGGCGGCCTCGACCTTTCTGGCGTCTCGCCGACGCAGCGCGCACGCCGAGGAATCGTGCACGTCCCGGAGGGCCGGGGCATCTTCTATGGCCTGACCGTGGCCGAGCACTTCCGGCTCGGTTTCCGCGGCG
>JBKPRA010000103.1:0-39715 GCA_046734335.1 Actinomycetota bacterium | reverse complement strand
ACGGGGACTAACCACTACTACGTGAGGGGCCAGACGAACACCACCATCGCGATCCTGAAGGAAAACGCCACCTTGACGGACCCATCGGCGTGCGCCCGCCCGGCGCGGGCCCACGCCGAACCTTCTTTCGAGTCACTCCTCGAGCCAGCTCCGGTCGAGATCCTCCGCGTACCCGCTGAGCGAGCGCCGGTAGCGCTGGATGCTCGGGTCGTCGCTCGCCTCCAGCAGCGTCTCGATCAGCGCACGCACCGCCTCCCGCTGGCGGCCGAGGTTGTAGTCGAGCATCGCGTTGAAGACCCGCAGCGGCTTGAAGTCGGGGAAGCGCTCGATGCCCTCCCGGAAGATCCGCTCGGAGTCGGCGTCGCGCCCGAGCGTGCGGTAGGTGCTGCCGAGGCCGAGGTACAGGCCGCGGAGCTCGTCCTCTGCCAGGTCGCCGCGGATCGCCGCCTCGTAGTGCTCGGCCGCCTCCTCCTCCAGCCCGAGGCTGTCGTGTGTCCAGGCCGTCTGGACGGCGATGCGGGCGTCGTCGGGGAACTCCTCGCGCAGCGCCAGCAGGAGCGGCAGCGCCTCCTCGAGCTTCCCCGACTCGCGGAGCTCGACCGCCCGGGCCAGCCGGTCCTCCACGGCTAGATCGAGCCGGAGAACGTGTCGCAGGCCGCGGGCGTGCCCTTCTCGTAGCCGCGCGAGAACCAGCGGCGGCGCTGCTCGGAGGAGCCGTGGGTCCAGGTCTCCGGGTTGACCTGGCCCTGGGTCTTCTCCTGGATCCGGTCGTCGCCGATCGCCGCCGCCGCGTCGAGGCCCGAGTTGATGTCCGCCTGGGTGAGCTCCTCGATCAGGCCACCCTTGACTGCGTTGGCAGCCCAGACCCCGGCGTAGCAGTCGGCCTGCAGCTCGGAGCGGACCGACTTGCTCTCGGGGCCTTCGCGGTCGCCGCGGATCGCGTCGAGCACGCCGAGCTGGTCCTGGACGTGGTGGCCGTACTCGTGCGCGAGCACGTATGCCTGTACGAACGGCGTCACCTCGACGCCGAGCTGGTCGTTGACGTCTTCGAAGAACCCGAGGTCGATGTAGACGAGCTTGTCCTCGGGACAGTAGAACGGGCCGACCGCCGAGCTGGCGGCGCCGCACCCCGTGTCGACCGAGCCCGTGAAGAAGACAGTGTTGACAGGCTGGTAGGTTCGGTTGCTGTTCCGGAAGACGCCCGCCCAGAACTTCTGGACGTCGTTGACGACGCCCACGATCCGGCAGTCGTCGCGGGTGTTCGCGTCCTCGCCGGTGCGGCAGTCTTGCCTGATCTCGCTCGGCGTGTTGCCCTGCCCGATCGCCTCGTCGTTCAGCGCACCCAGCTGACCGAGGCCGCCGCCGTTTCCCGACAGCAACGTGATGGCGAGGAAGATGAGCACCCCGACGATTCCGAGTCCGCCGGCCCCGCCGCCGAGAGCGAGCCCGCTTGGCCTGCGGCCGCGGACGTCCGTGACCTGGCTTGTGTCGAGCGGCGCGTCGCGGCGGAAGCGCATCTAGCCCGACGTGCCGAAGCGGACGGCCGCCCTGGCCCGGCGCCGCTCGGCCTCGACGTCGCGGTCGCGCGGGGGAGCCGACGTGACGAGGCTTTCCAGCAGCCGCGATGTCGCGGCCGCGACCTCCTCGATCGCCCGCTCGAACGCGGCCGCGTTCGCCTGCGAGGGCTTCTGCATGCCGCTCACCTTGCGCACGTACTGGACGGCGGCGGCGTCGATCTCCTCGTGCGTCGTCGGCGGCTCGAAGTTGTGGAGGCTGCGGATGTTCCGACACATGGCGCTCCTTCCTTACCCCGATTCCGGGGTTTAGTCGCGGTGGACCGTGTCCGGCGCGAACGCCGGCACGCAGATCGCCACGTACTCGGCCCCCTCGGGAGTCGAGTAACGGACGCGCTCGCCGGCGCGGGCGAGGACGGCCTCGCCCGGCCCTACGGTGATCGAGCCTCCGTCGTGCTCGACGACGACCGCGCCCTCGAGGACGACCGTGACCTCGTCGAACTCGGGCCTCTGAGCGGGCTCCTCCCAGCCCGCCGGGCTCGTCATCCGCGCGACGCTCAATGTGCCGGTGCCCGTGCTCGCGTTGCCGACCAGCTCGCGGATCACCTTCGCGCCGACGCCCGGTACGACTGTCGGCTCGGTCACGTGGAGCGGCGTCACGACAGCGGCCTGCGCTCGGGATAGCGGGCGAGGCCGTCGTCGGGAATCGCCTCCCAGGCGGCCGCGTACGTCGTGAACTGCCTGTATGACGGGGCGATCCCCGGGTTGCCGTCGAACGTGCCCATGCGTACGGCGCGGAGGCCGGGGTCGTCGGGGCTCTGCGCCCACAGCGCCCCGCCGCACGCCGAGCAGAAGACCTTCGACCAACCCTCGGGCGGGTCGAACGAGGCGAGCAACTCCTCGCCCGCGGCGATCCGCATCGAGCCTGGGACGATGATCGCCGAGCAGGCGGCCGCGCTCCCGGTCCGACGCTGGCAGCGCGTGCAGTGGCAGTAGCCCGCGACCACCGGTGCCTCGTTCAGCTCGTAGCGGACGCCGCCGCAGAGACAACCGCCGGTGAATGCCAACTCGGACATGGCGGAAGCGTAGAGAATGCGTGGCAGTGGACGCACGCCGACGAAAGCACACGCTCGAGCGGATCCGCGAGATCTGCCTGGCGCTGCCGGAGACGAGCGAACGGCTCTCTCACGGCGCGCCGACGTTCTTCGTCCGCGGCAAGCGGGCGTTCGTGATGGTGCTGACCGACCACCACGGCGACGGACGCTTCGCGATCTGGTGCGCGGCACCGGATGGGCTCCAGAGCATGCTGGTGGAGGCCGATCCCGAGCGGTTCTTCGTCCCGCCGTACGTGGGGCACCGCGGCTGGCTCGGCGTTCGGCTCGACCGCTTGCTGGACTGGGCCGAGTTGACCGGGATCGTCGAGGACGCGTTCGCCGAGGTCGCGCCGCGGACGCTGGTCGAGCGCGCCGTCGCAGGCGACTAGCCCGAAGCAGCGCGCAGGGCCTGAAGGTGCGCAGCCTCGATCCTCTGTGCGGTCGAGGCGTCGTGCGACCACTGGGGCCAGGCGAAGCGGGTCGGCCCGTGGAGCTCGCAGCCGATAGTGCAGGCCAGCTTGACCCCCTGCGCGGTGGTGCTGAAGAGACCGGCGTTCCCGAGGATGGTCCGTACGGCGCCGGCGCCGCGCTTCCGGCGGACGACGTCGAGCACGTCCCAGTCTTCGATCCCGTCGCGGATCTGCTCCAACCGCGCGCTCGCCACCGGTCCGTCGGCGCCCGGGTAGATCAGCACCGACTCGCCGTTTCCGGCGATTGACTCGAGCGGGTTCCCGGGCTTGTACGAGGTCAGCCCCTGGGCGTAGAGCGTGCCCTCGATCCCCTCGAGCGCGTTCCAGAGCAGGAACATGCGCGGGTCGGAGAGGGGCTCGGCCGCGCTGTAGCCCGGGCTTCCGCCGACGCCCGTATACGTCGCCGACCAGATCAGCTTCCCGGCCCGGCGTGCCTGGGCGATCGTGGCCAGCTTCCCGCGTGGGTCTCCGTACTGGCCGTAGTACCGGCGTGAGAGGACTGCCCAGATATCGGCGTCGTCGCCGTTCTTGCCGTCCCAGAGGAAGCGGTTGGCCCCGGCCGGGTTGCCGGTGACGAGCATCTTCGACCCCGGCCAGCAGCGGTGGGCCGTGGCAGCCTGCTGCGCGACGAGTCGCATGCCTTCGAGGCCGGGCTCGTCGAGTGTGTAGAGATACGAGAGGTGGCCGTCGAGCCAGCCGTGCGCGTCCCAGAAGCCTCGCACGGTCTGGAGGTAGTTGCACCAGCCGTCGAGCTCGAACGGCGAGATGCCGGCAATGCGATTGCCCGCGCTCGCGCGCTGGTTCGAGATCGGGATGCGCAACGTGGGAAAGGAAGCGGGGCTCTGCTTCAGCATGTTCCCGGCGGCGTCGAGCCACCACCTGCGCGAGGACGCGTAGCCGGCACGCGTCTTCGGCTCGCCGAAGCCCCAGCCGGCCGGCGAGATCCGGTTCGCGGCCAGGAACGAGAAGAGCCTCGCGTTGGCGGCCGAGCGCGCTGCGTTCGAGCCCAGGTGGTAGAGCTGGTCGACCTTCGACACGTACGACTGGGGCACGACGTGGAAGGCGGTGAGCAGGTTGCCCTGGATCGCCGAGGGAGGCGGCAGCTGCACGTCGAACACGCGGATCGAGACGCGGACCGGCGCCGGCGTGCCGTCGGTGGTCACCGTCACGGTCGCGCCGTAGCCGCCGGGGCGGGCGTCGGGCGGGACGAGCACCTGGAGGTAGAGCGGCTGGTTCGGCTGCTCGACCGAGCGGGCCGAGCCGTTCCAGGGAACCAGTGCGTCGGGAACGGCGTGGCCGCCGAACAAGACGAAGTGGCCGAAGTACAGCTGCGCCTTCAGCGGGCCGAGCGCGCTGCTGTCGACCGTCGCCGAGACGGTGTGCGCGTTCGTGGCCACGAGCCAAGCGCCTTCGCGCTCCCCGATCGCCGCGTTGAGGCTTACCGCCGGGCCGCCCCCCTGCGGCAGGCGGCCGGAGGCCGGGATCGTCTGGGCGGCCGGGTAGGCGAGGACGCCTGCCGCCGCGGCGGGCGCGAGGGCGAGCGCGAAGACGACTATCGCCAGGCGTGCGAGCACCGTCACCTCGAGCCAGTATCGACGCTGCGACGGCGGAGCTGAACCCCGGCCCCCGCGGGCCCTAGCCGACGCCGTCTCGCCAGGTCAGCGCCAACTCCAGCTTCTTGAGGTCCCAGTCGGGCCCTTGAACGCTGACCACGAAATCGGTGAAGCCGAGCTCCATCAGTCGCTCGGCGTCGCGCTGCTCGCCACGCGACTGCGAGGAGATCGTGGTCGAGCGAACGATCTCCTTCGGGTCGCGCCCGACCCGCTCGCACCAGTCGTCGAGTACGCGCGATTTGTGCGTCAGCGTGTCCGGGTTGCCGAAGGTGTGCCACTCGTCGGCCTGCTCGGCCACGATCCGCAGCGTCACCTTCTCGCCGCTGCCGCCGATCAGGATCGGGATGCGGCGGAGCGGGGGAGGGTTCAGCTTCTGCCAGCGTGCCTTGATGATCGGCAGGGCGCGGTCGAGGTCGCGCAGACGGCTGCCGGCGGTGCCGAACTCGTAGCCGTACTCGTCGTAGTCGTGCTGGAACCAGCCCGCTCCGATCCCGAGCACGAACCTGCCGCCGGAGATGTGGTCGATCGTCCGAGCCATGTCGGCGAGCAGGCTGGGGTTGCGGTACGAGTTGCAGATGACGAGCGACGAGACCTCGGCGTTCTTGGTCAGCGCCGCCATCGCCGCCTGGACGGTCAGCGACTCGAAGTGCTTCCCGTTCCGGTCGCCGCTCAGCGGGAAGAAGTGATCCCAGTTGTAGATCCGGTCAACGCCCATCGCGTCGGCCTCGATCCATGCGCGCTTCATCTGCTCGAAGTCGCCGTGCTGCGGGATGACCTGGAGGCCGATGGTGACGCGGGGCATCGCCGAAAGCTACCTGCGGGCGGCTAGTCGAAGAACGTGTCCTCGTGGCGGTAGGCGGGCGCGCAGCAGCAGAGGAAGCGAAGGCCCTCGGCGTCCGCGCGGATCTGGTGTCGGGCACCGGGCGGGATCAGCACCGCGTCGCCCACCCCGACCTGCTGCCGCTCGCCGTCCAGCTCCATCTCGCCCGAGCCCTCGACCACGTAGTAGATCTCCTCGCTCTGCGCGTGGTAGTGGCGCTCGGTCGACTGTCCGCCCGCGAGTGTCGCCTCGGCCAGGCTCTGGTGCCGGACGGGGGCGGTCGGCAGGCCGAGGAGCTCGCGGATGGTGCTGCCGTCGGCGGTGGTGAAGGGCTCGGCCTGCTCGAGCGAGCTGACGATCACGCCGGAGAGGCTACTTCACCCGCGCCGGGTGCTCTTGCGCTTCGGGTCGGTCGTGAAGCCGATCCCGACGCCGGTCTCCGCGGACAGCTGCGCGTACCGCGAGCAGTCGACCTGCCCGGCGGCGACAGCTCGGACAGCGGCCTTGAACGTCCCGTACGACGGCTTCGGCGTCAGGTCGGCCCAGAGCACGCCCGACTGCCAACCGCCGAGGTTTCGCTCGTCGGCGAGCTCGAAGTTGAAGAAGGCGCCGACGGCCGGCTGGCAGTACGCGACGCGGAGCGCGTCGGACAGCTGGGTCGCCTGGTCGGGCGCAAGCCCTGCCGCGGTGCGCGCCGCCGCGCCGAAGAACGGCGGCAGCAGCTGGCCGGCGGTCTCGGCGCCGCGGTAGATCGACCGCTTGGCGGGGTCGACGGAGGTCTGGAAGCCCTGCTCCATGTACCAGATCCGCACCTGCTTCTGGCCGGGCACGGGCTGGCCGGTGCCGCCGAACGCCTGCTCGAGCAGCGCCATCAGCTTGTCGTAGTCGCCCTCGGCGATCGTCTTCCCGGTCGTGTGGCGCACCCACGGGCGCTCGGCGTTCGTCACCGGATACGGGTTGTGTCCGACCGTGTCGAAGATTGGCAACCTACGGCCGCTCGCGCGGTAGGCGTCCCCGAGCTCCAGGTAGAAACTGACAGGTGAATGAGAGACGTTGGACCGGGCAGCCGGGTTGTCGTTCCCGCGCGGGGCAGTGGCCGCGATCACGTTCACGCGTGGCCGCGCCGCGTGGAGAACGTCCCAGCAGCGAGCGAGCAGCGCTTCGTACATCGCCGGCGCGAGGCTCGTCCCGTCGGGGGCGAACTGCGGCCGCCAGAAGCGGCTCGAGTTCGGCTCGTTCCAGACCACCACGTCGCCGACGCCTGGATAGCGGTGGAGGAGGCTGGCGACGAACTGGCAATAGGCGTTGCGCTCGACGTCGTTCTGCGGCGCGTCGTCGGGACGGCCGTAGACGGCGAGCACCACCCGGAGGCCGCCACCCCAGGTGGCCAGGATCATTCGATCGACCGGCTGCCGGTCGATCACGCTCAGCTGCGTCTGGCCGGGTTGCCAGGGGACGGTGACGCGGACGGCACGGACGCCGAGATCGCGGGAGTAGAGGAAGGCCCGCTGGGCGGTCGCCCTGTCCGACCACTTGAGGCTGTCGTCGGCGACGCCGACCAGCAGGCCCGGCCCGGCGTGGGCCGCACCTGCGAGCGCGCCGGCGAGCGCCAGGCAGGCGAACAGTGTCCGAACCGTGCGTCGCACCCGCTCTACATCGGCGCGGGGAGAGTCGAACGTGATGCCACAGGTGGGTGACACCTACCCGTGGAGCTGGTACTCCGATCCGGCGGTGCTGGCTGCCGAGCGCGAGCAGATCTTTCGTCGTGCGTGGCACTACGTCGGCCACATCGGCAGGCTGCCCGAACCCTCCTCGTACTTCGCGTGCGTGACCGGAGGGCTTCCGGTCGTGGTCACCCGCGACGCCGACGGTGAGCTGCGCGCGTTCCTGAACGTCTGCCGGCACCGCGGGTCGGAGGTCATCTCGGGCGCAGGTCGCCGCGAGACACTGCAGTGCCCGTACCACGCCTGGACCTACGGGCTGGACGGCGAGCTGCGCTCGGCGCCGAGGGCCGACCGCGAGGCCGCCTTCGACGCGTCCGGCCTGGGTCTCGTGGCGCTCTCGCTCGATTCCTGGGGGCCGTTCCTCTTCGTCGGCTCGGAGCCGAACGCTTCGGCACCGTCGGAGCTTCTCGCGGCGGCCCGGCTTCCGTTCGACCCCGACGAGCTCGTCTTCCGGGAACGGATCGACTACTCGCTCGAGGCGAACTGGAAGATCGCGGTCGAGAATTACCTCGAGTGCTACCACTGCCCGACCGCTCATCCGGCTTTCAGCCGTCTGGTCGACGTCGATCCGGCCGCATACGTCCTCGAGGGCGACGGCCCGGTCTGGAGCCACTACGGCACCGCGCGCGACGGCAGCGGCGGCTGCGTCTTCCACCTGGTCTGGCCGGCGCTGAAGATCAACAGCTACCCCGGCCTCGCCAACCTCT
Source organism: Actinomycetota bacterium (assembly GCA_046734335.1). Lineage (GTDB taxonomy): Bacteria > Actinomycetota > Thermoleophilia > Gaiellales > Gaiellaceae > DATBLE01. Next base: position 31,773 of record JBKPRA010000103.1, on the reverse strand, counting down.
CGATCGGGCCCCTGTGGCCGGAGACGACCGGCCGGACGGTCGGTTTCCTCGACTATTTCTTCGGACCGGATGTGGACGAGGCCTGGGGGAGGGAGCTGATCGCGTTCGACGACCAGGTCGGCCGGGAGGACACGGCGCTCGTCGAATCCGTCCAGCGCGGGGTCGGCGCCGGCCTCGTGGAGCTAGGGCGTCTGCTGCCCGAAAGCGAACGTCTGATCGCTTCGTTTCAGGCGAAGGTGATCGTTTCGCTCACCTAGGTTGCCCCAATCGTCGTTTTCACTTGCTACTTTGAGCCGGTAAGCGCAAAGCCAGACGGCTGAGCGGCCGCGGCGCACGAGTCCTCTCCGCGCGAGACGACGACGTGCGTTCCCCAACGTGGTTGACCGCTCGTTTCGTCGACTAGCACCGAGGAAGGAGTCCACCGCGTTGAAAAACGTCGTCCTGTTTGCGTTGCTCGTGGCGTGTGCGATCGCACTCGTTCCGCAGGCGACGGCGCGGCAGCAGGCTCCGAGTCGAACCCGTGCAGCGAAGATCGTCAAACGCGTGGCTCCGGACACGGGGGCCGCGCTGCTGCCGATCATCAGCGCCCACCGCGACGAGACCTGGCGCTGGCAGCGGGTCATGCAGCAGCCGCGCACGCCGTTCCGCGACAGCGCCAGCCGGGTCGAGAACGTGGCCTACCGCAGCTGGGTTGCCGGACTGTGGCAGCACCGAGCGCTCGCGGCCAGGAAGCAGGCGCAGCAGCCCCCGCACCGGTCGCAGTGGATCTGTATCCATCGTTACGAGGGGTCGTGGGACGACGCCGGCGCTCCCTACTACGGCGGGCTCCAGATGGACGTCGAGTTCCAGCGGACGTACGGCACCCAGCTCTTCCGGGCGAAGGGCACCGCCGACCATTGGACGCCGCTCGAGCAGATGTGGGTCGCCGAGCGCGCCTATCAGACACGAGGATTCTGGCCGTGGCCCAACACCGCGCGCTATTGCGGGTTGCTATGACAGTCGTAGAGGTTAGTCTGAGCAGTGATCGGGGACTCTCCAAGGCGGAGCTGATGGACCGGCTGACAGCGCTGATCGACCGAGCAGAAGAGCAGGGCTGCGTCAATCTGTCGCAGTTCAACGAGTTGCTGCTCGAGCTCGACCTGGACGACGACGAGCTCGCCCGCGTCTACGAGCAGCTCGACGAACGCGGCATCGAGCTCAGCGACGACTGCGGACACGTCGTCCAGGACGACGCCACCTTCGACAATCACGAGCTCGCGTACGCGACCACGGACGCGCTCCAGCTGTTCCTCAACGAGGCCGGCCGTTACAAACTGCTGACCGCGGAGGAGGAGGTCGAGCTCGCCAAGCGCATCGAGCGCGGCGACAAGGAAGCCAAGGATCTGATGATCAACTCGAACCTCCGGCTGGTCGTCTCGATCGCCAAGCGCTACCAGGGGCACGGCCTGTCGCTCCTCGACCTGATCCAGGAGGGGATCATCGGGTTGATCCGGGCGGTCGAGAAGTTCGACTACCGCAAGGGCTTCAAGTTCTCCACCTATGCGACCTGGTGGATCCGCCAGGCGGTGCAGCGCGGCGTCGCGAACAAGTCGCGGACGATCAGGATTCCGGTGCACATCGTCGAGCGCGAGCAGAAGATCGCGCGCGCCGAGCGCGAGCTGGTGGCGAAGCACGGCCGCCAGCCGACCGACCAGGAGCTCGCGAAGGAGGCCAAGCTACCGCTCAAGCAGGTGCGCGAGGTCAAGTCCGCAGCCCGGGCGGTGACGAGCCTGGACAAGCCGATCGGCGAGGACGATTCAGGCTCGTTCGGGGACCTGTTCGCGGCCGAGGTCCACACCGACGAGGAAGTCGAGGTCAGTCTCCGCCAGGAGACGCTGCGCAGGGCACTCGACGAGCTGCCCGACAGGGAGCGCACGGTGCTCGAGCTTCGCTACGGGCTCGCAGGTGACGGCGAGCCGATGTCGCTGGAGGCGATCGGCCGCCACCTCGGGATCACGCGCGAGCGTGTCCGGCAGATCGAGGCGAACGCGCTGGAAACGCTCTCGCTCCTGCGCGAGGTCGCCGGCCTCCGCGAAGCTGCCTAGACCCTCGTCGCGGGCGCTACGCGGCCGCGTTACTCGCTCCAACGTGAGCCGCGCCCGCCCATGTCGGTCGCGGCGGCGGGCACGACTTCGAGGCCCTCGGCGATCACGAAGAAGGCGCGGCCGAACGGCGTGTCGGCGCTGCGCTCGCGCACGTCGTCCCAGTCGATCTGTTCGCGAAGCGCCCGGGCGATCTCCAGGCAGCTGCGGTAGTTGATCGAGTGCTCGGTCATCGCGTGGAGCTTGGTCACCAGCAGGTCCTCGGGTCGCATGACGCGCATCGTCATCGCCTCGACCTCGAGCTCCTCGCCGCGCTCGATCACCTCGTCGGTGATCTCGAGCCCGGCCGGACGAAAGATCAGGTCGACCATCACGTCGCCGTCGTAGGCCTTGAACAGCCACTCCTCCGGCGGGCGTTCGGGGCGGAGGCCGGCGGCAGTCAACGCGGCCAGCGCCTGCTCGGCGTCCTCGGGCTTGATCAGGAAGTCGAGATCGTGGTCGGTGGGCGGTCCCCCGCGAACCCAGGAGGCGACACCGCCGGCGACGAGGAACGGGATGTCGCTGTCTCGCAGCGCGGCAGCAGAGCGCTTGAGCGTCGGCACCATGCCGTTCAGCGGATCTTCGGCGGCCACGGCTCGGCGGTACCCGGCGCCGAAGGGCATGTAACGGCCGGGCCTGGGGAACACAGGGCTCGTGCAGAACGGCCGGCCGATCCGGATCGCCACCGCGGGGGACATTCACGCCTCCGAGGCGACGCGCGAGCGTGTGACCCGGGCGTTCGAGGCGCTGGCCGGTGCGGTCGACCTCGTCCTCCTCGCGGGCGATCTGACCACGTGCGGCGATCCTGAGGAGGCGTCGGTGCTCGCCGAAGCGTGCCGGGGATCGGGCATCCCGGTCTGCGCGGTGCTCGGCAACCACGATTGGCACCTGAACCGGACGCACGAGGTCGTCGCCGTCCTGACCGACGCCGGCGTCCGCGTGCTCGAGCGGAGCTCGGCCCGCTTTCCCGTCCGCGGCCGGGAGGTCGGAATCGTCGGGCTGAAGGGGTTCGTCGGCGGGTTCCCCGACCAGGTCCTGCCGGACTTCGGCGAGCCGCTGCTGCGTCAGGTGTACGCCGAGACGACGGAGGACGTCGCCGCACTCGAGCGTGAGCTGACGTCGATCGAGGGCTGCGACCTCCGCATCGTTCTCCTCCACTACGCGCCCACCACGACGACGCTGGAGGGTGAGCCGCGCGGGATCTGGGCGTTCCTGGGCAGCGACCGCCTCGCCGGGCCGATCGCGAAGCACGCACCCGACCTCGTCCTCCACGGCCACGCGCATGCGGGCACCTTCGAGGGCTTCATCGGCCGGGTGCCGGTCTACAACGTCGCGACCTACGTGACCGGCAAGGACTTCTGGATCTTCGAGCTGGGGGTGGAGGAACGACCGCGGGTGGAGCGCCCCACGGAGGCGCGGGCCGAATAGTCGCGGACCCCTGTGGACGAACTGTCACACAAGCGGCACGAGCTCGGCCACGGCTGAAGGGGCCGCGGCCACGTCGAGCGCGTCCTCAGTGGCCTACGACCTGCACGATCCAGCGGCGGTCGCGTTCGCGGTCGAGCTCGAGGAAGAGCACGCGCTGCCAGGTACCGAGCTGGAGCTCGCCGTTCCGGATCGGAATCGACTCGCCGGCCGTGCCGAGCAGCATCGCCATGCAGTGCGAGTGGCCGTTGCCGAAGTCCATGTCCTCGGGGCAGATGTTCTCGGTGCGGCGGTCCCAGTCGTCGTGCGCGTAGTAGGTCTCGCGCGGGACGAGGCGAAGCAGGAGCTGGGCGAAGTCCTCGAGGAAGCCCTGCTCGAACTCGTTGACCCGGACGCAGCAGGTCGTGTGGGGGGAGTAGACGCAGGCGATGCCGTCCCGGACACCGCTCTCGATCACCGCCTCGGCGACGTCGTCCGTGATGTCGCGGATGTGAAGCCCACCCGTCGTCCGTAGCTGCTGCTCGCGCTGGAAGACCTTCACCGTGCGTTCACCCCCGGGTAGCTGGTTGTCCCGACTCGCGCAATTGTGCTCGATCGGCGCGTGCTTTGCAGGACAGCGGTCTCGCTGCGACTGTCCGACGCCGCTGTTGGCGGTTTCCCGAACGTGATCCGGCGGCCTCCGCCATGGCCGTGCGCGTCCGCGGAAGCGAGGCTTGTCCTCGACCCAGGCACACCCGACAAGGAGCGAGAACATGACACGCAAACACCTTTCCTTCCTGACGGCGACCGCCGTGGTGGTCGTCTGCACCGCGCTGACGGTCGGGATCGCGACTGCGACCGCAGGCGGTGGCAACTCCGCCAACGCGAAGCTTTGTCAGAAGAACGGCTGGCAGACGCTGGTCACCGCGACCGGCGATACATTCCAGAGCGCCGACGAGTGCACCTCCTACGCTGCCAGGGGCGGCGTTCTCCACCCGCTGTCGTCGGCTCCCTGCCTCGACGGCGGTTGGCAGGCGCCCGCGCAGCAGTCCGACGGAACCGGCTTCGGCTCTGAGGCCGACTGCACGGCGTACACGGCCGGCAACGGCCGGGTGTTCAAGCCGTCCCTGAAGGCGGTGCCCTCGACCGTCAGGGAAGAGGAGAACATCGCCGTGATCGCATCGGGCTTTCATGCGAACAGCTCGGGTCAGTGGACGATCACCGTCCTGCCCTCGAATACGCTCTCGACGCTCACGGCCGTCACGGACGCGAACGGCGGGTTCACCGGCAGCAACGTCTTCACCGCGGGGGCCTGTGCCCTCGGTGATACCGGTGTCGAGTACACCTACGTCGACGGCTCCGGCGTCCATGCGTCGGCGGGCGCGACGCTCGACTGCACTCCCTGATCACAGTGGTCGACCTCGACGGGGGCCGCGGCAGCGGCCCCCGTCACTGTCCGAGTAATGCGAGCACCGCGAGGACGCGGCGGTTGTCGTCCTCCGTGTCGGGGAGCCGCAGCTTCTCGAAGATCGACTGGACGTGCCGCTCCACGGCACGCGTGCTGAGGAAGAGCTTCTTGGCGATCGCGCGGTTGGAGCAGCCCTCCGCGAGAAGCGACAATACGGCGCGCTCGCGCACCGTGAGCTCGTCGAGGGCCGAGCGCTGGTGTCCTCCGACCAAGGCCTTGACAACGTCCGGGTCGAAGGCGGTGCCGCCCCGGGCGACGCGGTCGACTGCGTCGAGGAAGTCGGCGACGTCCCGGACGCGGTCCTTCAACAGATAGCCGACTCCCGAGGCGTCCTCCCCGACGAGCTCGAGCATGTAGGAAGGGTCGAGGTGCTGGGAGAGGACGAGTACGCCGACGGACGGGTGGGACCGGCGGATCTCGATGGCTGCGACCAGGCCGTCGTCGAGGTTGCGCGGCGGCATCCGGACGTCGACGATCGCCACGTCCGGCTTGTACGAGCGAACCTTGAGCAGGAGGTCGTCCGCGTCGACAGCACGCCCGACGACCTCGTGCGCGGCCTCCTCGAGCAGCGACGCGATCCCCTCGCGCAGAAGCGCGTTGTCGTCGGCTACGACGACACGCAGGTGCGTCGCGGGCTGTTCCGGTTCGTTCGTCGCTGGTGTAACGTCGGGGTTGTCCATGGAGGGTTCGGGTGGAGGCGAGGGCATGATCGCCGATCGGCTCGACCTGCAGCGGACGGAGCACGCGGTCGCCCGGATTCTTGCGCAGACGGACCATTCCCTCGACGCCTACGCGGCCGTGCTTCAGGCGATCGGGACCTCCCTGGGCTGGGAACTCGGCGCCGTCTGGGAGGTCGACCCGGACGAAGGCAGGCTCCGCTGCGTCCGGACGTGGCACGCCGGCGACGCATTCGGGGCGCGTGAGTTCGAAGCGCTGAGCGAACGGCTCGTGCTCGCACCCGGAGAGGGTCTGCCCGGCCGCGTGGTCGCGAACGGAGAGCCGGCGTGGGTGATGGACACGAACGTCGACGCCAATTTTCCCCGGGCCGAGGCGGCCCGCCGCGCCGGCCTGCACGCGGCCTTCGGCTTCCCGCTGCGCAGCCCGCGCGGCGTGGTCGGCGTCATGGAGTTCTTCACCCGCGAGATGCGAGAGCCCGACGAAGGGCTGCTGGCCACCACCGCGATGCTGGGCAGCCAGGTCGGGCAGTTCGTGACCCGCCGTCAGGCAGAGGAGGACGTGCGCGCCAACGAGGAGCGGCTGCGCGCGATGCTCGAGGCGGCGCTCGACGCCGTCGTGACGATGGATGCAGGCGGCCGCGTGCTCGGCTGGAACCAGGCCGCGGCCGCCGTCTTCGGCTACCACGCGAGCGAGGCAGTGGGCCGGGACATGGCCGACCTGATCGTCCCGGAGTCGCTGCGGCAACGGCACCGGCAGGGTCTGGCGCGGTTCCTGGAGGGCGGCCGCCCGGTGATCCTCGACCGCCGCCTCGAGCTGATCGCGATGCGACGCGACGGGACGGAGTTCCCCGTGGAGTTGACGATCACGAAGATCGGCCTGCCCGGCCCGCCTACCTTCACGGGCTATATCCGTGACATCACCGACCGCGTCCGCGCAGAGGAGGCGCTTCAGGCCTCCCGCGCGCGGCTGATCGAGGTCGCGGACGAGGAGCGCAAGCGCATTCAGCGGAACCTGCACGACGGCGCCCAGCAGCGGCTGACCGGCGTCCTGCTCACGCTCGGCCGCGTCCGTGAGGCGCCCGCCGACCGCGCCGAGCTGCTCGACCAGGCGATCGACGAGCTCGCGGGCGGCCTCCAGGACATCCGTGAGCTCGCCAGCGGACTGCACCCGCCGGTGCTGGCCGAGCGCGGTCTCGGCGCTGCGCTGCAGGCGCTCGCCCTCGCTGCGCCGGTGCCGGTCGAGCTGCTCGCGCTGCCCGACGCCCCGCTGCCCGAGCCGATCGAGGCGACCGCGTACTACGTGGTCGCAGAGTCGGTGGCGAACGTCCACAAGCACGCGCACGCCACCGCCATCGCCGTGCGCGTGTCGAGAACGGTGGACACGGTCTTCGTCGAGGTCACGGACGACGGCGTCGGCGGCGCCGACGACGAGGGCAGCGGCCTCCGCGGGCTCGCCGATCGAGTGGAGGCGCTCGGGGGCAACCTGACGGTCGAGAGTCCCGCCGGCGGCGGCACGCGACTCGCCGCGGCCATTCCGCTCGCCTAGCCGAACGGCGGCTTTCCGCCACCGGACGGCGGATACCCCCATGGTGCGCCGCCCCATGCCTGGGTGACGCTGTGGTCACTGCGAATTCGAGAAGGGAGATCGACATGCTCAAGCTGTTCCGTCCACGCACCGAGGGCCGCCCGACGACGGCAGGCCCGGCCTCCACCGAGATGCGCGGCCGCGCCGTAGAGATCGCAGATCCTGCCGGGCTCGAGTGGGATGTGCTCTGGGAGGCGCTGAAGACGCAGCCGCCGGACGACGACTCGCTCGTCCTGACGCAGGAGCTAGGGCTCGACGAGGAGCGCAGCATTCGCAGCGGCTTCGAGCGGGCCCTTCCGGCCACCGAGTTCAGCGGCACCCGTAACGGGCGGTCGGTGGCGCTGCGGATCGGCATCCTCCCAACAGCCCGCGGAAAGGGCATGAACGAGGTCGAGGTCGAGACCTGCGTCGCGCCGTTCCGGATCGAGGCGAGGGACGGCCGACTGGTCGCCGCGCCCGGCGCGATGCCAGAGGTCGAGGCCGCGCTCGGAGAACTCGCCCCCGACGTGCGGATCTGGCGTGACCTCGTCGTCGAGGGCGGGCCGGACGGAATCCGCGCGCGCCGCCCGGTGACCGCGCACCCGCAGGGCTACGTGTACGACCTCTGGCTGGTCGAGCGCCTGGCCGACCGTCTCGGCGCCTGACCTGCGCAAAGAGACCCATAGTGAGAGAGCCCGACCCGGGCTCTCTCACCGCTTTCAGTTCCTGATCGTCACGTCCGAATAGGCCTCCGACTCGTTGCCGGCGATGTCCCAGGCAAGGATGTGGAGCCGGTAGTCGCCGTTCGGGAGGCTCGTCGTGTCCCAGTACGGCTTCGGGAAGAGGCGGAACCAGTAGGTGCCGTCGCAGCGCATGGTGCGGTGCTCGGCCATGCATTCGTTCGCCGGGAGGTTCTGGTCGGTGCCGGGCGCAAAATGTTGTCCGGCCGGCGTGTCGACGGAGCGCTCGGCCCGGAACACGTCCCGGTTGAGGACCACGTGGCCGCTCGGGAGCTGGACGACTGCCACCCCGAGACGGAACGGGTGGTGCGGCGCGGCCATCCAGGGGAGATCCGCGAACCAGCCGATGAACGACTGGGGGTCGTCGAGATGCACGCGCACGTCCACCTTCCCCGACAACGCCGTCTTGTTCAGCCGCGTGCCTGCCTGCGGGAACAGCGCGACGGTTGTCTGCGGGCGCCGCTTCCAGGCGGGCTCGGCCGGGGTGTAGTAGCGGATCTCGTGGATCTCCGGCGGAGCCGTGTCGACGAAAGGCCGGAGCTTCCCACCAGGTCTCAGCGGGTTGACGAGGATCGGGTCGTCGCCGGGCCGGAAGATCCATTCACCGATGTGGACGTGCCAGGAGTCGAAGCAGCTCCAGCCGATCAGGTCGCCCGGGTCGATCTGGTCCCCGACCTTGACCAGCGCGTCCACGTGCTCGTAGCGGAAGTGCCCGATGTCGACGAGCCCCCGGACCCCATGCGGCGTGGCGCGGATGACCTTACCGCCCTCGATCGCATACACGCGGTGCGTGCGGCCGGGTGGGGCGCCCGCCTCGGGGCGGTTGTCGCGCACGGCGACGTCGACGCCGTCGTGGTAGATCGCGCCCAGCTCGGGGTCGGGACGCGGGTCCATGAAGGCGCCTCGGATCGGATGAGGCTCGTGCACGGGGGCAACGGGCCAGCCGCGGTAGTCGTCGTTGTAGGTCTGGTCGACGTTCAGCTTGCCCGGCACGGTCGCCATGACCGGAACTCTGACAAAACCGGCGCATCTGCGACGATCGGCACGTGCAGGAAGAGCGTCCCGAGTCGCCGCCGGTCGCGCCAGGGGAACCGACACGAGCGCAGGCTCTGGCGGCGCGGGCGGAGATCTGGCGCGAGCGTGCAGGCCACCTTCCGGGCGCGCCGCTCGTGCTCGAGGTGCTCGAGACGGAGCGCCGCCTAGGCGGCGTGCTGATCGAAGCGGGTGTCGCATTCCGCTTCTTCCTGTGGCTCGTGCCGTTCGGCGTCGTCGGGGCGGCGGTCCTCTCCTTCTGGGACGAGCTCGACCCTGGCGCCCTGGAGCACGAGGCTAAGCGGTTCGGCATCACCGCCGCCGCGGCGCATTCCGGTGCGAGAGCGCTGGAGAACGGCAACCGGGGCATCGTGCTCGTCCTCGCCTTCGGGATGGCGGCGCTCTTCTGGTTCAGCCTGGGAGCCATCCGGGCCCTCGTGCTCGCCTTCTCGCTCGCCTGGGGCGCTCCGCGACAGAAGATCCGGCGGCCGCTGCATGCGATCGTGCTCTTCAACGGGCTCTTCCTCGTCGCCTTCGCCGCCTCGTCGGGCGTCGCCTGGCTGCGAGAGGAGATCGGGGCGCAGGCGCTGCTCGGAAGCCTGCTCAGCGCGGCGTTGATGATCTGCATCGCACTCCTGGCGATGTGGTTCCTGCCGCACGGAGACGCGCGTCTTCGCGACCTCGTGCCGGGAGCGGTGCTGGTCGGCGTCGGCTACCAGGTGATCACGGTGGCGGTGCTCTTCTACTTCGCCCCGAGGCTCGGCCGCGCCGAGGAGACCTACGGCGCCTTCGGCACGGCGGCAACGATGCTCGTCTGGCTGTACGTGCTCGCGCGTCTCGTCATCGGCAGCGCGTTCCTGAACGCCGTGCTGTGTGCCCGGCGCGCCACGGCCGGGCCGTCCGTTGCCACCGTGGACGATCCGCCGGACCGGTTGTAGAGTCGGGCGGCCGTGTCCTCTGCCGTCGAGAGTGTGCCGGGCCTGATGCCGCAGCTGAAGGCGGATCTGGCGCGGCTGGTGGCGATCCCGTCGATCTCGGCGCCCAACTATCCGGAATCGACGCGGCCCGCCCTACTGGAGGCGTACGAGGCGGTCTGCGAGCTCTGCCGCGACGTAGGCGTCACGGTCCTCGACCCGCTCGAGCTGCCGAGCACGGCGCCGGTCGTGATCGGCGAGATCCCCGCTCCGCCCGGTGCACCGACCGTGCTTCTCTACAGCCACTACGACGTCGTGCCCGTCGGCGACGAGGCCAAGTGGGAGTCGCCGCCCTTCGAGGCAACCGAGCGCGACGGCGCGATCTTCGGCCGCGGCGCGGCGGACACGAAGTCGAACATCCTCATGCACATCGGCGCCCTCCGGGCGTGGGAGGGCAAGCCGCCGGTCGGGATCAAGATGGTGATCGAGGGGATGGAGGAGGTCGGGAGCGCCTTCAGCATCTATCCGCCGTCGCAGCCCGAGCTCTTCTCCGCCGACGCGATGGTGATCGGCGACATGGGCAGTGTCCGTCCCGGTGTGCCCACGCTGACGGTCGCGCTGCGGGGAATGGCGATGGTCACGGTCGAGGCAACGACCCTCGCCGGGCCGAAGCACAGCGGCCAGTTCGGCGGGGCGGCGCCAGACTCGCTGCTCGCGGTGATCCGCGCCCTCGCCAGCCTCCACGACGAGAACGGCGACGTTGCGGTCGCGGGCCTCCGCCGCGAGGAATGGACGGGCGCCTCCTACACCGACGAGGAGTTTCGCGAATTGGCGGAGATCCTGCCCGGTGCCCCGTTCATCGGCACCGGCGGGCTCGGCGAGCGGATCTGGTCCGGCCCGGCCGCTACTGTCACCGGCATCGACGTCCTCTCGGTGGACAACGCGGTCAACGCGGTTGTGCCCCACGCCAGGGCCAAGATGAGCCTGCGCGTGCATCCAGAGCAGGATCCGGTCGAGGCGCAGGCCGCGCTGGTCCGCCACCTGGAGGAGCTGAAGCCGTTCGGGATCGAGCTGACCGTCCACGCGCTCGAGACCGGTACCGGGTTCGCGGCGACGACGGACGGACCGGCCTACGACGCCGCGCGCGAGGCGCTCGGCCGCGCCTGGGGCGGAGAAACCGTCTCGATCGCCACCGGCGGCTCGATCCCGCTCGTGAACGCGCTCCAGCAGGCGGCGCCCGAGGCGGAGATGCTGCTCTTCGGCACGACCGACGGCTTCGCCAACATTCACGCTCCGAACGAGCGCGTTGTGGTCGAGGAGTTCGAGAAGGCGGTCCTCGCCGAGGCCGAGTTCTTCGGCCTCTACGCGGAACAGAGGGCGAAATGAGCGAGACGATCGCCGCGCCTCCTGCCGATACCCCCAAGCACAGCTTCCTCGAGCGGATGCTCGACGGCATCGAGCGCCTCGGGAACAAGATGCCCGACCCAGCCATCCTGTTCCTGATCCTCTGCGGCGCCGTGATCGTCCTGTCCCAGATCCTCTTCTGGTTCGACGTCAAGGCGACGTACGAGGTGGTCAAGCCGCCGCCCGTCCCGACGGAGGAGACGTACTTCGGCGGGTCGGTCGAGCCGACCGACGTGGGGCCGACGGAGCCGGTCCCGCCTGAGGCCTACCGGACGGTGACCGAGACGACGAAGGTGAAGGGGCTCCTCCAGGGCGACGGCATCCGGTACCTGTTCACGTCGTTCGTCAGCAACTTCCGCAACTTCTCGGCGGTCGCGATCATCCTGGTGGTGATGGTCGGCGTCGGGCTGGCGGAGGCCGCCGGGCTGATAGCCGCGCTCATACGCAAGTTAGTGGGTGTCTCGTCCAAGAGCACGCTGACCTTCATCATCGTGCTCCTCGGCGTCGTGTCGAGCATCGCCTCGGACGCCGGCTACCTCGTGCTCATACCGTTGGGAGCGGCGGCCTTCAAGAGCGTCGGCCGAAACCCGCTGGCCGGGCTCGCGGCGGCGTTCGCCGGCGTCGCCGCCGGGTTCGGCGTGAACTTCCTGATCACGCCGCTCGACGGCGTGCTCGTGGAGATCACGAACGACACCAGCGGCAGCAGCGAGAACCACATCGACCTCGCCAGCAACCTGTACTTCGGGATCGCCTCGACGATCTTCGTCACGATCGTGCTCACCTTCATCACGGCGAAGCTGGTCGAGAACCGCCTCGGCGCCTGGGACCCCGCCGACGCCGGCGAGGGCCCCCAGGAGGCCGACGACGCTCCGGAGGTCACGCCCGAGCAAGAGAAGCGCGGCCTCAAGTTCGCGTTGTGGGCGACGCTGGCCGTCCTTGTCGGGATCACCCTGCTGACGGCGATCCCAGGCGCTCCGCTGCGCAACCCCGACACGGGCAAGGTGATCGGCGACTCGCCGTTCATGGACAGCCTGATCGTGATCATCATGATCGTCTTCTACGTCGCCGGTTACGCATACGGCAGAGGCGCAGGGACGATCAAGGGCTCGGACGACGTGCTCAAGACGATCACGAAGTCGTGGGCCGGGCTCGCGGGACTGCTCTTCCTCTTCCTGCTGATCGCCCAGTTCATCGCCTACTTCAACTACAGCAAGATCGCCGAAGTGCTCGCGGTGAAGCTGGGCGACGTCCTCGAGCACATGGACATCGGCAAGGTGTGGCTCCTGATCGGCGTGATCATCGTCTCGATGATCGTCGACCTGATCATCCCCCAGGCGATCGCCAAGTGGGCCTTGCTCGCCCCGATCTTCGTCCCGCTCATGCTCCGGCTCGGCGTCGCGCCGCAGACCGTGCTGGCCGCCTACCGCGTCGGCGACTCGCCGTTCAACGTGCTCACGCCGCTGATGGCGTACTTCCCGCTGATCGTCATCTTCGCCAAGCGATACCGGAAGGACGCCGGCATCGGGACCGTCGTCTCGCTGATGCTCCCGTACGCCGTCATCCTCGCCATCCTCTGGACCCTGTTCTTCGTCGTCTGGTACCTGATCGGCATCCCGCTCGGCCCCGGCGCGCCCGTCAACACCTGAGGCGGCCGGGCCGCCGCGTCGTCAGCCCGAGAAGCCGGAGATGGCGTCGCCGACCAGCTTCGCGCCGATGAGGAGAAACAGCACGGTCATGATCGTCGCGTTGTTGCGGGCCATCCAGTGCCTGAGCCCGTCCAGCGCGTCACGGGAGCGTTCGCCGAGCACGAGGGCGGCAGCGACAGGACCGAGCACGCCGAGCGACGCGACGAGGACGAACACGGCCAGGACGGCAGCCTGTTCACCGGACCGCAGCCCCAGTTCGGCGATCTCCGTCGCGGCGGCGACCGTGAGCAGCAGGTTCTTGGGGTTGAGCACGGTGAGCGCGAAGCCGGCACCTGCGGCCTTCAGCGGGGTGAAGTCGTCCAGCGTGCGCATCCAGCCCGGAGTCGGAGACTCCTCGCCGGCGCCGGGGCGCCCACGCCACTGCTTGATCGCATACGCCAGGAGGGCGAGGCCCAGGAGCAGCAGCAGGACGTTCGCCCAGGTCGCGGGCTCCCCGTCGTCGGTCGCGTCCACGCCGCCGGCGAACAGCAGCACGACGGCGCCGACCGCGTCGAGGCCGACGAGCCAAGCGAGCACGAAAACCACACCCTTCGTCCGTCCGTGCTCGGACCCCACCAGGAGCACGGCGGCGATGATCGGCACCGGGAAGATCGCGATGGCCACCGCGAGCGGCAGCACCTCCCCGAGGCCTGCGCCATCGACCCAGCCTACTGCGTGGGTTGGTGAAGCTCGATGAGTGACCAGACGATCACCTTCCTCGTGCTCGCGGCGGTGGTCGTCGTCTTCATACTCGATCGCTTCCCGGTCGCGGTCGTCGCGGTCGCGACGGCGCTTTCGCTCTGGGCAACCGGTGTCCTCGACCTGAACCAGGCGCTCGCCGGCTTCGGCGACCCGACAGTGATCTTCATCGCATCGCTGTTCGTCGTCAGCGAGGCGCTCGACGCGACCGGGATCACCGCCTGGCTGGGCCAGGCGCTGATCGACCGCGCCGGGGACAGCCGTACGCGCGTGCTCGTGCTGACGCTGCTGCTGGTAGCGGTGCTGACGGCGCTGATCAGCGTGAACGGCTCGGTCGCCGCCCTGCTGCCGGTGGTGGCCGTGATGGCTGTGCGCCTGCGACGCTCGCCGTCGCAGCTGATGATGCCGCTCGCCTTCGGCGCGCATGCGGGCTCTCTACTCACGCTGACGGGGTCGCCCGTGAACGTGATCGTCTCCCAGTCGGCGGCCGATGCCGGCGTCGGTCGCTTCGGCTACTTCGAGTTCGCGCTCGTCGGGCTGCCGCTCGTGGCCGGCACGATCGCGATCGTCGTCCTCTTCGGCGAGCGCCTCCTGCCCACGCGGAAGGTGCGGGCGGCGACGCGCGACTTCAGCGACCTGGCGCGCACGCTGGTCGACCAGTACGCGCTCGACGAGGATCCCGCTGCGCTGGTCAGCCGCCGCTCGGGGCTGGCCGAGGTGGTCGTCCCGCCCCGCTCGGCACTGATCGGCGAGACCGTCTTCCCCGGGATGGTCACGGACAGCGGCGACCTAGCCGTGATGGCGATCCAGCGCAAGGGCGAGGACATCGGCGGCGAGACGAAGCTCGTGGTCGGAGACACGATGGTGCTGCAGGGGACTTGGGGCGCGCTCGAGTACCACCTCGACGATCCGGAGCTGCTGGTCGTCGACGACCCCGCGCTGGTGCGCCGGCAAGCGGTCCCCTTCGGGCTCGGGGCGTGGTGGACGCTGGTCGTCCTGGTCGCGATGGTCGTCCTGCTCGCCACCGGGGCGGTTCCGCCCGCGGTCGCGGGTCTGCTGGCCGCCGGGGCGATCGTGGTGACGCGGGTGCTGACGATCGACCAGGCCTACCGCGGGATCGCCTGGACCACGGTCATCCTGGTCGCCGGGATGATCCCGCTGTCGACCGCGATGACCGAGACCGGTGCCGCCCACGACCTCGCCGACGCGCTGGTGGACACGTTTGGCGACCTGGGCCCGCACTGGCTGCTGCTCGGAATCGTCCTGCTCACGTTCGTCCTCGGGCAGCTGATCTCGAACATGGCCACGGCGCTGATCGTGATCCCGATCTCCGTCTCGGCGGCGGCAGAGCTGGACGTCTCGCCCAAGCCGATGCTGATGGCCGTCTGCGTGGCGGCGGCTGCGGCATTCCTGACACCGGTCGCCACCCCCGCAAACCTGATGGTGATGGAGCCCGGCGGCTACCGGTTCGGCGATTACTGGAAGCTCGGCCTGCCGCTGCTCGCCCTGTTCGGGGTAGTCGCGGTGTTGCTCGTCCCCGTGATCTGGTCGTTCTGAGTGAGCGGCGACCGCTCCGAGCCCGTCACTCCGCGCGTCGGCGCGCCGGCGCCCGCTCCCCGCCTGGGGTTCAGGTTCTTCGCGGCGCCGCCCGGCCAACCGCGGGCGAGACGGGGGACGGACGTCGTCCTGCTCGTGCCCGCGGTGCTCGTCCTCGTGCTGGCGATCGTCGCCTACCCGCCTTCGTCGCTCGAGCGGTCGCTGGAGACGTTCCTTGCGTCGCTGCCGGGTTGGCTCGACCCGCTGTGGGGATTCCTCTCCGATCTCCTCTGGCTCTGGGCGCTGGTGCTGGTGGCGATCGCGCTGCTGCGCGTCCGCCTCGTGGTCGTCGTCCAGGCGGTCGCCGCGCTCGTCCTCGCCGCGCTGCTGGCGCTCTGGTCGAGCCGCCTCGCGGTCGGTTCCTGGCCGGATGTTGCCGACGCGCTGTTCGGGACAGCCGGCGCGCGGCCCTTCCCTACCACCCGGGCGGCCGAGGCGACCGCGGTGATCTTGACGGTCTCTCCCCACCTGGCGCGGCCGGTGCGGGCCTTCGGCCGCTGGGTCCTCGTCCTAGGCCTGGTCGGAGTGGCGATCACGGTGATGCCGCTCGGGCTGATCGCGGCCACGGCCGTCGCGATCGCAGCTGCTGCGACGGTGAGGCTCGTCTCCGGCACCTCGGTGGGGCGGCCGGGCCTGGGCGAGGTGGAGGCCGGGCTCGCGCAGCTCGGCATCTTTCCCCGCGAGCTCCACGAGGCGGAGCGACAGGTCGCCGGCGTGTTCCACGTCCGCGGCCTCGACGACGAGGGCCGCCCGCTGATGGTCAAGGTGTACGGCCGCGACGCCTACGACAGCCAGCTCGTCGCCAGGCTCTGGCGCCGGCTCTGGTATCGCGGCGCCGCCCTGCCGATCAGGCTCGGGCGCCTCGAGTCGGTGGAGCACGAGGCGTTCGTGACGCTGCTCGTCCGCAGCAACGGCCTCGCGAGCCGCGAGGTGGTGACTGCGGCTTCGACGGTAGACGACGACGCCCTGCTGGTTATGCGCGGCGAGGCGCGGCCGTTCGCGACCATCGACGCGCTCGAGATCGACGACGCGCGCCTGCGTGGCGCCTGGGACGCGCTCGCACGACTGGACGGTCTCAAGATCGCGCACCAGCAGATCGATCCCGAGACGGTGGCGGTGCTCGAGGGTGGGGTTGGCTTTCTCGACTTCGCGACGGCCACGGTCGCCCCGACCGACGCCATGCTGGCGAGCGACCGCGCCCAGCTGCTCACGACCACCGCGGCGCTGGTCGGAGGAGAGCGTGCGCTCGAGGCAGCGGTGGAGGCGCTCGGTCGGGACGGCGTTGCGGAGCTTCTGCCGTACCTGCAGTCCGCCGCGCTCCCGACCTCCCTGCGAAAGGCGCTCGGCCGGGCAGGGGTCGACGTCGACGCGCTCCGGGCCGAGGCGGCGCGGGCGGTCGGAGCGGAGCCGCCCGAGCTCGCCAAGCTGCGGCGGGTCAGCGTGCGGGCGCTGGTGCAGGTCGCCCTGTTCGGGTTCGCCGCCTACACGATCGTGGACGCCGCGGCCGGGGTGAACTGGGGCGATGTCCTCTCGACGGTCGGGGACGCGTCCTGGGCGTGGATTGTCTTCGCGTTCGTGGTCGCGCAGCTGCCGCGACTGAGCCAGGCGGTCAGCACGCTCGGCTCGGTGCCCTCCCCGATGCCGTTCGGGCCGGTGTACGCGATGCAGTTGGCGACCGGATACATGAACGTGGCGCTGCCGTCCAGCCTCGCCCGAATGGCCGTCAACGTGCGCTTCTTCCAGCGCCAGGGTCTCACCGCGCCGACCGCAGTCGCCTCGGGCGTGATCGACTCGTTCGCGAGCACGGTCGTGCAGGGTCTGTTGCTGGGCGTTCTGCTGATCTTCTCCGAGTCGTCGCTGGCGCTGGAGCTGCCCGCCCCCTCCGGCGGCTTCCTGGTCCTGCTCTGGGTGCTTGTGGGAGCGCTCATTGCCAGCGTCCTCGTCCTGGTGCTCGTCCGCCGCCTGCGCAATGCGATCGCAGACCAGGTCAAGCGCTGGTGGCCCGACGTCCGCGCCTCGCTCGCTGCGCTGCGTGCCTCGCACAGGCTGGCGCTGCTCCTGCTCGGCAGCCTCGCGACCGAACTGCTCTTCGCGATCGCGCTCGGCCTCTTCGCCCGCGCCTTCGGCGCCCACATCGACCTGACAGAGCTGCTGGTGATCAACATCAGTGTCTCGTTGCTGGCGAGCTTCATTCCCGTGCCGGGCGGCATCGGCGTCGCCGAGTTCGGTCTTTCGATCGGCCTGACCTCGGCCGGCATGGAGCCCGAGGCGGCGATCGCCGCCGTCCTGCTCTACCGGATCGCGACCTACTACCTGCCGCCCGCCTGGGGCTTTCCCGCCATGCTCTGGCTCCAGCGCAACCGCTACCTCTAGGGAGCAGTGATGGACCTCCGAGCCGGGATCGTCGCGGGAATCGAGTCGCCCTTCGTCTCGACCGGACGCTTGCCCGCAGACGAGCGAATCGACCGACTCGTGGTCGAGGCGCACGAGCGGTACCGGACGAACGACGACGGGGCGCTCTCGGACGTCTACCCGGCGCTGGGTCGAATGCCGAGAGGGCTCTTCGGCATCTGCGTTGCCGGCATCGGCGGCGACCTCCACTGCGCAGGCGACGTGGAGGCGGAGCTGACGGTCATGAGCGTCGCGAAGCCGTTCCTCTACGCGCTGGTCTGCGAGCAGCTCGGACGGGACGAGGTGCGGCGCCTGGTCGGGGTCAACGCCACGGGCCTCCCGTTCAACTCGATCGAGGCCGTCGAGCGAAGCGGCGACGGACGCACGAACCCCATGGTGAATCCGGGTGCGATTGCGGTCACGAGCCTGGTTCCGGGCGCGGACGCGGACGAGAAGTGGCGGTTCATCGAGGATGGCCTTTCGGGCTTCGCCGGCCGCGGCCTCGAGCTCGACGACGAGGTCTACCGCTCGGCCAGCGACACGAACCACCGCAACCAGAGCCTCGCGCGGCTCCTCCAGAGCTACGAGCGCCTCTATTCCGATCCGGCCGAGGCCGTCGACCTGTACACCCGCCAGTCGTGCCTGCGCGTCACCGTCCGCGACCTCGCCGTCATGGGGGCGACCCTCGCGAACGGCGGGGTCAATCCGCTCACACACGCCTCCGTCGTCGGCGCCGAGAGCTGCCACTGCACGCTTGCGGTGATGACGACCGCGGGCCTCTACGAGACCTCCGGCGAGTGGCTCTACGACATCGGCCTCCCCGGAAAGAGCGGCATCGGCGGCGGTATCGTCACCGTCGCTCCCGGCAAGGGCGGCCTCGGCACCTTCGCTCCGCCGCTCGACGAGGCCGGAAACAGCGTCAGGGGCCAGCTCGCCACGGCCTTCCTGTCGCGCCGCCTCGGGCTCGACGTCTTCGCCTCGGAACACGCGTGAGAGCGGCGTTCCTGGTCGCGTTCGTGGCGTTGACGTTGCCCGCGACGGCGGTCGCCGACCGGGCGCAGAAAACGACACTCGCTCAGCGGTACGCCCCGGTCGTGCGACTCGTCGCGGACACCGACTGCGAGCCCGGCGATCCCTACGTGCCCATCCCGGTCGATCTGCTCTTCGACGAGCCGACGGTGGCTCTGCGAGGGCCGTGGCAGAACGCCGGCGTCGTCAAGATCGGACCGACCGCCGAGGATCTGTCGAGGGGCCTCTACCAGTACCATCTCGACTTCCCGGGGAACGCCCTCGACCCCGGCTGCGACTACCTCCACTGGCAGCGGCGGCTGACCGTGGGGCACACGCCCACGGTCTACGCGCACGTCGCGACCGATCCCGCGCACCCGGGCAAGCTCGCACTCCAGTACTGGCTGTTCTACGTCTTCAACGACTGGAACAACCTGCACGAGGGCGACTGGGAGATGATCCAGCTCGTCTTCGATGCCTCGAGCGTGGAGCAGGCGCTGCGGCGCACGCCGGCCGAGGTCGGCTACAGCCAGCACGAGGGCGCCGAAAAGGCGGCCTGGGACGACGACAAGCTCGAGCGCGTCGACGGGACCCATCCAGTCGTGCACCCGGCCTCCGGATCGCACGCGAACTTCTTCGGCGAGGCGCTCTACCTCGGCAGCTCGGCCGAGCAGGGAGTCGGCTGCGACGACACCCGCGGGCCGACGATCGACGTGCGGCCGGTGGTCAGAACCATCCCCAGCGATCCGGACCAGGCGCGTCAGGCGTTCCCGTGGATCGCGTTCCAGGGCCGCTGGGGCGAGCTCCGCCCGAGCTTCTTCAACGGGCCGACGGGGCCGAACCTCAAGACCCAATGGACAGCGCCGATCGAGTGGTCGGACGGCTGGCGCACGCGCAGCTACACGGTCCCGGGCGGGAGCGCGTTCGGGCCCGGGGCGACGGGATTCTTCTGCGGGGCCGTGGGCGGTGGCTCGAAGGCGCTCGTCCGGCTCGTCGACCAGCCGCTCGAGTTCGGCCTCCTGCTCGCCGGGCTCGTCCTGCTCGCGATCATCCTGCTTTCGCGCGTCACCTGGCGGCCGTCGGCTCCGCTCCGCGTGGCCCGCCGGCGCTCCTGGGGCCAGGTCCTGATCGCGGCCGGGCGCATGTACGCGTCCCGGTTCCCCCTGTTCGTGGGGATCGGGATCGTGTTCGTGCCGATCGCGCTGCTCGTCTCGCTCCTACAGGGACTCGCGCTGCACGCGACCAACGTGCTCGGCGTCCAGACCGGCGGCGAGAGCAACGGTTTCGTCGCATTCGTCGTGCTCGCGATCGGTACCACGCTGACCTTGCTCGCTTTCGGCGTCACGCAGGCCGCTACTGCCCGCGCCCTGGTCGAGATCGACGAGGCTCGCTCGATCGGACCGCTGCGCGCCTACCGCCTGGCCGCCGACAGCGTGGTGCCGCTGCTCGGTGCGCTACTCGTCGCGACCGTGAGCGTCTCTCTGCTGGCGAGCTCGATCTTCCTGCTCCCGATCGCCGTCTGGCTCGCCGGCCGGTGGGCGTTGATCGCCCCGGCGATCGAGCTCGAGCAGCTGTCCGCCCTGCGCGCGCTTCGCCGGAGCGGCCGGCTCGTGCGCACGCGCTGGCTCAAAGTCGCCTCCCTGATCGTCCTGGGCGGAGGGATCGTGCTGGTGGCGGGGCCGCTCGTCGGCGTCGGACTGATCCTCGGCACGGACGCGCCGTTCTGGCTCGTGAACGTGGTCGCGGGTGTCGTCTACGCCCTGGCGATGCCGTTCGTCGCGCTGACCACCGCCTACCTCTACTTCGATGCCAGGGCACGCCACGAGGTGGCAGACGAAACGGAGCCCACCGAGCTGCCCGCGGAATACGGGCTCTCCGTCTAGCGATCTGCCCTTTCTTCGGCTCGTTCGCGCTCGCGCTGAGCGCCTACCCGAGCTTACGGAGTGGGCGCGAGAGGACGCCGCTGGTCAATGTGCGCATACCGCCGCCGGAGCGTTTCGGCCACCGCTGGCCGTACGAGTGGGAGAGTTGCAGCGCTCAGCCCACGCCCCCAACGCCGACCGCCGCCCAACGTAGAACGAGGCGCTCACCGCCACCGCTGCTTTCCTGTCACCTCGATCGCGGAATGAGATGGGCGGGACCCTTACTACGTTCTCGTGGCAACGGCTTTCCTTCTCAGGTACCAACGCGCAGCAACGCCCCAGACGAGCAAGAGCAGCCTACGCCCCTGCGGCGTCCGAGCAAGCCGAAACACCCGACGCAGAGCCCAGGCGATCAAAGGAAGGCGCATCAGTACCACTTGCCTTTCGCGAAGCCGCCGAAGAAGACCAGCCCAAGCAGCACGATGATCAGGCCGATCCACCAGTGCCCGAGCAGGATCGCCAAGACGATCCCGACGATCACCAAGATGCCCCCGAGGCTGATTCCGCCGATGTGTGCGTTCCCCATGCTTGCCGCCGCCTCCCTCTCGCTGATTGATAGGTCGGGGCCTGTGTTACCCAGCCACTCGCGCATGACACCGCAGAGAAACGTGACGCACTCAGTTTCGACGGGTACGAACATCGGGATGGCCGAACGACCTCGGATCCTGGCGCTCGATCGCCTCTTTGGCTGCTTCCGCGGGCAACGCATCCCGGCAGCCGTTCGGCCTCGAACCGTTCATCGATCTTGAAAGGAACCATGAGTAGCCTCTACTCCGAACTCGCTGACCAATACGACTCGCAGGCCTGTGACGCCCGAGAGAAGTTCGAGGAGTTGTTCAGGGCCTCGCAGGCGTACGATGCGCAGCTGATCGCGACGTCCGTTGTCTACGCAGGCGAAGCCATCGCCGCCGCGTTGTATCGCGCGATGGAAAAGGGTTAGACCTCGGCCTCAGCAGGACGACGCTGGCTTGTCGTCTCTCCCATCGAGTCGCTCGCCGCCAGGTGTGCCTGCCCAGTTCTTCTGGCGGGTGCCTGCGCGGCCAGCCGCGAGCCGATTAGAAGACCCCGCGTCCTGCCCAGGGTGGCGGCGTCTCTCTCCAGGCACCCGCCGTTAAAGAGGTATTCCCGTCAAAGGGCATGTGCAAACGGCCCGCAGGTCAGAGGCGCTCCGAGCGCCTCGACAAACGGCATGGGTAAGCCATGGAGGGCATTCCTTGCGTCGGGAAAGCGGGCGGACTACCCGGCCCCATGACGTGTTCAGGGGAAGTCACACCAGCCACGCGACGTTTCCGGACGGGCTCATTGCGGAGACAAGGCCTTCTTATATGCCTCTAACCGCAGCCTCGAAGGAGCCTCGGCAATAGAGACGTCGCGGTCAGTCGCTGCGCTCGGCCGCTCAGCGGAGTTCTGGCTCGGAGCGCAACTCAGCCGACAGATCTGTGCTCATCATCGCCGCCGGCTGCAACGGATCGGCTGGAGATCAGCGCTCGAGCCTTCCCCTGGCGGATGGGCTGCCGGAGAGCCTCCACCGCGGTCCGGCAACGCGGTCGACGTTCTGATCGACGGAGCAAACGCCTTGCCGACCATCGCTGAGGAACTCCAGCAGGCTCAATCTCACGTCTTCCTCACGGGCTGGCAATTCTCGCCGGACTTCGCGCTGAGACGCGACAGTGAGCCGCTCGTGCTTCGCAACCTCCTCGCCGAACTGGCCGAGCGTCTCGAGGTGCGCATGCTCGTCTGGGCCGGATCGCCACTTCCGCTCTTTCGTCCATCACGAGGCGACGTGCAAAAGATGCGCGATCAACTGACACGATCGAGCAGAATCCAGTGCCGTTTGGACTCGAACGAACGACCGCTCCACTGCCACCACGAAAAAACGATTGTGATCGATGACCGTGTCGCATTCGTCGGCGGGATCGATCTCACGTCAGAAGCCGGCGACCGTTACGACACCAACGATCATCCGGCACGAGCAAGTCTTGGCTGGCACGATGCGTGCGCCAAAATCGAGGGCCCCGCAGTCAGCGATGTCGCCGAGCACTTCCGCATGCGCTGGCACGAAGTCACCGGCGAAGCCCTCGCACCGACTTCGCCGACGAACGCCGCGGGAGCAATCGAGCTACAGGTCGTTCGGACCGTGCCAGAGAGCATCTACACGGCCACACCGCGAGGAGACTTCCGCATCCTCGAGGCATACCTCCGTGCATTCAAAGCAGCACAACGCTTCATCTACCTCGAGAATCAATTCCTCTGGTCCCCTGAGATTGCAAATGCACTTCGCGCAAAGCTCGCCGATCCACCTGACCCCGACTTCCGGATACTGCTCCTCCTCCCCGCCAAGCCGAATTCGGGCGCCGACGACACTCGTGGCGTACTCGCCGAACTGATCGAGGCCGACCACGATGCCGGACGTCTGCTCGCGTGCACGCTGTACGCCCGCGCGGGCCGAGTGACAGATCCCATCTACATCCACGCAAAGATCGGGATCATCGACGACGCGTGGCTCACCCTCGGTTCAGCCAACCTCAATGAACATTCGCTCTTCAACGACACGGAGATGAACGTCGTCGTGCATGACCACGACCTCGCCGCCAGCACGCGCCGGCGGCTGTGGGCCGAGCACCTCGAGCTCCCGATCGACCAGGTGCCGCTCGACCCGATCGAAGCGATTGACAAGCTCTGGAAACCGATCAGCAAGGAACAGCTCGAACGCCGTCTCGAGGGCAAGCCGCTCACTCATCGGCTGGTCCGTCTACCGCACGTGTCGCGCCGATCCAGCCGCGTCCTGGGGCCCGTCAGCGGCCTCATCGTCGACGGCTAGCGCAACCGCGAGCCCAGGCGTGCGCGCTCGACGACGTCGGCGTCGAGCTTCAACCCGGCGATCCGTATCGCTTAGCTGAGGGCCAGCGGCTGCTCGGCCACGAGCAGCTCGGGGTCTTCGCCTTCCCGCGGGCTCCGGCGGATCGTCGCGCTCGCCGAGCGGCCGTCTAGAAGGAGCTCCCCGAGCGCGTTCTCGAACGTCGCGTCGCGAATCGGCGTCCAGCTCGCCGACGGCGGCGTGACTCCCGCCACCTTGGCGAGTGCTCCGAACAGCTTCGCGGCGATGCGCGACCCGGTTGCCCGCACGATGCGCCGCTCCTTCTGCGAGAGAGGGTTGCGGAACGGCGAGCAGATGAGCTGATACACGCGTGGCGATCGCCCGGCCCCGAGATCGACCTCGCTGACCGAGCTGCAATGCACGTCGCCTCCGAGCAGCAGGATGGTCGCGGGCGGCTCCGCGCCCTCGGTTCCGCGCGAGATCGTCCGCAGCCAGTCGCACAGCTGCTCGAAGGAGCGATTGAAGGCAGCCCAGTGCTCGAGATCGACTGCGCGCCTGAGCCGCTCGCTCAGGTTGGCCGCGAGCTCGCCCCAGCGGCCCGTACAGAGCGCCTCATTCCACGCTTGCAGGTGATGGATGCCGACGGACAGGAACACCGGTAGCGTGCTCGCGATGATCACGTGGTCGAACGCGCCGCTCGAATGGTCGACGATCCAGTCCCACTCGTCGTCGTCGATCATCTGGCGACGACCGTCCGAGAGCACGCGCGCCGCACGTGAGTCGAGCACGAGCAGGCGTGTGTCGCCGAAGTCGCGGTAGAAGGCCCAGCGGCTCGCGGCCGACTCGTGATCCCATGTCTGCGCGAGGTGCCGTAGCAGCGGTCCGGCGTCCTGTTCGGCCTTCACCTGTGGGTAGACGGTGTCTTCCTCGAGCTCTGGCGGCGAGAGGTTGCCGAGATGCTGGTACACCCAGTAGGACATGAACGCGCCGGTGATCCGCGCCTCCCACCACGCTTTCCGGCGCATCTCTTCGACCCAGAGCCACGAGATGTTCCAGTCGTCGTGGACGTCGTGGTCGTCGAAGATCATCACGGTCGGTACCGTGGAGAACAGCCAGCGGATGTCCGGCTCTGACCAAGACTCGCGATAGAGCTGCGTGTACTCCTGGAAGTCCGCGACCTGTTCGTTCGGTTCCGTGTTTCTTCCGCGACGCGTCTCGATGAAGTCGCGTGTGTCGGGCGAGACCTCGTCGGCGTAGACCTGGTCGCCGAGCAGGAGGACGGCGTCGGGCCATTCCATCTCGCCGCGCTGAAGCTGCTTTGCGTACGTCCACAATGCGTCGATCCCAATCTGCTTCACATCCTCGGGCCACGCACGCCCGAGCTGGGTCGGCTGTCGGTCGCCGACGCGGCAGGAGCCGAAGACGAGGCGTGCGCGGCGCTCGTTGTTGCGGGTGTGGACGACGGACTGCGGACGTCCGTCGCCGGGTGGCCAGACGAGCTTGCCGTCGAGACGGACGTCGTATGGTGTGACGCTGTCCGGTGTCAGGTCGTCGGCGAGCAACAGCGCGTAGTGGTGGCCTTCGATCGCGAACGTCGACGTCCGATGGCCGAGGATTTCGACCTCGCACGGCGCGCTCGTCTCGACCCAGAAAGTCGCGCTCTCGGTGCCCGCGTAGCGCAGCATGGGCCCGAGGACGAGCTCGGCGGTCCCCTCCCCTCTTGCACGTCCGACCTCGCTAGATGCGCCGATAGCGTGCCTCGACAAGCGAGAAGCACGAGAACGCGATCAGTCCGGCAGCGACCGCGCCGAGCAGCCACGATCCATACGCGCCGTCGTAAAGCTTCGCAAGCGCGCCGTCGAGGCCAATCGCTTCGTTCGCCTTGTAGTCGTATGCAGCCTTGAGGAGGAACACGGCGACCAGCGCGAAGACGACTGCGCGAGCTACATGGCCGATCGTGCCGAGAACCGTGAACCAGGTCTTGACGGCCCGCGGCATCTGCTCGGTCTTCGAGTCGTCGAGGAACTTGTGCCGAACGCCGCGGATGAACTGGTAGACGGCGACGCCTGCCAGGACGAGGCCGGCCGCTCCGACGAGCCAGCGCCCAGCGGGCCAGCCGAAGACGTCGCTCGCCGTCTTCTTCGTGTTGCCTCCCGAAGTGCCGGGGCCGGCAAGAATCTGGATCGCCACCACGCACATCAGCGCGTAGACGATGCCGCTGCCGAGGGCGCCGAGGCGCTCGATCCCCTTGTCGGCGCCCTCACGGCCGTGGCCGAGGAACGCCCGCAACAGCCGCCAGAGCGCGTAGCCGCCGAGGCCGATTGCCAGCAGCGCGAGCAGGACGTGACCGAACGACCGCTGCTCGACGGTTCGCAGGGCGCCCTGCTGATTCGTGATCTTGCCGCCGTGGCCGACGACCAGCTCGAACGCCAGCAGGCCGATGATCCCATAGACAAGCGCACGCGCTACAAAACCGGCCCGGGAGAGAATCGCGAAGAGAGGCGTGTTGACGAATCTCTCGCTGGCCGACCGGGCACGGCCGAGCGAAACGGAATTAGGTCCCGCCGTTGCCATTTTGTTCCGACTCCTCCTTGGGTAGGCAGATCGTGATCGCAGCGGGCTGCACGTTGACCGTGAAAGACTTGACCTTCTTCCGATCGCCGCCGTCGACCTCGTAGAGAACCTTGCGGTTCAGCTTGACCTTGATCTTCGTCGCCGACGTCGCCTGGACGAGCGGCGAGCGTTCCGGGTGGCCGGCTGCCGTGCGGGCGAGTGTCCGTACCCAGTCGCTGATCCCGTCGGCGTTGACGACGCCGACCTCGAGGCGGCCGTCGTCGGGGCTTGCATCGTCGAACACTTCGATGCCGCCGAAGAGACGACCGACGTTGCCGACGAGGATGCAGCTCGCCGCTCCTGCGTACCACGGCACACCGTCGACAGCGATCTTCGCCTTGAACGGCTTCGCGCGCAGGTTCTTGGAACCGGCCCAGACGTAGGCGACCCGCCCGAGACGGTCCTTGAGCGTCCCGTCCGCCTGCTGGATCATGGACGCATCGAAGCCGGCGCCGGCCATGACCGCGAACCGCTCGCCGTTGAAGCGGCCGACGTCGAGCTTCCGCCGCTCCCCGTGGAGGCCGATGGAGACGGCCTGCTCGATGTCCTGCGGGATCCCGAGGTTGGTCGCGAGCAGGTTTGAAGTGCCGGCGGGGAGGATCACGAGCGCAGCGTCCGAGCCTGCCATCGTGTCGATGCAACGCTGGACCGTTCCGTCACCGCCCCACACGAAGAACAGCTCCGCCCCCTCGGCCAATGCACGCTTCACCTGCTTCGGTGCGAAGCGGCTCTTCGGCACCTCGATCCACAGCGGGTCATCCACGCCCTGCCGCTCCAACTCGCGTCGCAGCTCGGGCAGGCCGCCGCCGAACGACTTTGCAGCGTGGGCGATCACAGCGACCTTCGTCATCTCGCAGCGCTCCGTGCGGCTCGGCTGACGAGAACAAGCGCGCTCAGTGCTGCGATGCCGAGCAGTGCGCCGCCGGCAACGTCGAGCGGGTGGTGCATGCCGCGGTACATGCGGGAGAACGCGACGAACACCGGGATCAGCGCTGCGACCAGCCAGATCGCCACCTGTGCCGTGCGGTTGGTGATCCGCGACGTCACCAGCAGGGCGATGCCGCAGTAGACGGCGATCGATGCCGCGGTGTGCCCCGACGGATAGCTGGCGTCCACAGGAAGCTTCTCGAGCCGATGGACCTCCGGACGATGACGGTGGACGACGAGCGTTGTCGCGCGATACGAGCCGGACTCGACGGCCAGTGCAAAGAGCAGGAATCCGGCCAGCCGCCAGTGCTTTGCGGCCAGAGCGACAAGCGCGGCGACGCCGGCGATGATTGGCAAGACCACGCCGCCGGCCATGACGGAACCGACGATCGACGCGTCCGTCAACTCGTTCGATCGGTGGCCGGCCAGGTAGCGGATGAGGCTCTCGTCCGCGCCGGCCACGCCGTGGACATGGACGAGGGCCCCGGTCACGAGGAACCCCGCTGCAATCGAGAGCGAGGCGATGACGGCGAACGCGATCAGTATCCCGCACAGGTATGTGTAGACGGGATGGCCGGCGCCGGGCAACGTGGCCAGGCGGCGCCCGACGCGTCCCGGCTCCTGGTCGAGCACTGGGAATGCCAGCGTGGCGTCGCGGTTGGCTTCCTCGCGCGCACGGGAGTACTCCACTTGAGTGACGGATTCGACAGACATGCGGTGGGTGTGGCGGCCGTTACTTGGCGAAACCGATCTGGTTTCTCGTACGACTCGCGGCAAGATGCATTGTTTCTCGTTCGCCCGAATCGGAAACATCGCCATTGTCGCGCGCCCGTCCTGGACGCACTGCAGTCCGCTTCCATGCCACTGATCGCCGACCTGATCGCAGCGCTCGCTGCCGGGCTTCTCGCCCTCGTCGCCGCGCGTTGGTGCGCGGCCTCGCCGGCGGTGCCGAACCGACCGACGCAAGAGGTCGCCCGCGCCGCCGGTGAGGTGGTTCGAGAGCACACGCGGATACGAAGCTTCGTCGCGGGGAGGCTCGACCGCTCGGTCGCGACGGGCCTGCTTCTCACCGTTGCGCTCGGCGTGACGCTCGTCGGCGGTCTCGTGCTCGGGATCCTCGCCGTTCTCGTTCGCCGCGTTGGGGCCATCCAGCACGTCGACAACTCCGTTGCGGCATGGGGGTACGACCACCGCAGCTCAGCCTCGACCGACGGCTTACGAGTAATTACCGACCTCGGCAGCATCAGGATCGTCATCGTCGCTGCTGTCGTGCTCGTGCTCGTCGACGCGATCCGGCGTCGGAACGGCTGGTCGTTTCTGTTCCTTCTCGTCGTGCTGGCCGGCATGGAGGCAACCCAGCTCGGCGTCAAGGAGCTCGTCGGGCGGCTCCGGCCGACGCTGAACCCGGCCGCGGCAACGCTGGGGCCGTCATTTCCGAGCGGCCATTCGGCGACGGCTGCGGCGTTCTACGCCGCCGCGGCGCTGATCATCGGACGGTCGCTGCGGCGCCCGATGCGGCATTTCGTCATAGCGGCCGCGATCGGGATCACGGTCGCAGTAGCGGCCAGCCGCGCACTGCTCGACCTGCACTGGCTCTCGGATGTGGTCGGTGGCCTCTCGCTCGGCTGGGGCTGGTTCGCTCTGTGCGCCGTGATCTTCGGTGGACGGTTACTCAGACCCACCGCGGCTGCCGACTTGGCCTCCGCCCAGGCCGGCGCGCCCAAGCGCTCGGCGCGGCGGCTGCCGCGTGCGCTCGCCAGCCTGAGAAGGTGACCAGCCCGTAGCGGGCTGCACCGACCTGGCGGTAGTAGCGCCACGCACCTTGCCGCTTGAAGAGCCGGTAGTGGGCCGAAAAGGTGGTCCGGGCGCTCGGCGAATCGTGCGTCGCGCCGGTGTAGCCGTCGAAGGTTGCGTCGATCGCCGCAGCGGAAACGACGAGTCGCGGTGAGGACTTCGGTGGAGCCGATCTTGACCGACACTTGCGACAGGACGAGAATCGCCCGAGGGTGGGCGCGCCGTCGGATTCCCAGCCTCGCCGGTCGAACATGCTCCGGGTTTCCCTCGCGCGATCGGTAGACGAGTTCCAGGCTCAGACCGCGGCGCGCCACGACGAGATTCGGACAGAACTTCACCTCGACTTCGCGTTCATCGCCGCCTACTGGCTGATCTATGCGACGACATGCGCACTCTTTGCGACGCGGACATTCTCAGGTGCTGCATGGCTCGGCGTGGTCGCCGGCGAGCTGGCCACGGTGGGAGCGCTCGCGGATGTCAGCGAAAACGTCAACACTCTCAGGCTCCTCGAGCGGATCCAAGGGACGCAGGGCGATGATCAGCCGGCCTCGATTGCAAGGACGATGCGCCGGTCGTCGCTCGTCAAGTGGGCGGCCCTTTTCGCGGCCACCGGCGTCCTCTCCACGATGTTCTTCGAGCGCGGAGGCTGGAGCTGTCTCCTCGGCGGGCTCTATGCGGTAGCTGCAGCAGTCGGTCTGGTGACCATCCTCGCAGATGGCTTCCGACTCTCAGTCGACGAGCGTTGGCTCGGCATCGGCCTGCGTTGCGCGTTCCTCCTACAGTGCATCGCCTTGCCAGTCGGCCTCGCGGTCGCGGCCTCGCAGACATGACGGATGACCGGCCGCTGGTTGGCGCGCAGCCGTGCGAGTCGGCTGCTACTGCCGTCGCTCGGCG
Organism: Actinomycetota bacterium; assembly: GCA_046734335.1. Classification (GTDB taxonomy): domain Bacteria; phylum Actinomycetota; class Thermoleophilia; order Gaiellales; family Gaiellaceae; genus DATBLE01. The sequence continues at coordinate 2,103 of JBKPRA010000103.1, read as the reverse complement.
GGCGTGCCGAAGAGCATGTCGAGTTCGGCACCCTTTCCCAGCCATGAGGCTCCGAATGCCCACGCTGAGACCCATTCGCCGATCAGCAAGGCTCGTGGCGGCCATCCCACCGACAGCGTGATCACGATCCACAGGAACGCCAGACCCATCACACAGGTGCAGGTCCAGTGGAACCACCGCCAGAACGCCGGTGACCGCTTCCCCTGCCGCCGGGGCCGCCTGCCTTCGCGAACGCCGAAGAAGAACGTGATCAGGGCGAGCGACGCGAGGAATATCCCGGACGCGATGAAGTGCACCCACTTGGTCGGCGATTCGCCGATCAACTTCTGAAGCGGGGTGAGCGGAACGTGTGCGTATGGCGGTTTCCCGGTCGGAAACAGCGGGATGATGATCGCGCTCACCCCCGCCAGCAAGCTCGCCAGGTTGTCGAGGTTGGTCTCGGCGACCTTGTACGTGATCAGAAAGACGCCGGTCGCGACGAGGATGCCGACGAACACGTCCCGCATCCCGGAGTAGTAGTAGACGCTGAGCGATCCGCGCGGGAACGGGTCGCCGTGGAACGCAGCCTTGTCGACGAACACAAGCAAGAGCGCAAGCACGATGCCGAGCACCCCAATGCCGACCCGCATCCACAGGTACGAGCGCACATAGCGCGTCGCGTCCGTGTCCGTCTTGGGATCGGGCCGTGGCTCGACCTCGCGCACGGGCGTCAGAAAGCCGGTCATCGGCGGCCCCGGCAGACAGGCGGCGACGCCGCGCGGACAGCTGTCGGCAGGCTCAGCGCGTCAGGTATCGCCGCAGATCTGTTGGACGTTTGCGACGACACGGCGCGTGGTCGGAGCCGGGTTCGTCCCTGCGTGCGCTGGGGTCTTCGGTGGCTGAAAGCAAGGGTTGCTCGATGACCGGTGTCGGGCCGGAACAGGTTCTCCACGTTCCAGGTCATAACCTTGAACACGCCAACCTCCCGCGCTACCAGACGTCCCCGGGCCCGTCGCTCTTCCACCGGGGTGTGCCCCGTACCCCTCGCGAAAAACGCGAAGGGAACTCGGCTCCATAGCGTGCGGTTGCACGGCGCTAGAGAAAGGGTTCCAGCCGAGTCCCGCGTCTAGAAGTCAGCGTATCCGTGTAGGTGCCGGAGGCGGTCGGCCGGAACTCCCAGGGCCGCCTCACCTGGTCGGCGGTCTGCGCCGCTTGAGGCGTTGAAAGCGCTCGACCGGGGAAGACTGCGGGCTGATGTCGGTCACGAGCGGTAGCTGTCCCCACTGCCGGGCTACCCTGACCCAGTCTGCGCGCTTCTGTGCTGCCTGTGGCTGCCGAGTTGGCCAGCAGACCGCCGAGATCAAGTGGGCGGTCGCCGATCGGCGGACGTTCGGCGTTCTCCCCGGCCGCGAGAAGCTCCGAACGGCGCGAGTGCGAACGACGCGGCTACTTGGGGTGCTGCGCTCCAGGATCAGGCTCGCCGTCGAGATCGCCTGCGCGCGCCTCGACGCCGGGCGCGACCGCTTCCACCTCCGCCGCCGGGCGTCTCGCCTGTCTCGGGATCGCGAGCAGGCGCTGCAGGGTCTAGGTGCCGCCGTCCTCGAGGACGATCCGCAGGAGCTCGACCGGGCGAAAGCCCGCGTCGCCGAGATCGACGACCAACTGGATGCCGTTCGCGACGACCTGGGGCGGGTCGACGGGGCCCTGCGGGAGCGGATGGGCGTTGCGCGGCGCGAGAGCGGGTCGACGGAAGCGGTCGAGCCCGTGTCACATGAGCCACTCGAGCCCGGGATCGTGCCCGGGCCGCAGCCGCGCTCGCGCGCCGCCTAGTCCGGTCAATGATCGGTGACATGCAAGGTGTGTTTGAGGCATAAGAATGCCCCGATTTACGGGGCTTTCTTGGTGGGTCCGCATGGATTCGAACCAGGGGCCAACGGATTCTGAGATCCAGCCCTTGTCGTCACCTGTGGCGGCTATAGGGCTGATAGCAGGTCTCGAGGCGCTCGATCACCGCCGATCAGCGCAGTTCGGGACACCCTTAGGGACACGCCCGCAGCCGAGTCTCGCCGGCATGTCGCCCATCGTTCGATCAGGACGAGTCGTGCTGGCCCAAAGGTGCTATCA
>JBKPRA010000102.1:0-16652 GCA_046734335.1 Actinomycetota bacterium | reverse complement strand
GCTCCGGCCCCTGACCCGGCTCGGCCTCCCGTTCCTGACGCTCGAACGGGCCGAGCATGCGGCCGCGAGCTTCGTCCGCGGCGCCGCGTCGCTGCGTGAGCCGCGTCTCGCCGCGGCCGCCGTCGTCCTGACCGTCGTCTCGTGGATCCCCCTCGCGCTCAGCACGTGGGTGCTGATGATCGGCTTCCACCTCGGTCTGTCGGTGCTGGCCGGCCTGCTGGTGACGATCGCGACCGGACTGTCGCTCGTCCTGCCCTCCTCGCCGGGCGCGGTCGGCGTCTTCGAGGCGGCCGCCCTGGTCGGGCTGAAGGCGTACGGCATCGACAAGGCGGACGCGCTCTCGTTCGCGCTCGTCCTGCACGCGGTCAACTTCTTCCCGTACGTGCTCGCAGGCGCCGCCGTGCTGGCGGTTCGCCGCCGCTGAAGCGGGTCAGCGCTTGCGCGCCGCGGCGTAGACGGCGGAGACGTCGATCGACCGCGTATCACGCATGGCCGCCAGGTTCAGGCGACGAACGTGGGCCGCGCCGGTGGGGTCGAGCTCCTCGACCGTGCCGCGGAAGCCGGTGCCCATGATCACGTCCCACCAGTCGTCCTCGGAACGGAGCTCCTGCCACGCTTCGACGAGCTCGGCCTGCGCGCCCTCGATGCCGCTCGAGGCGTACAGCTCGACCAGCTGGTCGACGCTGACCAGGTCGTCCCACGGATTGAAGCCGCGCACCAGGTCAGGCCGCACGGCGGCGACCGCGTCCCAGAACGCCGTCGCGCCCGGCTCGAGCACGTGCGGGCCCCAGCAGGTGACCGCGAGCGTTCCGCCCGGCCGCACCATGCGCCACAGCTCGCGCATCAAGGCCTGGCGGTCCGGGACGAAGAACACGCCGAACACGCACACGACCGCGTCGAACGACTCGTCGGGCAGCCCGGTCGCGCGCATGTCCACCTGGACGAACCGGATGTTCAAGAGGCCCGCGGCCTGTGCCTTCGCCTGCGCCAGTCGGATCAGCGCGTCGGCCAGGTCGACGGCGACGACGAGCCCTTTCGGGCCGACTGCCTCGGCCGCCGGCAGCGCCGAGGCGCCGGTCCCGCAGGGCAGGTCGAGCACCTGGGCGCCGGGCGCGAGTCCGAGCCGCTCGACCGTCCGGCGGCCGGTCAGCGCCCAGAAGCCGTTGGCCGGGGCATCGAAGGTGTCGGCCGCCGCTTCGTAGGTGTGCAGGGCCCGGCGGGCGGCTTCGTCGATCGGCTCCACCGCCGAGATGCTCCCGCCGAGCGGGCTCCGGCGCAAGGGCCGCCCACAGGGCCGAGCCCCGGACGGGGCCCGACCCTGCGTTCGGACGGCCTACGCGGCCGCCTTGACGGGCTCGGTGCGCGCCGGCATCTGCTCGACCGTAGCCGCGGCGCGCCGCAGGGGGATCAGCTTGACGCAGGCGATCGCACCGATCGCCGCCAGCACGGCGCCGACGATCAGCGCCGTGTGCAGCCCATCCACGAACGACTCGGCTGTGCCCTGACCGAGCGCCGCGGAACCGGGGATCAGGGCGCCGAACAGGGCGACGCCGACGGCGATCCCAGCCTGGCGGAACGTGTCGTTGACACCGGCGGCGAGGCCGCTCTGCTCCTGCGGGGCCGAGCCGAGGGCGACTGCGCTGACCGCCGGGTTGAACAGGCCGGTGCCGAAGCCGCCGACCATCAGCGCGGGGAGGAGCATCACCCACGACGAGGTCGCCGATGCGAGCACGCCGAGCGCCAGCCCGACCGCCACCAGCGCGAGGCCGGCCACGATCAGCACACCGGCGGAGACCTTCTCCAGCAGCTGGGCGCTTGCGCCGGACACCAGGAAGATCAGCACCGTCGCCGGCAGGTAGACGAGCCCCGCCTTGATCGGCGAGAGGCCGAGGATCTGCTGGAGGTACAGCGTCATGTAGAGGAAGATCGCGAAGAAGGACGCCGAGATCGAGAAGGCGGCGATCTGGGCTCCCGTGAACTCCTTGATCCGGAAGAGCCCGAGCGGCAGCATCGGTTCCTTCACGCGGGTCTCGATTCCGACGAAGGCGATGAGCAACACCGCGGCGCCGACGAGCTCGGCGACGATCGCCGGGCTGCCCCACCCGTCGCCGTTGCCGCGCAGCAGCGCGAGCACCAGCAGGAAGAGGCCGCCGATCAGCGCCGTCTGGCCGGCCCAGTCGATCCGGCGGGCGTTCGGGTCACGCGACTCGCGCACGAAGCGGTAGGTGGCCGCGATCGCGGCGATCCCGACCGGGATGTTCACGTAGAAGATCCAGCGCCAGCCGAGATAGGAGGTGATCGCCCCGCCGACGGCCGGGCCGACGGCGAACGAGGCGCCGATCGTCGCGCCGTAGACGGCGAGGGCCTTCGAGCGCTCCTTCCATTCCGGGAAGGCGTCCGCGAGCAGCGCCAGCGAGGTGGCGAACAGAATCGCCCCTCCGACGCCCTGTACGGCCCGGGCAGCGTCGAGCATGACGATGTTCTGGGCCGCGCCGCACAAGAGCGATGCGCCCGTGAAGAGGACGAGCCCGGACGCGAACACGCGCCGCCGTCCGAGGCGGTCGGCGATCGAGCCGGAGGTGAGCACGACCGCTGCGAGGGCGACCGTGTAGGCGTCCACCACCCACTGGATGCCGGAGATGCCGGCGTCGAGGCTGGACGCGATGTGCGCAAGCGCCGTGTTGACCACGGCGATGTCGAGCATGAGCATGGCCGTCGCGAGGCACACGACGGCGAGTGTTCCGCGACGGGAGAACATTGCAGTTCCTTTCGTGCCGAAGGACATTGCGGCCAGTCTCCGTCCGCGGGCTCCGCCGCGCAGTGGGGCCACCTTGTTTCTGGTGGTTCGGCTACCCGTACCGGCCAGTGCGACCCCGGATTGACCGCGACAGCGCGGGCACGGAGACTGCACAGACCGTCATGCGCACCACGAACCTCCGCCAGCTGTTCGGCGCGATCTGGATCGACCCTCTGGGTCGGAAGTGGCTCCTGCTCTCGCAGGGAGCGCTGGTCGGCCAGGTGATCTTCGACCTGGCGATCCCGCTGGCGATCCGCCAGATCGTGAACAACGGCATCCTCGCCGGCAACTTCGACAAGGTGATCAAGGGCTCGCTGTACATGGCGGTGTTCTCGATCGCGAGCATGCTGTTCGCCACCGCTTGCGCGTGGTACGCCGCTCGCGTCGGCGAGGAGGTGGGCCACCGGCTGCGGCTGGCCCTCTACAGCAAGGTGACCCACCTCTCGTGGGGGAACGTCGACCGACTGGAGACCAGCGACCTGCTCGTCCGACTCACGACCGACATCAACCAGGTCCGCGTGATGACGACGAGCGGTGTGACCACGTTGCTCCGCGCGCCGCTGATGATCGTCGGAGCAATCCTCGTCCTGCTTTGGGTCGACGTCCGGCTCGCGCTCGTGATGCTCGTGTTCCTGCCGGTCGTGATCGGCGTGCTCGCCTTCTACCAGCTGAAGGGGGCGCCGCTGTACCGCGCGGTGCTCGCCCGCTTCGACGGCCTCAACCAGGTGCTGCAAGAGAACATGGCGGGCGTCCGGGTGGTCCAGGCGTTCGTGCGCCGGGACTACGAGAATGCGCGGTTCGAGCGCGAGAACGTCGGTCTGCAGCGCTCGGCGACCGCCGCGCAGAGCTCCGCGGCGTTCCTCAACCCGGCCCTGCTCTTCGTGATCAACCTCGGGCTGGCCGGCGCGCTCTGGGTCGGCGGCGACCTCGTCATCGACGGGAAGATCGAGCTGGGATCCGTCTTCGTCCTCCTGAACTACCTGGTCGCCGTGATGATCCCGCTGATCCTGCTCTCCGTCCTGTTGCCGCAGATGGCATCCGCGGACTCGTCGGTCGGCCGCGTCCTCGAGGTGCTCGAGCAGCAGCCGGACGTGCCGGAGAAGCCGGGCGCGCCGAGTCTGGCCGAGGCGGCCGGCGGAAAGGTGAAGGGACGCGTCACCTTCGAGGGAGTCGGTTTCTCGTACCTCGATGCCGACGGCACGCCCAATTCCGAGCCGGTGCTCAGCGACATCGACCTCGTCGCCGAGCCGGGGCAGGTAATCGCCATCCTCGGTGCGACGGGGTCGGGCAAGTCGACGCTCGTCAACCTGCTGGGGCGCTTCTACGACGTGACCGCAGGCCGGGTGACGATCGACGGGGTCGACGTGCGCGACGTCACGCGGCAGTCCCTGCTGGAGACAGTCACCCCCGCGATCCAGCAGCCGAGCCTGTTCAGCGGGACGATCGAGGAGAATCTGAGGTTTGGCGCCGACCCGGCCAAGGGCGCGATCGACGTGGTCACGGCGGCACGGGCCGCCGAGGCCGCCGAGTTCGTCGAGAACCGTCCCGACGGCTACAACGGCGAGGTCAAGCGACGCGGGGCGAACTTCTCCGGCGGCCAGCGCCAGCGCCTCTCCATCGCCCGCGCCCTCGTGCGCAGGCCGCGGATCCTGATCCTCGACGACACGACGAGCGCGCTCGACGTTGCCACTGAGGCTCGCGTCCAGGACGCGATCCGCGAGCTCATGGGCGACAGCACGGTGTTCCTGGTCGCCCAGCGCATCAGCGCGGTGCTGACCGCCGACGTGATCGTCGTGCTGGAGGAGGGGCGCATCGTCGCCAAGGGCAGCCACAAGGAGCTGCTCGCGTCGAGCGCCGAGTACCGGTCGATCTACGAGTCGCAGCTGGGGCCGGTGCCCACCTGATGACCGACACGACCCTCAGCCCGGTCACCGAGCAGGAGCAGCAGAAGCCGCTCCGCCGGCTGCTCCACTACCTGCTCCAGGCGCGCGGCAAGATCGCGCTCACGTCCCTGCTCAGCTTCGTGGGCACAACGCTCGCGCTCATTCCGGCGGTCCAGGTTGGCAGGATCATCAACGGCCCGATCAGCGACGGGGACAAGACCCAGCTCGCGATCGACCTGCTGATCATGCTCGCGTTCGCCGCGGGCGGCTTCGTCGGCATGTGGTTGGGCGGCCGGATCCTCGCCGTCGCAGCGCAGGACGCGATGTACCGCCTCCGCAAGGACGTCTTCGAGCACACGCAGACCCTGTCGCTGCGGTTCTTCGACCGCCAGCCCATCGGCGACCTGATGAGCCGGATCACCAACGATCTGGACTCGGTCGGACAGCTGTTCGACAAGGGCCTCTACCCCGCGATCAACTCGGCGTTCACGCTCGTGATCACGACGATCCTGATGTTCATCGTCAGCTGGCAGCTTTCGATCGCCGTGATCCTGATCGCGCCGCTGATCCTGCTGCTGATGCAGATCACGTCGCGCTACTCGGGCCCGGCGTTCTCGGTGTTGCAGGAGCGCACCGGGGTGCTCAACGGCGCAGCGGAGGAGTTCATCACCGGCGACCGCACCGTCAAGGCGTACCTGGTCGAGGACATGTCGGCCGCGAAGCTCGGGCAGCTGAGTGACGAGGCCCGGGCAGCCGGCGTCCGCGCCAACTTCGTCGCGCTGACGGCGATGCCGCTGTCGGCGATGCTGTCCAACCTCGACGTCGCCCTCGTCGCGCTCGCCGGCGGCTGGCTGTCGATCAGGGGGACGGTCAGCGTCGGCACGGTCGCGACCTTCTTCATCTTCGCGCGGATGTTCGCGCGGCCGCTCAACCAGTTCGCCCAGATCCTGAACATGGCGCTGCAGGCGGCCGCAGGCGCGACGCGTGTCTTCGAGATCCTCGACGAGAAGCCGGAGATCGTCGACCGCTCCGACGCCCGCGACATCAGTTCGGTCGACGGGCACGTGGCGATGGATCACGTCGACTTCTCGTACGTCGACGGCGTCCCCATCCTCCACGACGTCTCGCTGGTCGCGAAGCCGGGCCAGAAGGTCGGGCTCGTCGGGCCGACCGGCGCGGGCAAGAGCACCATCATCAACGTGATCACCCGGTACTACGACATCCAGGCGGGCGACATCCGGCTCGACGACTCGAGCATCTACGACGTGTCCACGAACAGCCTGCGCGAGTTGGTCGGCATGGTCCTGCAGGAGCCGTACCTCTTCTCGGACACGGTGATGGCGAACATCCGCTACGCGCGGCTCGACGCAACCGACGAGGAGTGCATCGAGGCGGCCAGGAAGGCCAGCGCCCACAGCTTCATCATTCGTCTGCCGGAGGGGTACGACACCATCCTCTCCGGCGGCGGCTCGAACCTGAGCCAGGGCCAACGCCAGCTGATCACGATCGCCCGGATCGTGCTCGCCGACAGGCCGGTGCTGATCCTCGACGAAGCGACCTCGAGCGTGGACACGCGCACGGAGAAGGCGCTACAGGAGGCGCTGGCGACGATGATGAAGGGCCGCACGAGCTTCGTCATCGCCCACCGGCTCTCGACCATCCGCGACTCGGACGTGATCGTCGCGATCAACGAGGGCCGTGTGGTCGACGTCGGCAGCCACGACGAGCTGATGGCTGCCGGCGGTTTCTACCACGACCTGTACATGAGCCAGTTCCGCGGCGACGCAACCCCCGCGGCACCCTGACGGAAGGAGATTCGATGGCCACCAAGACCGCCCCGGCGCTCTCGACCGAGCAGATCCAGGAGCTGCTCGCGCTGCTCCAGGATTCGGACAGCGTCGAGCTGAAGCTGACCGTGCCCGAGTCGCATCAGGTCGCGACGATCCGTTCGCTCGAGCTCGACCCGCTCGAGGCCCAGATCCGGCAGGTGTACTTCTTCGACACCCCGGACCTCGCCCTCGACGCACAGGGCGTGGTCGTCCGCGCCCGGCGGATCCAGGGCAAGGGGAACGACTCGGTCGTCAAGCTGCGACCCGTCGTCCCGCACGAGCTGCCCCAGGAGCTGCGGACGTCCGCCGGCTTCCGCGTCGAGGTCGACGCGCTCCCCGGCGGCTTCGTCTGCTCCGGAACGATGAAGGGCACCCCTGCCGACGTGCTCGGTTCGGTCCACGGCGAGCGCCCGCTGCGCAAGCTCTTCTCGAAGGAGCAGCGCGCCTTCTACCGGGCGCACGTCGAAGGGATCGACCTCAACGATCTGTCGACCCTCGGCCCGATCTTCGTCCTCAAGCTGCGGTTCGAGCCGAAGAAGCTCAGCCGCCGGCTCGCCGCGGAGATGTGGCTCTACCCGGACGGCTCGAGGGTGCTCGAGCTCTCGACGCGCGCGGCGACGGGCGAGGCGTTCCAGGCCGCCGCCGAGGTTCGCGCCTTCCTCGGCGAGCGCGGCGTCGAGGTCTCGGGCGAGCAGGAGACGAAGACACGCAAGGCGCTCCAGTACTTCGCGAAGAGCGTGAAGCCGGCGACCGTGGCGGCATGATCGTCCCGCGGTGGGAGTGGCGGACGTTCGGTGACGACTTCGGCGCCGCCGACCGCTGGTTTGCCGCCGCCACGCCAGAGCGGGTGCAGGAGAGCGACGAGACGTACCTGCTCTCGCTCGAGAGCGACGCCTCGGTGAAGGTGCGCGACGGGCTGATGGACGTGAAGCGCCTGGAGGCGACCGACGGGGACGGGCTCGAGCAGTGGAAGCCCGTGATGAAAGGCGAGTTTCCGCTGGCCGCCGACGGCGTTCGCGATGTGTTCGAGGCGCTCGTCGTGCCACCGCCCTCACTCGGCCCCGACGAGTACACGCTCGAACAGCTCGTCGGCGGGCTGGTCGAGCCGAACCCTGCGCTGCGGGCGGTGGATGTCCACAAGCGACGCGAGCGGTTCACGGTCGGCGGCGCGATGGCCGAGCGTTCCGAGATCGGGACGGCCGAGGGCGTCCGCCGCACGATCGCGGTCGAGTCGGAGGATCCGGCTCTCGTGGTCGCGGCGGTGCGGGAGCTCGGCCTGCCCCTGCAGCCCAATGTCTGCATGGCCCGCGGGTTGAAGACGCTCGTCGCCTTCGGCACATGAGGTACGCGGTCGTCGACGTCGGCACGAACTCGGTCAAGTTCGTGATCGCCGAACGCGGGGAGGACGGTTCGTGGACGACGGTGGTCGACCGTGCGGACGTGACGAGGCTGGGGGACGGGCTCGACGAGGGCGGCGAGCTCCAGCCGGAGCCGATCGAGCGCACCGTCGAAGCCGTGGCCGCAATGGTCGACGAGGCGAGGGAGGCCGGAGTCGCGGAGATCGCGGCGGTCGGCACGGCCGGTCTGCGGATAGCCTCCAACAGTGCGGCGTTCGTGGACCCGGTGCGCGAGCGGACGGGCATCGAGGTGGAGGTCATCTCGGGCGAGGAGGAGAGTCGGCTCGCCTATCTGGCCGTCACCTCCGCGCTCGAGCTCGGCGACGGCACGCTCGTCGTCTTCGACACGGGAGGAGGCAGCTCGCAGTTCACGTTCGGCCGTGCGGACCGGGTCGAGGAACGCTTCAGCGTGAACGTCGGCGCAGTCCGCTTCACGGAGCGCTTCGGGCTCGACGGCGTCGTCGACGAGCGGACCATCGCCGACGCGCGGGAGGCGATCGCGGCCGACCTGGAGCGCCTTCGAAACCGGCAGTCGCCCGACGAGGTCGTGGGGATGGGCGGCGCGGTCACGAATCTCACGGCGGTGAAGCACGAGCTGGAGACGTACGACCCGAGCGTGATCCAGGGAGCGACGCTCGAGGCGGCGGAGGCCGACCGTCAGATCGAGCTGTACCGAACGCGGACAGCCGACGAGCGTCGCGAGATCGTCGGGCTCCAGCCGAAGCGAGCCGAGGTGATCCTCGCCGGGGCGCTGATCGTGCGCACGGTGCTCGCCGAGCTCGGCCGGGAGTCCCTCACCGTCAGTGACCGCGGTCTCCGCCACGGCGTGCTGGCCGAACGATTCGGCCGCTAGCAATGCCGTATTGTTGAGCCTTCCGAAGGCGCAATTCGAAATCACGATCCCGGGAGGGTGCGATGCTTGCGACGAGTTGGACGTTCGGCGAGGTCATGTGGTCCATGCTGATCTTCTTCTGCTGGATCCTGTTCTTCATACTCCTGTTCCAGGTCTTCGGAGACCTGTTCAGCCGGCATGACATCAGCGGCTGGGGGAAGGCCGCGTGGGCGATCTTCGTGATCTTCCTGCCGTTCCTCGGCATCTTCATCTACCTGATCGTCAACAGCCACGGCATTGCCGACCGCAGGATGAAGCAGGCCCAGGCCGCGCAGACGCAGATGGACGACTACGTCAAGTCCGTCGCCGGCTCGGGCGACTCGGCGGAGCAGATCGCGAAGGGCAAGGAGCTGCTGGACAGCGGCGCGATCACGCAGGCCGAGTTCGACCAGCTGAAGGCCAAAGCGCTGGCCTGAGCCCACGCGTGTAGAGCAGTGAGCGGCCGCGGCGACCGGGAGGTCGCCGCGGCGCTTCTGGATCGCTACTCGGCGCATGAGGGCACGTGGCCGCAGCGCGCCGGCCTTTACAAACTCCTTTCGCTTTTCTCAGGTTTCTCTTCGGATGTACACAGCCTCGTCTCAGCAGGGACGAACAGGGTGTCGGGGACACATGAACGAAGGAGCAGCGATGAAGACAATTCCCCGGCGAGCGCTCATGCTCGCCCTGGCCGGCCTCGTGGCCGCGGGCATCGCCGCCGGAGTGGCGCTCGCGCGCTCGACGCCGGCGTCGGTCGGATCCGGCGTCGTCGTGATCGAGACCAATCTCGCGTACCAGAACGGCGCCGCCGCGGGTACCGGGATCGTCCTGACCAAGAGCGGCAGGATCCTGACGAACAACCACGTGATCCGCGGCGCGACGACGATCAAGATCGTCCTCCCCGGCGCTGGGCGGAGCTACACGGCGAAGGTGGTCGGCTACGACGTCGCGGACGACGTCGCCGTCCTGCAGGCGAGCGGCGCCGCAAACCTGAAGACGTCGACGATCTCCACCTCGGCCACGGCAGTCGGCCAGGTCGTCACCGCGGTCGGAAACGCGGGCGGCACCGGCAGCCTGGTCTCCAGCCGAGGGCGGATCACCGGGCTCGGCCGGTCGATCTCGGTCAGCGACGACCAGGGCGGGGTCGAGCGGCTGTCGGGCCTCATCGAGACGGACGCCGGGCTCGAGCCGGGCGACTCCGGAGGGCCGCTGATGTCCGGCGGGAAGGTGATCGGCATGGACACGGCCGCCTCGACCAGCGGCTACGGCCCGTACGCGGCCGCCTCGAACGACGGTTACGCGATCCCGATCGCAAAGGCGATGAGGATCGTGAGGCTGATCGTGTCGGGCAAGTCCTCGGCCACCCTCCACATCGGCGCGACTGCGTTCCTCGGCGTCGAGATCGACACCTCGAGCGGGTACGGCCAGATTGCGGCAGTTGTTCCCGACGGCCCCGCGGACTCGGCCGGGCTGGAACCCGGTGACGTGATCACGGCGGTCGGAGGCCGCGCGGTCTCGTCGACGACGGACGTCGCCGGGCTTCTCTTCTCGAAGCATCCCGGCGACCGAATCACGGTCACCTATGGCGACGGATACGGCATGACCCAGACGACCACGGTCACGCTGGGCAGCGGCCCGCCACAGTAGGCCATCGACGCTGCGGCGGCGGTTTGCTCAGGCCGCCGCCGCAGCGACCAGCTCGTAGGACCGGAGCCGGTCTGCGTGGTCGAAGACGTTCGTCGTCAGGATCAGTTCGTCGGCCTTCGTCCGCTCCTGCAACTCGAGCAGACGCTCCCGCACCGTGGCGGGCGAGCCGACGACATGTGAGGCCGTCCAGCTGTCGACGAAGGCGCTCTCGTCACGCGAATACTCGTAGGCGGCGGCCTCTTCGGGCGAGGGCAGCCTCGAGGGCCGGCCCGTCCGGAGCCTCAGGAACGAGAGCTTCGCAGGGCCGTGGAGCCACCGGGCCTGCTCGTCGGTCTCGGCGCAGACGACCGCGACCCCGACCATCGCATACGGGTCGACGAGGGCCTTCGAAGGCGTGAAGCTGCGCCGGTAGATCTCGAGCGCCGGCACCGTGTTCTGCGGCATGAAGTGATGGGCGAACGAGAACGGCAGCCCCAGCTCGCCCGCGAGCCTGGCGCTGAAGTCGCTGGAGCCCAGGAGCCAGACTGCCGGCATGTTCCCGGCACCGGGCACCGCCGTGATCCGCGGGATCGTCCCCGAGAAGAAGGCGAGCAGCTCCTGGAGCTGGGTCGGGAGGTCGTCCGCCGCCGGGTCGAACGAGCGGCGAAGCGCGTAGGCGGTGACCTGGTCGGTTCCGGGCGCGCGGCCGATCCCGAGGTCGATTCGCCCCGGATGGAGCGCTTCCAGCATCCCGAACTGCTCGGCGACCACCAGAGGCTGGTGATTCGGGAGCATCACGCCTCCTGAGCCCACTCTCAGGGTCGTCGTCACGCTCGCCAGGTGCGCGATCAGCACCGCCGGTGCGGAACTGGCGATCCCCGGCATGTTGTGGTGCTCGGCCACCCAGTGCCGCAGGTAGCCGATCCGCTCGACGTGCCGGGCGAGATCGAGGGAGTTGCGGAGCGCTTGGCCGACGGTGGAGCCGGTCGCCACGGGAGCGAGGTCGAGCACGGACAGCGGCGTCGATCCGAGGGTGAGCATCGATCCGAGTATGGTGGGAGTTCGAGGTGAGGCGAGAGTGCTGCTGAACGACGACGAGAAGCGGATGTACGCAGGCGACCATAGCCCTGCCGTCCAGAAGGGGATGGATCTCCTCGTGCGCTACGGCGAGGCGCTCGGCGCGGAACGGCTCGTCGACACCCAGAACGTCTGTGGGGCAACGTCTTCACGCCCCGCCAGCGGGCGTTGGGAGGCGACTCGGAGGATGCAGCGTTCTCGCGACTGAGCCTCGACAGCGACGAGATCGTCGAGATGCCGCAGGTCAAGGTTTTCAGCTGCCAGCTGAGACGGAGCCGCGGAAGCCGGACTTCCAGTTTCCGCAGGACGAGAATCCACAGCTCGCCCGCGGTGGCCGGGCACCTCGTCTCTGGGACTATCTCTACGTGTCTCTGACCAACTCGATCGCGTTGAGCCCCACGGACGCGATGCCGTTGACGCGACCGGCCAAGCGGCTGATGGCCGCAGAGTCCATCCTGTCGGCGGTGACGATCCTCCTGGTCGCCGCCCGCGCCGTGAACATCCTCAGCTGACGGTTGTCGCGATCGGCCACTCGGCCGGTGGAGCCGCCGGCGACCGATCGGAGGACTCAGGCATCGCCCCCCGCGGACGGCACCGGCCGTCGGGGCCATCGATCCATCTGCCGATTCACCGCGGCTGCGGCTCACCTTAGGTTCCCCGCATCAGCAAAGAGAAAGCAGGTGCACCGATGCGCAGAGGACCGACCGAGCGGGGAGCTCGCCGTCTCCGTGCTCGACTGCCTACCGGAGACGCTTTCGTCGTTCCAGCTGCCGCTGAAGAAGCGCTCGAGGTGTTCTACCAACCATATGCCTTCGCCTCTGCCCGGCACGTGCTGCACTCCGACGTCGAGTCCGTCGACGACGCGCCGCTCGAGCGCGAGGCGGCGTAGCCGGCGGAGACGGAAGAAGCCGCGATGACGCACGCGGTCGGGGCGGCGATCCTCATCGCCTGGTCGGCGTGATGCGCTGCATCGACGTCACGCGCGCGGCACGGTCGTTCATGTCCGCGCGTCGCACACGCCCTCACGTGTAGTGCCCGGCTGGGCGGTCAGTCCCGCGAGCCTTCGATCAGGATCTGCCGAGCCCGGTCGTGGCGCACGCGCACGACGACGTCACCGCCGGCGAGCGGCCGGACGACGAAGCCTTCCCGAAGCAGGTTCCGGCGAAGGTCCAGCGCGCGACCGTCGGCGAGCACGCGTGTCGGCCGGTAGCTCAAGCGGAGCACCTCGGTCGAGTGGCGGTCGTAAGTGCGGAACGCGAGCCGATCCCGACCGTACGAGACCTCGCGGACGACCGACGTCGACCCGAGCAGGTGGTCCTCGCCGGCGGGTGCGAGGGCCGGGAGCGCACCCAGCGCCCAGCTGAAGTTGCCCAGGTAGTCGCCGTAGCCGTCGCTGAACCAGAACGGAAAGCGGCCGCGTGCGCCGCAGCAGGCGACCCGGCCGTCGCCACGCATGAAGTACGTTGCGTAGGCGAGCGAGCGAAGCGCATTCGACCGCGCCTGCTGGTCGCCGGTCCGGGCGGCGAGCAAGGCGTTGGCGGCCGCCCACCGCGCCGTGTCGCTGCCCAGCCCGACGGTCGAGCAACAGCCCTTCTTCCCGGGTGCCCGCTGCTCGTCGATCGCCCAGGCGCCGTGGAAGGGGCCGCGTCCGAAGGACCGGCGCACCCAGGCGAGCAGGTCCCGAACGTGCTCCTCCCAGCGATCGTCGACCGACCGGGGACGGGATCGCGTGAGGAGGTAGAGGGCGGTGATCGTCGGAGTGGCCTGGTTCAGGTCTCGGGGGTCGTAGCGGACGTCCTCGTAGTAGCCGCTCCAGCGGTTCCAGGCCGCACTGCGCGGGTTGAGGGGGTAGCGCGTGATCCAGCGCCAAGCCAGGTCGCGCGCGCGCCGGAACGAAGCGGTGTCGCCGGCGTGGAGGCGGATCAGCTCGTCGAGGAGCCAGACAGGCCCGACGACCGCGCCGCCGTACTCGGCGCCCGCAAGCGTCCCTCCGGTCGGTCCGTCGACGCGGAAGGGCCATGGTGTGTGCCGCGCATTGCCCGGCCGAACGTGCCGTGCGAGCGCCCGGGCGCTCCACAGCGCCGCCTGCAGGTAGCGTCGGTTGCCGGTCAGCTCGTAGAAGCGCGCGTAGCCGAGGCCGAGCAGGCCGACCTTGTCCGGCTCGAGGCCGCCGTGGAAGCTCCGCGGCCTGCCCGCGAGGCAGCCCCCGTACGTGCGCTGCCCGGCGCAGCTGGTCGCGAACGGCACCCTCGGCCAGGCCCAGCCGGCGGGCGTCGTCCCGTGGGCGAGCTGGTAGTCGAGCATCTGCCGAACGAGGGCGATCGCTCGACGGTCTCCGGAGTACGCGTACCACGGGAGCAGCGAATCGACGAACGAGGCGTAGAGCGACGCCGGGTTGTGCTGCCAGTATCGGCCCTGCAGCGTGCGCCCGTCGAAGACGGCGAAGCGGAGATAGACCGGCGGGCCGGCGCGCTGGTCGGCCGCCAGCCGCTGCGCGACAAAGTCCCAACCCAGGCGGAGGATCCGGCTGTATCCAGTCCAGGGCAAGAGCCGCTCTCGGGCGTCGACACGCCTCTGGTGCCACGGCAGGCCTCCGTTGACCGGAGACGGACGCGCCTCGCCGGCGAAGCTCAGCGCGAGAGCCACAGTTGCAAGCGCCGCGAGTCCCTTCACGACCCGTGGAGCGGTAGCAGGTGGAAGAGGCGGAGCGCTATCGGCAGCTTCGTGGTCGCGCGCATCTCGGCCGTGTGTGCCCAGGTGCCGACGTACTCGTGCACCGGCGCCGCGGGATCGAGGCGCTTGATCTCCCGGTAGAGACGGCCCGACTCCTGTGCCTGGTCGACGACGATCCGGTCGCGGGTGCTCCACCAGATCTGCAGCGGTACGCCCGAGAAGGCGATCCTCCGCCCCCAGTCGAGCGGACTGCGGACGGCGTAGGCACCGGGGAGACCCGTCGGCGTCCCGCCGATCTCGAAGCGCGCGAGTCGCTGCAGGCGTCGTCCGGATCGCAGGTGGTGAAACGCGTTGTAGCGGGCAGCCATGTTCGTCGGCGCGTCGAACGCCGCCGCGCCGGCGAGGAGATGTGGATGCTCGGCGACGAGGAGGAATGTCTCCTGGCCTCCCATGCTCCCGCCGAAGGCGTAGATCCGCCGGCGGTCGATCCGCAGCCACGGCAGACCCTTTTCCACGATCCGAGGCATTCTGGCCAGGTCTCCGATCTCGGCCGGGTCTCCCCACGAGTACAGCGCGAGGCGGCGCCCCTGGCCTTCGGGGCTGACGACCGCGAAGTGCCCGAGCGCCGGCAGCGCGCCCCAGCGCCCGATGTTCTGCAAGGCATCTCCGCCGCGTCCGTGCAGCGAGATAATCAGCGGAATCCGGGGGTGGTCGCTCGCGTCATACCAGCGCGGGAGCTGAACCCATGCGCGGCGCAGGCGGCCGTCGTGCGCGGCGTACCGGATCGGCCAGACTCGTACGCTCGGCGGAGGTTGAACAGGGCGAGCATGGGGACGCCCCGGTGCCGCCGTCGCCAGCGCGGCCGCCGCCGCGAGTACGAGCAGCTTCGTCACGAGCGGAGCGAGCGATCGAGAAACGCGACCGCGTGCCGGATTCCGGCGACTCCCTGCCGGCCGTACCACTGATGCGTTCCATGCGGGTACACGAAGAGCTGCGCGCGGCCGCCCGCCCGGGCGGAGCCCGTCCACAAGCGCCCGCGACAAGGCGAACGGTACCGCGTCGGTCGTTCCGCCCGACAGCACGAGCGTTGGCGGGAGCAGTCCCAGGTGGCCAACGGTCCGCTGATGGAAACCGCACGAAAAAGCAGACGAGGCACGCAGCCCGTCGGGATGCTCATGGGCGGCCGCGAGGTCGACCCGTCGGCCCAGGACCAGGCGACCACCCCGACGAACCGAACCCCCGCGGCGGCGTGAAGGCGCGCGACCGAGGCGACGGCGCGGCGCGCCGAATTACGCCGGATAGAAGCGTCGCGATGCCGGCACGGGGCAGCCGGGTCGCGATCCGGTAGTCGAGCGAGCCGAAGCCGCGTCGCCCTCTCGAGACATATCTCCGAGGCTTCCGTGTGCCTTCCCACCGCCTCTTGACTCCTGGGGTGGTTCCGGGTTGTACAGGCGCGAACCTGCAGTCCTGGTAGACGGCCTGTAGACGGGGAGCTGTCAGCCGCCGCTAATGTCGCTTCCGGAGCGGCGGCGGCCGGTGCCGCAGCCGGTCTTCAAAACCGGTCAGGTCTGGTAACCCCAGGCTGGGTAGGTTCGACTCCTGCGCCGCTCCGTTTGCTCCAAAATGCCTTGGTTAGGCAATACGACTGGTATGACCGGGGATCATCCAACCTTCCCGGACTTCCGCTTGAGACCGCTCTAGACCGCCCGAAGCTGGCGCGGAGTGGCGCCGCCCTTGCTTGCACGGGAAGAGCCCGTGAAACCAGGGAGATTCCGCATTCGCCGCGATCGAAATGCGTACGAGGGAGCGGCGCTGTCAGTCCGCCCCTCTCGTATATGCGGCGCAGCTCGAAACCGGCCAGACCCCCCAGTCCTGCCGGGGCCGCTCCCGCACCTATGCAGTCCCCGCTCGTATGCAGATTGACACCTGATTTCTCTCGAGCGATTGCGTCGATCCCCCTGGCCCGGCGGTCTTCCTTCATCGCTGGTCGTGTCCATTGACGCCAAAGTACGCAGGTGGGAAACTCGCAGCACCCAGGTCCTGCGGCTTGGAGGGACAAGCTTCCCGCCTGGGTGAGTCACTCAAGGGCGCGGCGGTTGCTGACCCCTCCCGCCGCGCCCCCTCCGTCTTCGCTGGTGGCTGCCCACGCCAGGCTTGCTTCAAGGCGATCGCGGGAGCATGCTGAGGAAGCGGGCGCCTGTTCTGCCGGGGACTGCGGCTGTGGAAAGCCTCTCCGGCCGACAGACTCCGTCCAGGCGTCCGCGCAAATCCGCTGGCTAAAGCCATTTTTTAGGTTGGGCGCATGCGGGCACCCGTTTCACCCATGACCCGCGCCCGACAAAGGTCTGCGACTGACTAGCAGCGGTCAGCCAGCGAGGAATGCTCTGCGCTGATTGAGTGGGCCTGTCCTGGGGGAAAATGCAGCTATCGGCTGACGACCAGCGTTCGCGAGGTGACGATGCGGGCCTTCACGATCAAGGCGAAGACACTCGAATCTGCCCA
>JBKPRA010000101.1:0-19529 GCA_046734335.1 Actinomycetota bacterium | reverse complement strand
ATCTACTCGGGCGGGCCCGTGCATCCCTACCTGGTCGAGGGGATCGGCAAGGACACCTTCCCCGCGACCTTCGACCCGTCGGTCGTGGACGAGTACGTGCAGGTCTCCGACCGCGACACGTTCGTGATGACGCGCCGGCTCGCCCGCGAGGAAGGGATCCTCGCCGGCGGCTCGGGTGGGACGTCGGTCTTCGCGATGCTCGAGGCGGCCAGGCGTCACGGCCCAGGGAAGACGATCCTGACAACCATCCCCGACGGCGGCCGCGGCTACCTCTCGAAGGCCTACGACGACAACTGGATGCTCGAGCACGGCTTCCTCGAGCGGCACGGTCCGCCCGACACCGTCGAGCAGGTGCTCGCGTTCAAGCACGCGGAGAACGGCGTGCCCGCCCTGGTCACGTGCGAGCCGCACGAGAAGCTCGGCGCCGCGATCGAGCTGATGCAGCGGTACGGGATCTCGCAGCTGCCGGTCGTCCGCCACGCGCCCGTCGAGTCGCTCGCCGACGTGATCGGCTCGTTGAACGAGCGCACGCTCCTCGACCGCGTGTTCCGCAACCCTGACGCGCTGGGCGAGGACGTCGCAGCGGCGATGCAGCCCCCGCTCGGCGCGGTCGACATGCTCGACTCCGTGGACGAGGTCTTCGCCGACCTGCGCGAGCGCAACCAGGCGGTCGTGGTCGCGCGCGACGGCAGGCCGGAGGCGGTGCTCACCCGCTCCGACCTGCTCGAGTATCTCGCCCACCGCCGATAGGCGAGTGCGGGTCGCCCTGATCTCCGACTCGCACGGCAACGCCGTCGGACTGCGCGCGGCGCTGGAGGACATCGAGCGACGCGGCGCCGACCTGGTGGTCGCACTCGGGGACATGGCCCAGGGCGGCCCACAGCCCACCGAATGCCTCGAGCTGTTGCGGGACTGGATGCCCGAGTGGTGCTGGGAAACTCCGACGCCTTTCTGCTCGACGCGGACGCCGGCGCCGAGATCACGACCGAGCGGCAGCTGACACAACTCGACTGGAGCCTTTCGCAGCTCACGCCCACGGACGTCGACTACATGCGCTCGTTCGAGGCGACGGTCGAGGTCGACCTCGACGGACTGCGCCTCCTCTGCTTCCAAGCGGTGCCGGCCGACTATGAAACCGTCGTGCTGCCCGAGGATCCACCCGATGCCTTCACCGGAACCGGTGCCGACGTGCTTGCGGGCGGACACGTCCACGTTCAACAGCTGCGACGCGTCGGAGGGGCCTGGTACGTCAACCCGGGCAGTGTCGGGATCGGCTACGACCATCGCCAGCCCGACGACGACTTCACGTTCGATCCCTGGGCCTCGTACGCGATCGTCGAAGCGGCTTCGGTCGAGTTCCGCCGCGTTGCGTTCGACCTCGACGAGCTCGACCGCATCACACGCGAGGCTGGAATGCCGCTCGCCGGGGAAGTCTTCGAGCGTTATCGGCGTTCCTGAACGCATGCGGCTCTACAACTCCCAGCTGTCGGGCAACTGCTGGAAGGCGCGACAGATCCTGGCGCTGCGCGGGATCGAGTACGAGCGGATCGAGATCGACGTGTTCGACCGCTCGGACCGGCCGGAGGTCCTCGGAGGCAAGAACCCGGCACTGCGCGTGCCGACGCTGGAGCTCGACGACGGCGAGTTCCTGGCGGAGTCGAACGCGATCCTCTGGTACTTCGGGGACGGCTCGCCGTACGTGCCGTCCGACGCCCTCGAGCGCGCGCGTGTCCTCCAGTGGATGTTCTTCGAGCAGTACGAGGTGGAGCCGGCGATCGCGGTCGCGCGGTTCATGGTCACTCTGCTCGGCGAGCGTGAGAATTACGCCCTGGAGCTGGAGTCGAAGTGGCGTGCAGGGAACAAGGCGCTGGCCGCCGTCGATAGCCATCTGGACGGTCGCGACTGGCTCGTCGGCGACTCGTTCACCGTCGCCGACATCTCGGTCTACGCGTACACGCACGTGGCGGAGGAGGGCGACTTCGACCTCGGGCGGTATCCGAACGTGCAATCGTGGATCGGGCGGGTGGCGGCGCGTCCCGGGTACATCCCGCTCGACGCGTAGGGCCAGCGTGGAGACCGTCTCGGTCGCGCAGCTGCGCCGCCACGTCGTCGCACACCAGCGGTACGCGACGCGCTTCCGGCGGGCGCGTGCAGACGATGTCGTGAGAACGATCGGCCGACTGGGCTGCGTCCAGCTCGACTCGATCTCGACCGTCGGCCGGGCGCACCGGCTGACGTTGGGCTCGCGAATCGGCGCCTATCCGGAGGCGTCGGTCTCGCGCCTGCTGAAGGCAGGGAGGATCTTCGAGTACTGGGCCCACGAGGCATGCCTCGTCCCGATCGAGGACTATCCGCTGTTCAAGCGGCGCATGGAGCACCTGCGCGAGCACCACTGGTGGGGCCGGAAACACGACCACGACCCGGAGGTGAAGGAGCAGGTGCTCGACGCGCTACGGACGAACGGCGCGCTGCCCACCCGCTTCTTCGAGGGCAGCGGCGGCAAAGGCGGCGGCATGTGGAACTGGAAACCGGAAAAGCGGATCCTCGAGGACCTATTCGCCGCCGGAGAGGTGGTGGTCGCCGGCCGCGATGGGTTCCAGCGGCTCTACGACCTGCCCGAGCGCGTGATCCCGCGGGAGCAGCTGGAGGCGCCCGTGCCCTCGGAGGAGGAGTTCCGGCGCGGCTACGCGCTGCGGGCGGTCGAGGGCCGCGGCGCCCTGACCGAGTCAGGGATCGCCGAGCACTGCCGCTTCCAGGGCGGCGCCAAGGCGATGCGGCCGGTCG
Source organism: Actinomycetota bacterium (assembly GCA_046734335.1). Lineage (GTDB taxonomy): Bacteria > Actinomycetota > Thermoleophilia > Gaiellales > Gaiellaceae > DATBLE01. Next base: position 16,745 of record JBKPRA010000101.1, on the reverse strand, counting down.
TGGACGACCTCGTGTCCGCCGGGCTGGTGCGGCGCGTCGCCGTCGACGACGGCGGACCGCCCTTGGTCGTGCCGGCCGCAGCCGAGATCGACGGCGCGCCGGCGGGCGGCGTGCTCATCTGCCCCTTCGACAACCTGGTCTGGGACCGCTCCTTCCTCGAGCGCATCTTCGGCTTCACGCACGTGATCGAGGTCTACAAGCCGGCGCCGCAGCGGGTATACGGCTACTACGTGCTGCCGTTCCTATACCGAGACCGGTTGATCGGACGGGCAGACCTGAAGTCGGACCGCGCGGAAAGGGCACTCCGTGTGCGGGCGTTCCACTTCGAGCCCGGGGTGCGACGAACCGGTGCGCTCGAAACCGCGCTCGACAAGGCGCTGGACCGGCTCGCACGCGTGCTCGGCCTGGAACAGGTCGTGCGGTGACCGAGGTCTCGGTCGAGGAGGCGCGGAGAATCGCCGTCCGCGCGCAACTCCTCGACGGATCGGCGACCGGTGTCCTCGACACGGTGCGCCGGCTCGGCTTCCTCCAGATCGACCCGATCTCGACGGTGGCGCCGCCTCAGTACCTGGTGCTCTGGAGCCGACTCGGCCCGTACGACCGTGCCGAGCTCGACCACCTGCTCTGGGAGGAGCGCAGCCTCGTCGAGATCGACGCCTTCGTCCACCCGATCGAGGACCTGCCCCTGCTGCTGGCGCGGGCCCGGCGCCGACGCGAGGACACCGCGCGGGAGCGGCAGATCGCCGCCTTCTTGAAGAACAACGCCGCGATCCGACGCTATGTGCTGCGGGAGCTCGAGCGGCGGGGGCCGCTGCTCTCACGGGAGATCGAGGACCACGCGACCACCCGCCGCGAGGCGCACCGGTGGTGGGGCGAGCGCAAGATGGCGCTGATGCTGATGCTCCTCAACGACCGTGGCGAGGTCGCCGTCGTCGGCCGGCGGCAGGGGCAGCGCGTGTGGGAGCTCGCGGAGCGCTGGTACCCGGAGGTGGAGCGCATTCCCTGGCCGGTGGCCCGGCGGCAGCTCGCGGAGAAGCGCTTTCGCGCACTTGGCGTCCGGTTGGAGCGAGGCCGGTTGCTCCCGCATCCCGACGCGGCCGACCGCCCGGTGCCGCCTCGGCGCGTCACCTTCCTCTCCCCCTTTGACCGGCTCGTCCACGACCGCGCCCGGGCGGAGGCGCTCTGGGGCTTTCGGTACCGACTGGAGATGTATGTCCCGCCCGCGAAGAGGGAGTACGGCTACTACGTCCTGCCGATCCTCCGGGGCGACCGGATCGTCGGCCGGATCGAGCCCGTTCACGACCGCAAGGCTGGCCACCTCCACGTTCGCGGCACCTGGTGGGAGGACGGCGTGCGGCCGTTCTCTCTCGACCCGCCGCTGCGTAGCCTCGCCCGCTGGCTCGGAGCTACGATCGCCTGATGGAATTCGAGACGCGCGCCATCCACGAGGGTCAGGATCCGGACCCGGCGACCGGCGCCGTCACCGTCCCGATCTACCAGACCTCGACCTACGTGCAGGAGGCGGTCGGGGAGCACAAGGGCTACGACTACTCGCGGACAGGGAACCCCACGCGCCGCGCCCTGGAGACGTGTCTCGCCTCACTGGAGAGCGCCGAGCACGGCTTTGCGTTCTCCTCGGGGATGGGCGCGACGACGACGGTGATGCACCTCCTGTCGCCGGGCGAGCGGGTCGTGGCCGTGAACGACGTCTACGGAGGCACGTACCGGCTCTTCTCCAAGGTGTACGGGCCGAAGGGCTACGACTTCGAGTTCGCGTCCCACGACGGAGTCGTCGAGGCGATCGACGTGCGCACGCGCCTCGTCTGGATCGAGACGCCGACGAATCCGCTGCTCAACGTCGTCGACATCCGCGCGGTCGCAGAGGCGGCTCACGGAGTCGGAGCGGTGGTCTGCGTCGACAACACCTTCGCGACGCCGTACCTCCAGCGTCCGCTCGAGCTCGGCGCAGACATCGTCGTCCACTCGACCACGAAGTACCTCGGCGGCCACTCCGACCTGATCGGCGGCTTCGCCGCGACCACCGACCCGACGGTTGCCGAACGGCTCGCCTTCCTCCAGAACTCTCTCGGCGCCGTCCCGGGCCCGTTCGACTCGTGGCTCGTGCTGCGCGGCTTGAAGACCCTGGCGTTGCGCATGCAGCGCCACTGCGAGAACGCCCGTGCGGTCGCCGAGTTCCTCGACGGCCATGCAGCAGTGGAGCGCGTCCTGTACCCGGGACTGCCGGATCACCCCGGACACGACGTGGCGTCGCGCCAGATGTCCGGTTTCGGCGGGATGGTCTCGTTCCTCGCAGGAAGCGCCGACGAGGCCGTCGCCCTGGTCTCCCGCACCGCGATCTGGAAGCTGGCCGAGAGCCTCGGTGGGGTCGAGAGCCTGATCGAGGTACCCGCCGCGATGACGCACGCCTCGACATCGGACGCGCCGTTCGCGACGCCGCCGAACCTCGTCCGGTTGTCGGTGGGGATCGAGTCGCCGGCCGACCTGGTCGCCGACCTCGAGTCGGCGCTGACCCGGGCCGCCGCAACGGCGTAGGCGATCCGTCCACGAGGTCGGCCCGGCCACTGGTTGAATCAGCCCCATGCCCGGCCCCGACCTGATCGACCTCCACCACCAGGGCGAGCGCGTCATCGGCTGCTACCTGCTCGAGACGGCAGACGGGCTCGCGCTACACGACTGCGGGCCGACGACCTGCCTCCCGGCGCTGAAGCAGGCTCTCGCCGACCGCGGGCTCGAGCTCGCCGACATCCGCCACCTGCTGCTCTCGCACATCCACCTCGACCACGCCGGCGCCGCCGGCACGCTGGTCCGCGAGCATCCCGAACTGAGCGTCCACGTGTCCGAGATCGGTGCGCCGCACGTCGTCGACCCGTCACGGCTCGAGGCGAGCGCGCGCCGGCTCTACGGCGACGCCTTCGACGTCCTCTGGGGGGAGCTCGCGCCGGTCCCAGCCGGGAACGTCGAGGTGGTCGGCGACCGGGTCGTCGGGCTCGACTGCTTCCCGTCGCCCGGTCACGCGTCGCACCACGTCTGCTACCTGCACAAGGACGGCACGCTCTATGCCGGGGACGCGGCCGGCGTGCGTATCCAGCCCGGCCGTTACGTGATTCCGGTGTGCCCGCCGCCCGAGCTCGACGTCGAAGCGTGGTTCCGGACGTTCGACGAGATCGAGCGGCGGCAGCCGGCACGGCTCGCGCTGATCCACTTCGGCGTGGCCGAGTCGCCGTCCGAGCACCTCGCGCTCGTTCGCGCGGAGCTGACGAGATGGGCCGAGCGCGGCCGCGAGGACCTGGACGAGCAATCCTGGGTGGAAGCAGCCCGCCGCGACCTCGCGGCCGCCGTCGGCGGAGACGAGGCCGACCACTGGGAGCGGGCGGCTCCCCTGTGGCAGTCCTATGTCGGGATGAAGCGGTACTGGGACAAGCAGCGCGCAGCGGCCGGCTAGGCCCGCTCGCCGAACGCGAGTTCCGCCTGCTCTTCGCAGGCCGGGCGATCTCCTTCCTCGGGAACGCGATGGCGCCGATCGCGCTCGCCTTCGCGGTGATCGACCTGACGGGGTCGAAGTCCGACCTCGGCCTCGTGCTCGCCGCCCGTGCCGTTCCTCAGCTCGTCTTCCTGCTGATCGGCGGCGTCTGGGCCGACCGGCTGCCGCGGAACAAGGTGATGGTCGCTTCCAGCCTCGCGAGCGGAGCGACACAGGCTGCGGTCGCCGTCCTTCTGCTCACCGGCAACGCGGAGCTGTGGCAGTTGCTCCTCTTCGGCGGGCTGAACGGCGTCTCGACCGCGTTCTTCTTCCCGGCCTCCGCCGGGATCGTCCCGCAGACCGTGCGGCCGGAGCTGATCCAGCAGGCGAACGCGACGCTGCGGCTGGCGCTCAACTCGACGAACGTGCTCGGGGCGGCGCTGGGCGGTGTGATCGTCTCGGCGTCGTCGCCGGGCTGGGCGATCGCCGTCGACGCCGCCACCTTCTTCCTCAGCGCCCTCTTCATCGGCGCCATGACCCTCCCCGCCTCGCTGCGACTCGAGATCCCGAGCTTCGTCGGCGAGCTGAATGACGGCTGGCGCGAGTTCAGCTCCCGCACCTGGCTGTGGGTGATCGTCGTCCAGTTCTCGATCGTGAACGCGTGCGAGAGCGGGTCGCTGAACGTGCTCGGGCCGGTGCAGGCGGACGCCCACTTCGGGCGACTCTGGTGGGGTGGGATCCTCGCCTGCTTCGCGGCCGGACTGATCGCCGGCGGGGTGACGATGCTCCGCTTCCAGCCACGGCGCATGCTGCTCGTCGCCACCTTCGGCGTCCTCCTGTTCGCGCCGACGCTCGTCTTGCTGTCCATCCCCGCAAACGCTGCGGTGATCGCGCTGTCGGCGTTCGTCACCGGTGTCGGGATCGAGGTCTTCGCCGTGCTCTGGGACACGACGATGCAGCAGCAGATCCCGGAGGAGAAGCTGTCGCGCGTCTACTCCTACGACATGCTGGGCTCGATCGCGCTCGTGCCGGTCGGCCTGGCCGTGATCGGGCCAATCGCCGATGCATTCGGCACGGAGGCCACCCTTGTCGGCAGCGCGATCTTCATCACGCTGGTGACGTTGCCGGTGTTCGCCGTGCGCGACGTCAGGGAGCTGCGAAGGACGTAACCGCCAGGGTCTTCTCGTCGCGCTCGTCCCGATAGTCCGGGCCGAGCTTCTCCTCGAGCTTCCGCTCCAGGTCGCCGGACGCCTCCAGCTCCTCGACGATGTCGGCGCCCCCGATCAGCTCGCCGCGAACGAAGATCTGCGGGATCGTCGGCCAGCCCGACTGGGCCGAGAGCTCCTGGCGGATCGCCGGGTCCGGGAGCACGTCGACGGCGGTGACCGGCGCGCCTGCCCGGCGGAGCGCCTCGAGCGCGCGCAGCGAGTTTCCGCACATCACCATCTGGGGCGTGCCCTTCATGAACAGGGCGACGTCCTCGCCCTCGATCACCTGCCGGATGTTCGAGCTCAGGTCGCTCATGACGCCCCTTTCGTCTTGATCCGCAATTCGTGGATTGTGCCGTCCGCGAGCGGCCCCGAGAGCGCCTCGTTGACGAGCCGATGCTGGTCGATCAGCGAGAGCCCGGCGAATCGCGTGCTCGAGACGGTCACCTGGAAATGGTCGCCGGTCCCGGTGCGGTCCTGCACGTCGAGCTCGCCCGCGTCGGGGAAGGCCTGTTCGAGCAGCGTGCGCAGCCGGTCGGTCGACACGCATCCAATCTAGCGATCGAGGACCGAGTGGAAGGCGCGCAGGTAGTCCGTGACCATCCGCTCGGGCGAGAAGTGCTCCTGCGCGTAGCGGACGAGCTCGAGCGGCTCGAGCCGATCGGCGTCCTCGATCGCCGCCGTCATCAGCCGGTAGTCGTCGACGATGATCCCGCTCCGGCCGTGCTCGATCACCTCGGGAACGGCGCCCCATCGGGTCGCGATCACCGGCGTGCCGCACGCCATCGACTCGATCATCACCAGGCCGAACGGCTCCTCCCACTCGATCGGGAACAGGGTGGCGCGCGCGTTCTGGAGGAGCTCGACCTTCTCGCCGTGGGTGACCTCGCCGAGGTACTCGATCTCGTCGGAGAGGTGCGGTGCGACGAACTCGTCGAAGTACTGCCGCTCGAGCGGCTCGCGATTCTTGCCGGCGATCTTCAGCGGCAGCCCGGCGCTGAAGGCGACGTCGATCGCGCGGTGGCAGCCCTTGTCCGGGCTCATCCGGCCGACGAAGAGGAGGTAGTCGCCGCGGTGCGGCTTCACCGGGTAGAGGGAGAAGTCGAGCGCGTTCGGGCAGTTGGCCACCCACGGGAAGTGCGGCTTCGGCTTGCGCTGGTTCATCGAGATCGAGATGAACCCGATTCCCTTCGCGACCTCGGCGATCTGCTCGTAGATGGCGCCGCCCTCACCGTCCAGCGGCCCGTGGATCGTGTGCAGCACCGGCTTCTCGATCAGCCCGCCGAGCGCGGCTGCCGGGAGGCCCGAGTGGTCGTTCATCACGTCGAACTCGTCTGCGCGCGCGTAGGCGGCCAGGCAGTGCTGGAGCTCGGGGAGCGTCTGGCCGATGCGCGCGCTCGGCGCGGTCGGGAAGACCGAAGCCAGCGTCGCCTTCGTGTGCGAGTCGCCCGACGCGAACAGCGTGACCTCGTGCCCGGCGTCGACGAGCCCGTCGGCGAGCAGCCAGACGATCCACTCGATTCCGCCGTAGCCGGTCGGCGGCACCGGGAACCAGACGGGGCTGATCACAGCGATGCGCAGGGAATCGCCGGTCACGACAGCCGCTCCACCTGCACTCGGCGGTCCCGGACGCCGACATCCCAGGAGCGACCGAAGGCCCGCAGTCCGGACAGGCGAAGCGAGCCGGCCCACTCGGGAAGCTCGATCTGGACGGTGGTCTCGAGCGTCTGCGAGACGCGATCCGGCTCGAGGCCGAGCAACACCTGCAACAGCAGCACCGGCGTGCCGGCCGCCCACGCCTGCGGGCGTGCCGCGGTCGGGTATGCGATCGGGAACGGCGTCGAGCCACGCGGCAGGCCGGCGAACACCTCCGGCAGCTCGAAGTCGAAGAAGGTTGCAGCGTCGAGCATCCTCCGCACGATCCGCAGCGCCTCCTCCCGATACCCGTAGCGCTCCAGGCCCGCCGCGATCAGGGAGTTGTCGTGCGGCCAGACGGTGCCGTTGTGGTACGAGAGCGGGCTGTAGCCGGCGTCGTCGGTGGACATCGTCCGGACACCCCAACCCGACCAGAGCGACTCGCCGGTCAGTGCCGCGACCACCTGCTCGGCCCGGCCGGGCAGGACAATTCCGCTCCAGAGCAGATGTCCGATGTTGGAGCAGAGGGAATCGACCCGCTGCTTGTCCGCGTCGAGTGCGAGCGCGTAGTACCCGCCGCGCTCGTCGACCCAAAATGCGTCGTCGAAGCGCTGCTGCAGCCCGGCGGCCTCGGCGTCGAGCCGATCGGCGAGCTCGGGGTCGCTCCATGCCTCGCGGGCGAGCTCGGCCGCCCGCAGCTTCGCGTCGTAGACGTACCCCTGCACCTCGCAGGGGGCGATCGGGGCCTCCGCCAGCCGGCCGTCAGCGAAGCGCTGCGAATCGCCGGAGTCCTTCCACGACTGATTCTCGAGCCCGCGCTCGGTCCGTCGCCGGTACTCGACGAAGCCGTCGCCGTCGAGGTCTCCGTGCCGGTCGATCCACTCGAGCGCCCTCAGCGCCGGCTCTCGCAGCTGTGTGAGCAGCGCCGTATCCCGTGTCCACCGCCACACCTCCGACAGCAGCACGAGGTAGAGCGGCGTCGCGTCGACCGTGCCGTAATAGCGCGGAAACCAGACCTTCGCCGCCTTGCCGTGGCGGACCTCGTGGACGATCTTGCCCGGCTCGGCGTCGATCGACGGGTCGTCGTCGTGGGCCTGGAGTTCGGCCAGCACCTCGAGCGCCCCGCGCGCGAGCTCGGGACCGAAGAGAAGGGTCTGGTACGAGGTGATCAGCGTGTCCCGGCCGAAGACGGTCATGAACCACGGCATGCCTGCCGCGGGCAGTCTGGTGATGCCGTGGTTTCCGCCCCGCATGCGCAGCGACGCGAGGTCGGACACCGACTGCGCAAAGGCACGTTCGAGGGCATCCCAGCTGGCCACCAGCTGCGGCACGCGCAGCTGCCAGGCAGTGAGCGAATCGTGGACGCGGGCCCGTTCCTGGCCGAACCGCCCAGGACTGACCGGCCGCGCTACCTTCCGGCGCTCGTCCGGGTTGGGGACGATGTCCGTCGTCAACTCCCAGCACGCGCGAGGCTCGAGCTCGACGCGGTAACGCATGGTGCCGCCGTCCACGTTACCGGGCTTGGAGAACGCGATTTGCGTCCGCGCGCTCGCGTCAGGGTCGTCGATCACAAGCTGGGCGTGCTCCGCGTCGAAGACGGGCGTCGCCGGCTGCGGAAGCGGTCTCGCTCCCAGCGGGTCGCCGAGCGTGAAGTCGTGCTCCTTGACCGCGAAGATGTCGGCGAAGTCGCTGCCGACGTGGATCGCGAGTTCGATCGACACCGGCTCCGGGCTGACGTTCTCGATCACGATCCGCTCCTGCATAGCGTCCGAGACGAACCGCTCCCGGACGATTGCGACCGAGTCCTGCGCCAGCCCGTCGACCGGCGCATTGCGCAGGTAGAACGCCGCGGAGAAGTAGTCGACCTTCCCCGACGAGAGCAGGAGCGGCGCCGCCCCGTTGACGGTCAGCCGGAAGATCGAGAGGAACCGCGTGTCGCGCGCGAACAACCCGCCGGTCTGCTCGTAGATGTCGCCACGCTCGTCGCTGATGCAGAACGTCGAACCCTCGAGGATGGTCAGGGCCATGCCCGCCGAGGCTACTGGTCGCGCAGGATGCGGCCGCCGCTCGACTGGGCCAGCGCCTTCACGACGATCTCGTCCACGTTCACGTGCAGGGGGCGGGTGAGCGCGAACAGGACGCAGTCGACGATGTCGTCCGCGGTCAGCGGCTCGACGCCCTGGTAGACGGCCTTCGCCTTCTCCTCGTCGCCCTTGAAACGGACGAGCGAGAACTCGGTACCGCCGGCAAGGCCCGGCGCGAGGTCGGTGATGCGGATCGGCCGGCCGAGCAGGTCTTCGCGCAGCGCCTGGCTGAACATCGACACCGCAGCCTTGACGGCACAGTAGACCGCGGCGTTCTCGTACGCCTGCTTGCCGGCGATCGAGTCCATGTTGACGATGTGCCCGCCGTCGCGGATGTGCGGAAGACAGAGGCGCGTCATCCGGATCAGGCCACGGACATTCGCCTCGATCATCCATTCCTCGTCCTCCTCGCTCGACTCCGAGAACGGGTAGCGGCCGATCGCGCCCCCGGCGTTGTTGACGACGATGTCGAGCCCGCCGAGCGCCTCGACCGCGGCGGCGACGAACCGCTCGGCGCTCGCCGGGTCGGTCACGTCCAGCTCGTGCGCGAAGTCGCCCTCGAGGCGCTCTGCGCGGCGGGCGCCGACCGCGACCTTCACGCCTTCGGCGCGCAGCGCGTCGGCGATCGCCTTTCCGAACCCGCTGGAGGCTCCGGTGACGATCGCGGACTTGCCTTCGAGAGGGATCGCCGGCACGGCGGGAATCTACCGATGCAGAGGCGCGCGACGGCGGTACGAAGGCCCGAGCTGCACGGTCCCGGGCGCGTGCTCGACCTGCAGCGTCGAGTGCTCGAGGCCGAAGCGCTCCCCCAGCATCGCCTCGAGATCCCGCCGCAGGCCGTGGCAGTCGGCGCCGGGGGCCACGAGCACGTGCGCCGAGAGCACTGGAAAGCCGCTCGTCAGCGTCCAGACATGCAGGTCGTGCACCTCGCGGACGTCCGGCACGGCGACGATCGCCTGGGCGACCTCGTCGGGATCGATGTCGCCGGGGGACGCCTCGAGGAAGATGCGCGTCGACTCGCGGATCAGGCCGTACGCCGCCCAGAACATCAGCGCGGCCACGAGCAGTCCGGCGATCGGGTCGACCCGATCCCACCCGGTGAGCAGCACGACCAGCCCGGCAATCGCGGTGCCCACGAAGGCGAGCAGGTCGGTGGCGACGTGCAGGAATGCGCCGCGGACGTTCAGGCTCTCTCGGCTCGCCCGTGAGAGAAGCGCGGTCGCCACCAGATTCACCGCGATCGCGGCGAGCGCGACCACCAGCACGATGCCGCCGCGTACGTCGACCGGCGAAACCAGCCGGCGGATCGCCCCGTACACGATCCAGATGCCTACGAGGCCGAGCATCAGGCCGTTCGCCTGCGCGGAGAGGATCTCGAGCCGGCGGTACCCGTACGTCCACCGGCCCTGCGCCGGGCGCGCGGCCAGGGTGGCCGCGACGACCGCGAAGGCAAGCGCGAGGACGTCGGAGATCAGGTGCCCGGCGTCGGCGAGGAGAGCCAGCGACCCCGCGACGATGCCGGTGACGACCTCCGCCACCATCAGCGCCGCGATCAGCGCGAGCGCGGCGACAAGGAGCTTCCGATCGCCCTCAAGGCGATGGTCGTGGTCGTGCGCGTGCATCCAGGACAGGCTAACTCTGCGGCCAGAACACGCGTCTACACTGCGCAAATGAGCAGTGCGGACGACGTGGTACGGCCGCCCGGGCTCACGGCGCCTGAAGAGCAACGCGCGCTGAACGACCAGTGGCGTTCGTTGCGCCGCTCGGCAACTGTCGTTGCCGTCCTCTGCGCGCCGGCCGCCTTCGTGTGGCTATGGCAGGTCGAGGATGTCTCGTTCGGCTGGACGCTCGTCGCCACCGCGGTCGCCGTTTTCGCGTTCCGCGGCCTGCTCGACCTGATCTTCTGGAGGTTCATCCCGCGCCCGAGCATGTTCGCGCTCGACGACGAGAAGACGCGCGAGGAGGACGTCCTCAACCGTCGCCGACACTGGTTCTGGCGCTCGATCTACCGCGTGGTTCTGGTGATCGCGATCTTCATCACCATCGTCTTCCTCGTTCAGTGGATCTTCGGCGGCGACGTCACGTGGTGGGGCACGGCCACCTCGATCGCGACCGGATTCTGGGACGGGATCTCCAACACCTCCACCTGGGCGCAGTTCATCATCCTGCCGATCTTCTTCATCTTCAACTTCCTGATCCTGATGGGGCCGATGATGATGATGGGGGTTTCGCAGATCAAAGGCTTCGAGCCGGGGGATGCCAACTGGGGAGTGAAGCTCGAGGACGTCCGGGGCCAGGCGGAAGCGAAGGAGGAGGTGCGTCGGATCGTCAGCCTCTGGACGTCGGGCGAGGCGTTCGAGCGGGCGGGCGGACGTCGTGAGCGGGGCATCCTGTTCCACGGCGCGCCCGGCACCGGCAAGACGATGCTGGCGAAGGCGATCGCGACCGGCTTCAACTCGCCGTTCGTGACCATCCCGGGCTCCGGGTTTGCCCAGACCTTCATAGGCGTCGACGCCCTGATCGTCCGCTACCTGGCCCGGAAGGCCAAGCGGCTGGCCGCCAAGTGGGGCGGCCAGTGCATCGTCTTCATCGACGAGATCGACGCGGTCGGCATGCGGCGCGCGTCGCTGGGCTCGTCGATGACCCGCTCGACCACGGGCCGGTACGACGATCACTGCTTCTACGGGCCGAACGGCTCGCTCACCCCCACCGGCGACCTGATCCTCGAGACGCGCGGATGGCGCGACCGGATGTTCGAGCAGCGCGACTCGCGGCCGAGCTCTCCGTACCCGGCCTGGTACACGAAGCTGGCCGGAATCGTGAACCAGGCCTTCCCGGGGGGCATGATGGGCGGGACGGGCCAACTGGCGCTCAACCAGCTGCTGGTGACGATGGACGGGATCGACAACCCACCGTTCTGGCGCCGCTTCTGGACGAACCGGCTGAACAACTTCCTCGACGCGACGTACGTGGTGCCACGCCGGATCCGGAACATGCCGCTCCGGCTGCCCGCTCCGAAGCCCGCCGACAACCAGATCTACTTCATCGGAGCGACGAACGTGCCGCTGGAGGCGCTCGACCCGGCGCTCCAGCGTCCCGGCCGAATGGGCCGCCACGTCTGGTTCAGGACGCCGACGAAGCACGACCGCGAGGACATCTTCAACCTCTATCTGAGCAAGGTCACCCACGACCCGGAGCTGGACACGGAGCGCGCCCGCGACGAGCTCGCCCGCATCACCAACGGATACTCGCCGGCAATGGTGGAGCAGGTCTGTTCGATGGCGCTGACCCGGGCCCACCATGACGGCCGCGACGAGTTCAACCGCGAGGACATCATCGAGGCGATGACCACGGTCGAGTCGGGCACTGCAGTCGGCGTCGAGTACGTGCCGGAGGAGACTCGCGCGGTTGCGATCCACGAAGCAGGCCACGCGGCGGCCGCACACGTGTTCCTCAAGGGCGCGGAGTCGACACGCATCTCGATCCGCATGCGCGCCGGCTCGCTCGGACACCACCAGGCCCTGGAGAAGGAGGAGCGGTTCAGCTCCTGGAAGAGCGAGGAGATGGCGAAGCTGGCCTGGACGCTGGGCGCGCTCGCGGCCGAGCAGGTGTTCTACGGGGAGAACGCGACCGGGGTCGGCGGCGACCTCCAGAGCGCGACGGGTCGCTCGGCCTGGATGGTCGGCGTCTCCGGCATGGGGCCCGACCCGATCCCGATCGACAGCAAGGCCCGCATGAGCGTGGAGAAGCGCGAGGAAGCGCGAGAGAAGGTCGCGAAGCGCTTCGAGTCGATCGGCCTCCAGCTGATGAACCGGGCGAGCGGCGACTTCCAGCACGACTCGATCGCCGCCGTCCTCGGCGACCCCACCAAGAGGCGACTCGCGGCGCAGATCATCGGCCAGGCGTATGTCGACGCCTACCAGCTGGTCATCCAGAACAAGGACGCGATCTCGACGATCGCCGACCACCTCGTCGCACGCAAGGAGCTCTACGGCGACGAATTGATCGAGCTGCTCAACTCCGTCGGGCTGAAGGAGCCGACGGTCGACCTCGGCAAGGAGGAAACTTGGCCGACATTGTGAGCGAGCAGCCCGCTCCCCTGGCGCGGCCGCAGCCGCAGCCGTCGGTCTCGCGCCGCAAGTTCGCGATCGCGTACCTCGCGCTGGCTGCGATCGTGGGCGCGGCGGTCGGCCTGGTCGTCGTCTTTGCGGGCCGCGACGACGGCGGCTCAACGCAACGAGAAGCGTTTGCGTCGTGGACGCCGAAGACGACGGGCACGTTGGGCGTCCGTGAGATCGCCCGCCACGTCTCGTCTCAGTACCACCTCGAGAACGGCGCCCTGTTCACGTCGGTCGTCGCGGGGCCCATGGAGATCGAGTCGTCACAGGGCCCGATTCGGGTGTCGGCGATCCTCATCCGGTCCGGCAGGGCAGGCGTGCAGCAGGAGCGGATCGACATCGCGTTCCCGGCAGCCGGCGTCTTCTACCAACTGGCCGGAACGGCACAGAACCGCTCCATCCCGGGTCAGGCGACTCTTGCCCGCGGACAGCTCGTCCGTCGTGAAGCCCTCGAGCTCGCGCTCTACACCTTCCGCTCCATGCCGCAGGCCGACTACGTGGTCGCGTTCATGCCCCCACCCGCAGGAGTCTCGGCGCAGAGCCCACTCTTCAACCGCGCGGTCTTCCTGCCCCGCACTGCTTTCGTCCGCGAGTTGCAGGCACCGCTCGGAACAACGCTTCCTCCGGGCGAAACGAAGATGACGCCGACCGACCTGACGCCGACGCAGGCGAACGCGGTCGAGGCGTTGACCGCGGGGCGCGTATTCCATTGGGACTTCCAGCAGGCTCCCGACCAGAGCGCGTGGCTGGTCCTGTCTCCGGTCACGGGCTGACGCACGCCGCCGAGCGCGCCGCGCTGCTGCGGGCGAAGAAAAGACTCGACGGGCTCGACTACTACCCGAGCCCGGTGCGCATCGAGAGGGCGCGGATTCTGGTTTGGCCCTGCCTGTTCCGGCTCCCCTGGTTCCGCCGGTTCGACGGGTACGCCGCCTGGAACACCGTCCTGCTGCGCGAGCCGGTCGACGCGGCGAGTGACGATCTCGTCACGCACGAGCTCTGCCACGTCTGGCAGATGCAGCACCACCCGTTGCGCATGCCGCTCTCGTACCTCGGAGGCTATGCCGCCAACCGGTACGAGGCAGAGGCCCGGCGCGCCGTCGACCTGACGAGATAGGCCGTTCGGCCCATTGAGAGCCGCTCTGCCGCCCGCCAGAATCGCCCGCGGGAGAGAGAGACCTGCGGCCGTGCTTCACCGTCCTCGTGCTCATCGCTGCACTCGCAGCGCCGGCTGCGCGTGCCGGCGACGGACTGCTCGTCGGCGTCTCGGAGGACATGATGAAGTGGTCGCCGACACGCCCGGCCGCCGTGCGCGTACACATGGCGAGGCTCGGGATCGGCGCCGTGCGCGTGACCCTGCGCTGGTCGCCCGGCGAGACCAGCCCGCGCGGCTCGACGATGACCGCGCTCAGGCGCGCACAGGAGACCGCGCGCGGGCGCAGACTCGTGCTCGCCGTCTACTCGAAGGCGAAGCGGGCACCGCTGATCGCGCGCCGCCGCCATGAGTACTGCGCCTACGTCGCCGATGTGCTGACGCACGCGCCGCGTGTCAACGACGTGGTGATCTGGAACGAGCCCAACTCGTTCCGCTTCTGGCAGCCGCAGTTCGCACCCAACGGCGCCAACGCCGCGGCGCCTGCGTACGAGCTGCTCCTGGCCGAGTGTTGGGACATGCTGCACGCCACCCGGCCGGAGGTGAACGTGATCGCTGCGAGCGCGCCCCGCGGCAACGACGACCCGACCGCCGACCGGCCGTCGCAGTCCCCGGTCGCCTTCTACTCCGCTCTCGCCGCTGCGTACCGGGCCAGCGGCCGCGAACGTCCCATCTTCGACACGGTGGGCCACAATCCGTATCCGAACACCTCGGCGGAGCCACCCTGGGTCCGGCACGAGGGCGGCACGATCGGCGAGGGCGACTACGAGAAGCTCGTCACGGTACTGAGAACCGGATTCGGGGGCACTGCGCAGCCCATACCCGGAGCCGGCCTCGTCATCTGGTACATGGAGGACGGCTTCCAGACACGGGTGGCGCGCGGCCTCAGCCGCGATTACGCCGGCCGCGAGAGCGACCAGTGGGCGCTCGACCCGGTGACGCACGAGGGACGCACGGCCGCCGCCCGTCGCAGGGCCGACGACCAGGCGACCCAGCTCGCCGATGCCCTTCGTCTCGCGTACTGCCAGCCCTACGTCGGCGCGTTCTTCAACTTCCTGCTCGCGGACGAGCGCGGCCTGAGCGGCTGGCAGTCGGGCCTGCTGTGGGCGAACTGGCGGCCGAAACCGTCGTACCAGGTCTTCGCCCATGCGGTCGCGGACATCCGGCGAGGTTGGGTCGACTGCGCCAGATTCGGCGGCATGGGCTGACCGCTCAGCCGATCACGTACTGCAGCCCGACCTGGGTCTCGAGGGTGGCGCTGGCGGCGTGGAGCGAGACCGACCATGTCCGGTCGCCCACGATTCCGTCGGAGCTGACACCGCCCCAGGCCTGGAATGCCTCCACCGACGCCCGGGTGTGCGGTCCGAAGTCGCCGTCGATGCCTTGTGGCGTGGTGTTCCACTGTCCGGGAGCGCCGTTGGTGAGCACCGTCTGAAGACTGCGAACGACGTCACCCGTCGAGCCCTCCTTCAGGAGCGGCATCGGTGCGCCGTCAGGCAGGGCGTTCCACGTCAGCGGCCCTACGATCCCGTCAACCGTCAGTCCCGCGCCCTCCTGGAACTCCTTCACCCCCGCGTCCGTCGCCGACCCGAACACTCCGTCGACGACGAGGCCGAGATTGGGCGTGCGCCGCAAAGCACGCTGCAACCGCCGTACTGCACCGCCTGTCGCACCGACACTGATCGTGGGCTGATCCGGATTCGGCATCTCCACCCCCTGGAGTCGTGAAGCAGGGAAGCCTGCTCGATGCGCCAGGTGCCGTCAAGGCAGCCGCGATTCCGCAACCGCCGGCGCCGACATGGCGGCAGCTCGCGCTTTGTCGCTGCTACTCGTAGTTGGGGCGTCGAGCAGCGCTGCCCGAAGCAAAGGAGGGGGCGCTAGGACGCCC
Organism: Actinomycetota bacterium; assembly: GCA_046734335.1. Lineage (GTDB taxonomy): Bacteria > Actinomycetota > Thermoleophilia > Gaiellales > Gaiellaceae > DATBLE01. Next base: position 1,181 of record JBKPRA010000101.1, on the reverse strand, counting down.
CCTCCGAGTGGACGGTCTTACGACAGGAAGGAGTTGACCCAGTCGAGGACTTCGGGAACGTCGACTCGCTGGGAGTAGCCGACGCCTCCGCAGTTGACGTTGGTGACGTAGGAGTTCACCCCGAGGACGGTGTCTGTCCCGCCGAGCAGGTCGGGGCCACCGGAGTCACCGAAGCAGGTTCCGCCTGACCCACCGCCCTTGTTGAGAGCGAGCTTCAAGAACTCATCGCTGTGCGTGAAGTTGCCTGAGACGAGCTCGCTCGGCGCATACATTCGCTCCTTCGGCCCCGTCCACCGGTAGAACGGCGGCGGCTGCGGGAGCTGGTTACCAGGAATGTTGGCCTGGAACTGGACGCCATAGCCGATGAAGTCAACCGGAGACTTGTTCGCCAGCGTGTCTACCAGCCCGGGGTCGGGGAGGTCGGCGTAGCGGCTGACCGAGATCCCGGTATCGAGAACGACGACGCCGAAATCGTTGTGGGCGAAGTTCGGGAGTCCTTTGCCGCACGGCGAGGTGCAGTAGTCCGGGTTCCGTTTGGGCGTCCCTCCTGCATCGCCCTGACAGGGGTACCCGTCGAACAGCGGCGAGTCATTGCACGAAACGATCCCGTCCGGATCGTTCGCCAGCGCGGCCGCGTAATCAGGGTCAGTGTTGATCGGGCCTGGACTGACCCACACTTCGATATGGGCCGCGGGAGCCTCGACGCAGTGGCCGGCTGTAAGGAACACCGTCGGTGACAGCAGTGAGCCGCTGCAGCGCCACTGCGGTACACCGTCGGAGTCGAGCGCGACCATCAGCCCCACATACGGATGATTGTTGCCGTCGGGCGTGCCATTCGTAATCGCAAGCGCGGCTGCCGCCGTCGCAAGCATCACCATCAGAGCCGCTCCAAGAGCAGCGACCTTCTTTCGCATGTGCCCCCCTCTTCATCCGCTGAGCAATGCGGTCGCTGCTACCACCGCGGGAAAAAGACAAACCCTCGCCCTTCGACTGCCCTGCCGCAAAGGGAAGCAGGCTCACCGCCGTCCTCGGTTGGGCGGTGACGGGATCGAACCTCCCTGCAAAGCGGCATGTTTTCGCCTCCGAGGCGGCACTGAGGTAGGCACCGTCTGAGCACGTCCGGTCATCACGACCGGGTTCTTGGCCGGCCCGAGCGAGCGCGATTCGAGCAGTGAGGGGTG